>CAMLLD010000056.1 GCA_946480785.1 uncultured Blastocatellia bacterium | reverse complement strand
GAGACTAACGACGTGGCCCCAATGCGACGGCAGCGCATCAAGCAGCGACTCCTGCGTCAACACAATGACAACACCCGCGTCGCGCAGCATGTAGGCCAAACGCTCCGTCGGGTAACTCGGATCAAGCGGCACGTACGCGCCACCCGCTTTCAGGATCCCGAGCATGCCGACAATCATTTCCAACGATCGCTCGACGCACAGGCCAACGCAGACTTCCGGTCCGACTCCGAGTTCGCGCAGGTAGTGGCCCAGTTGATTGGCGCGCTGGTTCAACTCCGCATAAGTAAGACCTTGCTCGCCGAAAACCACCGCCATCGCTTCAGGCCGCTCGCGCACCTGCTCTTCGAACACCGCGGCGATACTTCGATCCCGCCCGTACTCTCGTTCGGTGTCATTCCACTCGCGCAACTGCTGCCGCTCGGCTTCACCCGGCAACAACTTGATCTGCATCACCGTCTGGCACTGCGGCAACTGCTGCAACACGAAAACGAACTGGTCCAACATTCTCCGGACGGTCGCAGCCGCAAGCAGATCGCCGAAATACCTGCTCGTCACTTGCAGCGACTCGCCCTGAAACATCGACAGCACCAGCGGGTACGTGTCTTCCAGGTGCGCCCCAAACTCGCCGATCTTGATCGACGCCGCGCCATCGGCCACCGCGTTCGTCAAATCGCGTGCGAAGTTCTCGAACACCAGCAGACTCTCGAACAGCGGCGTCGCGAAATTCAACCGGCTCTGCTTCTGTATCTCGGTCAACGGCAGATACGCATACTTCTGGCTCTGCTGGAAACCTGAATGCAAACGCCTGATCGGCTCGGCGAGCGATTCGTTTCCCGCGAAGCTCACGACCACGGGGATACTGTTAATCGTCAGCCCGACCATTCGCTCGACTTCCGCCACTTCAGCGAAGCGACCCGATAACACCGCGCCGAACACCACCTGCTGCTCGCCGGCATAGCTCTTCAGCACAAGGCCCCACGCCCACTGCAATAACGTATTGACGGTGGTGTGATGACGTTTCGCCAACGCCTGCAACTGGGCCATGTGGCCGGCGCTCAAACTCACTTCCGTCGTCTCGTGGATACGCTCTCGCTCGCGTCCGGGCGCGTCATACGGCAACCGCGTCACGCCTTCAACGTCCGCGAGATACGTTTGCCAATACCGCGACGCCTGCTCCTGGTCCTGCTTCAGCAACCATTCGACGTAGCGCGCGTACTCGGCCACGGGCGGCAGCACCGGCTTGAGCCCCGCACTCAGCGCCGCAAATACCTGCATCACTTCGCCGAAGACCAGCCGGATGGCCCACCCGTCAATCAGACTGTGATGATGGCTCCACAACAGCCGATATTGTTCCTCATTCAGGCGAAACAAACTGAGCCTCATCAACGGCGCCTCGAGCGGCGAGAACCCTCGGGCGCGATCTTTTTGCCGGTACTCTTCGAAGCGTGCGTTTTGCTCCCCACCAGACAACCCGCGGAGATCTTCCTCTTGCCACCACAACGACGCGTGCTTCAACACCAACTGATGCTGCGCTTCGCCCGCTCCGACAAATATCGTGCGCAACATCGCATGGCGATCGACGACCGTTTGCCACGCCTGTCGCAACAGCGGTAACTGCACATCGCCTGCGATCGTCGAGTAAAGCTGCGTCACATACGCCGCCTGGTCCAGCAGGCTGTGAAAGAGCATTCCCTTCTGCATCGCCGTCGCGGGATACAACTGATCGATCGCGTAGGTCGTTTGCCATTCATCAAGCGTCGATTGATCGATCCTCGCGAGCGGAAAATCACTCGGGGTGTAATAACCGGCTTCCGGCTCGCGTGCATGTGCGATCAACGCCTGCAATGCTTCCTCGAGGTGGCCCACCAGCGACTGCATCGTCTCCTGGCTGTACTGTCTCTCGCTGTACTCCAACTTGAACCGCAGCGCTCCGGCGGCGACTGCGCCGCTTAGAGTTAACGCATGACTGCGCAGACGATGAGGATCGACTGAATGCATCACCTGATGGAGTTCGCCCTGGTATCTGAACAGGAGAAACGACGGATCAGCATCGGCGAGCACTTCGTCACCTGCTAGATCGCGCAGCAATCCGTAACCAATCCCGTGATACGGCACGGCGCGATATTGCTCCTTGACACTCTTGATTACGGCCGAAAGCTCCGGAGCTTCGTTGTCGAGCACGAGCGGATAGCGCGTCGTGAAACAGCCAACGGTCTCGCTTACGTCTACGCTCGCGAATAGATCTTCTCGACCATCTTCTTCGAGCGTCATGCGCACGCTGGTCTGACCCGACCACTCGCGCAGGGCAACGCAGATTGCGGAAAGCAACAGCTCAGTGACGTTGGTGTGATAAGTCGTGGTGCAGTCTTTTAAGAGCGCCGTCGTGTCAGCGACACTCAGTTGCAAAGGCACGCTGCGGACGCTGGCATAACACGCTGCGTCTTTTGAGAGTGGCGGTACAGGCCACGGTTCGACCTTCTTCGCACTATTGTCGTGCCAGTAGTCGCGTTCACGTTGCAGAGCCTCAGACGTCGCATAGGCCGTCAACGCTTCTGACCACTCTTGATAAGTTGAGTTTTTGGAAGTTCGAGCGGGACCACCGGAAGACGTCTGGCGATAAGCGGCGTCGAGGTCACGCAACAACACGCGCCACGAAACGTCGTCCACCACGAGATGGTCGGCCACAAGAAAGAGACGCCCCGGCTGCTCGGCGCGGCTTTGAAAATGCACGGCCCGGAACACTGGTCCGTCGGTAATATTCAAACTACGCAGGTAATGCGCACACCGCTCACCAATCAAGCTGCTCTGCAACCTCGGATCTTCCGGCAGCGTCTCGCACACACAACTCTCGGAGATCATCGCGGCGGTGAGCGGCGCCTCTTCGGCTTGCCACAGACCGTCAGCAAACGTGAAGCGCAGACGCAGCGCGTCGTGACGTTGATAGAGCGCTTCGATCGCCGCAGACAGATCGAAACCCGCTGGCGCAGTCAGCAAGACCGCTTGAGTGTCGTGGTTCGAAGTGAGAGCGTCAGCGGCCAGGAATTCCCGCTGGTTTGGAAGCAGTTGCATGTTTGTGAAAACGAAAACTGTGAGTTGCTCAATGCGACGAGGCCGCGATCACGCTGGCTTGCCAATCGTCCAGCGACACCATCTCGAAGGCGGAGGGCGTGGCGTCGCCTGACTCGTCCTCGCGCAGCTCATCGGCGACCGCCGCCAACGCTGCAATCGTGGGGTTATTGAAGAGTTGTTGCGGACTCAACTGTAGTCCCGCCTCGTTGACGCGCGCGATGAAGTGAATGGCAACGACGGAATCACCGCCCAGCTCGAAGAAGTTATCGTGAATGCCGATCTGCTCGATGCCGAGAAACGTCTGCCAGATTTCGGCGAGCATCTGTTCGCGCTCGTTTCGCGGCTCGACGTAAGGCGTCTCCATTTCCGGACGCGGATGCATCGTTTTCGGCGCGAGTGGTTTCAGAGTTTCGGCCTGCCGCCCGACGTCGGCGTTCATCATCTCCCGCGCGTGTTCGATGGCGGCGTGGATGTCGATCGCGGAGACAACTATCTGCGGTGTCCATAGATTGCTTGACAAGATACGTCCAAACGCCTCCACGCCTTCAGAAGGTGTGATCCCATCTGAAAAACGCGGCTGGTCCAGGTCATGGCCCACCGACTTCTGGCGACCCGCTTCTGTCAACACCGGAGCAGAGCTCTTCTGGTTGCCGTTTTGATCGTGCTGAGTCATCTCCGCGATCGTGGCGGCGGAGTCGGCAATTTGGCGGGCGGAGAATTGTTCGATGCTGACCAGTTCTCTGCCCGCTTCATCCATGATCACTACGTCGAACGTCAGCACGTCTTTACGCTGCCGATTGCCGGCGCCGGCTTTCGCGTGACTGTAGATCCGGCGCGGTAGCGGAGCATGCACGCTCACCTTTTTGTACGACAGCGGCAGATACGAACCGCCGTCTGACAAGTGCTGCTTGGCGACGCCGGTCACGATGTCGATGATCGCGGGATGCAATTTGAATTGTTCGAGGTCGTTCTGAAATTCTTCGCGCAACTCGATGCCTGCCAGCAACTCATCCGTGCCCAGATGCAACGACTTCAACGAATGCCAACGCGGGCCGAGATCGTTCGAAATGCCGCCGTCTTCGCCAAGGCTCACTTCGTTGGCGCACCTTTCAAGAATCGCTTTTAAATCGTGGCTGCGAGTTGTTTGCGGCGCGGCTTTCGTTATCTTGCCGACCACATGGTCCTGCCAAACGTCGTCCGTGGGATTGGCTTTGCTCCTGACGACGAAGCGAAACCCGTTGCCGTTTTTCTCGAGCAGCGTGTGCGCCTCTTTCACCTCGCTGTCGCCGAGACGAAAGATGTTCAGGAAGTAGAAATCACTGAGCTCAAGGACATCGCTCTGCGTGTGTTCTTCAAATGCTGCGCGCGCGATTTCGAGGTAAGCGGTGCCGGGCAGCAGCGCGTGTCCCGCAATCCGGTGCTCGTCGAGAGTCCAGAAATCAGCGACGCTGTATTTCGTCAGATACTCTTTGCGCTCGGCGCTCTCGTCGATGCACTCACCGAGTAAAGGATGATCGATCTCGCGGTGATGCGGAATCTCCTCTTTGGCTTTGAGCCAAGTCGCCTTCTTAGTTGCCAGCCCGATCTCCTGCCACGCGTCCCAATTGACTGACACGGTATGTCTGCCCGTTTTGAGACTGTCGTAATGGGCGAACGAGTCGAGGAAGAAGTTTGCGGCGCAGTAATCCACCTGGCCCACACTGCCAAGCACGGAGCTGAGCGAAGAGCAGAGGATAAAGAAGTCGAGGTCAACATCCTTGAGCGCGAATTCGAGAGCACGAAGTCCCTGCACTTTCGGTGCGAGTACGCCGGCCGCTTGCTGCGCAGTTCTGAGTTGGATCAGCCCGCCCGCTTCAACACCGGCTGCATGGACCACGCCGTTCAGCTCACCGAAGCGCTGGAAGATCTCGGCTACGACTTCGCGCATTCGCTTGCGATCGGTAACGTCGCCACGCAGCACGAGCGCCTCGCCGCCGTGCTGTTCGACCGCCTGCAACTTTGCGATCCGGCGGCTGATGGGATCTTCGGTGTCGTGTGTCGCGAGCCACTGTTCCCACTCGACTCGCGGCGGCATTTCGGAGCGACCGAGCAGGACCAGTTTCGCTTTCACTGTTTTCGCCAGATACTCTGCGAGCTCAAGCGCGATACCACCCAAGCCGCCCGTGATCAGATACACGCCGCCGTAACGCAACTGCGCCGGAGCTCCGACCGACTCTTCAAGTTTCAGCGGCTCAAGAAACTGCACCCAACGCGCGTCGTTGCGGTAAGCGACTGTCTCAGTCATTGGCCGCGCAATCTCCGCGGTCAGTTGATCCACAAGTCTCTTCGCTGATGCGCTTTCGGCTTCGGGCAGAACAATGTCGATGCTGCGGATGGTTATGTTCGGGTATTCCTGTGGGATCACTTTGCATGGTCCAAGCAGCGCCGCCTTCTCGGGACACAACTCTTTCTCGCCGGCGATGCTCTGCATGTTTGAGGAAAGAACGTCGATATGGACCGGCGTAGATGAAATCTGGCCGCCGAGAGCTTGCGCCAGAAACAGCAGGCTGTAGAAACCCTGGTCCAGCGAGCGTTCGTCAGTCTCGAACGCCGCGCGAAACTCGCCTTCGGCTGTCACGCTCCAAAGATGAACGATGCGCGTCGGGCTTTGCTTCGCTGCTGCGAGTTCCTTCAATAAGAGCTGATAATCTTCCGCACGCCGCGGGTTGATCGTGAACGTTGTCTCACTCAATTTTGCAAACTGCTCGTCCGCTTGCACCGTGAATACGTCGTGATTCGCTCGCTTCAAACGCTCGACGATCTGTGTGCCGAGTCCGGTGCCGTCGAGGAACACGAGCCAGCGTGAGGTTTCATCATTTCCCAAAACAGCAGACGGAGTTGGTGATTGTTTCCACAGCGGCGCGTAGAACCACTCAGAAATATCCGCTCGTTTCTGTAAACGCGATTGATACGGCGCGACGCTGACGTCAGCCGAATTCGGTTCGATCCAGTAACGCTTTCGTTCGAAAGGATAAGTCGGCAGCGGTATGCGGCGCTGTCTTCGTCCGGCAGAAAATCCGGCCCAGTCGATTTGCCGTCCGGCGAGCCACAAAGCGCCAACAGCATCGAGCATCGTGCGCAGCTCTGATTTTTTCTCTTGCGGGCCCGGAAGCGAGTAAAGGACAGCGTCCTTCGCTACATGGCTTTGCGTGAGCTTTGTTAACGTCCGTCCTGGTCCGACTTCCAGCAACATCGCGTTCTGACTCTTCAACAACTCCCGCGCGCCGGCATCGAACCGAACTGTTTCGCGCAGGTGCCTGGCCCAATAGTGCGGGTCGGTCGCTTCCGTCGCGGTGATCCACGTGCCCGTCACATTCGAGATGTAAGGCAACTGTGGCGCACTCAATTTGATCGTCTTCACTAACTCCACGAACGGCTCCAGAATCGAATCCATCATCACGGAATGAAACGCGTGCGAAGTGTGCAGACGGCGGCAAAGGTGTCCACGCTCGCTGAGCAACTTTTCCTGCTCTTCGATCGCGTCAGTCTCACCCGAGATGACGCAGAATGATGGGCCATTCACCGCCGCGATTGATAAGCGGTTGTCGAGCAGCGAAGCGAGTTCCGCTTCCGGCAACGTGACGCTCGTCATCGCGCCACCCGGAAGACTCTGCATCAAACGCCCGCGTGCGGCCACGAGTGTCAGCGCGTCTTCCAGCGACATGACTCCCGCGAGACACGCAGCAACGTACTCACCGATGCTGTGTCCGATCATCGCGCGCGGACGCACGCCCCAGCTCAGCCAAAGTTTCGCGAGCGCATACTCGACGACGAAGAGGGCGGGCTGCGTGAAGATGGTCTGCTTCAGTTGTTCCGCGGCTTCCTCCGTCTGGTCCTGCGACGGATAGAGCAGCGCGCGCAGGTCGCATCCCAGGTGGGGGTGAAGCAAATCTGAGCAGAGGTCCATCTGCTCTCTGAACGTCTCTTCGACTTCATACAGCTCTGCCCCCATCCTGGGATGTTGGGCGCCTTGTCCGGGAAACATGAACATCACCGGATGATCGTTTGTTTCCTGAACGGCGGTGACGACGCGTCTTTCATCTTGTGTCTCAAGCGCCGCTGCGGCTTCATCTAGATCGCTACAAACAAGCGCGAGACGATGATCGAAAGCCTTGCGGCCGCGCTGCAGCGTGTGGGCCACGTCGGCGATGTTCAACTGCGGATTCTGCTTCAGATACTCGGCGAGATTTTGCGCGATCGTCGTCAGCGCGCTGCCGGTCTTCGCTGACAAAGCAATTAGGTGCAGCGGTCTTTCTGTTCCAACAGACGCAACGTGCGGCGCTTCTTCGACGATCACATGCGCATTCGTGCCGCCGATGCCGAACGAACTAACACCCGCTCGACGCGGCGTGCCGTTGCTCGTCCATTCGGTAAGTTTCGCATTCACGTAGAATGGACTGTTCGCGAAATCGATCCCCGGGTTCGGCTCGTGGAAATGAAGACTCGGCGGAATCTGTTTGTGCTTGAGTGCGAGCACCGTCTTGATCAATCCCGCAACACCTGCGGCCGTGTCCGCGTGACCGATGCTCGTCTTCACCGAGCCGAGCGCACAGAACTCATTCGCGTCGGTTCCGGCGCGGAACGCTTGGGTCAACGCCGCCACTTCGATCGGATCGCCGAGCACGGTGCCGGTGCCGTGACCTTCGACATAGCCGATACTCGACGGTTCGACGCCCGCCATGTGCAGCGCTTCACTGATCACCGCGGCCTGACCTTCAATGCTGGGCGCGGTGTAGCCGGCTTTCTGCGAACCGTCGTTGTTGATGGCCGAGCCTTTGATAACAGCGTGGATCGTATCGCCGTCGGCGAGCGCGTCTTCGAGGCGCTTGAGCACGACGATACCCACGCCACTGCCGGGCGCTGTGCCTTTCGCAGCGGCGTCGAACGCGCGGCAATGACCGTCGGGCGACATGATCCCACCCTCTTCGTACTTGTATCCGACCTTCTGCGGGATCGAGATGGTGATGCCGCCGGCGAGGGCGAGGCTGCACTCTCCGTTGAGCAGACTCTGACACGCGAGATGCACGGCGACTAACGAAGTCGAGCACGCTGTCTGCACGCTGAGACTTGGACCATCGAGGTTCAACTTGTAAGAGACGCGCGTTGATAGATAGTCCTTTTCATTGCCCAGCAAACTCTGGCCGCCGCTAAGGGCCAGAATGCTTTGGCGATTGGAATAGAGGTTCGACAACAGATAGCTGGTGAGTCCGTGTCCGGCGTAGACGCCGATGCGCGCATGGTAGGAATCGGAATTGTAACCGGCGTTTTCGAGTGCTTCCCACGCGCATTCGAGAAAGATGCGATGCTGCGGATCCATCATCTCGGCTTCGCGATGATTGATGCCGAAGAAAGACGCATCGAAGAGCTCCGCGTCTTCGAGAATTCCATTGGCCTTCACGTAAGCCGGATCGCGTAGCAACGTCGCATCAACGCCCGCGGCACGCAGTTCTTCGTCGGTGAAGAAGGAAATCGCTTCCACACCGTCGCGCAGGTTTTGCCAGAACTGATCGAGGTTGCGCGCGCGCGGGAAACGTCCCGCCATGCCGACGATCGCGATTCCCTCGACCTCTTCTGCAAAGATCTGTGTGTTACTCATGTGACTAAACTCCCGCCGCTGCTCGTTCGGGCGCGGATCGGCGTCGCTTCATCAACTTCTTGCGGAGGTCGGCTTGTTCGCGGCCCGCGTCGAGCAGTACGGGCTTCGCTTCGGTTTCGCTCAGATATTTTGCGAGCGCGTAGATCGTTGTGTATTTGAACAACTCGACGATCTGTATGTCGCGATTCAGCGCCGCGCGCAGTTTGCTGTGCACCTTGGCGAGCAACAGGGAGTTTCCGCCGAGATCGAAGAAGTTGCTGTGGATGCTCACGCGTTCGATGTTGAAGACTTGTTGCCAGACAGTGGCGATGGTCTGTTCGAGATCGCTTTCGGGGGCGATGTAAGGGGCTTCGGAGTCGGAGAAGAACTCTTCGGGATTGGGCAACGCGCGCCGATCGATCTTGCCGTTCGGCGTTAGCGGTAGTTCGTTCATCACGACGAGTGCGGCCGGCACCATGTACTCGGGCAATCGTTGCCGCAGGAAATTGCGCAGCTCGTCGCTCGTGGGCAGCGGCTCCTGCTTGCTCACGACATACGCCACCAACGATTTGTTTCCCGCCGTGATTTCGTGCGCTAAGATCACCGCTTCTCTTACCGCCGGGTGCTGGCACAAAGCGGCTTCCACTTCGCCGAGTTCCATGCGCATGCCGCGGATCTTCACCTGATGATCGAGACGCCCGAGAAACTCGATCGCGCCGTCCGAGCGATAACGTGCGAGGTCGCCTGTTTTGTACAGTCGCTCTCCTTGTTCACCGAACGCGTCAGGAATGAACTTGTCTGCCGTGAGATCAGGTCGCTTCAGATAACCGCGTCCCGGCGCTACGCCGCCGATGTGCAACTCACCGGCCACACCGATCGGAACCGGCTGTAGCTGTTTATCAAGAATGTAGATCTTCACGTTGCTCATTGGACGGCCGATGGGAATCACACGTTCTTCGCCATCCGGCTCACAGACCCAATACGTGACCGCGAGCGACGCTTCGGTGGGACCGTAGAGGTTGTAGAGCTTTGCGTTTGTTTGTGAGTAGAAGCGGTCGCGCAGCTCGCGCGTGAGTGCTTCACCCGCAGCCGTGACGATCTTGAGGTTGTCGCAACGTTCCAGTCCTTCAGCTTCGAGCAGCACTTCGAGCATCGTGGGCACGTAATCCACGTGCGTCACGCGCTCGCGCGCCATCAACTCGAGTTGGTAAGCAGTGTCCTGATGTCCGCCAGGTTTGGCGATGAGCAGACGCGCTCCACTTAACAACGGTGCGAAGAGTTCCCACACAGAGACGTCGAAAGTGAGCGGCGTCTTGTGCAGCACAACGTCGCCGCTGCCGAGTTTGTAGTCAGTGATGCCCCACAGCAGACGATTGCGCACACCCCGATGATGCAGCATCGCGCCCTTGGGCTGACCGGTGGAACCGGAGGTGTAGATGACGTAACAGAGATTTTCGTCAGTTACGTCGGCGCGTGGGTTTTCCGTGCTCTCACTTGCCCAAACATCGATGTCGCTGTCGAGGCTGATCGCGTGCACGTTCGCAAACGATTGCTCGTCTGCGATCGCTCGTTGCGTCAACACAACCGGCGCACGTGCTTCTTCGATAATGAAAGCGAGACGTTCGCGTGGATAAGAAGGTTCGAGCGGAACATAAGCGCCACCGGCTTTGAGCACCGCCATCAAAGCAATAGGCAGATCCAGTGAGCGTTCCATGCAGATCGCCACCGGTACTTCCGATCGGACGCCGAGCTTCATCAAGCGATGCGCGAGTTGGTTGGCGCGGCCGTTGAGATCGAAATACGTGAGGCTTTGGCCTTCGAACGTGACGGCAGTGGCTTGCGGCGTTTGCTCGACCTGCTCTTCGAAGATCTGATGCAAACAAGCCGCTTGCGGAAAAACCTCAGCAGCCTCGTTCAATTCGACGACCACTCGCTTCTCTTCCGCTGCGCTCATTAACGGCAGCGATGCGATCGCCGCATCAGGATCGGCAACAATCGCCTGCAACAAAATCTGAAAACGTTCCGCCAGACGTTCAATCGTGATGCGGTCAAACAACTCGGTGCTGTAGTCAAACGAACCTTTAAGACCACCCGCCGACTCCGCGAGATCGAGCGTCAGATCAAACTTGCTCGTGCCCGTGTCGGTATCGAGCGGCGTCAGCGTCAACCCGGGCAGATTGAAAGACGGAATCCCGAGGTTACCGAGGTGAAACATCACCTGAAAGATCGGCGAGTAGCTGGTGTCCCGCTCAGGCTGCACGACTTCAACGAGCTTCTCAAACGGCAGGTCCTGATGCTCGTAAGCATCGACAGCCGTTTCGTGCACTCGACCCAACAGCTCGCGGAACGTCGGGTTTCCGGAAAGGTCCGTGCGCATCGCCAGCATGTTTATGAACAGCCCGATCACGTTTTCGAGCTCGGGATTATTGCGCCCCGCGATGGGCACACCGACAACGATATCTTCCTGTCGCGCGTTCCTGAACAGCAGCACTTTGAACGCCGCGAGCAGGACCATGAAAAGCGTCGCGTTCTGTTCCTCGCCAAGCCCTCTCAGCGACGCGGTCAACTCCGGCGTGATTACGATCGCCTGTCTTGCGCCGGAAAAACCCTGGCTCGGTGAACGCGGGCGATCTGTCGGCAGTTCCAACAGCGATGGCGCGCCAGCGAGTTTTTCTTTCCAGTACGAAACCGCTTTCTCGAGCACTTCTCCCTGCAGCCACTCACGATGCCACGCCGCGAAGTCGACATACTGGACCGGAAGCTCAGCCAACCGCGACGATCTACCGTGTACGAAAGCTTCATAAAGCTCCATCAACTCACGCACGAGAATCCCGATGGACCAGCCGTCGGAAATAATGTGATGCAGCGTCAATAGCAGGATGTGCTCTTCCGCCGAGAGCAGCAACAACGTGGCCCGAAACAGTGGTCCACCTTCGACGTTGAAGGCCTTGCGCGCTTCGATCGTGAGTAACAACTGCGCTTCCGTTTCGCGCTGCGCCTGCGGCACGTTCCGCAGATCAAACTTCGTTAAGTGAAAAACGTGCGGGCTGCTGACGACTTGCACCGGCTCACCGTCAATCTGCCGAATGGTCGTCCGAAGTGCTTCGTGCCGCAGCACGACTTCATTCAACGCGCGCTCCAGTGCGACCACGGAGAGCGGACCCTCCATGCGCACGCCTCCGGCCACGTTGTAAACAGCCGAATCCTGCTGAAGCTGGTTGAGAAACCAGAGACGCTGTTGCGCAAACGAAAGCGGAAAGGTGTTGGAGCTCCGGCTCACGGGCGCGATCCGCGAGCGCGCGGCTTCCTCTCGTTTCTTTCGACCCAGCAGCAGGACCAGCAAGTCACGTTGTTGAGGTGTGAGATCCGCGATCTGTTCAGTAAGCTTGCTCATGAGAGGCTTCCTATTCGGGAGACGCGGCCAGCATCGTTTCCAGCTCTTCCGCCGAAAGCTGCGAGAGCTCCGCGAGCGCTTCACTCAGCGTCGCGTCGTCAGCCTCTTCCACCTGGCTGCTCACGACGTAAGCGGCCAACGCGTCGACGGTGGGTGTTTCGAAGAAGAGCCGCAACGGCAACTCAACGTTGAATGTCTGTCGCACACGCTGCGCGACCTGAGTAGCCAGCAGCGAATGGCCGCCGAGACTGAAGAAGTTGTCGTGTACACCGACCTTTTCCAGATTCAGAACTTGAGACCAGATGCCGGCGATCATTTCTTCGATCGGAGTGCGCGGCGCAACGAAAGCTTTTTCGATTTCCGGTCGTGAATGATCCGGAGCGGGCAGCGCTTTGCGATCGATCTTGCCGTTCGGAGTTAAAGGCAGCGCTTCGAGCACGACGAAAGCAGAGGGGATCATGAAGCTCGGCAGCTTCTTTTGTGTGGCGCGGCGCAACTCGTCGGCGGGCGATTCACACTGTTCGCTCAGCACGACGTAAGCGACGATGCGCTTATCGTCGCGCGTGTCCTCGCGCACCAGCACCACCACATCTCGCACTATCGACTGCTCGCGCAATGCGGCTTCGATCTCGCCCAGCTCGATGCGGAAGCCGCGAATCTTTACCTGATGGTCCATGCGGCCCAGATACTCGATATTGCCGTCGGCGCGATAGCGGCCGAGGTCGCCGGTACGATACAAACGCGCTCCGGGTGTAGGCGTAAACGGATGAGGAACGAAGCGCGTAGCCGTCAACTCCGGCCGGTTCAGATAGCCGCGCGCGAGTTGAACACCGCCGATGTAGAGCTCACCGGCCACGCCGACGGGCACCGGTTCCAACTTCTCATCGAGCGCGAACATCTGCATGTTGCCAAGCGATCTGCCGATCGTCGGTCTGCCCTCGCCCGCATGGCAGCGGCTGACACTCGACCAGATCGTCGTTTCAGTTGGTCCATAGGCGTTGAAGAACTCGCGCCCTTTGCCCACACGTTCGACTAGCTCCGCGGAAACCGCCTCGCCACCAGCCATGAGAGTGCGCAACGCCGGCAGATCGTCCATTGAGGTCAACGCCATCGCGGACGGCGGCAGGAGCGTGTTCGTGATCGACTGTTCGCGTAAGAGTTTCTCCAACGGCGGACCCGGCAACAGCTCTTCCTTCGTGGCCATCACAAGCGCCGCTCCAGTCGCCAGCGCCAGCACCAGCTCGAAAACCGACGCGTCGAAATTCAACGAAGAAAACTGAAGCATGCGATCGGTTGGTCCATGGCCAAACGCGCGTAGCTGTTCTTCGTGAACATTGCCGATACCGCGATGAGTGACGACGACGCCTTTCGGCTGTCCCGTCGAGCCGGACGTGTAGATGACATACGCGGGATTGTCTGCGCTGATTCCGCTCGCGACATTCTCACCGGAGAGTTCGGCAAAGCGGGGCGCATCGATATCCAAGCGAACAACACGCGCATTGTTTTGCGGCAACGTCTGCTCGATCGATTGGGTTGTGAGCAGCACGGCCGGCTGCGAATCGGCGAGCATGAACGCGATGCGGTCCTGCGGATACGCGGGATCGAGCGGCACGTATGCGCCACCCGCTTTGAGCACTGCGAGCACTGACACGATCGTGTCGATACTGCGTTCGAGACAAATGCCGACGAGGACTTCCGGTCCCACGCCCAGCTCTCGCAAATAGCGCGCGAGCCGATTCGCGCGTTGGTTTAATTGCGCGTAGGAAAGTTTCTCGTCGCCGAGAACGAGCGCGAGTGCATCGGGCGTTTGCGCCGCGTGCGTTTCGAAAAGCTCGTGCAGACTGAGCGCGGGCACAGAGTCTCGTGCGTTATCGTTGAACTGGATGAGAACCTCGTCACGCTCAGCCGCGCTCAACAAGGGCAGCTCGGAGATCTGCGCACCAGGACTTGTCGCAGCGCCCGCGAGCAACGTTTGCAGATGCGCGAGCATGCGCTTGATCGTCGCGGCCTCGAAGAGATCGGTGCTGTACTCGAGCGTGAGCAGCAGTCCCTGGTTCGCTTCCGCGAAGTTCAAGGTGAGATCAAACTTCGTCGTCATCGTGTCCAGTTCGACAGGCCGGAAGCAGACACCGCCAGATTCGAGTTCCGGCGTCAACTCTTTCTGTTGGACCAGCATCACCTGAAACAAGGGAGTGCGACTGACGTCGCGCTCGGGCTGTAGCACCTCAACGAGCTTTTCAAACGGCAGCTCCTGATGCGTGAAAGCGTCGATGACCGTCTCTCTGACTTTGGCGAGCAGCGCGCGAAACGTGCGCGTCTCGGAAAGGTCGGTGCGTAGCACGAGTGTGTTGACGAAGAAGCCAATTAGCTCTTCGATCTCGGCCTGGTTGCGGTTCGCGCTCGCAGTGCCGATGACGATGTCCATCTGTCCGGAGTAGCGATACAGCAGCACCTTGAAGGCCGCCGCAAACAACATGAACAGCGTCACGCCTTCCTCGCGACTCAGCCGCTTGAGCTCGTCGGTCAGTGTTTGAGGAATCGCCAGCGATTCACGCGCGCCGCTGTAACCGGGCACGGCGGGGCGCGGGTGATCCGCCGGCAACTCCAAAACCGGAGGCGCTCCGTTTAGCTGATTGGCCCAATAAGCGAGCAGTGAGTCGAGCTTTTCGTCGCGCAACCAGTCGCGCTGCCAACTCGCGAAATCCGCGTATTGGATCTGCGGTTCCGGCAACGGCGATTCCCTGTTCTCGGCGTAAGCCTCGTACAGCGTCGTCAGTTCGCGCAGGAAGAGATCGAGCGACCAGCCGTCGGAGACGATGTGGTGCATCGTCACGAGCAGGACGTGTTCGCTCTCAGCGAGGCGCACGAGCTTCAGACGCAACAATGGACCATGTGCGAGATCGAATGCCTGGTGGGCTTCGCGCGTGAGGATTTCATGCAACTCGGCGTCGCGATGTGGTGACTCGCGCAGATCTATTGCTTGCAGGTTCAGCGGCGCCGCAGGAGCGATCGCTTGAACCGGTGCGCCGTCTTTGAAAGGAAAACTCGTGCGGAGTGTTTCGTGGCGTCGCACTATTTCGCTCAAACTCTGTTCGAGCACCGCCTGGTCCAACAGGCCGTTGATGCGCACCGCGCCGGGCATGTTGTAAGCGGGGTAGCCGGGTTCGAGCTGATCGAGAAACCAGAGTCGCTGCTGCGCGAATGACAGTGGTAAATCATTTTCTCTCGAGACGATCTCGAAGGGCGGCAAAGCAACGAGATCGTCTTTGCGAATCGCGGCCATCTGCGCGGCGAAGCCGGCGACGGTGGGAAACTCGAAGAGCAGACGCAGCGGAACATCCGTCTTGAAGGCTTTTTGCACGCGCGACATTGCTTGCGCAGCGAGAAGTGAATGCCCGCCGAGTTCGAAGAAGTTGTCGTGGATACCGACACGCTCGACGCCGAGCACAGCCGCCCAAATTTCCGCCAGCATCTCTTCGACCTGATCGGTCGGCGCGGTGTAAGACACTTCGAATAAGGTCGAGAGCGAGACCAGTTGAGTTAGCGCGCTGCGATCGATCTTGCCGTTCGGCGTCAGCGGCAGTTCGTTCATGACGACGAGTGCTGCCGGCACCATGTACTCGGGCAGTCTTTGCCGCAGATAGTTGCGCAGCTCGTCGCTCGTGGGCAGCGGTTCCTGTTTGCTCACCACATACGCCACGAGCGATTTGTTTCCGGCCGTGATTTCGTGCGCCAGGATCACCGCTTCTCTTACCGCCGGGTGTTGGCAAAGAGCGGCTTCGACTTCGCCGAGCTCCATGCGCATGCCCCGGATCTTCACCTGATGATCGAGACGCCCGAGAAACTCAATCGCACCGTCTGAGCGATAACGTGCGAGGTCACCTGTTTTGTAAAGGCGCTCGCCGCCATGCTCGCTGAATGCGTCGGGAATGAATTTGTCCGCCGTGAGATCAGGTCGCTTCAGATAGCCGCGGCCCGGCGCTACGCCGCCGATGTGCAACTCACCAGCAACACCGATCGGAACCGGCTGTAGCTGTCTATCCAGGATGTAGATCTTCACGTTGCTCATTGGACGGCCGATGGGAATCACACGTTCTGCGCCATCCGGCTCACAGACCCAATAGGTCACAGCGAGAGATGCTTCGGTTGGGCCGTAAAGGTTGTAGAGCTTTGCGTTTGTCTGTGAATAGAAGCGGTCGCGCAACTCGCGCGTGAGTGCTTCGCCTGCAGCCGTGACAATCTTCAGGTTGTCGCAGCGCTCCAGTCCTTCCGCTTCGAGCAACACTTCGAGCATCGTCGGCACGTAATCCACGTGCGTCACGCGCTCGCGCGTCATCAACTCGAGTTGGTATGCAGTGTCCTGATGTCCACCGGGCCTCGCGATGAGCAGACGCGCTCCGCTTAACAACGGGGCGAAGAGTTCCCAGACAGAGACGTCGAAAGTGAGCGGCGTTTTGTGTAGCACGACGTCGCCACCGCCAAGCTTGTAGTCGGTGATGCCCCAAAGCAGACGATTGCGCACGCCGCGATGGTGCAGCATCGCGCCTTTAGGCTGACCGGTGGAACCGGAGGTGTAGATGACGTAACAGAGATTTTCGTCAGTTACGTCGGTGCGTGGGTTTTCCGTGCTTTCAGTTGCCCAAACATCGGTATCGCTGTCGAGGCTGATCGCGTGCACGTTCGCGAAGGACTGCTCTTCCGCGATCGCTCGTTGCGTCAACACAACCGGCGCTCGTGCTTCTTCGATAATAAAGTTCAGGCGTTCGCGTGGATAAGAAGGCTCAAGCGGAACGTAAGCGCCACCGGCTTTGAGCACCGCTAACAAAGCGATGGGCAAGTCCAGCGAACGTTCCATGCAGATCGCCACCGGCACTTCCGGTCCCACGCCGAGTTTTATCAAACGATGCGCGAGTTGGTTGGCGCGGCGATTGAGATCGACATACGTGAGGCTTTGGCCTTCGAACGTAACAGCGGTAGCTTGCGGCGTTTGCTCGACCTGCTCTTCGAAGATCTGATGCAGACACGGCGCTTGCGCAAAATCCCGGCCGCTCTCATTCCACTCTAACAACACTTGGCGCCGATCTTCATCGGAAAGCAACGGCAGCGACGAAACACTTTGCGACGAGTCAGCGACGATGCCTTCCAGCAACACGCGGAACTGCTGGACCATCTGCGCGATCGTTGTCTCGTCGAGGATGTCGGTGTTGTATTCCAGACACGCCCGCAGCTCGCCGCCGATCTCAGCCATCACGAGCGCCACATCAAACTGCGTCACGCGCTGCTCTAACGCCATCGTCTCGAGCACGAGTTCGCCTAAACGTAGCGGCGCGCCACCCTGGCCCAACGCGAACGCCGTCAGCCCCTGCTCTTTCAGCAACTGGGCTTGCTGCAAAACGAAGCTCGCCTGGAACAACGGCGGCCGGCTGAGGTCGCGCTCGGGCTGCAGTTGTTTCACCAGCAGCGCGAACGGATAGTCCTGATGAGCGAAGGCATCGAGCACGGTGCGACGAACACTACTCAGAAAATCCGTGAAGCTCGGATTGCCTGAAAGATCCGCACGCAGCACGATCGGATTAACGAAGTAGCCGACGACATTCGAAAAGGCCGCGCGGCTTCTCGCTGCCGCGGGCGAGCCGACCAAGATGTCGTCCTGGCCCGTGTAGCGATGCAGCAGCACCTGAAACGCGGCGAGCAAGGTCATGTAAAGCGTGGCATCGTGATTCTTGCCCAACGTCTTGAGTTGTCGCGTCAGTCCGACGTCGAGCGCGAAGTCGTGCGAACTGCCGCGGTAACTCTGGACCGCGGGTCGTGGATGATCAGACGGCAGATTCAGCACCGGCAGCGTGCCGCCGAGTTGCTTCTCCCAATAGCTCCTGAGCCACTGACCTGCAGGACCTTCGAGCATTTCCGCTTGCCAGTTCACATAACCGGAGTACGTCTCTGAAACCGCGGCGAGACTCGCAGCGCGGCCGTGTTGCTCCGCTTCGTAGAGCTCGCCGAGCTCGTGCACCAGAATCACGAGGGACCAGAAGTCAACCACGATGTGGTGCGCGACCCACAGCAACACAAACTCCTGCTCGGAACGCTTGAAGAGGTGCACGCGAAACAGTGGTCCAGTTTCGAGGTTGAACGGCCGCAGCGTCAGATCGACGAGTCGCTTCTTCAATAAAGCTTCGTCCCACGAAGAGGCGTCTTCGAAATCGAAACTGACTTCGACTTCTTCATAAACAACGGCGACCGGTGTTCCCTCAATAGAGTTGAACGTGGTGCGCAGCGAAGCATGACGCTCGATCAGTTTTTGCAACGCGCGCCGCATCGCATCCGGATCGGCCTCACTGAGAATCCGCACGGCTGAAGCGACGTTGTACGCAGCGCTCTCGGGCGCGAGGCGTGAGACTAACCAGAGCGCCTGCTGGCCGTATGAGGGCGCATGCGTCGTTAACGTATTCGGCAGGATTGAAGCGCTGTCGTTTGCGCGTGCTTCGTTTTCGCTGAGCCGCTTCGCCGCGAGAAATTCCATCGCCTGCCGTGCCAGTTCAGCGATGCTCGGGCTTTGCATAAAGCTCGTCATCGGCAACACTATGCCGAGGCTGACTTCAACCGCGTGCATCAACTCGATCGCCTGCAACGAATCGAGCGCGTAGCGGGCCAAAGGTTCGTCAACGTCGACTTCCGCGGCGGCAGTTCCCAACCGCGTCGCAAAGAGAGACCGCAGAAACTCCTTGATGTCTGCTTCGTTCTCCGGCTCAAAAGCGGGATTGGCCAGGAGTGTTTCACTCGGCTGCGTCGTGTCCTCGCGCCACTCCGCCAGAGTTTCAAAACTCCCGGCCAAAAACATCTCGCGACACGCACGGTGTTGCAGTTTGCCGCTCGAAGTCTTCGGCACACTGCCCGCGCGAACTAAAGCAATCGCCACCGGTTGGACCTCATGTTCCTCCGTTACGGCTTGCCGCACGCGTTGGACCAACGCATCGAGATCTGAAGACGCGTGGCGCTCGAGTTCCTGCACGATCACCAGACGCTCTTCACCTTCAACCTCAACGGAGAAAGCTACGCCGCCGCCGCGTCGCAAATCCGCGTGACACTCAATGACCGTCTGCTCGATATCCTGTGGATAAAGATTGCGGCCGCGAATGATGATGAGATCCTTGAGTCGTCCGGTAACAAACAACTCACCGTGATGCAAAAACCCGAGATCCCCCGTGCGCAGGAACGTTTCGCACGGCACGCCCAAAAGCCGCGCGCGAAACACGTGCTGCGTCTCTTCCGGACGCTTCCAATATCCTTGCGCCACGCTCTCGCCCGCGATCCAGATCTCGCCGACTTCATCAGGCGCGCATTGACTTAAAGTTTCGGGGTTAACGATGAGTGTTTTCTGACCGTGGAAAGTGGCGCCGCAACTCACGAGTTCCTGTGCGCCAACATCCGCCGCCCGCTCTTCGACGCGATGTTGAGCCAGCGACTCGGTTGCAAACGTCTTGATCACGGCTGGTCTAACTACGGGATTGCCGGAAACAAACAACGTCGCTTCTGCCAACCCGTAGCACGGGAAGAAAGCTTCCGGTCGAAAGCCGCTAGACGCAAACGCGTTCGCAAACTGCTTCAGCGTTTCCGCGCGCACCGGCTCAGAACCATTGAAAGCCACACTCCAACTGCTCAGATCGAGTTCCGCACGCCGCGCGGGATCGATCTTTTGCACGCACATGTCGTAAGCGAAGTTTGGACCACCACTCGTCGTCGCGCGGTAACGAGAAATCGCTTCGAGCCACCGTGAGGGTTTTTGCAGGAACGAGACGGGCGACATCAGGATGCAACGCGCGCCAACGTAGAGCGGCTGTAGCACGCCGCCGATCAAACCCATGTCGTGATACAGAGGCAGCCAGCTCAGAATCACCGATTGCTCGGTCTGCCGGAACGCACTCTGAATCATCTTTTCGTTGTGCAGGATGTTGCCGTGGCTGACCATCACGCCTTTCGGCGACGCGGTTGAGCCGGAGGTGTATTGAATGAACGCGAGGGTGTCGTTATCGAGGTGGGTTTCAGTCCACTCCTGCACCGTCTCGTCGTCGAGGTTGTCGGTCGCGAGCCAGTGCATGGCTTGCAACTCGGAGACTTGGGCCAGGAAAGGTTCGATGCGAGCGAAAACTGCCGCCGTCGTTAACACGACTTTAGCTTCAGCATCGGCGGCGATGGCCTGGAGACGCGACAACGAGCGATTCGCCCGCGGCGCGAAGATGGGAACGGCCACCGCTCCGGCGTAGAGGCAGCCGAAGAAAGCAGCGATGTACTCCAGGTCCGGCGGGTAAAGCAGCAGCACGCGCTCCGCGTACGCGCCGAGCCGTTGCAGTTGGGCGGCGATGGCGCGCGCCCGCGCGTCGAGCTCACCGTAAGTTAAGCTGACCTCTTCAGTTTCCCCGTCAACCAGAAACGTGTAAGCGATCTGGTTTGACTGGCCGGCCAGCCTGCCACGAAGGAGGTCAACCAGAGTCTGGCGCAGGTCGACCTCGCACACAGGTGTCGATTCAATCGGTGCCTTGGCACTGAAATGCGAAACCATGTTTCTTGTAGCCTGGGAAACTTGGGAAGGTGTTCAGGCGGAAGCGGCGACCATCAGGTCGTTCGGCAGCACTTCGTTTTGCGTCATCTGCTCGAGAGTTTGTCTTTCGCGAATGACGTCAAAACGTCCGTCTTTGCGCCGCAGAACTTCGGGTGCTTCCGGAAACGAGTTGAAGTTTTTCATGTTCATGCTCGAGCAGTAGCCACCCGCACGCTCGACCACGAGCAGATCTCCCGGCTCAGTCAGGCTAATCAACTGCGGGACGAACGTCTCCGGGTCGCGCATCGCTACCGTCAACGTATCGCCGGCAATACACGTATGCCCCGTCACCAGGTATTCCTTCGCTGTCGTCCGCAGATCTCCCTCCGCCGGAATGCCGACCAACGGATGCAGCGAACCGTAGAAGCCCGGACGAATGACTTCGGTCAAACCAGCATCGAGCTTGATGAAGTTGAATCCCTTCTCACCGGTCGAGATCACGTCGACCACGCTCGTGACGAGCGAACCGCAGTTCGCGACGAGAAACGTGCCCGGCTCGATCTCGAGACGCGGTTTGATTCCGGTTTCAGTGGCGTAGTTTCCAAACAAACGGCGCAGACGTTCGCCGATGTCGTGATAGTCAATCTCCGGTTCCGACTGCAACGCTTTGACTCTGTAGCCGCCGCCGAGATTGATGATCGCGACTGGACCAAAGGTCTTCGCGAGGTTGAGCGTGTCCGCAGCGATGCGCAACCACGCCTCCGGATCGTGACCCGAGCCGATGTGATGGTGAATGCGGTTTACCTTGAGGCGATACTTTTTCAGCATGGCGCGAACGTCGTCGAGATACTCGTACCAGATGCCAAAACTCGCCGTTGGACCACCGCTGGTGAGGCGGTTGATAAAGCCCGTGCCGTGTCCGGGGTTGACGCGGATCGACACTTCACGTCCGGGAAACTGCTTGCCGTACATTTCGAGTTGTCGCAACGAGCAGGCGTTGAACTGCATGCCGCGCTCGACGTACGTCCCGAAGTCCGGCGGAATTTCCTGGGCCGTCAGCAGGATTTTCGACGGCTTGACGCCGACCGCGATCGCCCGCATTGCTTCCCAGATCGAACTCGCGTCGAAGTGCAAACCGAGTCGATCGAAGAGCCTGATGATCGCGCCGCTCGCGCCGCCTTTTAGTGAGTAGTAAACGGTAAGGCCGAAGGCGTTCGGGAAACTCAGCATCGTTTTCGCTTGCCACTCGAGTGAAGCTTCGTCGTAAACGAAAGTCGGCGTGCCGAATTTTTCCCTGACTGTGCGCACCTGCTCCGGTGTCAGAAACCGAAGCGATTCAAGATTGCCGTTCGCATGAATTGTGTTTTGAGTTGCTGTCTCCATTTCTTTCATCCTTTGCAACGGGTTTATGGCTCAGGCGCCTGCCTTAGCCGACCTGGTTTCTTCCGCGACCTCGCTCACTGCCGAACTCACGGCGGGCTCGCCTGCCAGTTCAGGTGCGGTAACCGCAGCAATTCGCGGCCGGAAATGTAGTGTTGCTGGTTCCCACGCCTGATGCAGATTGTTCTTGCGCAGGTTGCGGAGGAACTGGCTGTAGAACGACCGGTAACCTAAATCGGCATACGTGATTCTCGACTCCACGTAGTTATGCAATTCGGGAAACTTGTCGTTTGGAACCGCGGGCAGCCAATGATGTTCGACGTGGTAGTTGTTGCCGTTGACGAACCACACGAGGAGTTTGTTGGTCCTGATCGTTCGCGTGTTGACGAGCACGTCCGGCCGAGTGGTGTTGCAGCCGATGTGCTCGGGCAGTTCGATGAGTGCGTGCGTCGGCACCGCAACGAGCAATGGAATGAACCACAACTTCAGAAAGAGCGTCGTCTGAAAGTAGATCGTGACGAACGTCATGGCGGCAATGAAGATCGCCATCAGTTGGTACTCGAAACGAATCTTCTTCGCCATCTTCTCGGTGGCTTCGTTTTTGCGAACGAGTATGCCGAGCGACGACTTGACGATGTAGCCCATCACGTCGCGATAGTGACGCACCATCCACAAGTGTGTGACGAGCGCGGGCAAAGAGTTCAGCTTCTGGTAGGCGTAGTTGAAGAACTCTTTGTCTTCGGGTGTACCGAGCAGTCGATGGTGCTTGAGATGACTGTTCTGGTAATCAGAGAAGGAAACTAATGAGGGTAAGCCGAGGAGAACGCCGACTACGCGTCCCCAAAATCTGCTGCGATACGCGGTGTTGTGTAAGCACTGGTGCTGCAGTTCGACGGCATGGGCGTAAGCCAGGCCGAGGGCCAGCGAGGGTAGCAGCCAGTAGGGCAACGGCAGATACAAAGTTAGACCGATGAGCGAGACGGTCACGAGGATATAGACCATCAATTTCCACTGAAAGTGGACGCTGTTTACCTTTACGATCTCGCGAAGGTTCTTTACTTCAGTGTCTTCTCCAACCCGAATCATATTTTTCACTCCTATGTGAGCTGACAAAGTTGTCAACGTGGCGAATGTTGAAAGAGGCTTTGCCGAAAAGTGATAGGTACGGGTTTGGCTGAGAAGGCGCTCGGCAAGAGCACCATCTTTCACGGCAGATGACTTTTCGAGAAAAGCGTGAAGGTGGTTAGCTGACGAAGGTACTAACTATCGTAGGCCTTAAACGAACGAGGATGTGGGCTGTCAGAAAATTACTGATTGAACTTTTGCTTATTCGTACCTGAGCGCGATAAGTGGATCGACTTTCGTTGCGCGACGTGCCGGCAGATAACACGCCAACAACGCGACTACGAACAGCACGCCAGTGACGAGCGCAAACGTGGCGACGTCGGTCGTGCTCACTTCGAAGAGCAGCGAGCGCAATAACCTCATCAAACCGATTGCTGCCACTACGCCGATGGCGACACCGAGCAACGCCAGCACCATTCCCTGTTTCAGGACCATCTTGAGAATGTCTGCCGGACTCGCGCCCAACGCCATACGCACGCCGATGTAGTGAGTCTGTTGTCTGACCGAATAAGAGATAACGCCGTAGATGCCGATCGACGCCAGCAGGAGCGCGACACCCGCGAAGATGCTCATCAGCAACGCCGGAAACTTCCGCATGAACGACGCCGGTGTTTGCGAGATCATCTCGTCCACCGTGCGTACGTTGAGAATCGCCGTATCGGGTTCGACGTTGCGGATCTCGTTGCGCAGTCCCGTTCCCAGCGTCGCCGGATCGCCATTAGTTCGCGCCACAAGATTGGCAGCAGGCGAAGGATTCTGGCGGAACGGGTAATAAAGCACCGGTTTGACCGCTTCATCCAGTCCCGTGATCTTGATGTCGCCGACCACACCGACGATCAGATCCGGCGGCACCTGAGCGGACGTGTAGCGGATGCGCATGCCGACAGGATTGCGTCCGGCAAACATTCGATCCGCCATCGACTTGCAGATGATGACGACGCCCTGACTGTCGAGAGTATCGTGTGGATCGAACATGCGGCCCGCAAGCAACGGCACGCCTAGCGTTTGAAAGTAAGAATCAGTAACGCGGCGCAGATTGGCCTCAGTCTCCTGGCCCGGCGGTGGAACGGGATCGCCGTCGATACTGAATCTCGTCGTGTTGCCGCCATTCAACGGCAGCAGATCCACTATTCCGGCGCTCACGACACCGGGCACATTGCGCACGCGTTCCTGGACCTGGTCGCTGAAATTGATCGTCTGGGCCGGTTGCGCATATTTAACCGGCGGCAAGACAAACTCGACTGTAAGCAGATTGTCTGTTTTGAAACCGATGTTGCTTTGCAGCAGCCGGAAGACACTCTTCATCAGCAGTCCGGCGCCCACGAGCAGTACGACCGCGAGCGCAATCTCAGTGACGACCATCGCGCTGCGTAGTCGATGGCCCACACTGCCGGCCGATCGGCGTCCGCCTTCTTTCAACACTTCGCTGAGATCGAGACGTGAAGACTGCAAGGCCGGGATGAGACCAAACACCACTCCGGTAAGCAACGAGAGACCGAAAGAAAACGCGAGTACCTTCGCATCGAAATGCAACGTAGTGAGAAAAGGCATTGCGAGTCGTTGCGCCGGCGGCAAAGCTCCGACAATCGCGGGCACACTCCAGTAAGCAATTGCCAAACCCGCTACGCCACCGATGAGGGACAAGACGATGGATTCAGTGAGTAGCTGCCGGATCACGCGCCACCGACTGGCGCCGAGTGTCGAACGAATCGCGACTTCCTTTTGTCGCGACAGTGCGCGCGTCAACAACAAGCTGGCGACGTTCGCGCACGCGATGAGCAGTACAAGGCCGACCGCAGCCAATAGGACGAGCAACGTCGGCCTTAGCTGGCCCACGATCTGTTCCTGTAGCGGAACCATCAGCGCGCTTGTTCCCGCGTGCGACTGGTTGTTCTCCTGCGCGATGCGGGCGGCGATGGTGCTCAACTCCGCTTGCGCCTGCGTCTCTGACACGCCCGGTTTAAGCCGCGCGATAAGGTTTGTGCCGTGCAGCCCGCGGCGAGTCGCCTGGGCTTGTGTCGGTTGGTAAGGCAGCCAAAGATCGTTGTCCCGGAGGGCAAATTGAAAACTCGCGGGCAACACTCCGACGACGGTGTAACTCTCGCCGTCGATCGTGAGTTGACGTCCGATCACTCCCTGATCGCCGCCGAATTTGCCCTGCCAGAATCCGTAGTCGAGCACAGTTACTTTTGGACCACCCGGCTTGTCTTCTCCAGCCTGGAAAGTGCGGCCGAGGATCGGATTGACGCCGAGAACTGAAAAGAAGTTTGCGCTCACGCGCGGCGCGCCGATGTTTTCCGGTTCGCCGGAACCACTGAGGATCGCACCGGCCCCGGCGTAAGCGGCGATGCCTTCGAACACATTGTTCTGCTGGTAGTCCTGATAATCGAGATAAGAAAACTCGCGCCGGGGAAAGTTCACTCGCGGCGTCTGCTCCCAAAGGTGATAGAGCCGGTCGGGCGCCTGGTAAGGAAGACCACGCAACAGCGCGGCGTTCACAACGGTGAAGATCGACGTACTGCCACCAATACCCAGCGCCAACGTGAGAATCGCGACCGCCGAAAAAGCGCGATGCTTCCACATCGTCCGCAACGCAAAGCGAAGGTCTTTGAGTAGAGAGTCCATACGTGTGGTCCTTTGGCTTCACTCGTACCGAGTAGTCACGAGCGGATCGAATTCAGATGAGGCGTGCCGGCTTCTCTTTTCAAATGGATCGCGCGTAAGCATATACCTGCTTCCTAACGCATTCAATACCTTCGATCGATGTGGGGATTATTGCCGCAGCAGCTTGAGAATGAGTGTTTAGACAGAGCTACCGCTCTTTGCGCCGGTTGGGGCAAAGTACCGAAAAAATTGAAACGGAGGTACCGAGCAACAGCAGACTAGAGGGGGCGAGAGATACGATCTCCTCGTCCCACCCGTTTGCTACGTCGGTGAGGTGTGAGTAGCCGGGACTATATAAAACCACCTAATGGTGCAAGCCTCTTTTACCGGAAACGCGATGGCCCTGTCTGTCTAAACTCGACCCATAGTCGAATCTCCCGGAAATTGTTTTAGCTTGTCGCGGATGATTCGATAACACTCGCAGGACTGCAGCTCGAGTCCGGCGCGGTCGAGAATCACGATCCGTCCGCGACTGTAACGAATAAGGCCCACTCGCTGTAGCGAACCCGCCGCCGCAGTGACACCCGTACGCGGCACACCGAGCGCGTTGGCGATGAGCTCCTGCGTGACATTCAAAGTATCGGAGCCCAGTCGATCCTGAATAATTAACAACCAACTGCTGAGTGCTGCTTCCAACTTATGAAAGCGGTGGCAGAAGGACGATTGCGAGATCTGGCCCAGCAGAATGTTCAGATACGCGAGCACCAGATCGTGCAACGCTTCTCCGCGATCGAACTCTGCTTCGAGCGCCTGCGCCTTGATCTTCCATGCTTCGGTGGCCACCGCCACAGTTACATCGTAAGGAATGATTCCCGTTTTATTGATCACGGTAAGCCCGGCGAGGCCTTCGTCGCCGATCATTGCGAGATCCATGCTGGCGCCGGTCTCTGTAGTCAAACCGAGCGACAGCAACCCATTAATTGGAAAGTAGGTATGGCGAATCGTATCGCCGGTCACGTAAACGACGTTGCCTTTTTCGAGATGCACTCGTTCCAGGTGTTCGCTCAGACGCCGGAACTCAGACTGCGGCAACGACCCGAGAATCTTATTCCCAACATCAACTTGCCATTGAACAGCGGGCATACTCCCTCCTGACTGCAAACAACCGGAGTTTGTACTGGGCTTACAACAGATCGCGTCGAGGTAGGAGGTTCGGGCAGTATAAGGGTTTAGTTTCCGTTGTCAATCGAAACGTTATTCGTGACGCAACGCGACGAGCGGATCTACCTGTGCGGCGCGACGCGCAGGCAGCCAGCACGCGATGAGCGCAACGCCCGTGAGAAGCGAGGCGACAACGAGGAGGGTGAAAGGATCGCTGACTGTGACGCCGTAGAGTTGTTGTTTCATCTCCTGCTGCCATGTGTCAGGTCCGAAATATTGACTGTTCAGCAGGCGCATGAAGGTGAAGCCGATCAACGAACCAACGGACAGGCCCACGAGGACGAGCTTCATGCCCTGCCAAATTACCATCACGACGACCTTCGCGGCGCGTGCGCCAAAAGCCATGCGCACGCCGATCTCCTTCGTCCGTTGACTGACTGAATAAGCCAGCACGCCGAAGAGCCCAATGCCCGCGAGGGCAAGTGCGACCAAACCGAAAAAGCCAAACAGACGTGCATAAAGTCGTTCCTGTGCGAGTGTGGTTTGTGCCCGCGCTGACTGCGTGCCGATTTCAGTGACCGGCAAGTTGTTATCGAGAGCATGGACCACCTCACGCACCTGAGCGGCTAAAGTGTTTGGATCCCCGGCCGCACGCAGCGCGAAGTGCATCTCGCCGAGGTCTGCTGCTTCCTGCTGCCACGGCGTGTAGAGCAGCGGTTGCAGATCTTCACGTTGCTTCCGGTATTTCGTATCGGCGACTACTCCGACTATCTCGACTTCACGCTCATTGAGTGTGACACGCTTTCCGAGGCCTTCGCCGTTCGGAAAGAACTTGCGCATGAAGGTTTGATTGATAACGGCCACGGCCGGAGCGTGGTTGTCGTCCTGTGCGTTGAACTCGCGTCCCTGCACGAGCGGAATCTCCATCGTGCGGAAATAATTCTCACGCACCGTCTGCCGCATCGTCTCGTGTTCCGCCGCAGTCGCGGCCGTTTCGCCGGGAAGGAGAAAGTCATTGAACCAATTGTCATCCGCGAGGAGTTCGACGCGCGCGAACGTGGCCACGCGTACACCCGGCAGGTGGTCCAACCGCTCGAATAGTTGCTGGTAAAGGCGCAACAGACGCTCGTCTTTGTAGCCCGCTTGCTCGGGCTGCAGCTTGAACACCAACAGGTTCTCCGGATTGAAGCCGAGCTCGACGTGCTGGAGATTGTAGAGCGTGCGGATGAACAAGCCCGCGCCGGTCAGCAGCAACGCTGAGACTGCGACTTGGGCCACGAGCAGCGCTTTGCTCAAACGCGATACGCCGGCAGTCGTGCGACTGCTGCGCTTGAGCGCCGTGCCGAGATCCAGACTCGTCGCCCGCCACGCCGGCGCCAAGCCAAACAACACGCCCGTCAGTAATGACACCGCGAACGTAAACGCGAGCACGGTCCAATTCACACGCAACTCGACGCCGCCAGGCATGAGTCCGCTCTGTTTGTCGGCGAGTGCGCTCAACACGCCTCGCCCCCAGAAAGCGACGAGCACTCCAAACAGTCCGCCGAGCATCGCGAGCAGCAAACTCTCAGTAAGGAGTTGCCGCAACACACGCCAGCGTCCGGCGCCAACCGCAAGCCGGACGCGGATCTCCGGAGCACGAGACGCCGCGCGTGCGAGCAGTAAGTTGGCGAGGTTGGTACACGCAATCAACAATACAAGCGCGACGACGATGAAGAGTCCGTAGATTGATGAAGCGTAACTCCGGCGCACGTCCATCATTCCGCGGCTACCCGTCTCGGTGATCAGTTGCGGATAATCACGCCGCTCGAGTTGTACGGGTTGGTTGCTTTTCGACGGCGGCGGCATAGCCGCGAGCGCGGCTGTTTGAAAAGCAGCGTTCAGACTTTCGCGCGCTTGTTCGTGGGTCGCGCCCGGATTGAGCCGGCCCATTACATTCAACCACCACACGCCGGGTTCGCTCGCGGTACCGAGTCTGCTTCGCTCACCCTGCACGAGCGGCTCAAACGCGAGCGGGATCGTGACCGCGGGCTCGTAGCCCACCTGAAGCGTGCCGTTGAAGTCAGGCGGCGTGACGCCGATGATGGTAAACGATTGCTGATTGAGTTTTAGTTGTTGGCCGATGACGCCGGGATTGGCTGCGAAACGGTTTTGCCAAAAGCGATGACTAAGAACAACGACCGGCGCCGTGCCGGGATGATCGTCTTCAGCATTGATGACGCGGCCCAAACTCGGTTGCACTCGCAAGCCCGTGTAGTAGTCGCCCGTCACGACTTGCCCGTTAACGATCTCCGGCTCGTCGCCTACCTTCGCCGTCAGTTCAGGCATTGGACCAAAGGCAAATAGATCACTCAGCGGGCTTTGCGTCGCGGCCGTTTGTGTCTCGCGCATCTGTTCGAACACGTCGTAACGAAACAGTGAAAGACCTCTTCTGCCCGCGGGGACTTCAACGTTCGAAGTGCCGCTCATACCACTCACTCTGAACGGGCGTCCTGACTGCCATTCAAACAGCACCAGCCGCTCCGGGTTTTCGACCGGCAGAGGCTTTATCAAAACGGCATACACCGCGCTGAACAAAGCGGTGTTCGCGCCGATGCCGAGCGCGAGCGAGATGATCGCTACCGCGGTGATTCCCGGATTGCGCCGCAGCATACGAAACCCATAGCGCGCATCGCGCCAGAATGTTTCCACTTGCGGGAGGCTGCCTTGCTCGCGGTAAGTCTCCTTCACTTGCTCGACGCCGCCGAACTTTCGCAACGCCAGATAGTGCGCTTCTTCCGGGCTCATTCCTTGGCGCACGAGGTCCTCGATCTGCATTTCGAGGTGCGACTGGATCTCAGCGGCGAGATCGTCTTCGAGTTTTCGTTTCTGGAAGAGTGCGCGCAGCCGCGACAAGAAGGCGCGTAAGCTGGTCATGATTTATTCTCCGAGGGTGTGAGAAACCGCGTCACAATCGACGACGTGCGCCGCCATTCTTCTTCCTCTCGCGCCAACTGTTTCTTTCCGGCGGGAGTCAGGGAATAGAACTTAGCGCGGCGATTGTTTTCCGACACGCTCCATTTGGTGCGAATCCAGCCCATCTGCTCGAGCTTCAACAGAGCGGGATAGATGGTGCCCTGGTTGAGCTCCAGCAGATCTCCACTCACCTGCTCGATGCGGCGCGCGATTCCGTATCCATGTAGCGGTCCGAGCGTCGCGAGCGTCTTGAGGATTAGAAGGTTGAGAGTGCCCGGCAGGACTTCATGTTTACTTTCCCTGACCATCGCGGGGATCTGTCCTCCTGTTGATTAGCCACAGGAGCTTACTGCCGTCTCCTGTGGACTGTCAACAGGTAAGACAACCGGGAGCTAAGTCGCCTAGAGATTTGCTTTCCAGAAGTCGAGCATCAACGAGCGCAGATGAAGCGTCGCGGCTTCATCTGCGATGCCGTGCTTGCGCATCGGATAGGCCATCATTTGAAACTTCTTGCCCGCGGCGATCAACCCGTCGATGAAGGCCAGCTCGTTATACGGATGCACGTTGTCGTCGTACGTGCCGAAAACGATCAGCAGATTCCCGTGCAGTTGTTTGGCGAGCGGAATCAACGATGAACTCTCGTAACCCGCCGCGTTCTCCTGTGGCGTCCGCATCGCGCCTTCGGTCCACTTGCTGTCGTAGTAGCGCCAGTCGACCACCGGCGCGACTGAGATGCCCGCTTTGAACTCCTCCGATCGCGTCAGCAAATTCAGCGTCATGTAACCACCGTAACTCCAGCCCCACACACCCACACGCGCCGGATCGACCCAACTCTGCTTCTTCAACCAACGCGCCGCGGCGACGAGGTCGGGCGTCTCTGCTTCACCCAGATGTTTGACGACAGTGTTTTCCAACTCCTTGCTGATGCCCGTTGCCGATCGATTATCAACCTTGACGACCACGAAGCCCGCGTCGACCAGCATTTGGTTCCACAGGACGTCTCCCTGCCAGCCATTGATGACCTGCGGCGCCGATGCTCCGCCGTAGATCGACATCACCACCGGATACTTTCGCTCGGGACGAAAATCTTTCGGCTTCATGATCTGGGCCGGCATCGGAAAACCATCCGCTGCCGGGATCGTGAGTAACTCCGGATACTGCACGTCGTATGGCGCGAGCAGTTCCGGGCGCGCCGCAGCGATCGTTTGCTCGACTGGACCATCGCTCGCGTGCAGTCGCAGCGCTGGGAGCGTACGGATGTCTGAGTAACGATCCAGGTAATAACGCGCATCGGGTGACATTGAGATGCGGTGCGTACCGGGTTCTTTCGAAAGACGCGTGAACCCCGAGCCGTCCGGATGCACGCGATACAAATGTCTTTCCGTCGACGACTGTTCGAGCGCGGTGAAGTAGATCCAGTTGTTCTTTTCGTCGACGCCGACGAGCGCCTGACGCACCCAGAACGCGATGCCGCCCGCGCTTGCCAACGCCCAGCGTCCTTTCGTGACCTGGTTTTCGAGTGTGCCGTCCATGCGATAGCGGTAGAGATGCATGTAACCATCTCGTTCCGAGGGCCAGAGAAAATGTTGCTCGTCACCAAAGAAGTAAAGGTCGTCGGTCATGTTCACCCAACCGGGATTCGTCTCGGTGAGCACGCGGGTGGCCTTTCCGGTTTCGCGATTGGCGAAATACAAGGACAGCTCCGTCTGCTGGCGCGGCATCGTTTCGAGACTCAAGCGACGGGCGTCGGGCAGCCACTTCGCGCGGACGATGTATTCGAACGGTTTGTCGTTGATCTGAATCCAGGTGGGGTTGTCATGGCCCAACTCGATGATGCCGAGTCGCACGCGCGGATTCGCGCGGCCCGCTCGCGCGTAACGCTGGTGGATTACGCGCGGCGAGAAAGGAACGAAATCGACGAAATAACTGAGATCGACTGCTGAGTCGTCAGACTGAAGATAAGCGATTGCTTGTGAATCGGGCGCCCACCAGTAGCCGATGTCGCGGCGGCCGAAAACCTCTTCCCAATAGACCCACGAGAGCGTGCCGTTCAGCAGTGTTTCCGAACCATCACGCGTGAGCTGAGTCTCGCGATTCGTGTCGAGATCGAATGAATAAAGATTGTTCGCGCGCACGTAAGCGACGCGGCGACCGTTTGGCGAGAAGCTGGCTGAAGTTTCTGGCTCTGGCGTTGAAGTGAGCCGGCGGAAATGCGCAGTGGCTAAGTCGAGAACGAAAACATCGTCTTTGAAAACGTAGAGCGCCTGTTTGCCGTAGCCGTCGAAAGCCAGCGGCCACGGCAACGCGTCTACGTTCATGCCCGCGACGTTGCGCTTAAGATCAGCGAGGGCGCGCGCGGCATCAACCATCGAGTGCTTCTGTCCGTTCCTCGGATCAAGCCACTCGAAGGTTTGCTGCGCGGACGGACGACGATTGTCGAGCATCACGAGCGTGCCGTCATCGAGCCACGCGGTCTCGGGAACACTCGCGAGGGCGCGTCCTTCCGGACCGAAGACATATTCCAGCGTGAGTTCTCGTTTGTTCGTCTGCGCCGGCGTGTTTGCCACGCAACAGACGAGTAGCAGCAGAGTGGTGAACGCAACGCGAGCGAAGCGCGCAGGTAGTTTGTGATTGTTCATTTGCTTTCGACCCGAACGAAGATGATCGAGCCAATAATAAAAAACCCGGCTGGGTTGTTACAAAGACTTTTTCGCCGCTGATTTTCCGCTCGTACGAGCAGCCGTCGATACGAATGTTCCTGTTAGACCACCGCTGCCTCTATCAATTCGCCACACGAAACGGCCGTTGGTTTTTCGCGCGGCGCCGTTTTCCGAGAACGTGGCTTGGATGTTGTCGCCGTCGATCGTCCCTTTTACCTGGATCGGGGTTCTGCCTGCGGCAGGTAGACTGCGGCCGTTTTCAGAAATCTTTTCGCCGGTGCCGGTGATTTCTCTTCCCGCCTGATTGATGGCGACGTTAAACCCGATCTCCATGTTCCGGTAAGGTTCGTAAGCGGTTTGCTCGACGGTATTGATCACCGTCCACTTACCCGTCAGGTCAGGAACAGCAGCGACGGTCTGTGTGTCTGGTTGCTGAGTTGGTTGTGTTACTGGCTGACTTGGTTGTGTTGCCGCAGGCGACGAGGGCTGCGCGGCCGGCGCGACCGATGCAGTGGCGTCAGGGTTGCGCAAACGATTCAACAACACGACTGCCGCCGCAGCCACAAGCACCGTTACCAGGACCACGAACAACGCAGGAAGAAATCTCGATCGGGTAACCGGCCGGTTCGCGAGTGGAGCGCGCGGCTCGGCAAAGATTCGCCCGCGTGCAGGCTCTGCCACGAATGGTTCGTCTCGATATTCTGGAACGGCTCGTTCGGATCGAGGTTCTGTGACGATTGGTTCAGGTCGCGTTTCTGCAACGGCTGGTTTCGGTCGGACCAGCGTAACTTCCTCATCCTCGTTCGCCAACAACTGCTGATCGTCCGGATACGCTTCCGCGACCTCAGCGAGTGGCACTACTTGCTCCGGCGCCGAACTGTCTTCCAGCCAGTTTGCCGCGACGTCGTCCGAGTGCTCATTGCCCACGACCTCAATGCCAAAGAAGTCTTTCAACAACAAACGCTCATTCGGAGCGATCGAACTCTGCGCCGGCGGCGCTATCGACGGCTCAAAGTTGTAACTGGCATCCGGCACGGAAACGAGGGCATTGATCGCTTGAAAGCCGTTGAGCCTGCCGAGCCGAGCATCCACGAGTTGACCCCGCGCGAAGAAAAGTGCGCCCTCAGTCATCCCCGTGCTGATTTGCAATCTGCCACTCGCGCGTTGAGCTGACAGCTCACGAATCACGCCCAGCATTCCACCTTCACGCAGACCATTGTTCATCATCGTCTCATCTGCCCCCGACCACAGTTCAGCAGATTCGATGCCAGCGAAGATCCTAAGTTCGCTCGGTAAAATGGAAAGGCGTTTGGCTTAGTTCGATGCGGAGAGTGTAGCGTTTCAAACCAAGATTCTCCGGCGAGGCCATGACCTGTTCAGCCGTGACCTCGCGGAGTTTCTACGTCTTAGGTTCCCCAGACTCGCACCCAATCAACCTGCATCTGCTGCGGAAATACAGTCGTGCCATCGGGACTGCCGACGAAGTTTCCGCCCACAGCGACGTTGAGCAGGATGAAGAACGAGCCTTGAAACTCGGACGTGCTGTTGATGCCACCGGCGATGTTTGCCTGCGCATACTGAACCCGATCCACATACCACGTGATCGTGCTTGCGGTGCGCGAGACGGCAAACGTGTGAAAGCCGGCCGCGAGCGAAGTTGAGGAATTGTAAGTTCCGCCAAACGACGCGTGTTGCCCATTCGCATCGGCCCAGTGAATCGTACCGAAGTTTTGGAACGGGTTCTGGCCCCGCATCTCCATGATGTCGATCTCGCCGCACGATGGCCAACCCACCGTGCTGATGCTGTTGCCGAGCATCCAGAAAGCCGGCCAGATGCCCTGCCCTTCCGGCGCGTTGATGCGTGCTTCGACCCAGGTGTTGATGCCGAACGATTGTTTGCCCTGCGTCTTCAGACGCGCCGACGTGTAGGCGCTGCCGCCTAAGTTCTCTCGCCGCGTTTCGATCACGAGCATGCCGTTCTCGATGCGCGCGTTCTCCGGTCTGTTGGTGTAGTTCTCGAGCTCGTTGTTGCCGAAGCCGCCGTTGCCGAGATCGTAGCCCCAGTTTGCGGTGTTGATTGTTGTTCCATTGAACTCGTCGGACCAGACCAGGCGCGAGAAGCCCGGCGGCGCTCCTGCCGGCGGCTGCGAACCGACCGCGCCCCACGTAAACTGTTCCCAACCTCCGGCGGTAGTGCGATCGCATACGAGCGGCGCGAACGTTCCGCGATTGAGATCGGCGGAAACGAAACGATTGAGCGCTCGTCCTTTGAGTGTGAACGCGCCGCCGGCGATGTCGGTCCACGTAAACTGTTCCCACGTGCCGATCGCGCTGCGATCCGCAACGAGTGGAGCGTACGCTGCGCGAGCTTGATCGGCCGACACGAACAGACCTGTGCCGATCGATTTGAACGCGATGAAACCGCTGCCCGCGTCGACTACCTGAAACTGCTCCCACGCGTCGACTGTCGAGCGATCCGCAACGAGCGGCGCGAATGTTCCGCGGTTCTGATCGGCCGAGACGAAGAGATTGGTTGCGGATGCGCGTATCCAGATCGTCTGGCCCACCGGCGCTGCGGCCTGAGCGCTGAAGTGCAAAAACAAAGTCGTGAGAACCAGCAACAGGATCGTGCTGGCCTGTGATGAGAGTCGGCGAGTAGTATTGTTTGGCTGCGCCATAATCTTCCTCCTGAGTGGGCTACGCCCCTCTTGATGGACCATCGGGGTCGTAGGGGATGCAGAGTCGAAAGGCTACGTGCTGAGCGTCACGTGAGAACCCAAACGGGAGGTGTGAATCAGGCGTGAATAGTAGCACTCATCGCAGGGCTAACCAAAAATTGTCTAGCAGCCGCGCGGCTTTCATTCTCCTCGCGCTGGCGCTCTTACTCGTTCCGTCTGCGATAGCGCAGTCGTCCTCGATCGATACTAAACTCGCCGCCCAATATTTTCAGGAGCTCAAGCAGACTTCCGATCGTGACGGCAGGAAGATGTGGGGTGTGCCGTTGTATGGTCCAATCATGTTCGTCGATCCCGGCAGCGGCGCCGTTGTCACGAATCAGGCGGACCTCGAGGGCAAGCTCGTGGCGCAGGATGGTGTTTTCATCGGCAAGCTGCCAAATGAGATGAGCGCCGCGAATACCGCGACCGACTGGGCCGGCGTGCATTGGACCATGGTAATGTGGCCGGTTTCGGATTTTCGCCAGCCGCGTGAACGCTTGTTGTTGCACGAGTGTTTTCACCGGCTACAGAAGCAGCTCGGATTGCCGGCGCGTGATGCGGTCAATGCGCATCTGGATGAGTTGAATGGACGGATCTGGATTCAGATGGAGTGGCGCGCGCTCGAACGCGCGTTACGCTCGAGTGGTCCGGCGCAAAGAGATGCTGTTGCTGATGCGTTGCTGTTCCGTGCGTATCGGCGTTCGCTGTTTCCCGCTGCGGCGCAGAACGAAGTTGCGCTCGAGCTGAATGAGGGACTGGCCGAATACACGGGCGTGAAATTAAGTTCGGCAGACTTGCAGGAGACCGTCGTCCGCGCCGATCTGATCCTGCGGCAGGCGCGTAACAATCCGACGTTTGCGCGTTCGTTTGCGTATGTTTCGGGTCCGGCGTACGGTGCGCTGCTCGATGTCAGTGGTGGACCGTGGCGTAAGAGTTTGCGACCTGCTTCTGATCTCGGAGAACTGTTGCGACAGCGTTTCGGCATTCGCCTTCGCGTGTCGGAAGCGGCGGCACGCGCTGCTGTGCCGCGTTACAACGGCGATGAGATCATTACGCTCGAGACTCAGCAGGAACAGCGTCGCAAACAGCAAATAGCAGAAGCGAAAAAGAAATTTTTAGATGGCCCGACCTTGATACTGTCTGTTACTGCGGACGTGAATTACAGCTACGATCCGAACAACGTGATCGGCATTGACGCGAGCAACACCGTATATCCCACGCTGCGAATGGTCGATGCGTGGGGCGTGCTGACCGTGACGAACGGCGCGTGGCTCGAGCGCGACACAGCCGGTCACCTCGCGCGCGCCCGCGTCCCTGCGCCCACGGATCTTTCCGCTCGTCCGTTGAAAGGCGACGGCTGGTCCCTGGAACTGGCGAACGGCTGGGACATCGTCCCCTCGGATCACCCGGGCAACTTCAAACTCACCAAGCGCCCTTAGTAGCTTCCGTTACTCGAGCGGTGGTTAATACTTAGTGACAAGCGAAAATCTGGCTGGTAGAGTTAGCGTCAACCCCTCAACAAAAGAAGCGGACCGGGTTGTGTTACCGACAACACAACCTCGATCTGAGATCTATCTTTAACGAGGATTCCTCATGCCCGAACGTCTACCTCATTCGTCACCAACGCCTGTCCGAGTACCTGACGAGCCCGTTCCAGGACCACTGCAATGGTTTAGAGACAATAGCTTACCGCTAAGTGGATTGTTGCTGCTCGTCTTGGTGTGCTGTCTTGTGGCGCATTCGCCGTTCAAAATCGACTGGGCGACTACGCATCAATTTACGGGGTCGATACAAAATGTCGTTCAGGTGCTTGCCCTTTGCGCGGGCGGTTGTTGGGCCTATTTCAAATTCGTGAAGGCAAGAACATTTCAACAGAGCCTTACACCGGCGGTAACAGGTCGGTTCGTGAGGCTAGATGGCGTGGTCTATCTGATAGCAACAGTTCAAATCAAGAATGTCGGTTCCTCGAGGATTGACTTTGATCGTGAGATTAGCACGTTGATCTTGTACGAGTACACGGCGAGTTCTGATGCCGGAGTATATGCTGTTAAGGACAAGAGACTCGCGTCGTTTGATGTTTTCGAGGCGAAAAAACAACGATATGTAGAGCCCAACGAGGCTATTGAGGTGCAGCAATTCATGGCGATTCCCGGCCCTCTTAAAGTCGCATATCGTTTAGAAGCAGATATCTTTTCGACTTCCGGCTTCATATGGAGAGCGATGAGTATTGTCGATAGGGCATCGCTAAGAGATAATGTGTCTCGTTAATTGAGCTATAGGAGAGTGGAATGGGATCTGAAATCCAAAACCTTATTCGTGAGTTTTTATATGGTCCTGTGCGAGCCCACCGCGAGCGCGCTGATCCTGAGGAAATTGAACAAATTAAGCGAGAAAAGGCGATCCAGCGCGAACGCAACGAACGGGCGTACCGCAACACTTATCCCGATGGTATTCCCACGGAGAATACGGAGCAAGAAGATACTCCGTAAGCAGCTAACCTTCTGACGCTGACCGTGTGCTCTCGCGGACAGTGTGCCTGAACCCATGGACCACCAAACGTAAAACCCTCGCCGCCAACAAGCTTCGCCGACGTTCAACGCACAATGTCGAAGATCGCTCCTCATTATCGCAACTGCAATCTCTGCGAGGCGATCTGTGGGATCGAGATAACTGTAGAATCCGAGCGCCAGCTAACGATTCGTGGTGATAAGGACGATCCGTTCAGCCGCGGTTATATCTGCCCGAAAGCAGTCGCGTTGCAGGATTTCCATTTCGACCCCGATCGACTGCGCCATCCGGTGCGCCGCACCCCGACCGGCTGGCAACGCATCGGCTGGAATGAGGCTTTCGATGAGGTCGCCAGGAACCTAAAACGCGTCAACAAAACTTACGGACGAAACTCGATCGCCACTTACCTCGGCAATCCCACTGTTCACAACTACGGTGCACTCCTTTTCGCGCCCGCGTTTCTGCGGAGCTTGCACACACGCAACCGGTTCTCCGCCACATCAGTGGACCAACTGGCCCATCACCTTGCGGCGTACCTGATGTTTGGCCATCAACTGCTCTTGCCGGTGCCCGATCTGGATCGCACAAGTCTGTTTCTGATGCTCGGCGCGAACCCGGCAGTCTCAAACGGCAGCATGATGACTGCGCCGGGAATGAGCACCCGACTGCAAGCGCTACGTCAACGCGGCGGGAAAGTTATCCTCATCGATCCGCGTCGCAACGAAACAGCAAAGCTCACGGATCAGCACCTCTTCATTCGTCCCGGTACAGATGTGTTTCTTCTACTCGCGTTGCTTTACGTCGTCTTTGCAGAGCAATTAACACGTATGGACCACCTCGCATCGTTCACCACCGGCGTCGAGGCGATAGCGACACTTGTCAAAGAGTTTTCTCCGGAGCGAGTCGCATCTGTCACCGGCATCGAAGCCGATGAGATACGCCGCTTAGCGAGAGAGTTCGCGGCCGCGAAATCAGCCGTGTGTTACGGCAGGATCGGCGTGAGCACGCAGGAGTTTGGCGGCACGTGCCAGTGGTTGATAAATGTGCTCAACATCGTTACGGGAAACTGCGATCGACCGGGCGGAGCAATGTTCACGCTGCCGGCGTTCGATCCGGTGACAGCGCCGGAGTCGTTAGCGTCGCGTGGTAGTTATGCGCGCTGGCACAGCCGCGTACGCAAGCTGCCTGAGTTCGGTGGTGAATTGCCGGTGGCTGCGCTGGCCGAAGAAATTCTCACACCCGGACCAGGACAAGTTAAGGCCTTCGTGACCCTCGCCGGCAACCCGGTGTTATCGACGCCGAATGGCCGTGAATTGGATCGTGCGCTCGAGACACTCGAGTTCATGGTTGCAATCGATCCGTACATCAACGAAACGACGCGACACGCGCACATCATCTTGCCACCAACGTCACCACTCGAACGCGGCCACTACGATCTGGCGTTTCATCTGCTCGCGATTCGCAACATCGCAAAGTTCTCGCCCGTACTCTTCGAACGCGACAAAGACGCGCTGCACGATTGGGAGATCCTGCTCGAATTGCAGACGCGAATCCAGCACGACGGTCCACGTGCGAACCTCTACGGCGCGCTGAAGCGGAAGTTGATGCGCAGGTTCTTTGGTCCGGAACGACTACTCGATCTCGGTCTGCGGTTTGGACCTTACGGCGCGAAGTTCAATCCGTTTTCAAACGGCCTGACTTTGAGCAAGGTCAAAGCGTCAGTGCATGGAATCGATCTGGGCCCATTACGTCCGTGCTTGCCGGAGCGTTTGCGCACCGACAATCGATTGATCAATCTCGCGCCCGAACTCTTCGTTCAGGATCTCGAACGCGTCAAAAGCAAGCTGACTACTAATGTCGAACGTAACGGTCAACTGTTGCTCATCGGTCGCCGCCAACTCCGCAGCAACAATTCGTGGCTGCACAACAGCGCGCGTTTGGTAAAAGGAAATCCGGCGAAGCCGCAATGCACAATCCTGATGCATCCCAACGATGCTGCCGCTCGCAACTTGCAACCAGGACAACCGGCGCTCGTCAAATCTCGCGTCGGCACGATCACACTGCCCGTTGAACTCTCAAACGAGATCATGCGCGGAGTCGTCAGTATTCCGCATGGCTGGGGTCACGACCGCGCAGGCAATAAACTAACCGTGGCCGAACAACATCCCGGCGCCAGCATCAACGACTTGACTGACGAGTCGCGCATCGATGTAATTTGTGGAACGGCAGCCTTCAACGGAACGCACGTGACAGTCGAGGCCGCCCACGCTTGAGCAATCAATACCGAGGGGACAATCATGAAATTTTTCTTTTTGCTAGTTGCGACTTCCCTGCTGTTGTTGCCCGCAACAGCATACGCGAAGATCTCGAACACCAACGAACTCATCGCTGCGATGCAGAACAAGTATGGAAAGTCGTGGTACAAGACCGCGACCTTCGTTCAGGAAACAACGAACATTCAACCCGATGGCACTACGAAAGTTGAAACGTGGTACGAGGCGATGTCAGTGCCGGGCAGTTTGCGCATCGACTTCACACCGACAAAAGAAGGCAATGGCATCCTGTTTACGGGCGGCAAAATCTTAGTTTTCAAGAATGGCAAGGTGGATGACGCGCGGCCTTTCGAACACCCGCTGTTGATTCTCGGCTTCGACGTCTATCGCGCGCCTGCCAGCGAGGTGATCGCAAAGTTGCAGGCGCTGAAGTTTGATCTGTCGCAGTTCAGGGAAGACACGTGGCAGGGCCGGCCCGTCTATGTTGTCGGGGCCAAAGCGGGCGACATGCACTCGCCGCAATTCTGGATCGATCAGAAAAATCTTTACTTCGTCAGAATGATTCGTCCCGGCGGTAAGGACGGCGCGCAAACGCAGGAAATCCAGTTCAACAAATATCAGAAACTCGGCGGCGGCTGGATGGCGCCGGAAGTGATTTTCATGGTTGACGGCAAGGTGGTGACGACCGAGAAGTATTCGGACATGCGCGCCGACGTGGAGCTCGATCCGAAATTGTTCGATCCACAGTTCTGGACCACGGTGCATTGGAAAGAAGGCTGAACCGTTGAGCCTCTTTTGAACTTGTTCTCTGTGTCTCTGTGCCTCGGTGGTGCAACTACCGTTGCCAGTAATCCGGACTCTCTTTCATGTTCGGATCGGGTCGTTCCATCCAGCGTTCCGGACGGTGCAACGCGATAAAACCAAACTGCTCGTAAAGTTTGTGCGCATCTTTGGTGGACAACACCCAGCGGCGAAACCCCTGTAGCTTGGGGTGCGCGATGATGACTTCCATCAACCACTTCGCCAGCCCGCGCCCGCGGTGTTCCGGGACCACGAAAACATCAGCCACCCACGCAAACGTCGCATAATCCGTCACGATACGCGCAAACCCCACCTGCTCTTCACCGTGGTACAGTCCAAACGCCAACGAGTTCTCTATCGACCGTTCCACCACCTCACGCGCTCGCCCACGTCCCCAGTAAGAATGGTTGCTGATGAAGTCGTGAATAAGCTCTATGTCCAGCCGCGAACGATCGGTGCTGATACTGTATTCACCGCGCTGCCAAACTTGATCCACAACTTACTCCTGTCGCAACGCCGTCGTCGGGTCGAGGCGTGAGGCGCGGAGGGCGGGAAGCCATGAGGCCAGCACCGCGATGATCAGGAAGACCAGCGCTACGGAGGCGAATGTCACCGGATCTGTGGGCTTAACTTCAACCAACATGCTGGCAAGAACACGAGTTAAGGCAAACGCTGCAAGCAGTCCGATCGCGATGCCGATCACGCTTAAGTAAAGTCCCTTTCCCACCATCAAACGAAAGATGCGCGAGGGCGCGGCGCCGAGTGCCATGCGCACGCCAATCTCCGCCGTGCGTTGTCTCACTGAAGTCGCAAGTACACCATACAAACCTACGCCCGCGAGCAGCGCTGCAATCGTCGAGAACACTCCGATGAGCAACAACGAAAAGCGAGTCTGCGCCTGCGCCTGGACCACGAGCGTGTCCATCGGTTGCATTTGGTTGATGAACGTCTCCGGTCCCGCTTTGCGCACCGTTTCACGCACAGAGCCCGCCAGCGCCGCCGGATCTCCGTCCGTGCGCAACGCCCACCACGACGCAGCGCCGTGATTCACGTAACCGTCGGTAACGTAGAGTTGTTCGCGGCCCGCCTCGACCAGCGACGTGTTGCGTTGATGAGCCACCACGCCGATGATCTCGCCCCACTGCGCCTCAGGCGTGCGCACGCGAAACAGGATCTTCTTGCCCACTGCCGACTCGTTCGGAAACGCCTTCGCGGCGAGCGCCTGGTCCACTATCAGCAGGTTGCGATCGGGCGTGTTGTCTTCCGCCGTAAACGTTCGCCCTTGCAACAGCGTCGTGCCCATCGCTTCGAAATAGCCGGGCAGCACGATTTGCAGATCCGCCGCTTGAAACTTGCTCGGATCGTTTTGCGCTTCCTGTCCTCCCCAACGCACCGGACTAAACCCGCCCGCGAGTGGCAACGGATTCGACGCGGTCACACTATGCACACCCGGGATTGCCTTCAGTTGGTCCAGCAATTGGCGCTTGAAGTTGTCGCGCTCCTGCGGCGTGTTACCGATATTGCCGAGCAGTTGAAACGTTAGCAGCCCGCGCGGATCGAACCCGAGATTCACACGTTGAATGTTAAGGAAGGTGCGGAACATCAAGCCCGAGCCGATCAGCAGAACGAACGCGAGCGCCACTTCGACGACCACGACCGCGTTGCGCAAACCGGCCATGCCAAGCGCGCCCGTGCGTCCGGCAGCGCGTAATGTTTCCATGAGATTCGGTTTCGCGGTGCGCAGCGCGGGAATTACGCCGAAGAGCACCGCAGATAACAAGCCGGCGCCAATCGCGAACGCCAACACCTTCGTGTCGATCGTGATCGCATTCAAACGCGGCAGGTTCTCCGGCGCGATCACGAGCAGTTGATGAATGCCCAGATAGGCGAGGCCTACGCCGATGATCGTTCCGAGTCCGGCGATCACGAATGCTTCGGCGAGTGTTTGCCGCACTAACTGCCACCAGCCCGCGCCGAGTGCCGCGCGCACAGCCAACTCACGTTCGCGCGACGAGGCCCGCACCAACATCAAATTCGCCACGTTCGCACACGCAATCAACAGCAGAAAAATCACCGCGCCCATCAGCGCGAGAATCGTCGGTCGCACCTGGTCCACCAGATGCTGCTTCATCGGCACGAGGCGGAACACTTGACCCGCTGTGCGCGAGATCGTGTTTTCCGCGCGAATCTTTTCGGCGATGGTGTCGACTTCCGCCTGCGCCTGCCCGATCGCGACACCGGGCTTGAGTCGCCCAATCACGCGCCACTGCACGTTGTTGCGATTAGCCACGTCATACGGAATGCGCGCGGCGATCCAAACACTCGGAAACTGTTCGATGTTGGCTTGCGGCGGAAATAGCAACTCAAAATGCGGCGCCAACACGCCCACGATGATAGGCGGTGGTCCAAACGCGGCCGACACGGGCAGCGGTTTGCCGACCATCGATCGATCGCCGCCGAAGCGCTGCTGGAAGTATTCGTTGCTGAGGATCACAAACGTCGGCAACGGCGGTGGCGCATTTGCGGCTGGACCATTCCCGGCTTGTGCTCCTGGTGGAGGTGCTTGCGGCGTGCCGTCTGAATCCTGAAAGTCACGGCCGGCGATGATCGAACCACCCATCATCTGGAAGAAGTTAGTCGATACCGCGGCTGCGCGAACGCGTTCCGGCGTACCGTCCAAACTCGGCAATGTGAAGCGAAACGTTTGCACTGACGCGAAGTCTTCGAAATTATTTTTCGCGTTGTTGCGCAGGTCGAGGAAGTCGGCGTTGGAAACGGGAAAGTCTTTGACGTTCCGTTTGTCCATATCGCTGCGCGTCAGGACGAGCCGTTCCGGATCTTTATAAGGAAGCTGCCGTAGCAGGACGCCGTTAGTGACACTAAAGATCGCGGTGCTCGCGCCGATTGCGAGTGCGATAGTGATAACCACGGTGATAGTAAAGATCGGACTCTTGCGCAGCGTGCGAAACGCGTAGGCGATATCGTTTAGCATAGTGGCGGCATATTAGTCCCTCCGCCGAATTCCCGCCAAGCAATTTCCGACAGGAGCGCGGGTCAGTTTGGTTGAGCGCCTCCCTGGAGTGCGCCGACTTGTCGGCGCTTTGGCCAAAGCGGTG
>CAMLLD010000055.1 GCA_946480785.1 uncultured Blastocatellia bacterium | reverse complement strand
TGGAATGGAAAACCCGCACCCTCGAGGTTTTTACACAAGCTGCTTGACGTCACCCGCCGCGGACAAAGGTGGAATTGCGTTGCGAATCGTGGTATAAGCAATGCACCCGCTACCTGAACGACCCCCGTTTTAAGACTTTCCCCCGCTCGTCGAACTACGTCCGTTCAAGGGGACTCACTATGCTCAAACGGCTCATCATTTCCTTCGTGATGGTGCTTACAAGCCTTTCGCTTTCGGCCTCGGCCCAGTCGACGCTTTATCGAGATTTCGCGCCGTCGTCGAAGGAGCCTTATTCCGAGTCGAAGCGTCTGTATCACGAAGGTGTGAAGTATGCGCTGGCGGGTTTGTATGCCCAGGCCGCACAGATTTTTCAGCAAGTGGTGAAACTCGATCCGCATTTTGCCGACGCGCATTTCTCGCTCGGTCACGCGTACGCCGACATGGGCCGCTGGCAGAATGCGATCGACAGTTTCCAAAAAGCCGTCGAGCTGAACCCGAACGATGTCGAGGCGCAGGACCGTCTCGAACAAGCGCGCGACATGCTGGCGCGGCAGACCGGTCACAAGCCTGAGAAGCAGCCGGTGAAAAAAGAGCTTCCCAGGACTCAGCCGTCGCCTGAACCAGTCGGCGAACAGGTTTCACTCAACACCATACCAGTCGCTCCGGTCAGACCGGCGCCGGCGACCGCGGGCGCTTCGACGAGTCAGACCGAAACTTCAGCGAAGGAACCTTCGACCAGCGAGACTTCGACTACTCCAACTGGTGAATCAACTGAAACAACCAACGCAAACGCGAACGCCGCCGCTAAAGAAGTCGCCCTCACAAAACTCTATCGTGTTGGACCAGGCGACGTGCTGGACGTTCGGATCAACGATGCAGCGTCGCCGCAGTCCACTTTGTTTACGGTCACACCGGCGGGGCTACTCGAACATCCGCTGCTCGCCGAGCCTTTGCACGTCGGCGGCTTGAGTGTCGAAGAGATCGGCACGGCCATCGAAACCGATCTGAAACGCCGCGCGCTGAGCGAGAGTCCGAAAGTCTCGGTGGGCGTTCGTGATTACGCGAGCCATACGATACTCGTCAGCGGCCTCGTGAAGGATTCGGGCACGAAGATTTTGCGCCGCGAGGCGATTCCGCTTTATGTCGTCGTGGCCGACGCGCAGCCGTTGCCCGAAGCAGCGCGTGTAACGGTGTTGCGCGCTGAAGCAAACGAAACTTATGAGATCGACCTCGGCGAGCCGGCGCAGATGAATCTGCTGGTGCGTCCCGGCGACGTGATCTCGTTGCAACCGAATGTCGAGCAGTTTTTGTACATCGGCGGCGAGGTGAAGTCTCCGGGTGAGAAGACGTATCGGCGCGGACTGACTCTGACGCAGGCGATCATCGCTGCGGGCGGTGTGACACCGAAAGCGAAAGAGGCGCGGCTCGGCCGCGATGACGGCCACGGGTTTCTGACTGTTACGCGTTTGAAATTGAAAGACATCGACTCGGGGAAAGTGCCGGACCCGGTGGTTCGTCCCGGTGACCGGATCATGATCGTGAATTAGCTATGGCTTCCGCGGAAAGAAAATGGGCAACGCCTGATGCTGCGACGCTTGAGCTGTGGCGCGTCGCGGAAGATGGCAACGTTGAAGAACTCGCGCCGCTGCTGCGGCGTGTGCCGGACATTAACGCGTGCAACGAACACGGTGTGACGGCGTTGATGCGGGCGGCGCAGAACGGGCGTGTGAAGATGGTGCGCGCGCTGCTCGAACACGGCGCTGATGCGAACATCAAGCGCAACGACAAGTTCACGGCGTTGGCGCTCGCGGCGTTCTTCGGACATACGGAAGTCGTCAGGACGTTGATGGAGCATGGCGCGGATTTGCGGGCATCGACTCGCGGTGGAACGTCGCCGCAGATGTGGGCCACGGCGCGTACGTTCAATGAGGTCGTCGATCAACTTGAACGACCTGTAGCATCAGCGCCGGTTGTCGAACCGCTGGCTGTGGTTAAGCCAAAGCCTGCGGCTCGTGTGGGTCGAATTACGGCTGCTGTGATTCGGGAAGCGCCGGCTGTGACTCCACAAACGCCTGCTATGAATCGAGAAGCGCGTGCTGTGAGACCAGCAGGACCGGTGGTTGTGCGAACGCTCAAAGATCCGCCGGAGATCTGGGACCTGGTCCATGAAGCGCCGCGAGGTTTTGATGCGCGTTCGGCTTTTTTGACGCGGTTGCAGTCGATGAAGAATGGGTTCGCGTTTCGTGCGGCGACTGTGCTGGTTTTGATCGGCATGTGCGTCGTGGGTGTGCTTGTATTGCGTGGCGTGCAGGCGCGCAGTGAACGGACAAGCGAGACGCCACTCGCTAACACATCTCAACCTGCCATATCTCAACCCGTTGCTTCTCAACCCGACAACGCTGCGCAACCCGTGACGCAGCCGGTAGCTCCTGTCGCTACTGAAGTTGCTCCTGTCGCTACTGAAACTGTCACAACGCCGGAGGCTACGATCCAGCCGGCCGTTCCGCCTGTTGCCGGGAACAATAATCCGACGGTTGGCACTCGGAGATATAGCGCTGGCTCGCGCGTCGTGAGTTCGCATCGTGGCGCGACGCGAGTTGTAGCGGATGAAACTGTTCAGCCTGTTGCGGCTCCAGTTGAGAAGCCAGAGCCCCCACGCGTCGAAGCGCCCGCGAAACCAAAAGCAACTGCCCCTCTGAGTCCGCAGTTAATCACACCCGCAAAAAGCTCCACGACCAAAGCCAAAGTCATCCAGTGGCCATAAGCGCCAGCTCACTTTCACCAAGCCTTAGCCGAAAACGCTGGTCGGATGTAGACTGTCCTCGATATGAGCAAGCCGATTAAGATCCTGTTACAGACCACTATCCCCGCGACCGAAGATGATTGGAACATCGACCGGTTTTCGCTGTTGCGCGAACACCTGAGTTCGCTCACTGACGAACAAGGAACGCCGCTGTATCAAGTCACCGCCCGCAATCGCGAAACGAATGCTGCGGGCGACGATGCAATTCTAAGCAAGCTTGACGAGACAGACTTCGACGAGCTCTGGCTCTTCGCCGTCGATACCGGCGACGGTCTGACCAAGACAGACTGCGAAGCCATCACGCGGTTTCATAAACGAGGCGGCGGCATACTCTCGACGCGCGATCATCACGATCTCGGTTCGTCGTTGTGCACGTTGGGCGGCATCGGCCGCGCGCATTTCTTTCACTCGCAAAACCAGGATCCCGACGCGTCGCGGCATGTTCGTGACGACGAAGGAAACCAGGACATCTCCTGGCCCAACTATCACTCGGGCCCGAACGGCAACTACCAACGCGTTACGCCCGTCGAGCCGGTTCACGAGCTACTCAGAAACGGCACCGGTGTGATCGAGTATTTCCCGGCGCACCCGCATGAAGGCGGCGTCGGCGTGCCTGCGGACATGAAGAACGGCCGCGTCGTCGCGACCAGCGTGAGTCAAACGACCGGTAAGCATTTCAATCTGGTAGTCGCACTTGAAAACCAGATCGATGCGCACGGTAATCAGCGCGGCCGCGCGATTGCCGAGTCGAGCTTTCATCACTTCGCCGATTACAACTGGGACATCGCGCACGGCTGTCCCAGCTTTCTGCTCGAACCCCCAGGCGACGAGATCAAGCGCGATCCCGCGCGGCTGAACGACATCAAGACTTACGTCGCTAACGCAGCGCGCTGGTTGTCGCCACGCTGACCTTCGCCCGCTAACGCAATCCTCAATCAAGATTCTGAAACGAGCACGCTTGTCCGTGTGATACGATGAGCGTGCTCTCACACACCGACTCCGCAAGGGAGATCCCCCCAATGACAAAACGAAAAGACGGCTTGACGCGCAGGCGTTTTCTTCAGGGCGTGGGCCTGGCCGGCGGCTCCGCGGCGCTTTACGAAACGATGACCGCGCTCGGGTTGATCAATATACCCGAAGCATGGGCCGGACCACCGCAACTCAGCGCCGGTTCGGGCGCGGGCAAGAAAGTGATCATTCTCGGCGCCGGCATCGGCGGATTGACTGCCGCTTACGAGTTGATGCGCGCGGGTTACACGTGCCAGGTAATCGAGTTGACGGAACGGCCGGGCGGACGTAACCACACCGGTCGCCGCGGCACGGTGCTGATTGAAAAGAACAAGAAGGGTCAAACACTGCGGCAAGTCTGCAACTTCGACGAAGGTCTCTATATCAATCTTGGACCAGGGCGGCTGCCGTATCATCACCGTCGCGTACTTCACTACTGTCAGGATCTCAACGTGAAGCTCGAAATCTATGTCATGGAAACGATGGCCAATCTGTTTCAGAGTAACAAAGCCTTCGGCGGCAAGGCGCAGATTCGGCGACATATCTACAATGACATTCAGGGCTACATCTCGGAGATGTTGGCGAAAGCGGTGAATCAAAAGGCTCTCAACGACGAGTTGAGCGGAGACGATCGGACCAAGCTGCTTTCGCTGCTCCAGAGCTTCGGCGATCTGCAATCGAATTACAGTTACACCGGCTCGACGCGCGACGGCTGCGAGATCACCGTTTACGAACCCTGCGAGGCGGGACCAAAGCTGCCGCTGAACCAACTGCTCGATTCCAACTTCTGGGGCCATCGCTTCTATCAATCGTTCGAGTACGAATGGCAGCCGACGCTCTTTCAACCCGTCGGCGGCATGGACAAGATCGTCGATGGTTTCATCAACAAGGTGGGTCGGCTCGTGCAGTACCGCACGGAAGTTTTGCACATCCAAACTCGCGACGACGGCGTGACGGTTTCGATTCGCGATTTGAAAACCGGAGCGCGCAGTAACATCAATGCCGATTACTGCATCAGCAACATCCCGCTGCCGCTGCTCTACAAGATCAGTAACAACTTCGCGGCAGACTTCGCGGATGCGGTGTCGAAATGCGTTTACGATCCGACGTGCAAACTCGGTTGGCAGGCAAACAGTCGTTTTTGGGAAAACAATCAGAACCAGATCTACGGCGGCATCAGTTACACCGACGATGCGATCACGCAGATGTGGTACCCGTCGTACGACTATTTCACGAAGAATGGGACGTTGACCGGCGTTTATAATTACGACAACGATGCGCTTGAGTTTGGCGAGATGAGTCTCGAGGACAGAATCAAGATGGCGCGCAAGGGCGCGGTCAAGTTTCATCCCGAGTTTGCCGACGAGCGGTTGGTCCCGTCTAACAAAGCAGTCTCGATCGCGTGGCAGAATATTCCCAGCATGGGCGGCGGTTGGGCCAACTGGGATCCCAACAGCGAAGATCACGCGAAAGCGTATGCGCGTTTGCTGGCGCCGGATCGGCGTTTCTACGTGACCGGCGATCAGGTGTCGCAACTTCCGGGTTGGCAGGAAGGGGCGATGATGTCGGTGCAACACGTCGTCGAGCAGATCGGGGGCAAGCGGTTGCTGAAAGTGCCGCAGATCAAACACGCTCCGAACACACGACGCTTGGTGCAGGGCCGTTAAGACGAATTGTTGAATGATTGAAACGACACGTTCTGTGCAAACACCGCAGCGACTTCGTGAGTTTGCGAGACGAAGCGCTGCGGTCGGTGTCGTTGTGTGGGTGTTGCTCGTGCTCGCGGTCACGACTGATTCACACGAGACGGAGCTGATTCATCGAGTCGTGTTCTTTGCGTTCCTTGTGATCGTGCCGTTGGGATTGTCGCTCGCGCCCGGAGGGCAGACGGCTGGTTTGGGTCTGTATCGCGTTGCGGTGTTTCTGCAACCACTCGCCGCCGTAATCGCGATCGTTTCTTTCTTTGTCGGAAAAGGTCCGGCATCGGCGGCGCTCGCGGCAACGTGGTTTGTCTTCACGGGTATCGTCGCGTTGTTTGGCGTGACTCGATTGCTCTCGCGCGGGCTTCATTCTTTGCCCGAAACGAGCATCGACGCGGGTTTGCTGTATCTGCCCGTCGGAGGTGCGTGGCTGATCGTTTATCGTCTCGGCGTTCAGCCTTTCGACTACGGCGAAACGATCATCCTGCTCACCGTGGTCCACTTTCACTTCGCGGGATTTGCGGCGCCCATCATCGCCGGGATGGTCGGACGATATCTGGCGCGGAGCGACGTGGGAATAGGGAAGTTGTTTCCGCCGATCGTCGTGGCGCTAATTGCCGCGATGCCGTTGGTAGCGGCGGGCATCACGTTTTCACCGTGGCTCGGTTTGGCGGGCACGCTGCTGCTTTCGATCGGACTCGTGTTGCTGGCGCTGCTAACGATCGCAAGAGTGCAGCGGGCCATTGCTTCGCTAAGCGCGCGCGTGCTGCTTGTGGTAGGCGCGCTGTCGAGTTGTGTGGCGATGGTGCTCGCTTCACTCTACTCTTACAGCCTCGTGGCCCACGTGTTGATTCTCAGAATCCCGACGATGGCGATGACACATGGCCTACTCAACGCGTTTGGCTTTGCGACGTGTAGTCTCGTCGCGTGGTCCATCGTAAGCGCAAAAGACCATGCGTTTACTCCACCGCCGCGATCCCCCGTTGTCGCATCGCCGCATTAAACGCGCCCACTCGCCGCCGCGAGATTGGCACCTTAACTCCGCTCTCGAGTATCGCGAACAACGCTCCCGTCTGAGTGCGTCTTAGCTCACGCACTGCGTCGAGCCGAACGAGCGCGCGTCGATGTGCACGCACAAAACCGTGCTGCTGTACGCGCTCTTCGAGCAACTGCAACGACTCGCGCAGGAAGTAGCTGCGCGTGCCAACCCAGAGTTGCGAATAGTTTCCCGCGGCTTCGATCCAATCGATCTCGTTCAGGTGCAGCACAGTTGCGCCGCGGCTGGTGGTCACGACGATCGTTTCATCGCGCGCCGGCCCACCGCTTGATTGCAAACGTTTGCGCAAACGCTTCATCGTCGCGGCAAAGCGCGCCTCGCTCACCGGCTTAACCAAATAATCGAGTGCTTCCGTTTCGAAAGCCCGAATCGCAAACTGATCGAACGCCGTGAGAAACACGACTGCGGGCATGCGCTCGACCGTACGTCGTTTGATCACTTCAAAGCCGTCGACACCCGGCATCTGAATGTCGAGGAAGAGTACGTCGGGCGTTGAAGCGTCGAGCGCCGCGAGCACTTCAGCGCCGTTGCGACATTCTCCCGCGACCGCAAACTCCGGAAACGCGGCCAGCAGTTGTCGCACGCCGCGACGCGCGGCGGGCTCGTCGTCGGCAATCAACGCTGTCCATTTACCTGGTTTCATCTTCTGCTGCGGGACGCATCTCGCGGTAGGGCACGCGCAACGTCGCGATTGTACCGCCTTCGACACGTCGCGTGACTACGAGCGAGGCGTGGTCGCCGTAAAGCGCGCGCAGACGTTCGCGCGTGTTCTCGATGCCGTGACCCGCTGGTGGCGCGAATTGCGGATCGATGCCGGGACCGTCGTCAATCACGGTCAACTGCAAGAACTCGCCGTCGCGCTCCGCGACAACGATCAACAAGCCTGCCTCCGTGCGGCGCGCGATGCCGTGACGGATCGCGTTTTCCACGAGGTGTTGCAGCGCAAAACTTGGTAGCGCCGCGGACAACAGCGAGTCGGGAATTCTGAACTCCGGTCGCAAGCGATCTGAAAAGCGAGCCTGTTCGATCGCGACGTACTGCCGCACGAGCTCGAGCTCTTCGCCGAGCGTTACCTCGTTGGCCTGATGGCGTGTGAGCGTGCTGCGCAAGAGCTCGCTGAGATGTTCGACGATCTGCACGGCGCCGGCGCGTTCGTTATCGCGGACCAGCACGGCGATCGTGTTCAGCGTGTTGAAAAGAAAATGTGGATTGAGTTGCGCTTGCAAAGCAGCGAAGCGTGCGCTTGAGAGTTGTTCCGAGAGTCGTGCGACCTGCACTTCGCGTTCGCGCGCTTCGATGAAGTAACGCGTCGCGTGTTCGATGCCGACCATGCAGAGATACACCGCCACTCCGAAAGGCAGGGTGATGAAGATCCAGCTCAGCCATTCGAGACCGATCTGGGACCAGTTTGCATTCTGAAATAACTTCGGCGCGAAGATACTGACGAGGACGAGCCGCAGGAGTTGACCGCAGGTGGCCCAGGCCACGCAGAACAACAGCGAAAACAGGAGATGCAGCACGATGCGTCGCGCGAGGTGCGGGCGCGTCAGCGGCCAGCGTTTGGAAACGGCGAACACGCCCGGCGTGAGGATCGCGTACATCAGCCAGTCGCCGAACTCGAACAGCAGTTCGCGCGTCGTGGCGGGTTCCCAGCCTTGCAGCGGCGCTTGCGCAAGGCGATTGATGACCGCGAACACGGCGGGCACAATCCAAGCCGCCGACACGATCATCCAGGGACGCAGGCGTGGCATTCGCACCGCGTCACACTATCCTTGGTCCAGCGCGCGCGCAACAGAATTTCGCGCGCGCGACCGTTCACGTCATCTCAAGCGCCGCTCGCGTATTAATAGTTGAGAGTTCCTGGTTGGACGACTAGGATGTGCGGCGACCGGTCAAGTTCGTAAACCTTAAAGGAAATTACCCAAGGTGAAGGACTTTGAAGAAGTATTCCCGATCCTCAATGTGAAGGATCTGCCAGCGTCGATGGAGTACTACGTTCAGAAGCTTGGGTTTGAAAAGCTCTGGGATTGGGGCGATCCGCCGACGTTTGGTTGTGTGCGGCGCGGCAAGGTCGAGATCTTCTTTTGCCAGGGTGGACAGGGTCAGCCCGGAACGTGGATGTCGATCTTCATGGGCGACGTCGATGCATTGTACGAGGAGTACAAGCAGCGCGGCGCGATTATCCTCGAGCCGCCGCAGGACTATCCGTGGAACATGCGCGAGATGCTGGTGGGCGATCTCGACGAACACCGGCTTCGTATCGGTGAAGGATTGGAAGAGGAAGAGGAAGACTGATCGGGAGGACAAATCATGTCGCTAAGAACTCTCGTGTTAGTACTGAGTTTGAGTGTTGGGGCGTACGCTTCGATCGCGAACGACGATAAGGATCGGGCGGCTGATGCGGCGGCGATTCGCGCACACATCGAAAGCATCTTTCAGGCTTTTATCGACGGCGACGAGCAGAAGATCTTCGCCACGCACTCGGAAGACTGGCGCGGCTTTCTCGAAGGCTCGCGCACGCCGATCAAAGGCATCGACGAGTACATGCGCGCGAACGGCATCGATTGGCCCAAGCCGGCGAACGCGCCGAAGCCTGGGCCATACTTTCCGAACGGCACGACGTACAAAGTCAGTGATTTCGACGTGCAGTTTTATAGTCCGGAGTTGGCGGTGGCTTCGTTCTTCGGCGAGTTTGTGCGCGACGGAGTGACGCTGCGCCGGTTCCGCATCATGGACGTCTACGGGAAGCGAAAGGGAAGTTGGATTCAGGTCGCGTCGCACACAGTGATTGATCCGGAATGGCGCGCGGAGCAGATGTCGAAGCCGCTGACGATTGGTCCAGGGATGCGCGATCGCATACTTGCGGTGCGTGAGAAAGTGTGGCGCGCGTGGTTTGCAAACGATCGCGCGACGTTGGAGAAGTTGATACCGGAAGAAGTGATCGCTATTGATAACGGCGGCGAGGGTTGGTCCGATCGGGCCGAGGTTTTTGCCGGCGCGCAACGCTTCGCGGAGAGTGGCGGAAAACTCGTGCGGCTGGAGTTTCCGAAAACAGAGATTCAGGTTTATGGCAACACGGTGCTGGTTTATACGACTTACGTTTACGAGACCGACGTTAAAGGACAACGCACCACCGCCAGCGGCCGCGCGACCGAGATGTTCGTCAGGCGCGGCGACGAGCTGGTGAATGTCGGTTGGCACATGGACTCGGGGAAGTGAGGGCCGCCGCTGTGTGCGGCCCTCCTGTGCGATCAATAAATGTTTCCGCCGGCCTGTGTTGAAGTCACTGCGCCGTTGTTGACGTTCAACGTGTAGGCTACTCCGCCCGTTCCACTCCAGGTAGAGAAGTCGAAGGTCCCACCCTGCGGCAACTTGTAGACGCCGATGTTCAGATAAGTCAGCGGAGTCTTCGCTGCGAGTACCTGTGCTGGCCCAGGCGCTTGCAGGAAATAAGCCGCGCCGACTCCCACCATCGACGCAGACCCATTCGGTAGAACGAGCAACGCGGTTTCCTCGTCGATACCGATACCGCGCGGTTGTGCGGCCCAACCGTTATCGACGATACGCGCGAGAAAAACGAGCGACCTTCCCAGGCGATCGCGTGTGACGAAATGCGAGTCGTAGAGCTTCGCCTGGCCCAACGTTGATTGGAAGAGATCTCGATCAAGCGTGACGTAACGGTGAAACGGATTCGCGAGCGCCTGGCTCGACGTGACCGAACCGAGTTCCCCTGTGTAAATGAATTGACTTAACACCGCGAGTCCGGCGCTTGTGCCGCCGACCGGAGCGTGCTTCGAGTTGAGCAGAAAGTTCACGCCTGTTTGCACAGCAGTTCCACGCCACAAGTTGACGTAAGTTGATTGGTCGCCGCCCGCGATCCAGAGCGCTTCCGCGTTTTGAATCTGACTACTCACGTAGGCGGAGTTCGCGCCCGTGGTGCTGGTGATGATGATGGTTTCCACCGAATCCATCTGCGGGCAGAGTTGTTGAATGTAAGGGTTGTAAGCGTCGGTGCCGGTGGTCCTGATCACGACGAAATCTCCGCCGCCCGCGCGTTGGCACATCCACTGGAACGCGGCGTCGACGTCGGTGCCGCCGCCCATCAGCACGAGGCCGGGGCTGAGGTTTGGCGACTGTTGCGCGTCAGCGGGATTACCGACGATGAATGATGTAAAGCCTGATTTGTTTGCCGCAGCGTACAGCGGCGCTGCGAGAAGGCAGAGGGTTGCAACGATGAGCATCAGTTTACGTGCGATGGGTAGAGAAACTTCGGCCGGAAAGCAGGTGAGCATGAGCGATCCTCCTGTTGTGATGAATTAAGAGACGGCGGGGGAGTTATATCACTGAAGCTGGTTGGAGGAGAAGAAATTGTCAGCTTCGGGGTGCGAGCAGTCGTTGGGAGATCAACTTCGCTGAGGTGCGTACGGAGATCGTGAAGCCGAAGAACGGACCAAAGTCTTGCGCCGCCGGCATGCTGGTAATGAACAGGCCGGGAATGGAAGTTTCGAAGTGATTGTCGAGGACGGGAAAGCCGTTGCGAGTTTCGAGTCTCGTCATGAGGTTGGGCGAGAGAATTGGTAACCGTGTGATCTCGACTTTGTAACCGGTGGCGAGAACTATCGTGTCGACGTTGATCGTTTCGCCGTTGCTGACCACTACTTCGAGATCGCCGTTCGCTGTTTCTTTGCAAGTAACAAGCTGAGTCTGTGGGTGGATGTGGACGCGATCGTCGTTGAGACGCGGCGCGAGCCATGGTTCGAGTTTCAGGCGACCTTCGGCCCACAGGCGATGGCTGACCTCGTCTTTTTCTGTTTGCGACAAACGGCGGAACCAATTGGGATCTGCGGCCATGTTGTCGACCAATTCATTCACCCAGGACCAGTCGGCGACGTCGAAGGCGGGGCTCGCGTGGCGGTGTGAAAGGTGCACTGCTTTTGCGCCCGCTTCGAGGAGGAGTGCCGCCCATTCGTAAGCGCTTTGTCGTCCGCCGATGATGAGAAAGCGTTTGTCGTTGGCGTTGCGGAAGTCGACGAAAGTTGAGGTGTGTTGGTAACGACCGCGCGGTAGTTTGACTGTCAGCTCGCTTGGAAAGTTCGCAAAGTGTTTGAAACCCGGCGCAAGCACGACGCGCTTTGCTTCTATCGTTTCGCCGGTAGCGGTGGTTGCGATGAAACCGTGAGTCTCGTCAGAGAAGTCGTTAGTTTGCAGACGATCGATCTGTTCGACGTAAACAGGTAGCGGTTCAATATTCTTCTGTTGTCGAAACCACTCCGCATACGAAAGATAAAACTCGAGCGAGAGCGGTTCCACATCTTTCGGTGTCTTACCCTGCGTGCGGAGAAACGCCTCAATCGTATGCTCGTTCTGCGGATCGAGATGCCAATCGCACGCGGAGCGCAGAAACATACCCTTGGGCATGTTCTCGCGCCAAAACCCCATCGGCTTACCTACGATAACGTGCTCTATTCCGTCGTGCGCCGCCTGCGCCGCCAGCGCGAGCCCGAACGGCCCCGCGCCAATGATTAGCAAATCCGTGTTCATGTGTTTTCAAAAATAGCATGACTCTCCATTACCTCAACATCCGGAAACGAACCGCGGCCAAAGAAAACGTGCCGAGCCAGCCGGTTGAGTAGTGGCAGACGCAGGACGGCGCAGCCTAACTCAAGCAGTTGGCGCTGCGTAAGTGTGGAGGCAATGCGACGCGCCCATAAGCGCGAGGCGAACCTGGCCCGGAACAACTCTCCCGAATAGACGCTCAACGCTTGCGGGTTGCCACTCGACAAATACTCGCCCACGACGTGCGCGGCCAAGGCGGAGAGCCGCATACATGGATCCAATCCGCCCGCGGTGAGCGGTGATACTGCGCCCGCGGCGTCGCCGAGCAGCAGTCCGTTAGTGTTGGCGATGTTTCGTAGCACGCCACCGACGGGAATGTAGCCGGCGCGACGCTCGATCTGTTTTGCGTTCTTGAGGTCGACGATATTGGCGACACGCGCGCGGAATGTTTCGAGCGCAGTTGACGGATCGAAGCGCGAGGGATAACCGCCGACGCCCAGATGTGTCTCTTCGCCATCGTGTGCGATCCAGGCGATATAACCAGGAGCGAGGTCGGGTTCGAGAAAACAAAGTAGACGCGGTGGACCATCGTGGACAGCGCCCGAAAAAACTTGTTCGATGCCAACGATCCATTCGCGGTTTTGGTCGAGCTGTAAGTCGCGAGCGACGCGAGAGCGGGCGCCGTCAGCTCCGATCAGGTAGCGCGTCGTGACGTCTCCCGCGGAGAGACGGACTGTGAGTTGGCCATTCGACGAAACATGTCCGAGGTAACTCGTTTCCGGCAGCCACTGAACACCAGCGAGCACGCATTGCTGTAAGTAACGCTGGTAAAGTTGGCCCATGCGTCCGACACGAAATTCCTCGTGTTCGCTGACGAATTCGATGGAACGCTGCGCGGGTGAATAGAGCGTGACGTGTTTAATGGGCGGTCCCAGACAGTCGTCGGGAATATCGAAATCGAGAAGCGTGCGGCGCACAAATATTCCGGTCGTATGAATCTTTTGATCGAGCGCGTTCTTGCGATCGACGAGGAGGACGCGCAAGCCTCTGCGGGCGAGCAGGCGGGCGCACTGAAGACCGGCGAGTCCAGCGCCGATGATGGTCACGTCACAACTAGTTCGTGAATCACTCAAAGGTCTTTACCTCGCAAAGCAACCGGAAAAGCTTACGCTTTGTGCTTCATTTTCGTCAAGCTCTTTATGGGGTAAAGAAGACTGCGGGGGCTCAGGGCGTCCGGTAGGTAACTTTCTCGCTTGTCAGGCGCGAGTCGTTGAGTTGCTCGACCCGGATGAAGTTTAGCTCGTAACTGAAGTCCTTTTCGTTGGTGAGGTCGCTTAACGTCAGGTCCGGGTGCTGTTCGTAGTCCACAAACCTCGTCCACGAACCCGGATTGTAATAAACGCCGCCCGTGGATGAGCGCCTTTCGTCGGGTTGATGGGTGTGACCCATGACGATGATTTGCGTTCCGCCGTCGAGCAAAAACTGCTCGTCCGCCCTTTGCCAAAGAAACTCTTTGTCTACCTTATTGCCCGCCTGAATCGCCAGCGTGCGGCCCGGACCGTGGATTCCCAACGAGCCTCCGAGACTGAAACGATCGAATACCGGCATCCATTCCTGCGGGTCCAGTCGCGGTAACAACTCAGTCAGAAATTGAAACAGCGCGTCTTCGTTGTCGAGAGTCAATTGCACTGCCTCTACCGTGGCTTGCGGATCGCGAACACGGCGGTACAATTCCGTGACCTCGGCCGCAAATTCCGGATCGTATTTGATTTTCTCGACCAGCTTTTGGCCCAGTTGCTGGTTTAGCTCCTTGATATTGGCCGCTACTTTCGGATGACGGGTGGTGAATCTCGTCAGCATCCAACCGACGGTCAGGAAACCCAGCTTCTTTTCTCCCCAAAGAATTCTGCCCAACGCCGTGACCGGTTTCAGATTGTCGGCGAACGGGTAACCATTCTCTTCGAGCCAGTTGACGAATTTCACCATGAACAACGTTCCGGGACACATCTCCAACCGCGCGACGCCGCCGTCAGCGTTGGGAATAATCGGATCGTTCCAGCGCTCGAACTTGTTCGCCGGATCGAACATATGCCCATGCGTGATGCGCAGCCTGTTCTGGTAACGAGAGTACCAGACCTCGCCGGTTTCAAAGTTGATGGGACCGCCGACCTTGCGCAGTTGTTCCTGCACTGCGGGCCAATAGAGATCCACGTCATGGTTTCCGGCGCCGATCGTCACACGGTTACCTAAATCCTGAAATCTTTTGAACGCTTCGAAAATGTCCGGATGTCCGGTAAGGATCGTTTGCAGCTTCTGCAGCGATTCCGCCTCCGAGCACCAGTACCTGGCCGAGCCGAGCTTGTAAACACTGGAGGAGACTTGCGCAAATTCCAGAAAGTCGCCGTTGATGATCAATTCAACGTCGCCCTTTTTGCCTTCCGGTGTCTGGGCCTGTTCGTCTACAAAAGTTCTCAACTGATTTTGGTCGAACACATGATCGTCGCCGGGATCCTTTTCTCCTCCGCCAACGTGCAGATCGCTGATGATGAGCGTTACGGTCTTGTCGTTCATATTGTCACTTCCTCTGGTTTAAACGAGGTAATGTCCGCCGGACACTGGAGTGTGTAGAACAGGCCAATCGGATTCCCGTTCATCATCTGCTCGCGTCTCAACTCGTAGAGAGCTTGTCCGATTGGCTGGTGATCTTTCAGGTAGCGGCGTATTAGCTCCTGGCCAAAAGCCGAGCCGAAGGTTATGGGCACGGGAAAACTGGTGCCGATAAGTCCGACCGCGTTCTTGTTGCGAAATCTGGTCAAGAAGCTGGAGAACGCTAAAGGAGAAAACGCGCCCGAGCTACACGAATTCAAAAACATGATCGGCCCGCAGGGATATTTATTGTTGACGTACACCTGAGCGGGCTCGACGAATTTTTCCTTATCTATCTCGAGCTTTTCGCGCTGCTTCGGATCGAGCGCTCTGTCGTTCTGGCCGTGACACAACAAGTAGATCACAGTGGGCTTGTAGTTCGCCGCGTCGAAGACGTGTCTGATGTCGGCTTCGTTCCGGTGCAATTCCGCCTGCATCAATGGCTCTAACTCCGCCCGCAACTTTTCGTGTGACTCGCCGGGAAGAAACTCGCGGCCCTGAAAATCTTCGTCCAGCGGCGGATAAATATTAAGGCTCACATACGGCCGGCTATTTTTATGAGTGATCGCGGGAACCTTGTAGGTCTGCTGCGCACCCGATAACAGACATTCGATGACAAAGCGGCTGCCCCAAAAACTCTGCGGCTGGACTGGTTGTTGAGCTTTGATCTCCGGCGAATATTTCCAGTTGAAGTCGGAGGGATACAGGATCTCCCAAGGAAGAAACGCGCAGTCAGTCTTGATGCTCAACGTGCTACCCGGGGGCAGACTCTCGATTGCGCTCAGGACCTTCGCAAATTCCGGATCGCTGGCGAGGCTTTCGTACAACTGCCAGCCCGCCGTAGCCACTTGCTCGACGAAGCCCTCAAAGAGTTCCGCGTTGCCGGGTTTTCCGAGCGGATCGTCGAGGATGTTCCAGATCGTGTGTGAAGCTACGGGCTCGAGAATCTCTTTGATCGCTGCCAGGCTGTCAGCCAAAGACGAACGCGTGAGGTTTTTAGTCTGGATCGGAAACGAGACCTCCGTGTCGAGGTTCTCGAAACTCCCGACCAGTTTCTCTCCGTCTGCGAAGAGTAGTAAGCGGGCCGTGCGTTGTTCGAATCCACGCGCGACGGCCACATCATCAAGATCGAAGCTTGGCGCCTCGAATTGCGTATCGTCCGCGTCATCGAGAGTTGCTCCGATTTCGAAAGGAATGAAAAATTCGTATAGCGTTGCGCCTTTCGTTTCGAAGATTATGTTCAGGCCCGCGCCGTCAACGGCTTCAGTCGGCGCCTTTAGATGAAAGACGACGTCGTTCTGGAGCACGCCGTCGATGAAGGTTGCGCGTTGGGCCCATTTGCTGTCTGTCAGGGTGAAGCCACGCGGAATAACTATGACGTCCAGTTCGGCCTTCTCACTTTCTACTAACTTCGAGAGCTCTTTGCCGGAGACGATGATGAGCAATGGAGATCCGTTGACGCCGTAATTGAAACTGAGATCAAACGCAGCGCCGAACTTCACGCGATTGCCTCGCACTCCGTCTCCTATCGTTTCAAAGTAGAAGGAAGCTTTTTTCGCAGACGGCGACTCGGGCTCGTCCAAATCGATTAGTTTGGTCCCGGCTACTCTCCCGGCCTCGAAGGCTTGCTCAACGTAGAAACGGCCGCTCACGTTTTGACCACCCCGTGTACCAAGTACCTTGCCGAGCCTATCGTATGGATTTACAGCGCGTCGCATAGCACGTCCGTTCTCTGAGTCTCCGAAGGCAAAGACTTCAGGAACTGTCGGCACGCCTTGTCCCAGTGCTAACTCCACCGACATTGGCTGCCGCATAACCTGCTTGAGTGTTTCCGTCGTCTCAACCGCGCCGCTGAAACTAAGCATCTTTTTCGCTTGCTGATACTTTTCCTGCAAGCGATCGACAACTCGGCGTTTGTCTACGGCCGTCAAGTCGGGTGATAACGTAGCGCGCAATAGCGCCGTGCGCATGAAGTGCGTTGCCTGAGTCTGATCCGGCAGGGCCCTGAGCGCGTCGTTGAAAGGTTCCTGAATCGAACTCAAACCTTCCCAGTCGTCACGCTTATCCAGTAACTCGACTCGGAAGAGCATGTGATCCGCCGCTGCAAATGGTTGCGAGTTCGTGAGACTCGTGCCTTGATGAAGCACGTCATTGACAACAAAAAGTTCATTGAGCTTGACTGCGCCTGCCGGACGACGGACCACGGCAAAGTAGCCGTCCTGCAACTGTCCCTCTGAAAACGAGTCGTGCAATCCGAGGTGCATACCCGTGCTCGCGGTGGTGAATATTTCCTGAATGCCTGAAACCAACGGCTCAGCCACGTTCAAAGCAAGTGAGAGTTGCGGCACGCTCAACATGCTCGAAAACTTTCCCAATACCTTCAGCACCGACTTCAGATAATTCTGCCCCTGGACGGCAAACAATCCGGCGCTGAGTGAGACGATGCCTCCCTGAAAAGGCATCAACGGTGTGAGCACAAAATTTCGCGCGACTATGTTCCCGTTAGGAGTACGTTGCATAGCCACCTTGGCTTCGTCGGCGATGTTCGGAATCTCTACGACTTGGTTACCAAATTCGAACCGCACCACGGAATGGACCGCCGGATACCAGGACGTGAACCACTCGGTCTGTTTCTTGAGACACATGCTCGCAAGGCGGAGACGGATGTAGTGAACGCCGGCCGTCAGTGTCCGCGTTGCCGTCGGCGCGTCAACTTGCGCTTGAGGAATCCAGCTATAGGTGAGTTGTTCCCGATCTTTATCGATCCATTGCGAGATTGAATCCAAGAGCGACATTCGTCCCGACTCCTTTGACTTATGCTATATGAGGCGACCGTTCCATTCCGTGTCCAGGTACAGACAGATGTCTTGTGGTAACTCCTGTTGCGTCTCCCTGCTCACGTTCTGTTCACGAATGTATTCGTCAATCCGGCGGCGAGCAGCGGTCAGAGTCACGAGCAATTCAGATCTACTGATTTCGTCGCGAGTCAAAACGTTCGTAAAGCTCGCTAACAGTTCCGCCGCCCAGGCTTTGTCGAGCGGAGGTAGCGCGAGCACGCACGCAACGCCGAGGGCGGCGATTTGTGAAGCAAACAGACGCGCGCTGTAAGCGTCGCGGCGATCTCCGTCGAGGCGCTGAGCGCGTATCGGCCGCGGCTCTTCCTGAAGCACACAGATTTGTAAATTCGGAAACGCACGAACGAGATCCTCGGCTCGAATCAGCGAATCGGAAGCAACGACTGTTTCCGTCATCGCGGTGTTCAGCCGCGCACTTTCTTCCTCGAGTCGAATGCCCACACTGGTGTAACTGCTTTCGATGCCGCCGACGAGGTGGACGATCGAAATCTGTGGTTGGTGTTCGACTAGCACGTCCCTCGAAGCAACGCGAAAGCTATCTTTGGGCCAACTCGTGACCAGCGAGCGTGCGAGTTCACTTTCACCAAAGAAAAGTCCGGACAATTCTTTCGTCCGTTCGCGCATCCGGCGTCGTTGAATCAGGGCCCGTCGATAACAGGCAGAGGTTGCATAGTCGCGTTCGTCAACGGAGTCGGGATCAGTGTGGACGATGGCTTCCCAACACACGCCATTCGCGGGACCTTCCGGTATGTCGATCTCCACTCGCAGCGGGTGCCTGCGAACGAACTTCGCAAATGATCCGAACCCGTCGCGAAGCAAGGAGAGGTTGAGACCGGTAAGGAATTCAGACTGAGGCTTCCTGATGGGCAAGGCGGAACCTTTGGAGACGCTGCCGCCGAACGGATAAAGGCCCAATAACATCCGCCTTTCACTGCGCGTGCGTTGTACTGATTTGGCGAAGAACTCTTCGTGTAAAGCGTCGTATGGCTCCAAGCCAGTCGCCTGAATTGGTTTGTCAAGCGTCAGCTCTCTGGTGGAGAAGCCCAACAGTAAACCGAGAATCCTCCCGCTTACTTCGCGTCGCAAACGAACATTCAGCGGCGGCACTTCGGAGGGCGTTTCATAGGTGGAGGTGCTTTCATGTGTAGCAGGAGAAATCGTAAGTTGCAGCTTGCAGATTTTCGTGAAGACGAGCCAATAAAGAACGAGGAAGATCTCGGTCACGTAGTCGGTGAGTCGGGAAAAGCGTCCCCGGAAAACGTAAATCATGCTGAGGACTGCGGCGGCGCCAACGATTCCGCCGAGTAGAGGCGGACCCCAACGTTGGACCAACTCGCTGAAGTAAGGTCCGATGAAGAGTGCAAAAAAGATCCAGACAAGAGCGAAGTCTAACCAGAGCTTCCACGTCGAATACTCCGCTACGGTTTCTTCGGCCGGCGCTTCCTCGGATACCGTGAGGTCGAGAGATTCGGCAGCTGTGTGTATGAGACTCGCTTTCTGTCGCCGTACTTTACTCACCAGGCGAATCGCCAGGGTTAATGTGGTCACGCCCAGTGCGAGGGTTACGAATTGCAAACCCTGATTGTGTCTAGCGAAAGTGGGAACAACGAAACTGAAGGCCCAGCGGAAAGCGCGAAATAGCAAGCCGATAATCACAAAGATGGAGGCCAGCACCAATATCACGCTGCCAACTTGCTTGGTTGCACTCCAGAAGCGACTCAACACGGTCGGAGGCTGAACGGCGTTGGTCAGCCACGTCGCCAGATCGGCGGACCACTTCACCGGGGTGTCGATTGAATCAGAGCGTCGGGACATCGCGCCGGGCAGATAATTCTCAATGATCTCGCTCGAGATTGAGGCGATGTCGCGTTTCGAGGTTGCCGCTGCCTGCAAGAGCAAGTAGCGGGTGAGTAAGGGTCGCCAGCATTGCGGCGCCCAGTTCTCAGGCGGCTTTTCACGGTGCTTGATCAATTCGACAGCCGGCTCTGCCATGCTGATGCGAAGCAGATCGAAGATCTCCGTTGCTTCCGTCGCCAGCACCTTCGCCTTAGTTCCCGGCATACACATCCCTTCGGCAGTGACGGCCACGAACGCGTTAGTGAAATCGGCAACCAGTTCAAACCAATGTCGAGCCTGGCGGTAGAGAGAAGCGGCTCTTTCGGGAAATCTAAGGGCGAGCAGATCAGCTTCGTGCAGGGCGATCTCGGCCGCCCGTCGTTCGCCAAGGACGGTGAGGATCCATTCCGGAGGCTTTGGATTTCGAGCAACTTGCGCTCGGTCGCGTGCAAACCAGCGTAACCACAATCTGAGTGACTGCTCGGCCGACAAGTGGCCGCCGCCAGCAAAGTCTTTGGGTGTCAATCGTGTCAGCAACCACTTACTGGGCCTGAACAGCAATTCATACTCGGTTGCGAGATCCAGCGCTTCCAAACAATCGAGCTGAACCGAAAGCAACTCGTAGCTAGTCTTTGCGGGAGCGAAATCAATCTCGTCATTGAGGTTTTGTCTGGCCCATTCCAGCACGGGCGTCGCTGATGGTTCATCGCCGACGTATCGCGTTTGCCAGATCGCGTGCAGCCACTTCAATGTCTCGACGTCACCCGGCTCTAACCGTTCGGGACGCGGCCGTTTTGTGAAGGGTGTCAGCTCGGGAGGGAGTGAGGGAATGGTCTGAGCGACTCTCGCGCCTTCCTGCGCATCGAGTTTCCACACCAATGCCCGATCCGCGACATCGCTCCTGGATCCGCCAAGTAGATGGCCACCTTTCTCTCCCACTTCGCGCAAACGAAATTGCCCGATGATCTGCGCACAAGCGCGACTGATGTGGAGTTGTGTTTCGTAATCGACCTTCGACCGAGAGCCGAGAACGGCGGCCAGCTTCGACAACACTTCATCCGCATGTCCTCGCCCAGCGCGCAATTCAGCGACAGTAACGAAGAGCGGCGGCGTCAGTCGATGAGCATTGCAGATCAATTCTCCATCACGCGCTCGGCGTGAACTGGAGCGCTGCTGATTCGCTGTGAGATCATCCGGCAATGCTGCTAAAGCTCGCTCGTACCGCACGAGTTCGTTGTCCGCGAGCGGACGTTCAGCAGATAAGAGCCGCAGGTAGGCTGAGTGTAAGCGGTCGTTATCGACGTTGGATAACCGCAGCGGTATCGAGAAGGACTGATCCTCGACGTCAAAAAGCGATGCGCTCGTCAGCATTTCATTCTGGATTCGTTTTAAAGGCGCTCTTGCTCCCGAGACCCGAATGAATTCCAGGCGAACCCGGGAAGCAATATCTTCAGGCGGTACCCAGTCCAGCCATGGCGCCGTTTTGCCGGGTGTGGGTTTGGCAAACTCGCAGAGATCGAGCGCGCGAACGAACAAGTAGAAGTCGTCAGGTTCGAGGTTAGGATTGCTTTCGAAATGATTGAAAGGTTCCAGTACCGCTACGGCGCGACCGAGGAGGCAAAGGGCGAAACCCGCGAGTTGTTTGATCTGTGGTTTGTCTTTAAAGGTCTCCCGCGGTATTGCGAAAAGTCTTTCCAGCTCCAAAAGATCTTTTCTGGTGAAAGGATCGATCGTGCGTTCGCTCCAGGTCCTCGTCTCGGCATACTCGACTAGCGCTTCAAACGCCGCCACGATCGACGCATACACCTGTAGAGTGACAATTAAGGCTTGATATGGACCAGCGGCAAACTTCCGGACCATGTCCCAGAAGCGTCGAATTTCGTAAGGGTCGAGGGTTGTTTCACCACTCTGTAAACTGGCCGAGATGAATCCTGCGCGCGCCCGCGCTTCGAGTTCCGGCATCTGGTCGGCCAGCGTGCCGGCGCTCTTCAACATCTCAACCCATACGTCCTTCAATTCGCGCCATGCGTTACGCAACTCAATCCGCGGTGTCGAACGCAGCAACGCTGACGAATACGTCGCCAACACTGCCGGCCGCAAGCGACTTTCAGGCGGTACGTCCGACGGCGCATCAGGATCGCGCCGGGCAGCAGCGCCGCCTTCGTTCTGCATGCGATCCGTTACGTTCCGAATCCATTCCGGCAGACAGTTCGCGAACATCAGCGCGTCAACTTGCTTCCACCAGCGCACCACGCGTTCGCGATCGCGGTCGGCTTCCAGAACGGTCAGCGCAGCGTCAAACAGGGACCAGTCATGACGACTCGGATTGCCTTCGAGAGTGAGTTTTTCGAGGTACTCCGCTGCCAGCGGCTGAATGTCTCGCAGCGCCGCATTGTCTTTGTAATAGACAAACAGCCTGGTCCGTATTCCCGGTTCGATGTCCAGAATCAGATTCGAACCCTCCGCTTCGTCCTGCACGCTGCGTTGGTTAATCCACTCTTCCTGTTGCAGCAGCTCAAAAAGCTCCTCGATCTGGTCCGGCGTTTTCCGGGGAAACACATGCTGAAGCACGCGTCTGTCAAAATGGCCGAGCAACGCAACGGCGGGCAGTGCTTCCTTGAGCGACTCGTGGTGTAGCCGGCGGATCACGCGTAGTTCCACGTACTGCGTCGCGGGAGGTGTTTCCAGAATTTGAGTTACGGTCGGCGGCGGCGCTTCTTTGGACCAATCAGCATAGAGCTTCAGATCGTAGGGGTTGAAGCGAGGTTTTTTATCCCGCTTGAATAATACTTTGGTCGATTCGATTTTGATCGCGTTACAAGTCTCCGGGCTCCGTTTGATAATTGCCGGAATCAATTTCGGATCGACTTTCAACGTGCCGCGTAGAAAACTCTCTGCCTCGGGTTTCGTGAACCCGCTTATTTGACTCAACTTCAAGAAAGGACGCTCATCGAGTTGGGCCGCGTTGGGACAAACCCAATCTATGCCGGCCTTGGCCAGCGGACGCCGTCCGGAAAAGATCACGCGCAAGGACGGCACACCATTGCCGGGCTGCGCTGGCCCATCTTTCAAGGTCGCTGGACCATCGTGCAGCGCGCGCAGAATGCGGAAGGTCTCATGAATGTTCTGAACCGGCGTCAGGCCCATTCCGATCTTCGCCAGTTCCTCGCACGTATCGACGATCAACAGCACACGTTGCGGAATTAGTCGCAAAGCGTCGCAGTAAGCGGAAATGGCGTCCGCAAACTCCCTGCGATCGGTTGCGCGCTCGCGCACTCCTTTTTGGATTTCGGATTGAATCTGGCTCCGTAAATCTTCGAACGTGCGGTCCGCCTTGTTGAAGAACCTGATGGACTCCGAATTTGCGTAAGCTCGCAACTCCTGCGAGAAAGCCCAAAGCAACATTCCCGGATCCAACGTCGGATATTCGGCGCGGAGATAATCGAAATCTACGCGCGCGGCAACAGCGTCATATTTCTTGGCCCAATCGACAGTTATCTTGCGCATCAACATCGTCTTCCCAACGCCGCCTGCGCCGAGAAAATGCAGTGCCCACGAACTGTCGTCGCCGGTCATCAACTCCTCGAATGCTTTGAGTTGTTCGTCGCGTTGGTAGAAATTCGTCAGGTGACGGCGGTCGGTTTCTTCGCGGCGCAGCAGTATCACTCGTTGGCTCGCTCGTTGCAGCGCCTGCTTCATACTGTCGTCGCCGAGACGAAGCAGCAGTGAGGAAAACGGCAAGGCGGTATTGATCCAGTCCCGAATGGCCGCGGATTCACGTCTGCGAAAGGCCAGCTCAACTCGGCTCTCAAACTCCGCCACCAGCGCCGTTCGATTGGTGGCGTGTGCGGCTAGCACGGCAAACCGCGCGACCGCGGGTGTGGCATTGGCGAGTTGGTCGAAGAGGCGCTCCGGCGTATTGTTCAATCTGGCGCGTAGGCCAGTGGCATCGAGAATACTGGAACCAATTTCCCCTAATGTTGTTTTGAGCCGCTCGTAGCGGGTGTCGCTTTCGAGGTACGCATTGATTAGATCTGTCCGCGCGACTTCATCCATCGTGTAGAGCGTTGCCTGTTGCTTGTCGTTTTCGTCACGCAGCTCTGATTTCTGGACAATGTGCTGTTTTTGCAGGTTGTCGAAGTAACCCGTTACGTCATCGGCGGGAAACCCGCTTGCCTGGGCCAACGGAATGGTCCAACCCGGCAACAAGGCGGTCCATAAGAGCTGGTTCGAGTCAGGCGCTTCAAGCTTCCGCGAGCGGTAGCGGCTTTTCGCTTCGGCGGTCTTTTGCTCGATCAGTTTTTCGTAAGTCTCCAGCGAAACTGACGGTTCAGCGTCCATGATCAATTTCTCTTCATCTGTGAAATCAGCCTGATCCGGTCTTCATCGTTGATGGGCCGTAACACCCGGTACTCGTTGGGCAAGTCGAGCTGCGCGGAGATCACCGCGGACGCGCCTTCCGACTTCAGTCGTTCCGGTACTCCCTCGACGTGCTTATGCAGCGAGGTGAAAAAACTCTTTACGAAATCCGGATGGGCTCGGTGATTCACCGCCAGAGGTGTCTCCTTGCCGTCGTCTTTCCAACGGGAAAGGAAAAACTCGTAGGCCAGGCGATCCTCCGGTTGTTGAAATATTCCTAACGGCACGTCCTTGACGCCGGGCATCGTTAACCACGTTGTGATCGTGTTCTCTTCACCGAGGCCGACGGAAAGATCGCAGGTGCAGACGACACAAATATCGCGCTTCGCGATTGGACCACCAGGAAACAGGGGCGTAATCGATCTCAAGCCGTACGTTCCGGAGAAGAAGACGTTGAGCAGGGAACTGGTGGCTTTATCCATCTGATGGACATCGTCCACGAGCAACAGGAGCTTCGGCCGTAACTTCTTCTTTTCATACTCGCCGTTGTTCTCTCCATTCTTGTAACCGAGCTTTTCTCTTCCCAGTTGCAGCAGCGTCAGCAAGTCGAGGCGCAGGGCGGTGAATTGAACCTGTGGTCCATCCCATTGCTTGTCTTCGCTATAGGCGTTCCGGAGATCTTTGGGCGCCTGGTCCAACTCTTGTTTTAACTCGTCAGGCAGTTGGGTCCGCGTTTGCCCGGACGGCGCCGCCTCGGTCAAGCGTGCCACCAGGTCGAGATAAGTGGGCGTGAAATTAAGATCGAACCGTTGCGCGCTGCGCGTCATGGCGCGTCTGAAGTCGTCGATCAACTCGTGATGGTTCTTGGGATAACTCTCCTTTGCTTTGCCGATCGCAACGGTACTATTCAGGACCGGCAGGTGTCCCTGAAGCGCGGCGTTGAAGGCAAACTGTTTTAGCAGTGACGTAAGGCCGAGCTTGGCCCCGGTAAATTTTGTCTTTCTTTCCCTGAGTAAAACGGCGAGTGTTTGTAAGTCGTTATTGAGTCTTTGCGGTGCAGGTAGATCCTCGGCCATCAAACAGTCGTACCACTCGAAAAAACCTAAACGATCGCAGAAGACGGGATACTCGGCGGGTGCAAAATCGGACGCGCCGTCATACCACTGCTCTTCGACGGCGTTAGGCTTGACCACGAGCACCGCTTTCTCTACGGCGCTGGACATGAACAGTGTCGGGAGCGCCCAGTCGATGCTGTTGTTCGGATCCGTCAAGCCGTCCACGATGATACCCGCGCGCCGCCCGTCAGCCGCGGCCTGTGCGACTTCACGGCCTTCAAGGATCGCCTGATAGAAACAGCGCGTGAACAAACGACACGCTTGATCGGCAATCTCACCGGCCATGCCGACTACAATCGGAACACCGGAGTTTGCGCCATCGCCGGCGACTAACCTGGCCGCGATCGGAGACGCCGCTTGTCCTGACTTCGTGAACAAGTGCGCCGTTTGCGAAGCGGTGTAGCACGCGTTGAGAATCACCACCTGCGGCAAAGGGTAGCTGGGATCGGGGCGCAGCAGATTCAGCAGGGCCTCGGCCCTAACGTTTTCTTCACCGTTCCCCTCGTCGCTCTTGAGTTGAAGAAAAACTTCCTGATCGAGACCAGACGCGCCGTGGCAGATGAAGTGGACCACAGTGGGTCGAAACACTTCTACGGCGGCCTTCAAACGCTTTGGACTCGCCTCCAGAAGCAGATGCGTGCTGAGCCGGCGGCGCGCGCCGATCGACAAGTTGCGGAGCAGGCCGAGATATTCAGCCCCCGGTTTGATCACATCCTGGTTGAGGGCCGAACCGACGACGAACAGGACGCGCGGTGAGGACAACTCCGCCAGAGTTTGCGTCGTTCCGGCAATGCGCCGCGTGATGGCCACCTCAGGTTCTTGCGCGAGGAAGCGCTGATGGTTGTGCATCATCTCCCAAGGCAGGCGATTGATCAGATAATCGTCTTTCCACGTCAGCGCTAATTCAATCGCCTGGTTTCCGGCGGCTTTATTGATCGCTTCCCAAACGGCATCGCCGAGCAACGTGGCGAAAAGGTAGCGGCCAAACTTGACGACGTCTTCTCCTTCACGTCTAACGTACTTGTCGTAGACCGCCTTGATAAGGGAAGCATCGCTGGTGGTGCAGAGTTCGTGGTGAGGGTTGTCGGCGTTGTCGGGAATGTTCTGCGCTTCAGCGCGAGGCGGCTGAGGAAAGGCCGACGTCTTTTCGCCGACGCTCTCCAGGGTGCGCTTGAAAGGTTTGCCCTGCCCGTCCAGCAGCAGTGTGCCGGTTGCGACATTCGTAATTTCCACTTGCCAGGACGTATCCGCCCTGTTTACGTCAACCCTGAACTGCACCTTGTTTTTCCTTTCCTGAGAATCGCTTCAAACTGCTCTCTAACAGCCTGGCGAGTTCTTTTCCTGTTTTTTCGGAATCCCACTCCTGAGGCGCCTGTCCCGTACGTGTTTCCCGCGGACCACTCGACAATAGCGCGTTGACGGTATTGTTTCTGATTCGTTCGCGTAGTTTGGTTCGTTCCGCAAAGCCGGCTGCCTCGTCCTGCTTGTCAGTGCCATCGGCGTGCTCCATCCAGGCCAGCATCGAACCGCAGACGATGTCGCGCGCCGTGGTCAACTTCAGCATTTCGTTCTTGTCGAGTACGACATCTCCCTCGGACCCGAGCATTCCGCACCAAACGCGCAGTCTGCCGTCATCAGCGAAGATTTTGGTGTTGAAGCCGCACAACTCGCTCAGCAGGCGGCCATCCGGGAGCGGCCGCAACGCGAACTCGACGGCTGCCGGCACCACGGCGTAGTCCTTCGCTGCGACAGGATCGCTGTTCGCGATCGCGGCCAGATCGATACTCAACAAATCCGCATTGACTTTTAGTCCCAATTTTTCCGCTACGTCTTTCATCAACGCCAACCGCACCACCGGAGACGGGTAGTTTGCTTTTCGCTTGACCATCTTTTCGGCGGAGCCGGTCTCCATCTCGAACATCGCGCGCAGTGCGAATTGACCCATCATTAGTATGGAGAAAACGTCGGCAAATATTTCCTCGCCCCAGTTGCCCCACGTTAACGCCGCGTCCGCGGCAGAAAAATTTTTCGACTCCGCGGCAGCGACAAGTCCCTCGCGAAAGTAGCGGACGAGCGACAACGCGTATTGCACGTGGTGTCCGATCTCGTGGCCGATAAAGATCAGCCACCACGGCGAAGAGATACAGGTCGGCGGCAACCTGAGAATGGGAACCGGCAACTTCTCCAGACACTGATCGAGAAACTCGAGATCCGCTTCGAGATACAGGCTTGCCGGCAACGGTTTTTCGGTCTGAATGGTCGCCGGGGAATACTCCGGCTCGATGTACGTCAAAGGTGCGGGACCATGCTTGCCCAGGGCTCTTTCCAACACGCTGTGGAAGCAACTCCAAACCACTTCGTCGGCCGCTTTAAGCAAGCTCGCAAGCTCAGCCGGCTCCTTGCGCTGGTCAAACTTCTCTTTTAGGTAACTCCAGAATCGCTGTAACCAGATCGTCGCTTCATCAAACTCGCGGCAGGCGTCGTAAACGTCTTCGAGATCGAGCTCCTTTACGTCGAGCGCGTTGAGATGCGTTTGCAATTCGCTAATGGCGATGTGCAAGACAGTCCTGACGGCGTCAAACTGCGTCTTGTGCAGGCCCAACTCATCGGTCGCTCCAAGCGTGGCGAGTTCGTCTTTGATCTGCTGCGACACCACTGCGAGCTGCTGGGTGGTTTGTTCGCGACGGATGACGGCTTGAAACTCGTTCTTCATGGTCGGGTAAGGACAGAGAAACGCGGAATCAGACTAAACAACTCGCAGGGATCGCAGAGGTTCCTGGAGGTACCGTTGACGGCGGTCAGCATATGTGCAGACCCCGTTGAAGTCAACAAATTGAGGACACTGACGAAGGCCGCTTCGCGTGATCCTTCGAAGCGTCGGCCAGCTACTTACCGCCGCCCAAAGCTAGACTCTCAGCGAGCCGCGGAAACCTCGCGCGGCATAATAAGATTCAGCGCCGTTGTGATAGAGGAAGACGTGATCGTAGCGTCGATCGCAATAGAGCGCGCCACCAAGTTTTCTAATCTCGGCAGGAGTCTTCACCCAACTCGACGTCTTGGTATCGAAGTCTCCCAGTTGCTGTAGCTCTCGATACTGCTCTTCGGTTAGCAGTTCGATGCCCATGGCGATGGCCATATCGACAGCGCTGTCCTTCGGTTTATGTTCTTTCCGCGCGTCCAGCGCTGCACGGTCGTAACAGAGACTACGGCGACCTTTCGGACTCTCCGCCGCACAATCATAAAAAACGTATTCGCCGGTCTTTTTGTCCTGCGCCACAACGTCGGGCTCACCGCCGCTCATTTCCATTTCGTTGAGCGACCAAAGCTTTTCCGGATTTGCCTCCAGCTTTGTTTGTATCCCCGCCCACTCGATACCTTTGTGGCGGTTCGGGTGCTTTTCAAAACGGGCTTTCAGGGTTCCGAGTAATTCCGGACGTTGTTCCGGCGATAGGGTTTTGTCGCGCTTAGTGTTCTTCATTCTTTGTGTTGCCTTGAGAATACCTCCTGTCCGCCCCGTCGTAAATCCTCGGCTTCCACTCGGACCCAAAAACGACCTGCACCCAGGCATTCGCCTGCGAGTCGGGAATGGAATCTCGCTTGTCGAATTCTCCGGTGCTCACAGCCACGAGTTTATCGCGATCTTCAAGGTTCAATGCCTGCTGAAGAAATCGAGACACGAGCGCCGCGCGCTCACCGGCGAAATTCCAGTTGCGTTCCCATCTTGCAGGCGGGCTCGGGTCGGCGGGATTCGGCACGTCGAGTTCACTCGCGTGCCCGATTACGAAGATGTAAGGATAACGTTCTTTCACCGTCTCATACTCGCGCGCGATAGCCTTAATTCTGTCGCGCGCGGCTTGCTCGTCCTGGAATTCTCGAAAGGGTTTTGGTTTGAAGTCTCCGGCACTAAAAGAGTCGTGAGCGATCTTGAAATGATCCTCTTTGCCTTTGTTTTCTTTCTTCGCCTGTTTGTAGAGGAAGCCGTTGATAAAGGTAATGACCAGCAGAAAAGACATCAACGAGACCATCAAGTCAGTGCCTGGTCCGTACTGATTGCTGTCCTCGGTTAAGAATTCTTTTAACTGGCCCATGATGTTTGTCTTTCCGCCGGGAACGTGGCTCGTTATACGGTTTCGCGCAGCCGCTCGAGAAGCCCGCGAACCTTGTCCATAAAACCACCCGACGATTGCGAAGCAACCCGGTTCAGCCGCTGCACGCTGTCATTCAGTGAGGTGAGATCTTTACGCAGCCCATCGACTTCGCGTTTGTTTATAACTGACGCTCGTGTTAACTCGGCGGTCACTTGCCGTTGAAACGATTCGAGATTGACCTTGCTGTTTGAGTTCTGACGTTTCACTTCGTCACCGAGCTTTTGCAAATTCTCCGAAACGTTCTGCCCGCGACTCTCGAGCGTTTCATTCAGGCTGTTCACCAGCCGATTGAAATTCGCCAGGCTGTCCGCGATCACAGTGAGATTCGGCTTCATGGTCTTCGCCATCTCGTCGCTTGCCTGAACGATCGTTTGCTGCAAAGTAGTCCCGAGCTTCTTCAGGGAAACGGCGTTGTAAACAGTGCGCACGTCGTCGATAAACTGCCGCTGCGCGTCGGTCATGCCGTTGAGAAAGCCGTCGAACTCTTTTCCCGTGTGCATCAATTTCTGAAGGCCGTCGGCGATCTGCGTGTTTTGGAGCATAATCTGTTGCTGTAGATCGTTCATCCGGTTGGACAGGACGGTAGTTTGCGCCGAGACGCTTTCGGTCAGTTGGCTCATCGCGGTAGACACCTGACTGAACTCGGCGAGGAAGTCGTCGCGATTCAAAGAGTTTCTCGCCAAAGAGAGCATGGTAATTACCGAGCTCTCCATGCGCTCGAAATACAACTTCTGTTTCCTGCGCAACAGCAGCAGAAAAAAGCCGAGAATGACAGCCACTTCGAGGCCCGCGAGACTCGCGCTAAACGAAATGTTCAGGTCGGCAAACATCGATTGCACGATTCCCGCAAACCGCTGCATCGCGTCCGAATCGTTCATATTCCCGGCGCGAATGGCGAGCATCAGGCCGAGGAACGTGCCGAGAATCCCGAGCCACAGCGCGATCTTCTGCAAGTGTTGCAGCTTGAACAGCGCCTCAAGTGGTTCTTCGCGATAAGAATCGAGCAGATTCACGCTCGACTCGAATTTCCGATCGCGCGCTTCTTTGCAGATGTGCTGAAACAGACGGATCATCGCCGGCACGGGCGTAGTCACGTTGTCAGGCAGCACTCGCGCTTCCAAAGAATCAAGCTCGATGGTGGCAATCTGTTTCGCTTTGAGAGAGCGCAACAGATTCGAGGCGCGATCCTCGATCACTTCGAGTATCGCCAGCTCCACGTGTAGTTCGGCGATCGACTTGATCGTCAGAAATGCGCCCCACACGGCGAGTCCCTGAATGAACAGCGTGAGATAAAAGAAGTTGCCAACGTCCTGGTACGTGTACGGCGCCAGTAGCGTGAACGCCGTCACGGCGAGCGCGCATATCAACAAGAACAGACGTTGCGACAACCAGAACCACGCGCGGAACAGCAGTCTGCCTGGAGACGACTCCGCCACGGTTGTGGGTAGTGAAGAAGAGAGCATTAGTGCGTCACTCATCGCCATGATCCTGTCCGTTGCCGTTGTTTGCCTCCGGTTCCTGTGCCTTGAGTAGACGGAACGAGGTTACGTCGATCAACGTCTTCTCGCCGGCAAGGCTGGGGTTGAGAATTTCTTCAACCGACTCGATCGACGGCACGCGGTCGGGATTCAGTTTCGCGCGCTCTTCCTTCAAGCGGTTTTCAAACTCTTCGATCTGATCTTCGGGACCGTCCACGCCGAGTCTCAGACGCTCGTCGATCAGCATCTTGACTTCTTCTTCCTTCTTCTCGGCAAAGTGCCGGTCGGCTGCGACCGCGGCCTCGCGGCGATATTGCGCGCCCAGGATCGCCGAGTGATTGCGTCCGATGATCTCTTCGTTAATTGCCGCTTCGACAAGCGTGAGATCGCGATCGATCATCGTGAGTTTAATAACGATGCCGTAGACCTCCTCGATTGCCTTGACGGCGAACTTGTCGATCTCGTCATGCAGTGCTTGCAGGTGGCGGTTTCCCTTGAATAAGAGCTCCTCTTTTGAGGCTGTTTTCAATTTTGCGCAAAGGTCGGCTTCGAGGTATTTGCGAATGTCGTCTATCGTCGCCTTGCGCGACTCAAACTTGTACCAACCGTTCTCCGCGATGTGTTCGACCTGAAATTTGCCCTTGAACTTTATCGGTTCGCCCCCTCTCAGCGGCGTCACTTCAAAGTCGAAGTCACACACTTTCTCCTGGAGTTCGCGCCAACGAATGATCGGCTCGGTATCGACTATCTTCGGGACGATGCTAGCGATCTCCGCCGCAAACGACTGCTCCAATACTTCCGTGATGCGGTCAATGATCTCCTGTTCGATGGCCTGCTTGTTCGGATACTTCTCGGGATTCGGAAACAAGAACGTCGTGTAGAAGCGTTCCGGATCAACCGTATGCAGAAACTGGCTGACAACGGTGTGCGCCTTCTTGCGCATCAGCTCGGGAATGTCTTCCAACCTATTCAGCCGGCTGCGGACCTTCTCGTCTTCGAGTGTTTGCAGTCGCACAGTGATCGGAATGCTGAGCTTCACGAAGAAGTTAGAAATGTTGGTCTCAAACTTTCCCTCGACGGTGATCGTGAAGAAGTCGAGCCACGTAAGCGGCTTCACGTTCGGAATGGTGGTCAGGTACTTCAGCTCGTAACCGATCTTCTGCGCTTCGTTGCTCAGCCGGTTTCTGATGGTGCGTTTCAGAGTCGACCCGTTACCCTCCTCGGTATCTTCACGATGGAAGTCGATCAATAAGTCGATGTACTTCTCGTAGAACAACACGTCGGGAATGATTTGGCTCAGTTGCTCCGTCAACCACTCATTTAGTTTTCGTGAACCTTTTGCTTTGTAAACGGCGATGTTGCGGCGTTTCATCCGCGCGTGGTTACTGATCGTGATCTGCTCCGGAAACTCCTGGAGTTTTACCTTCACGTCCAGCTCGAACTCGAATTGTTTCAAGGCGGAATCCGAAGACGTGCTGGACAGGTGAAAAAAACCGACGCGACGTCCTTCCAGCCTTAACCGTTCGTTCAGGACTTTCTTGAACGGCTCGATCACGTCGGGGTGATTGAGGTCGTCGTAAAACTGTTCGAGCGTGACGTTGTGTTCGAAGAACGATCGCGCCTGTGGTCCGATCGCGTCTTTCAACTCGCCTGCGCGTCGGCGATAGACGTTGGCGTAGATCTTCGTATCCGGATCGATTTCGAGTTGGCAATTGATCTTTAGGTGTTGTGGCTCGTGGTAATCCTTGACGCGAACGAGCAGCGGATCGACCGTAAACTCGAGCACGCTGAAGCTCCTGGTTTCCCCATCGAGCGAAACGCGCATTTGCAGATCCAAGCCCATCTCGTCACGTGCGCGAGCGATGAGTTTGGAAAGCAAGTCGCTCTTCAATTCGAAGTAACGATGAATGAAGTCGCCGCGCCGGCCACCAATAAATTCATCGACCCACTGGCGAATTTTGCGCTCGAAAACGTCCGACGCATTCTGTTCCGCGTCGAACAGCGCCTCAACCGCTCGCTCCTCGTTACCCGCGGGACAACTGACCCAGCACTTGAAATTCAGGCCGATGCCGCGGTCGTGTTCCAGGTCACGGACTTCGATTGTCGGCAGATCGTATTCGACGACCTGACCGTCGGCGTTGCGATTGACGACGACAAAGTTTTTGACCTCGCGAAACCATGGCCTCGCCGTAGTGGCCTTCTTCGTCTTGCAGTCGATCATTACGAACTTCTCGAACGCCGACACAGCGCGCGGGCGCGCAGGTACGCGACGAATGATTGCATCCAACGGTCGAACGGTTTGCATGTTTTCCTCCATGGGCTTACTTCCGGTTACGTTCAATACTCATTTCAAATGGAGTTCTAGGCTGCCGCGGGCCGCAGCCGCGCGTTTCTGATCGCCGTGCGAAACTCTTTGATTAGCTCGCGGACCACTAAACGTGTGGCGCGAATTGCGGACTTCTCACTGTATTCAAGTGGCTCGATCCAATCGCTCGCTTCGTCGCTGACGATCCAACCGGTGAAGTCTCGCAGTCGCTCCCAGTAGCGGAGCATGTAGTCGTGTTGATTAGCGGTGGCAATCACGGCGAGGCTGTCGATCAAGATGTTTTGGATTTTTCCAGCGTCGAGGAAGCGATCGTCATTCGTCAGAGAACTTCCCGCAGTGTCCGCGTTGCCGCTTTGCGCGGACTCCTGTTGCTGTCGCAGAACAAATATCCATTCGAGTACTAACTCGCAGATGAATCGCAGCACGCGAGCCTCGGGTTTTTCGTCAGTGAAAACGCCGCTGAGCGGGGCAAAGACGCTGCACATTGCCGGATGAAAGAACCAGCCAACCAGACGCCGGCAGTTTTCCTTAGCCGCTGCTTCATCAACGAACGTAAACAAAGGATGCGAAGGCTGCGTTTGCGGGTCGTTCTCGAAAGCTTCCGTTACTTCCGCGCAGTACTCGACGAGCAGCCGCAAACTGTAGACGCACGACGGTGGATAACTATCGAGCGGTCTATTGTCCGTGGGTATCCACGCTTCGAGTTTCGCCAGCAGCGGATAGATTCCGATTTTCTTCGTGTAGGAATAGAGATGATAGTAAGTGGCGGGCTTGATCAACTCGTCGTCGCCTTCATCGACGAGCCGCTTCATCCAATAAAACTCATCGAAGCCGGGCGCGAATTGCAGGCCGCGCACGAGGAACAGAACCGTGTCGTGCATGCCTCGACTCATGAGATCTTTGAGCACGGCTTCCACGATCTCTCCCAGCGGCGGATGCTCGAGCATTAGCCGGCAAAACAAGGCGATTCGTTCCAGCGCTTTATGCCGATCCGAGATGTCGCGTGAGTGTTCCGATTCGACCGCTGCTTCCCAGTGCTTACGAGTCTCGACAATGATGTTGAGCAACCACTCCTTACCAAACGAACTTGGATACGCCAGCGCCATCTCAATGCTGAGATCCATCGCTCGATCGCTAATCTTTCCGGTAGACGTGAGGAAGCCGTTGCTTTGCAGCAGTCTAAACTGGCGCATCAGGTAAACAGGGTGACGCCGTTCGAGCTGCGTCTTCAGTGTTTGGCGATAACTCTCGCTGGCGAACCTGATCGAAACCGTCCCGTTTTTTTCGGGCATTGCTTCGAGTTGGCAGTTCGTCATGTATCGATCCGGATTGTTGCTCCAAAAATCTCGCAACGGCTTTTCAATCTCGGTCTCGATCGTTTGAATCGTGCCGTCGGGGTTGTGATGTTGCGTCTTCACTGAAACGGCGGTGGTCCTGTCGGCAAGCAGCGATTCAACAAGGTGGTCGAATTCGTGCGGAGCCAGGTCAGGGAAGTACGTGCCGACGTAGAGCAACGTGTCTTCGATCGAGTGCTCGCCCTTGAAGATTATTTCGGGAGCAACGGATGGGACCTCCGTCATGTCCGCAGCGCGACGCTGCTCGATGACTTGCACGAGCCCGTCGTCGAGTAGGGAACGAACTTCGTTGCACAGTTCGGCGTCGGATTCTTTCCACTTGCCGAATTTCTGTTGGGCGCGGATTTCTCGTTCGAGCCACTCGGCTTTATCCGGGAAATGGAGTTTGAGTAATGGCTGCAGGCAGGGAACGGCCCAGGTGGCGAACGGGTTTACGGGTGAATCAGCGTTGACGTAATTCTGTAGGTACTTCGGGTTGACGAGACAGAGCAGGAAGAAATTGTTGTCTGCCAGATGTTGCCGTGCTTGCCCGGCGCCGATCGTCGTGTTCGCTCGCAACCAATCCAAAAATGTTCGTGCTTCGGGGTGAAACCCGTCGATGACGATCGCGGTGAGTTTCTGCCGGTCTTTATTTGAAAGTCCCGTGAAGAACTGAATCGTCGAGTTCGACTTCTGCGGATTACTCGCGAAGTTGACCAGCAGTCTTTGGTCGGCGTTGATCTCCATCGCGTCGAGCACGGAATAGGCTGCACCCAGCGCGACGTCACTGTCCGCACAACTTATAAAGAGCAAATGTTGCTGTTTGAGTTTGGCAACGTATTGATCGACGCAGTACGAACTTCCATCCGGTATCTGCGGTTCGCGTCGCGGCAGTTTGCCTGCCAATTCCATCAGCGAAATCTTTTGCTCGATCGTGCGGTTTTCCTGCCCCTGGAAAAAGAAGTTCGCCTCTTCGATGCTTGTCTTTTTAACTTTCTTCTTTCGTTTGTAGGTCCCCGCGACGACATTTTCCCGGGCTCCCCTTTGTTTAATTCGCAGCGCGATCGGCTCGAGGTCACTCACCTCTTTTGCGAGGAAGGGGAGCCCGGGATCTTGCCGAGCGGCGTGAGGGCGGTCTTGCTTTGCTGCCTGGGGTGAGTTCACTTGCGGCTTTTCATCGCCGGACTTTTTTGTAGCCGGTTCTTTTTTCGCTTCCGGATTGTCGGGAGTGGGCGAGGTGAGATTACGTTCTACACTCGCTGCGTCGGTAGCCTCTTCTTTCTTACCGTCGCTGCTTGCGGGCGGGAGCGCAGTTACACCAGCTGGCGGAGCGACAGACTGAGGAAGGGCTGCGCATTTCGTACATTCCTGATTTTCACTGAGTTCAGCTTTGCACTTCGGACAATGATTATCCATGACGTCCACCGAACAAAGAGACTTCGTACAATTTCATCTGCGGGGGAAGATTCAATTCACTATGCGAAAGGCGAAGAAAACATTACGCGGGTGGTGAAACGCGTGAGCCAGGTAATGTTTTGCGGGTCGATCGCATCCATTAAGAGAAGCGGGACATGACTGTGCTGAGGGCTCCATGCCATACGAGCAATTTGAGATAAAGCTCGCCGGTGACGAAACTTCCGGCTACTACGCCGAGGTATTACACGCGCCCAGTCTCCAACGAACGAATCATAGACAGTTAGATCTTCCGGCTGCGGAGATTCGCGCGTGGAAGCAGGCACTCGCCGATGATCGCGCGACTGCGCGCGACACGTTGCGAGTCGGCACACGTCTTTTCGCCGCACTTTTCAGCGGAGATATTCTGCGTCTTTGGGAATCGTCGCGCGGATCAATTCATAATGGAGGCGGGCTGCGAGTGCGGCTCGACATCAGATCGCCCGCGCTGGCCGCCGTTCCGTGGGAGATCATGCATGACGGTCACGTCTACCTCGCACAAACCATAACCACACCGATCGTGCGTTGCTTGTCGAATCATCGGCGGCCGCGTTATCGCGACGGTAGTTCGACGCCCAACGTTCTGCTCGTCACCGCCACGCCCAGGAATGCCACCGCGCTACCGAACGTAGACGCGGAAGCGGCGGCGATTCTCCACAACCTGTATCGCTTGCGGAAACGTCGCGAAATCGGCTACTGCGATCTCCTGTCTCATGCCACCAGAGAATCTCTACAAGCGAAGTTGAGAGAAGCAGACTACGACATCGTCCACTACGTTGGTCACGGCGTATTCGACGGTTCGCGTGGTTATCTCGTGTTGGAAGACGAGACCGGCCGCGCGGATCTGATAGATTCGGCAACGCTCGGCGTGTTTCTGACGGACACGAGCGTGCGCCTCTTATTCCTCAATTGCTGCGAAACGGCGGTCCCGTCGGTGGTAGAGAGCACGCAGGGAGTGGCGGAGGCCACTCTCGTCATCGGCGTTCCGGCAGTGGTGGCGATGTCCACAGTCGTGCGAGATGATGTCGCGGCCGAGTTCGCGAGAGTTTTTTATGAAGTACTGGTACAGCGGCGCTCGCTCGAATTCTGCATGACGGAAGCTCGCAAGGGAATTACGCGTTACCATGCTCCGTACTGGGCCATACCCGTGCTTTTCACAAACCTCGTCGACGAATCAACGCGCAAAAACCCGAAGCAGAGAAAACACATTGTTATCAAGCAAGAAGGCGAAACCAATATCGTGGCCGAGAACGTCTATCGCAGTTGACCTTCTCCCTCACGTAATGTTTTGCGCATAATGCCATCCATTTTGAAAACCAAACCGCTGCGGACAGCGACTATGCTGATCCGGAAAGGAGACTGTTAATGACTTCGAGGAAGAGGGCGAGCACGAATGCGTATACGCCGCGAGGAGGCGGCGATGTATCAGGCAAAGGCGCCACGCCGAAACCGCGAGGAGGTGGCGACGTGTCAGGCAAAGGCGCGACACCGAAACCGCGAGGAGGTGGTGACGTGTCAGGCAAAGGCGCGACACCGAAACCGCGAGGAGGTGGTGACGTGTCGGGCAAAGGCGCGACACCGAAGCCGCGAGGTGGTGGCGACGTGTCAGGCAAAGGCGCAACACCAAAACCGCGTCGCCGAGGTTAGTTTGGCGTTGAGGGTTTAGTTGATAGGCCCGTTCATGAAGAAGTGTGGGTAGCGTGCCTGGCGGCCGAGTGCATTACAGTTACGGCTGGCGAACAAAGCGAAGCCTCACCTTCGCTTTGCTATCCCATTCCACCACTTCGTCCACATCCATGCCGCCACATTGAATTTTGTGCGCGTTTCATGTTAAGTAGTCGGCTTCCGGACGTTGGTTCACAACGGAAGCGCTACACTTTCGTCCTCTGAACCAGAAACAATCCACTCAGTCGCCCTAAAGACTCTCAACTGCTTCCCTTTGATCATTCCTCGGGAGCTGCGGGTGTTAGCACAAGTGTACGGTTGAAAATGGTCTTCGACCGCGTTCCTTTCGATTTCTACCAAACCTCACTGCGAGCCATCTTGCTAACGAGTGTCTTGCTCGTTAGTCCTCTTTCGAGTGTGGACAACAATGCCGCCGCAGCTCGCGAAGAGCTGCTTACGGCCGATCCGGGCTCCGACCTGGCCCATCTGGTAGTGAAGGAGACTGGCGAAACGCAGCGCCTCAAGTTAGCAGTTCAACACTATGTCGAGTTGCGTCTGCATCGCGACGGTGATGCGATTCTACTGGTTCGCTTGAGCGACTCCACTGGGCAGGTAGTCATTGAAACACGAACCGGAAGATACGAAGATTTGGTGCTGCGATTTATAAGCGATGCGACCGGCTCATATGACTTGACGGTAACGCCCTTTGAAAAGCAGAGCATCGGCACGCCATATGAAGTCGCTATCCAAACTTCGCGGCCGGCGACGGCGGAAGACGCGCGCATCGTGAAGAGTGCCGCCGCGTTTCTCGAGGCCGAACGTCTGCGCGCGCAGTGGGACAAAAATGATTTGCAAGCGGCAATCGAGAAATACGCCGAAGCGCGATCGGCTCTACCAACGACGACTTATCGGCCCGAAGCAGTTACTGCGCTCCTAAGCATCGCCGAAGTTCACTTCATGCTGAGCGACTACAAAGAGGCGATCGATTTTTTCGCTCAAGCTCGTAAAGAGGCGAGGCTCAATGCGGATCGAGTTCACGAAATCGAGGCGTTGAACGGCATCGGATACGTTCATATTTACCTGAGCGAGTACGAGCAGGCAGTTCCTTACTTCAACCACGCGTTTGAATTGCGCGGCCAAGTGCCGGATTCGGCGCCGGCAAACACGCGCCGGCGGTTGGAGGCGACCACTCTCAACAACCTCGGCGAGGCTCATTACTCGTTGGGCGACTTGAAGCAGGCGATGGATTTTTTCAACCGCGCGCTCGCGTTGTGGGCGACGGCCGGCGATCGTCGCGGGCAGGCGTTGGCCGAGTTGAATATCGGTTACGTCTACTACGACATGGGCGACGTTGAGGCGGCCACTGCACACTACCAAAAGTCCCTTCCATTGTGGACTGTGACCGATGAAATCAGAGGTGAAGCACTCACCAAAACCGCGCTCGGCGGAATCCACTCGTTTGTCGGCGAACGACAACTCGCCCTGGACGCACACACCGAAGCGCTGCGAGTGTTTGAACGTATCGGCGATCGACAGGGAATGGCCGCGGCGCTTAACGGTCTCGGCCGCGTCCACGAAGAGTCGAACGATCTGAAGACTGCCTTGGACAATTACGAGCAAGCGTTGCAGTTGTGTCAGGGAATCGGTAGTCGCGAATTTGAAGCGCTGGCCGAGCTTTATGTCGGTCGCGTTCACCGGGCGATGAATGATTCAACCGCCGCCTTGCAACACTACGATCGAACGATCGCGATCAGTCGCGCGATCCTCAACCGCCGCTTGCAAGCCTACGCCCAGAGAGGCGTCGCTACGATTTTCGACAGTGAAGGTCAACAAGCGAAGGCCTTAAACCTGCTGAACGACGTGTTGCGACTATATCGTACGATCGGCGATCGCAGAGGCCAGGCGCAAACGCTCAACAGTATCGGCGCGATCTATCAGCACTCGGGGCACGCCTCCGTGGCGAAGACGTATTTCAATCGTGCGCTGGTGTTCAACCGAGCCGGCGACGATCGCGCGGGCGAAGCTGCGACGCGCGTCAATATCGCGCGGGCCGACAAAAGCCTGGGCTCGTTGGACCAGGCGCTCGCCGAGGTTCGCGAAGCAATGAAGATCGTCGAGTCGCTGCGATCGAGTCTTGCACAATACGAACTCCGCTACTCTTACTTCGCGTTGATGCAGGAGTATTACGCCTTCTACGTCGATCTGCTGATGCAGCTTTACAAACAGAACTCGGACCAGCAACTGGTCGCCGCCGCGTTTGAGGCAAGCGAGAGCACGCGCGCCCGTTCACTGCGAGAGATACTCACCGAGGCGAAGGTCGATATTCGCGCCGGCGTGTCGCCGGAATTGCTGGGACGTGAACGCGAGCTGCAAGCGCAGCTCAGTGCGCGCGGGCGCTATTACTTGCGTTTGAAGAACAACCAACGGACGGAGAGCGAAGCAAACGAACTCGAAAAAGAACTGCGCGGGCTCACGAACGACTATTCTGAGATCGAGGCCCGGATTCGAGCGCAGAGTCCGCGTTACGCCGAGTTGACGAAACCTGACTTGCCGAACACGAAGGAGATTCAGGCGAAGTTACTCGACGACGATACGGTGTTGCTCGAGTATTTGCTGGGCGAAGAAAAGAGTTACGTCTGGGTCGTCAGTAACAAAGACCTGCGGGTTTACGAATTGGCGAGCCGGGCTGAGCTCGAGGGTGCGGCACGAAAGTTCTATGAACTCGTCACCGCGCGTCAACCTCTTCCAGATGATGACGAGCCGACTTACGAAAAACGAGTGGCGACCGCGGATGGCGAGTATTGGCGACAAGCTGCATTGCTGAGTAATCAGTTGCTTGGTCCATTGGCGGCAGCAATTGCCGGCAAGCGGTTGTTGCTCGTAACGGACGGCGCGCTGCAATTCGTACCCTTTGGAGCCTTACCCGAACCCACGGTTGCAAACGATAACTCCGGCGAACCACGGCCTTTAATACTGACGCACGAAATCATCGATCTGCCTTCCGCTTCGACGCTCTATTCGCTGCGCCAGCAAAAGTTCCGCGTCGCAACAGCCGACAAGCTGTTGGCTGTTTTTGCCGATCCCGTTTTCGCTGAAACTGATCCACGCGTTACGCGAGACAATCGCTCGCCGTCCACACTGAAGGACGACGGACAGGTTGTTGCCGTCGGTGGTTCGGGGCGCGACATTTCAGTCGCCAATCGCGCGTCGATTCCTCGATTGCCTTCGACTAAGCTTGAGGGTGAAGCCATCATCGGTCTCGTTCCGCGCGGTCAGGGCGTGATGGCTCTTGGTTTCAACGCGAATCGTTCGCGCGTCGCGAGTAAAGAGCTGGAAGGTTTTCAGATAATACACTTTGCTACTCACGGCGTCGTCGATACGGAGCATCCGGAACTCTCCGGTATCATTTTGTCGATGGTGAACGAGTCGGGTTCGCCTGAAGACGGCTTTTTTCAACTCCACGATATCTACAGCCTCAAGCTGTCGGCGCGCTTGGTGGTGCTGAGCGCTTGCAGCACGGCACTGGGGAAAAACGTCAGAGGCGAGGGGTTTATCGGGTTAACGCGAGCCTTCATGTATGCTGGAGCTCAAAGCACCGTCGCCAGTCTCTGGAAAGTAGATGACAATGCCACCACTGAGTTGATGCGACAGTTTTACGGTGCCATGCTCAACGAGGGGCTATCACCAGCGGCTGCCCTCCGCGCCGCGAAGGAGAAGATGTGGCGGCATCCTCGCTGGCATCACCCGTTTTACTGGGCGGCATTCGAGATTCAGGGTGAATACGCCGGAACGATCGCGCGTGAGCCGGATCGTTCGAGGACGTACGCGAAAGTCGCAGCACTGATGGGAGCTTTAGTGCTCGTGCTGCTTGGCGGCTACTATTACCGGCGAAGGTTACGACGCAACGCTCGAACAGAAACGAGAGAGCTCGCCTAGACCAAGAATGCGCAAACACCTGGTCCTTACAAAAGAAAAGTTGGATGGTTTGCTGAGCTGGCTCGGCTCAAATACCGACGATCCTGGCGGCAAGTATGAATGCATTCGGCAGAGTTTGGTGAAGCTGTTCGTTTGGAACGGGTATTGGGATGCGGAAGACTTGGCGGACGAAACCATCGACCGCGTGATGAAAAAGGTGCCGGAGATCGCGATCAACTATTCTGGCGATCCGGCGCTCTATTTTTACGGCGTGGCGAAGATGTTGTTAAAAGAGCGGCACCGGCTGGATACCGTTTCTAACCTGCCAGACTCGCTGGAGTCGCGTTTCGCTGGTGGTAAACCTTGCCTCGATGATGCCGACGAGATCGATCGCAAGTTCGACTGCCTGGAAAAGTGCGTTGGCGAACTCCCCGCCGACAGTCGTGATCTGATTATTGACTATTACCAGGAAGACAAGCGGGCCAAGATCAACTTTCGGCGGCAGATTGCGGAAAGAATCGGTGTGGACGTGGAAAACCTGCGCGTGCGGGTATTCAGGATCCGGTCCGCGCTCTATAAATGTATGGAAAAATGCATGGATGAAAGTCTCGTGCAATGAATTGACGCCAAAATCATATTAGTTGATGGCGTGAATGAGCGGCATTCGCGAATGAAGGAGCAATACCCAGATCAGAACTATATTCGCAGCTACCTTTTAGGGCGGCTGAGCGGCTCGGAACGTGAGCTTTTCGAGGAACGGATATTCAGCGAGCCCGCCTTCTTCGAACGGGTCCAGATGACCGAAGACGAGCTGCTCGAAGATTACTATTTCAACATTCTCCCGCCCGAAGAGGCGGAGATCGTTGCGGATCGATTGATACGCACCCCGGAACAGAGGCAGAAGTTGCAAATGTCGGCTGCGTTAAAAAAATATTCGGACGCCGTGATGGAACCGGCTACGATGGTAACCCCGGCGCCGCCGCCAAAGCTCGGTCGAACTGTTGACTCGCGTTGGATGTTGACAGTCGCCGCGACGGTGATCGTCGCGGTTGCAGTCGGGATCTGGGCCATTCGCTCGACGTCACTGAGCCGTTCCGTTGCTTCGCTGAATGGGCCCGGTGTTGATATGCAATCCGATTTTGCAATTGAGCTTCCCGCTCTCAGACTTCGATCGGACCCGCGAGAGAACGTGCCGGAACAGCGCGCGACAATCCCGAAGGGGTTGACCGTGGTCCAGCTCCGCTTGCCCGTCCAGGATGGTTCGTATGCGAAGTATGAGACGACGCTGATTCGCGAGCCTGACGCGACACTCTTTACACTCGCTGATCGTGTTCCCGTTAGCTCAGGGAATCGGAAACTGCTCGTGATCAGGGTTCCGGCCGGCGATCTCGGTTCCGGAGAATATCGGCTGCTCGTCAAGGGCATTGCGAGTGACGGACGCGTAGATGATCTCGGCGGCTATAACTTCACCATTTTGTAAGTCTCAAACCAGTGAGAAACTCTCATGTGTCCCACGCCAAACTGCCACGCGTTACTGATCGGCATTGATAAATACCTCGACAATCTACTGCCGGACGGTTGTTACTATCGAGATCTTTCCGGTTGTGTGCGAGACATCAATCACGTAGAAGAGTTCCTGCTCACGACACTGCGCGTGCCGAGCCAGAACATTTTCAAACTTACGGCCAGCGACAATGGCAAAACGCAACCGGCCGAACCGCGCCCGCTTTGGCCCACGTACGAAAACATCGTGGCGGGATTCCGCGGCTTGATCGATAGAGCCCAGCCTGGCGATCAGATCTACATTCACTATTCCGGGCACGGAGGAGTTGTGGACAGCCTTGTGCCACAGCTCAAGTCGAACGGACTCGATGAAGCTCTGGTACCGACAAACATCGGCCGTTCCGCCTCGCGCTACTTCCGCGACCTCGAGCTGGCAAGGTACTTGCGCATGATGGCCGAGCGCAAACTCTTCGTGACCGTGGTGCTCGACTCGTGTCATTCCTCCGGTATGACGCGTGGGCCGGATGCGAGAATTCGCGGCACGGGCGTGGTCGATAAAGCCAAACGTCCGACGGACAGTTTGGTCGGAACGATCGACGAGTTGGCGGAGTCGTGGCGGCAAACCGGAGGAGCGACCGCACGGAATGTGAGTGGCGCGCCGTGGGTGCCTGCTTCGGCGGGAACGGTCGTGCTCTCGGCGTGCGGGCCGTCGGAACTGGCGTATGAGTATGCCTTCGACGGTGTTGAGAGTAACGGCGCGCTTACTTATTGGTTTTTGAATTCTCTGGGTGAGTTGGGCCTCAGTCTTACTTACCGGCAACTTCACAACCGCGTGATGGCGAAGGTTCACAGTCAATTTGCCAGCCAAACACCGCATCTGGAAGGAGACGGTGACCGGGTCGTGTTCGGCCTCGATCGAATTCCGGCGTCGTATGCCGCGGTCGTCACGTCGGTCGATGATGACAGTGGCCAGGTCCTGTTGAGTGTGGGCCAGGCGCAGGGCGTGCGTCGTGGTTCGGAGTTCGCGATTCAATCATTGACGAAGCGCGATCTCGATGACGAGCAGGGGCGTCTCGGTGTCGCTACTGTTGAAAGGCTGGGCGCAACCGACTCGTGGGCCATGTTCAGCAGTACAAGCGCGAGCATTGAAGCTGTCGAACCGGGAGACCAGGCGGTCTTGATTAACCCGGGAGCAATTCATCTCGTGAAGAACGTGCGTTTGCTGAAGGAGGCGGACAAGGAAGAGATTTGGAAAAAGCACGAGTCACTTGTCGACTCAATCGTTGATGCGATCAAACAGAATGCGTGGTTGAAGCTGGTGGACGAAAAAACGCCGGCGCATTATCAGGTGGCGTTCAGCGAAGATGATGAACTGCAAATCCTCGACTCGTCCGGTAACAGACTGACGCCCGATATGCCGCTTGCCGACCAGACGAGACAAATAGTTGTGAGCCGGCTCGAACATCTCACCAAGTATCAAATCATTCAGGAGATCGACAATCACGACACACGCTCGCCGCTTGCACGAAAGTTGTCGGTCCAATGGGCAGGTTATCAGCACGAGTTTGAATACGGTGAGGAGCCGATGCCGATACCGTTCGTGCAAGAGATTGGGCCGGTGGTGAAACCCGGCGACTGGGTGTTTGTGAGAGTGAAGAATCTCTCGGACAATTTGCTGCGCGTCGTCGTGCTGGATCTGCAGCCGGATTGGGGCATAACTCAAGTGTTTCCAGAGCCACCGGAGTTGTTTTTGGAGTTGGACGCTCATTGCGAGGAGCTGGTGCCGTTGCGCGCGGATCTGCCCTATGGGTATGAGACGGGACGCGACATTCTGAAGGTTTTTGCGAGCTTGAAAAGCGCGAACTATCGCTGGCTCGAAATGCCGAGTCTCGACTGCGGAGATCGCCGGACGAAGGATGCGAAGCGCAGCCCGTCGGGATTGGATCTACTATTCGACGCCATCAGCGATGATCAGCCGCGGATGCGAAATCTCAGCCCTGCGGCGTACCCGAGTCGGGGCTGGACTACAACGCAGATCGAACTAAACATTGCGAACTGGTAGATCGAACTGAACATCACCAACTAATCGTGTGCCGCCGCGACCACGCCGTGCTAAAATGCGGCTGAACGGTTGAATCAAAACTGGCCGCGGTGGCCCACAGCGATCCTCAATCAACTCCGATCGCACCCGTCCGGCGAAGACATTCTCAGGACGAACCCCTCCACCCCGACCTGATTATCGATCTTTCATTTGAGATAACTAGAAATTATACATAGGGTCGGGGGAACGGTAAATTGAATATTTT
>CAMLLD010000054.1 GCA_946480785.1 uncultured Blastocatellia bacterium | reverse complement strand
GCCCGCGGCCGCACGACACGGGCCTGGTCACCCTGGTGACCCAGCCGCTGAGCGAGTTTGCGCTGCATGCCCGGGCGATCCTCGGCCTGCCGATCCCGTCGATCACGCAGGCCGACCGCGACAACCTCGCGTTCGCGCTGCGCCGGCTCAAGCTCCATCGTCCCAATCCGCATTTTATGGAACGAGCGCCAGAGGAAGTAAACCGACACGAGGAAGAACGCCAGCGCCAGAATATGCGTCAACGTCGCGTCGCCGTTGTTACGCGCCGTCAAACTCACCGCGAGCTCAACTGCCAGCAACCCAAACAGCGTCGTAAACTTGATCACCGGATTCATCGCCACCGACGACGTGTCCTTGAACGGATCGCCAACCGTGTCGCCGACCACCGTCGCATCGTGCAGCGCCGTGCCCTTCATCTTCAGATCCACTTCCACGACCTTCTTCGCGTTGTCCCACGCGCCCCCCGCGTTGGCCATGAAGATCGCCTGGTACAAACCAAACACCGCGATCGAAACGAGGTAGCCGATGAAGAAGAACGGCTCGACAAACGCAAATGCGAGCGTCGAGAAGAACACCGTCAGGAAGATATTGAACATGCCCTTCTGCGCATACTGCGTGCAGATCTGGACCACCTTCTTGCTATCTTCCACCGACGCTTTTTCAACGCCTTCCAGCCGGATGTTCGCCTTGATGAACTCCACCGCGCGATACGCGCCAGTCGTCACCGCCTGCGTCGAAGCGCCGGTGAACCAGTAGATCACCGCGCCGCCGGTGATGAACCCAAGCAGAAATGGAGCATGCAGCAATGAGAGACTCTCGACATTCGTGCGCAGCCCCTCAGTCAACGCCATGATGATCGAAAAGATCATCGTCGTAGCGCCGACGACGGCAGTACCAATCAACACCGGTTTCGCTGTGGCCTTGAACGTATTGCCCGCGCCGTCATTCTCTTCGAGCAAGTGCTTCGCGCGCGCGAAGTTTACGTTCACGCCGAAATCCTGTTTCACTTCCTGTTCGACATCGGGCACCTGTTCGATCAGCGACAACTCGTAAACCGATTGCGCGTTGTCAGTCACCGGACCATAGGAGTCGACGGCGATCGTCACCGGTCCCATGCCGAGAAAACCAAAAGCCACCAGACCGAAGCCAAACACCGGCGCGGCCACCGGATCGACCATCAGATTGCCGAGACCCAAACCAGCCGCGGCGCCGAAATTCGTAAAGAAGTAAGCAATCGCCATCAACGCGACGATGCTGATGCCGAGCCAGTAAGCCGAGAAGTTTCCGGCCACCAAACCGGAAAGAATATTCAGCGACGGGCCGCCTTCACGTGACGACGTCACGACTTCGGCCACGTGCCGCGACTCAGTCGACGTAAATACCTTCACGAGCTCGGGAATGATCGCGCCCGCGAGCGTGCCGCACGAGATGATGGTCGCGAGTTTCCACCACAGCGTCGGATTGCCGCTCAACAACGGAATCGTGAAATAAGAAACGACGTAAGTGATCACGACCGAGACGAGCGACGTGATCCAGACGAGCGACGTGAGCGGCGCTTCGAAATTCATCACGTCAGCCGTTTTGTAACGCGCCTTCGCGATCGCGTCGTTGACGAAGTAAGAAATCGCGCTCGCCACGATCATCATGATGCGCATCACGAAGATCCAGACCAGCAACTGCACCTGCACGCGCGGGTTTGCCACGCCGAGCAGGATGAACGTAATCAACGCCACGCCGGTGACGCCGTAAGTTTCGAAACCATCCGCGCTTGGTCCGACCGAGTCGCCCGCGTTGTCGCCCGTGCAGTCGGCAATCACGCCGGGATTGCGCGCGTCGTCCTCTTTGATCTTGAAGACGATCTTCATCAGGTCGGAACCGATGTCGGCAATCTTGGTGAAAATGCCGCCCGCGATACGCAGCGCGGCCGCGCCGAGTGACTCACCAATCGCGAAACCGATGAAGCACGGTCCCGCGTAGCTGCCCGGAATGAACAACAAAATGCAGAGCATGATCAGCAACTCGACGCTGATCAGCATCATGCCGATGCTCATGCCCGCCTTCAGTGGAATCGCGTAAAGCGGAAACGGTCTGCCTTCAAGACTGGCGAACGCCGTGCGCGAGTTGGCAAAAGTGTTGACGCGAATGCCGAACCATGCGACGCCGTAACTGCCCGCGATACCGATCAAACTGAACGCCAGAATGATCGCGACGCGCAGCGGCTCCATCGCTTGCAACACGCCGAAGTAGAGCACGATCACGACCGCGATGAACGCTTCGAGAATCAGGATGAATTTGCCCTGCGTCGTCAGATACGTTTTGCACGTGGCGTAGATCAGTTCGGAGATTTCGCGCATCGCACGGTGCACCGGCATTTTCTGCAGTTGCATGTAGATCGCGAGACCGAAACCGAGGCCGAGCAAACAGATGACGATGCCGATGAGCAGCAGGTTGTGACCGGTGATGCCGTTGAAGAATGTCACCTCGCTCAAGTTGGGCAGTTCGAGATTCGCCTCGCCGCCGTTGTGAGATTGCGCCATAGTGGGGAGCGCAAAGGCCAGAGTCATGACGGTGGCAGCAATGGTGATTGCGGCGCGCCGCAGCGATAGAGATAGTTCCACTTCGGAGAAATTCCTTTCGAGTTTGTCTAGAAAATGGCGAGACCCGCTTTCGAAAGGGCGTATTATTGCCCATCCACCGCAAAACTGTCCAATCGCGTGACCTGCGGTTGATTGGGAGTTCCGAGCCAGCGCCGGATGGAGTCGAGCATAATGACGACGGCCGCGAACATGATGATTGCGGTCAGGCCGGTGTTGATGAGGCCCTGAGTTGCGGTTTGCGGCTTTTGCGCGAGCGGCCAGAAGATGTCGGTGATCGATTGATAGCCCGCGACGAGTGTCGTCGTGCTGACGAAAGCGAGCGGAAGAAGCGTGACCCACGCGTATTTCGCGCGGCCGGAGTTGACTATGATCGTCGTCGCGACGCACAAAGCGACCGCGGCGAGCAGTTGATTAGCAATGCCAAACATCGGCCAAATCGTTGAAATCGAACCCGACCAGATGAAGGCCGCCCACGCAGCGACGACCAGCAACGACGTTACGACCGAACCGGGCAGCCAATTCGGCTCCTCGAGTTTTTCATAGAACCTCCCGCCAAACTCACCTACCAGGAATCGAGCGACACGTGTGCCCGTGTCGATCGTCGTGAGGATGAACAGCGCCTCAAACATGATTGCGAAGTGATACCAGTACTTCATGAACCCGCCGAGACCCGGAATGCCTTCGAAGATCTTCGCGATGCCGATCGCGAGCGTGACCGCGCCGCCGGTGCGGCCGCGCAGGTTCTTCTCGCCTGATTCCTGTTCGAGTCGATCGATCTCCTGCGGTTTGAGATTGAAATCGCCGGCGGTATGCGCGTCGACCATCAGCGCGTACGCGGCTTTCTGCTGCTCGGTGCCTTGCGCCGTGTTGATGGCGAAGTAGTCGCCCGGGAAAAGCGAAGTGGCCGCGATCAGCGCAACGATGCCGACGACGCCCTCCATCAACATACTGCCGTAACCGATCATCCGCGTGTCAGTTTCTTTCGCGATCATCTTCGGCGTCGTGCCCGAAGAGATGAGCGCGTGAAAACCGGAGATCGCTCCGCAAGCGATCGTGATGAAGACAAACGGATAGAGCTTGCCGGGAATGACTGGTCCACCGCCGGCGGTGAACGGCGTGAGCGCCGGCATGTTTAGGTTCGGATGAACGAGGATCACGCCGAGAATCAGAAATGCAATCGTGCCGATCTTCAAATACGACGACAGGTAATCGCGCGGGCAAAGCAGCATCCACACCGGCAGCACCGACGCGATGAAACCGTAAGCCGCCATGATGACGATCAGGCTGTTGCGCGAGAACGTGAACATGTGCGCCGCGGAAGAGTCGGCTATGCGGCCGCCGAGATAAACCGCGAACAGCAAGCCCACAATCCCGATGATGCTCGCTTCCGCGATCCGGCCTTTGCGGAAGCGATACATGTAAAGACCCATCAACAGCGCGAGCGGAATCGTAAACGCGACGGTGAACGTGCCCCACGGCGACTCCGCAAGCGCATTCACGACGACAAGCCCGAGTCCCGCGAGTGCGATCACCACGATGAAGAGAATCGCAATCCCCGCGACGAGTCCAGACAGCGGACTGATCTCCGTCCGCGCCATCTCCGCCAACGACTTTCCTTTGCGGCGCACACTGCCCGCCATGATCATGAAGTCGTGTACCGCGCCGCCGAGACAGACGCCGATCACAAGCCACAGCAAGCCCGGCAGATAACCAAACTGCGCCGCGAGCACCGGGCCAATCAACGGTCCCGCGCCGGAGATCGCGGCGAAGTGATGGCCAAACAATACCCACTTGTTCGTCGGGTAGTAGTTATGGCCGTCGTACATCGTCTGCGACGGCACCGGCCGCGAATCGTCGAGCGCCAGCACCTTCGCCGCGATGAATGCGGAGTAGTAGCGATACGAGATCGCGATCACGCAGAGCGAACCGATGATGATTGGTAAAGCGTTCATAACCCGAAACTACACTGGTTCTGTTTGCTTCCTCGTGCCGATCGCGACGCCGAGGATCGCGCCGACAATGCCGCCGATAATAATCAACAGTCCATACAAAGTTTGACCGTGGTTCTCGGCGGTGGAGCTGAATGCTTCCGACAACAGTTCGCGCGGCGCGACATCGTGCGGAATCACGAAGAGTCCAACCGCGACGAGCACGCAGCACACAGCCGCGAATTTCAAGCCGAGAGGAGAACGCCCCGGCCGTCCCAATTTCTGTCCGACGGCGCTGCGCGTGTAACCGTAAGAAAGATAAACCGCGAGTCCCAACGCCAGCCAGCCGACAAAACGCCAGTAAGAACCTTCCGGCAGAAAGTAAATGAGAAACGCACACGAGATCGCGCCGAGTCCCGGCAGCAGGTATGGACCAAACGGCACCTTGAACGGCCGCGCGCGATGCGGATCCTTGTGCCGCAACACAGTCACGCCGAGACAGACCAGAATGAACGCGAACAGCGTCCCGATGTTCGTCAGGCTCACCATCTCGTCGACAGTCGCGAACGCCGCGATACCGCCGACCGCGATGCCCGTCAGAATCGTGGTGACGTGCGGCGTCTTGAAGCGCGGGTGAACGCTCGCGAACCATGAGGGCAACAAACCGTCGCGCGCCATCGAAAAGAAGATACGCGGTTGCCCAAGCTGGAAGACGAGCAACACCGCTGTGTGTGCGATCACTGAACCAAAAGCGATGACTGTGTTTTGCCACAAGGCGTGCGGCGCGACTGTTTCCAGAGCCATCGTCAACGACTCGCCACGCTGATCGGCAGTCCATCCACGCACCGTCTCCCACGGCACCATGCCCGTGAACACGGCCGCCACCAGGATGTAGAGAATCGTGCAGATGATCAGCGATGCGATGATCCCGATGGGCAGATCGCGGGCGGGGTTCTTTGTTTCTTCAGCAACTGTGCTGACAGCGTCAAAACCGATGTAAGCAAAAAACACGACCGCCGCGGCGGTCAGCGTGCCCATCCAACCTTGCGGCTGGAATGGCTTCCAGTGCTCGGTCATCGTTGCGGGCGACACATAGTAGAGCGCGAGGCCGATGAAAAAAAGCAGCACGATGATCTTGATCATCACCATGACCGCGTTGAAGTTCGCCGATTCCTTGATGCCCCACACCAACACGATGGTAATCAACGCCACGATGCCGAAGGCGAGAATATTGAATACGATCGGAACACCGCCGATATGCGGCGCGCTCGCCAGTACCTCCGCACTCGCGGTGCGATAGTTTGACGTCAACCAGTCGGGTACGTGAATGCCGAGGTTGCGCAGCAGTCGATTGAAAAACTCCGCCCAACTGATCGCCACGGCGACGTTGCCGATCGCGTACTCGATGATCAAGTCCCAACCGATGATCCACGCGATCAGCTCGCCGAGCGTGGCGTATGAGTAGGTGTAAGCCGAACCGGAGATCGGCACCATCGAGGCGAGCTCGGCGTAACAGAGCGCCGTGAAGCCGCAGACGATCGCCGTGATCACAAACGAGAGCATCAACGACGGACCAGCGCCCGCGCGTTCGGCGGTGCCTGACGCGGCGGTGCCGACGGTTGCGAAGATGCCGGCGCCGATGATCGCGCCGATACCGATCAGGGTTATGTTGAAAGCGTTGAGCGTTCGTTTGAGTGAAAACTGTGGGCCACCTGCTGCGGCCAGAATTTCATCGAGATTCTTGGTCCGAAAGAGTCCACGAAGCAATGTGTCGCCTCCGAGAAGTGGATTCAGAAAGGGAAGCCTGCGGAGTTTGGCATGGTCTTGTAAATCTTGCAATCCTGACTTAGTGTTGAGGCATATGTTTCCATTCAGAAATATCCTTTTTCCTACCGACTTTTCTGCGCACTCGCATGCGGCCTTGAAGTATGCGGCCGGCTTCGCCCGCAACAACGGCGGCAGAGTGTTGATGCTCAACGTGCAGGACGCGAAAGTGCCCGCCAACCTGCTGACGTTGCCGGTGCATATCTTTGAAGATCAGGAGAACCATTGGCTGCTGGAGTTGCGCGCGCAAACGAAGGGACTGCTCGCGGACCCGTTGCTCGACGGTGTGGAAGTCGACCCCGTGTTTGCGGAAGGCGATCCGGCGACGGAGATCGCGCGCGTCGCTTTTGAACATGAAGTCGATTTGATCACCGTAGTGACGCGCAGCCGGAGACGGCTGTCACGCGCATTCGGTGGTTCGATTGCCGAAGAGATCGTTGCCGAAGCGCCTTGCGCGGTGCTGGCGACGCGTCCGCCGCAACGTGATTTCGTCGAACATCGCAGCGGCCACACGCAGATCCGTTTGAATCGCGTGCTGCTGGCGACAAACTTCCGCCCGTCTTCCGCGGCTGCAACTCAGCTCGCCACCAGCATCTCGAACCATCAGGGCGCGGAACTGCACGCTGTCTACGTCATCGGCGACTACTTCGATCAGATCTCGGCGATGTTTCCCGAAGGCGGACTCGCCGCGTTGACGCGGCTGCGCAGTCACGTGCAGGAACGCATGGCCCAATTCTCACGCGCGTCCGGCGCGAAGGCGGCGACGCACATTGCTGAAGGCCGGCCGTATCAGGAGATCGTGAAACTCGCCGCGAATCTCGACGCGGATCTGATCGTCATCGGCACGGCGGTGCACGGTTCGTTGTTTGGCGGTAATCAGGTGCTCGGGTCGGAAATAGAGCGCGTTATCAGGAACGCGCCCTGCCCGGTGTTGTGCGTGCCGGCGGCGAAGGTTGTGACCCCGCTCCCGGCGCTGGTGACCCAGGTTGTATAGCTGGTCCTGGTTTTCGATCGATTGGTTTGCCTTGTTGCTGCCACAGGTTGAAGCCACCCAACAAAGCTGCGGCGTTTTCGATCCCTTTGGTTTTTAGTGCGACCACCGAACCGGCGGACGTATGTTCGGCGTGTCAAGAACAGTACGTGATGATCAACTTGTCTTTCGGCAGTTCGCTGAGGTGATTCAGGATCTCGCCTGCCGGGATCACTTTCGCGCCGGGGATGTGGCCGGCGTCGTATGCATCCTGGCTGCGCACGTCGATCACGACAGCTTTGCCTTCCTTGACCAGCGATTCCATTTCATCAATCGTGACGCGGCGCGCGCCGTCCGGATAGGGCGTGGCGGCGGCGACTGACTTCTGCGCGTTGCTCGTCGTCTGGCTGTGGGTTTTACTGCAACCGGCGAAAACAAATGTGAGCGCCAGGATGAGCAGGGGATATAAGTATGTATGACGCATAGGGTCCTCCGACTCGCTTAATTTCCGTCGCGACGGAGGATTTGTCAATGTCGCGCTTGGCTGAGCCGCGAAATGTTATAGTCTCGGCCTCGCGATTGGAGCTTGTTTATGACGGAGTCGGCCGCCCCGATTCAGTGGGCGAAGGTAATCGACCACACACGCTGTATCGGCTGTCACGCGTGTACGACCGCGTGCAAGTCTGAGAACCTCGTGCCGGTTTCCGTCACGCGTACTTACGTCAAGCACGTCGACGTTGGTGTGTTTCCGCAGGCGCGCCGCGCGCATCAGGTGACGCGCTGTAATCAGTGTGCGCACGCGCCGTGTGTCACTGCGTGTCCGACTGCGGCGATGTTTAAGCGCGCTGACGGGATTGTCGATTTTGACAAGTCGATCTGCATCGGTTGCAAGGCGTGCATGGCGGCGTGTCCGTACGATGCAATCTTTATCAACCCGGAAGATCACTCGGCGGAGAAGTGCAATTTCTGCGCGCATCGGATCGATATCGGACTCGAGCCGGCGTGTGTTGTTGTGTGTCCGACGCAGGCGATTCTTGTCGGCGACATGAACGACACGGATTCGTACGTGGCGCAGATCATCAATCGTGAGAGTGTGGCGGTGCGGCGGCCGGAGAAGGAGACGCTGCCAAAGCTGTTTTATAAAGGCGCGCATCAGGCGACGCTGGATCCGCTCGCGGCGCGGCGGCCGGAAGGCGGGTTGTTCATGTGGTCCGAGCAGCATGCGGCTGCGGACACGGTTGTTTCGGGTAATCCAAACTTCAATAACTCTTCGGCGGCGGCGTTGCTTTCGTACGACGTGGCGCATTCGATTCCGTGGGATTGGCGTGTGAGTTTGTACACGTGGACCAAGGGGATCGCGTCGGGTGTTTACCTGGTGGCGGCGTTGCTGGTTTTGTTGGGTGTGTTTCGGGTGACTGATGCGGTTTGGTTGTGGGCGACGCCGGTGATTTCGGGTGCGTTTCTGGCGATCACGGGTGGGTTGTTGCTTTGGGACCTCGAGCATCCGGAGCGTTTTTATTTGATCTTCACGCGGCCGCAGTGGCGCAGTTGGTTAGTGAAGGGCGCGTTTATTATCGCGGGTTATACGCTCGTTTTGTTGTTGCACTTTGTGGCGAGCTGGGCCGGTTCGACGTCGTTGCAATCATGGTTGATGATCTTTGGGGTTCCGTTGGCGGTGCTGACCGCCGTCTACACCGCTTATCTCTTCGCGCAGGCGAAGGCGCGCGACATGTGGCAGAACCCGCTGCTGCCGCCGCATCTGTTGGTGCAGGCGGTGTTGGTGGGTTCGGCCGTGTTGAGTTTGATTGGGGGCGCGCGACTCTCGCTGATTTGGATACTGGCGATCGCGAGCGCGTTTCACTTGTTGATGATCTGGGGTGAAGTCTCGTTGACGCATCCCACCGCGCACGCGCGGCTCGCGATTCACGAGATGGTCCACGGGCGTTATCGCAGTGACTTCTGGTTTGGCGTAATCCTTTCGTTCTTTGGTGGTCTGCTTCCTTTGTTGGCAGTTCTCAATCTCGTTCCCTATTTATTCGGCGCCGCAGGCGCACCCATGGCCCTCGTCGGCCTGATGCTCTTCGAAAACGCCTACGTGCAAGCGGGCCAATCCGTCCCGCTGGCCTAGTGTCACGGTCGGTAGGACAGCAGCCATGTTAGACTGGACGTCCACACCGCTTCCAGAATTGAGGCTTGGTTTATGAAGAGTTACAAAAATGAGTCGTCTGAGCTTTTGACTTCATTTGACGAGATACTGCGTGCGGCCCTGGACCTTCCTCCAAACGCCCGCGCAATGCTGGCGGGTCATCTGCTCGAGAGTTTGGATGATCCTGAGCAGACTGAAATCGACGCCGCATGGTCGGAGGAGGTCGAACGTCGTATTCGTGAGATTGACGAAGGCAGCGTCAAGTTGATTCCTGGTGAGGAGGTGCTCGCTGAGTTACGTTCGCGGTTTAAGTAATGAACTACTATTTCAATCCTCACGCTCGCCTGGAACTCAGGGATGCAACTCTTCACTTTGATGGTATTGACCCGGCTTTAGGAAAGGATTTTGCGCAAGAAGTCGAGCGGGCGATTTCTCTTGTCTTACGATTCCCAGAAGCTTGGCCTCGGGTCACGCGCTCAGTTCGACGTTGCCGGACACAGAGATTTCCATACGCGCTCCTCTACCGTATCTGGAACGAGCAGATTGAGATCCTGGCGGTGATGCATTTATCTCGTAAGCCCGCTTACTGGGCAGATCGTTTGAGAGAATAGGTCGTGGAAAAAACAAACAACGAAACCTTCTACCCGGGGCCGAGTCGCGGGGGGCTCGCCGCGTTTCCGCCGCGAGAGAGGTGGGGGGATTGGACGGAGTTGGATTCGAGAAGTTGGCCCAGGAGGGTCGAGAGGCATTATTCCCTCGTGCCGACCACGTGCTTCAACTGCGAGTCGGCGTGCGGGCTGCTCGCTTATATCGATAAGGTCACCGGCGAGGTGCAGAAGTTTGAAGGGAACCCCGAGCATCCGGGTTCAAGGGGAAGGAATTGCGCGAAGGGACCAGCTACGCTCAACCAGGTAACCGATCCGGATCGCATCCTCTATCCACTCAAACGCGCCGGCAAACGCGGCGAAGGAAAATGGGAACGCACCACTTGGGATGAAGCACTCGACACACTAGCCAAACGCATCCGCAACGCGATCGTCCAAAACCGTCGCGAAGAGATCATGTATCACGTCGGACGTCCCGGCGAAGACGGTTTCACCGAACGCATTCTCGCCGCGTGGGGCATCGACGGCCACAACTCACACACAAACATCTGCTCGTCCGGCAGTCGCGAAGGCTATCAACTCTGGATGGGCCTCGATCGGCCGAGTCCCGATCACGCAAACGCGAAAGTGATTTTGCTGATCAGCGCGCATCTCGAGTCGGGCCATTATTTCAACCCGCATGCGCAACGCGTGATCGACGCGAAGGCTAACGGTGCGAAACTGATCGTGTTTGACACGAGACTTTCGCACACAGCAACGCACGCTGATTATTGGGTCTCGCCGTATCCCGGTTCGGAAACGGCGATCGTGCTCGCCATCGCGAACTACCTGATCCAAAACGAGCTTTACAACAAGGACTTCGTCGAGAAGTGGTGGAACTGGAGAGAGTTTCTCGTAGCACAGGGCGCCACGACGCCCAGCTTCGAGGTTTTTAACGAAGAGCTCAAGCGGATATACAAAGCCTACACGTTTGAGTTTGCGGCGGCGGAGTCAAGTGTCGAAGCAAAGGTAATAAAAGAGATCGCCGAGCTGGTCGCAACCGCAGGCACGAGGTTCTCGAGTCATAACTGGCGCAGCGCCGCGTCAGGCGTGAGCGGCGGCTGGTCCGTTGCGCGCGCGCTCTTCATGTTGAATGCACTGCTCGGCGCTGTCGCCACTGAAGGCGGCGTTTATCCCAACGCGTGGAACAAATTCGTTCCGAAACCAATCTACACGCCACCCCACCCGAAGATGTGGAACGAGATCACGTGGCCGCGCGAGTATCCGCTCTCGATGAACGAGATGTCGTTTCTGCTGCCGCACTTCCTCAAAGAGGGTCGCGCCAAACTCGACGTCTACTTCACGCGCGTCTACAACCCCGTCTGGACCAACCCCGACGGCTTCTCGTGGATCGAGATGCTCACGGATCCCGATCTCGTCGGCTGTTACGTCGCACTCACGCCGACGTGGAACGAGACCGCTTACTACGCCGATTACGTGCTGCCGATGGGCGTCGGCTCCGAACGCCACGATCTCGCCTCATACGAAACACACGACTCGCAGTGGCTCGGCTTTCGCCAACCGGTGATGAAGGCCGCGCGCCAGCGCAACGGCGAAACCATCAACGACACGCGCGACGTGAACCCCGGCGAAGTCTGGGAAGAGAACGAATTCTGGCTCGAGTTGACGTGGCGTATCGATCCCGATGGCTCACTCGGCATTCGCCAGTACGCCGAGTCAAAGAAGAACCCCGGCACGCGCCTCAGCGTCGACGAATACTACGAGTGGATCTTCGATCATTCCGTTCCCGGTCTACCCGAACGCGCCGCCGCAGAAAACGTGACGCCGCTCGAATTCATGCGCCGCTACGGCGCGTTTGAAGTCAAACAAAAGATCGGCAAGGTCTACGACCAACTCGTCGGCGCGGACGAGCTCGACGATCTGAGCGAGGACAACTTCGGCCGCATCTTCACGCGCGCCCCGAAACCGGCTGGTCCAAACATCGTTCCGCTGCCGCTGCCCGACGGCGACAACGACGGCCGCCGCCTCGTCGGCGTAAACATCAACGGACAAATCAAACGCGGCTTTCCCACGCCGAGCGGCAAGCTCGAGTTCTATTCATCCACTCTGGCCAACTGGGGTTGGCCAGAGCTGGCGATTCCCACGTATTTCAAGAGCCACGTTCACCCGGACAATCTCGCGCCCGATCAAACGATTCTGATTTCCACGTTCCGCCTGCCCGTGCAGATTCACACGCGCAGCGCGAATTCGAAATGGCTTGACGAGATCGCGCACACGAATCCGCTCTGGATTCACCCAAGCCACGCAAACAAACTGGGCGTTCGCACCGGCGATCTCGTGCGCGTCGAAACAGAGATCGGTTATTACGTCGTGCCGGCGTGGGTCACGGAAGGAATCAAGCCCGGCATCGTGGCGTGCAGTCATCACATGGGCCGCTGGAAGTTGAACGACGACGAGGGACAGCGGCAGTTGATGGCCACGGTCAAGCTCGAACAGAACGGAAGCAAGTGGAGCTTGAAACGCGAGAAAGGCGTCGCGCCTTACGAATCGAATGACGCAGACACGTTGCGCATCTGGTGGAAAGACGCGGGCGTGCATCAGAACATGACCTTCCCGGTTCATCCGGATCCGATCTCGGGCATGCACTGCTGGCATCAGGCCGTGCGCGTGCGCGCGGCTGACGAAGGCGACCGGCCGGGCGACATCTTTGTCGACACGGAGAAGTCGCGCGAGGTTTACCGGAAGTGGCTGGCGATGACGCGATCCGCGGACCAGTTTTCACCTGACAGAACAAGAAGGCCCTACTGGATGCTTCGACCGTTGAAACCGGCGCGCGAGTTCTATAATCTCCCGTAGTCATGTACTTCAAACAGTTCTATCTCGGCTGCCTGGCCCACGCGTCGTATCTGATCGGCTCGGACGGCGAAGCCGCGGTCGTGGATCCGCAACGCGACGTCGACGAATACATCGCCGCAGCTACGGCACAGGGGCTGCGGATCAAGTACGTCATCGAAACGCACCTGCACGCCGACTTCGTCAGCGGTCATCAGGAACTCGCCGCACGCACCGGCGCGCAGATCGTGTTCGGTGAGAAAGCTAACGCCGCTTTCGCACATCGTCCGGTTCGCGACGGCGAAGAGATCAAATTCGGCAAAGTCATCCTGCGCTTCATGGAAACTCCGGGTCATACACCCGAAGGCATCTGCGTACTCGTCACCGATACCGAAGTCTCCACCGAACCGCAGAAAATTCTTACGGGCGACACGCTGTTCATCGGTGACGTGGGCCGGCCCGATCTCGCCGGCGGCAAAGGTTACACGCCGCAGATGATGGCCGAGATGATGTACGAGAGCCTGCACGGCAAGATCATGAAGCTGCCGGACGCGGTCGAGGTTTATCCGGCGCACGGCGCGGGCTCGATGTGCGGCAAGAACATGTCGAAGGAAACGTCGTCCACGATCGGCGAGCAGCGCAAGTTTAATTACGCGTTGCAGCCGATGACGAAGGAACAGTTTGTTTCGATGATGACTGCGGATTTGCCCGAAGCCCCCGCGTACTTCCCACGCGACGCGGAGATCAATCGTTCGGGCGCGCGTGAGTTGTCTGAGTTGTCGCCGCCGGCGGCGTTGTCGCCGCAGGAAGTTTCCGAGTTGCGCGAACAAGGCCACGTGTTGCTCGACGTGCGTTCTGCCGACGACTTCGGCGCGAGTCACGTACCCGGTTCGGTGAACATCGGACTCGGCGGACAGTTTGCGATTTGGGCCGGCAGTCTTATTCCCTTGAACGCCGCGATCGTACTCATCGCCGATACGGCCGCGCAGATCGATGAGTCGGTCGTGCGTCTCGCGCGCGTCGGGATTGAAAACGTGAAAGGCTATCTCGAAGGCGGCGTGGAAAACTGGCGCCGCGCCGGCCTGCCCGTCGATTCGATTCCCCAAGTGAGCGTCAACGAATTAAAAGAAAAACTCGCGACGACCGCGGATCTGCAAGTCGTCGACGTACGTCGTCCAGCCGAATACGGCAACGGTCACGTGCCGCGCGCACTCAATGCGCCGCTCGCAACACTCGGCCGCGTTGCGGCTCAGTTGCCGTTTGAGAAAAGCAAACCGACGGCGGTCATTTGCGCGGGTGGTTATCGCTCGAGCGCGGCGGCGAGTTTGTTGGAGAAGTTTGGCTTCACCAACCTGTTGAACGTTTCAGGCGGCACCGGCGCCTGGATCAATGCCGGTTATCCCGTCGAGACCCCCACCACAGAATAAAGCGCTTCGAGGGGACTATCGATCCGTTAACGTTCAAAATCCTGGTCGCGGTCGGCATCATCGTCGTTGCCACCATCCACGGCTTCGGCGCAGCGTGGCTGGCGATCTGGATGCTGTTTCATCCGTACCACTCGGTGAAGTTGTTTGGCGTCACGATCTGGCCGCAGGGCATGATCCCGCGGCATCGCGAAAAGCTGGCGCAATCGATCGGTAACGCCGTCGGTAACGAGCTCGTGTCGCAGCAAACAGTTTTCGACGCGCTGTTTGAAACGAGTTTCTTTCAGGACAGGATCGCAGACTTCGTCGGCTCGTACACGCAGGACTTGCTCGGACGCGTTTATCCGTCGTTCATCGACGCTTTGCCGTCGCAGGCGCGCGCGCCGGTGCTCGACACGATCTCCGCGCTGCAATATCGACTCGCCGAGTACATCACCGACATGCTCAAGAGCGAAGAGACTGCCGAAGCGATCGAGCGGTTCGTCGACAAGCAGGTCGACGAGCTGGCCCAACGACGAGTCGGCGACGTAGTGAGTCCACACTCGATCGATCAGGCGCGTGACTTTGTCGAGCAGCGGTTGCAACGCCTCATCGGCACTGAAGGCTTCGAACAGACAGTGCGCGATTTCGTTTCCGGTCGTCTCGACGACTTGGCCCACAGCAGCGCCACGCTCGCCGAAACGTTCAACCCTGAAACAATCTCATTCCTCAAGGAACGCATCGATCAGCAAGTGCCGCCGATCGTTCATCACCTCGCCGACATCGCTACCAGCCAAAGCACGCGCAAACAGATCGGCGCGCTAATCAAGCACGAAGTTGACGACTACTACGAACAACTCTCGCTCTTCAAAAAGATCTTCATCTCGCGCGAACGCATCCATCGCGAAGTCGACGATCTCGTCAACAAAACGCTGCCGAAACGCGTCGAAGAATATCTGCGCGGCGAAGCATTCGAACAGGAAGCGGAAACGTTTCTCAACGCGACCATCGACAACGTTATGGCGCGTCCGCTCGACGAACTCATCGGCCAGATCGACTCGATCAAGTTTCACGAGCTGAAAGAACAAATCGCGAACCGGGTCATTGAAATTCTGCGCAGCGAGGTGTTGTTCACCTCAGTGACGACTCAGTTTTCCGACGCGGTCGATCGTTTGTTTCCGCAAACGATCGGTTCGGTTTTGCACCAACTCGACGGCCGATCGATCGATCGCGCGAAAAATTTCTTAACGCGTGGCTTATTGAGCTTGCTGGCACACGACCAAACCGCACGCACCATCAACGCAATTCTCACGGCGCAGGTTGAACGTCTTCTGATCGCGCCGATCGGCCGGCTCGGCGATCACGTTTCGCAAAACGCGCTGCAACGCGCGAGCGCCGCGCTCGTCGAACGCATCACGCTCGCCGCGCGCGAACGTTTGCCGGTCGCGATCGCGGAATTCGACGTCGCCGGCCTCGTGCGTAAAAAGGTTTCCGACTATCCTATCGAGAAACTCGAAGAGCTCGTGCTCTCGGTGGCTCAGCACCACCTAAAAACAATTGAACTTTTTGGCGCAATAATCGGTTTCTTTATCGGTGTAGGTCAGGCCATCTACTTCTGGTTCACTTATCACCCTCGATGATTTAAGGTACGCGCGAAAGGAACTCGCTATGTATTGCGCCAACTGCGGTACGCCGGTGTCGCCGGAATTGAGCTACTGCAACCGCTGTGGGTTCAACCTGAAAGAACGCGTCAAGACGAACACCGGCGTACTCGCCGCATGTCTTTCAGCCATCGCGTTCATAGCAGTGTTTGGTTTGGGCATCATGTTCGGCGGGGCGATGTCGTTGTTAAAGGCAGGGTTCAGCCAGGACTTTATCGCCTTCTTCCTGTTCTGGGGTTTTGTGCTGGTTGGTGGCACCGAGATTATGTTGTTTAGAACTCTAACGAAGCTCGGCGCCGGAAAACAGAGCGCGCGTCCTGCTTTGCCGTCGCCGGTTCAGCACGAGTTGCATCTGCCGCCGGCGTCGAATCTCGGCGAACCTGTGTCCAGCGTTACCGATCACACCACTCGTACACTCGAGCACGCACGACGCGAACACTAAAATGCAAAGGAGAAACGACGATGAAGAAGCTGCTGATTTTAGTTGTGCTGCTGCCGCTGTTCGTGGCGGGTTGTCATCACGGTTTCGGCGCGGACGTTAAAGGCTCCGGCAAGCGTGTCACGCAAAAGCGCGACATCGGTCCGTTCACTTCAATCTCGACCGACGGCGCTTTTGATATCGAAGTCGTCTGCCAGAAAACTCTCGGACTCGAGATCGAGGCCGACGACAATCTGATTCCGCTAATCGAGACTCAGGTCAGCGGCAACACGCTGCACCTCAGACCGACGAAAAACTATTCGGCCGAAGACCCGCCGAAGATCAAGATCACGGTGCCCAACCTCGAGGCGTTCTCAGCTAACGGCGCCGGGAAGTTTCAGATCTCAGGAGTAAATAACGACAAGCTCCAGGTCTCCTTGAACGGCGCGCCGACACTCACCGCTTCGGGCACCACGAAGATGATCGGCGTCGACACAAACGGCGCAGCCAAGGTAGACACGCACAATCTGCGCGCCGCTCATGCAGTCGTCGATAGCAAGGGCGCTTCGACAGTCGATCTCGGTGTTGCCGATCAACTCGACGTGACTGTTTCCGGACCTTCGCACGTTACTTACAAAGGCGATCCGGTGGTGAACAAAACGGTTCATGGACCCGGCAAGGTTGAGAAGCGCGCCGATCAAGGAGCGTAGTCGAAGCGCTGGCCAACTAACGCGACGATATGGCACTGGGTCAGTTTGGGTGGAGCACCTCTGTGGAGTGCGCCGACTTGTCGGCGCTTTGGCCAAAGCGGTGCTAAGGCACCGCACTCCAAGGAGGCGCTCAACCCAACTGACCCAGTACTGACGATATTTTCCAGTTGACATTATCTGCGCGAGTGAATAAGTATTTGTCATCACCGAAAGGAGCTCAGTTCCCTAATGACCTACGTGGTTGTTGAATTGTGCGTCGATTGCAAGTACACCGACTGCGCAGCCGTTTGCCCTGTTGAAGCTTTTCACGAGTTACCAGACCGTCTTTACATCAACGCCGATACTTGCATCGATTGCGATGCGTGCGTGCCGGAGTGTCCGGTCGAAGCAATCTTCGCCGACACGAACGTTCCCGAGAACTACGCTCACTGGACGCAGATCAATATCGACGAAGCTCCAAACTATCCAATCATCAGTCAGAAAATCCCGGCGCTGCACGGTCCGACCTGCACCGGCCCGGAGGAATAACAGCACCCTGCCCAAGCAATTTCGATGAGGCGTGCGCACCGGCACGCCTCAATTTTTTCTTGACCCACTTTCCGTCTTTCCGGCAAGATGGTTTGGCGAGTTGACCCCGTCGCCTTCCTCGCAATCCACGCAACTTCCACCCGGCCAATTTCCCAGAAGGATTCAAATCATGACCCCACAACAACCGTATTTTCCGCCGCCGTCGCATGGCATGAATACCGTTTGGCGTAACAACTCCCTGCTCGTGATGACCAAAGAAGCGCTGCTGCCGAATCGCTGTATCAAGTGCAACGCGCCCGCTGATGAGCAACTGAAGCGCAAACTGACCTGGCACCATCCGGCGCTTTATCTCCTCGCCCTCGCCAGTCTTCTGATCTACGTCGTAGTGGCGATGGTCGTCCGCAAAACGGCAACGGTGAACGTCGGCCTCTGTGAAGAGCATTCATCAGCCCGCCGCCGGAATATCGCGATAACGTGGGCTTTGGGCCTGGCGATGGTCGCCTCCTTCGTCGTGGCGGTTATGATCGATGACGGCACGTTCGCAGTGCTCGGAATTGTTCTGCTGCTCGCCACTTGTATCTACGGCATCGTCACGCTCAGAGTCGTGGCCCCCACCAAAATCGACGACTATTGCGTCTGGTTGAAGGGCGTCAACGCCGACTACCTGCAGCAGTTTCCCGAGTGGCGCGGCGGTCAAATCTGAGTTGCAAACAACCACGGCCCAACCCTATAATCCGCCGCGTCTCTCGACCCTTCACTCTCTCGCGTAACCTTGGGCCATTTGTTTATGAAGCGTTTTGTTTTCCCCTTTGCAGTAACTCTTTGCCTTTTAGTCGTAGTCTCGCAACACAGCCCGGTCGCGGCGAAAGACAACTGGATCAGTCTCCGCACCAAAAACTTCTTCCTCATCGGCAACGCCAATGAGAAAGAGATCCGCCAGGTGGCGTTGAAGCTGGAGCAGTTTCGCGAGGCGTTTACGATCATCTTTCCGAAGATACGCTTCAACTCGGCCGTGCCCACCACGGTCGTTGTTTTTAAGAGCAACAGTTCATACGCGCCGTTCAAGCCGAACGCCAATACCGCCGGCTATTTTCAGCCCGGCCCTGACGTGAACTACATCACGTTGACTACCGACGTCGGCAACAACGATCCGGACGCCATCAAACTCACCGGCAGCCAGGATGCGTTCACCGTTATCTTTCATGAGTACACGCACCTGCTGGTCAACAACACGTTCGAGAACGCGCCGCTGTGGTTCAACGAGGGTCTCGCCGAGTACTACAGCACATTCAAGATGGCTGACGATCAGAAGTTCGCGCTCGGCACGCCGATCGGCAATCACGTTTACCTGCTGCGCGACAGCAAGATGCTGCCGTTGCAGACGCTCTTCGCCGTCGATCACAAATCGCCGCACTACAACGAGTCGAAAAAGCAGGGGATCTTCTATGCGCAGTCGTGGGCGTTGCTGCATTACATGCTGATTGGCAAAGCGGGAAAGGCCGAACAGTTCACGAAGTTTCTCGATTTAACAGCTTCGGATGTCGCGACTGAGGACGCGTTTCAACAGGCGTTTGGTATGTCGTTCGACGCGATGGAGAAAGAGCTGCGCAACTACGTGAAGCAGGATCGCTACAACGTACTGAACGGCCACTTCAAAAATAAACTCGAGCTCGATACGAACGCGGCGGTTGCGCCGTTGAGCGAAGCCGAAGCGCAGGCTTATCTCGGCGATCTGCTGCTGCACAGTTATCGCAAAGATGCCTACACGTACCTTGAGAAAGCTGTGAAGCTCGATCCGAACCTCGCGATGGCCCATGCGTCGCTCGGAATGGCGTACTTCCGTGAGGGCAAAGTTGCGGAAGCGCGCGCGAGTCTCGAACGCGCGGTGTCGCTGAGCTCGCAAAACTACCTCGCGCATTATTACTACGCGTATTCATTGACCCGTCTCAGCCCCGAGGGCGAGGCAGTGACCTTCACGCCGGAACTGCTGGTGAAGATCCGCGAGCATTTGCAGAAGGCGATTGAGCTGCGGCCGGATTTCATCGAATCGTACAACTTGCTCGGGTTTGTGAGTCTCGTGACGGGCGAGAATATCGAGCCGGCGATCGCGTCGATGAAACAGGCGTTGAGCGTTGCGCCAGGACGCCATGACTTCCTGTTCACCCTCGCTCAACTCTACGCGCGCAGCGGCGATTTCAAACAGGCGCGACAGATACTCGAGCAGATCTCGAAATCGAACGCTGACGATCACATCCGGCAAGCTTCGGAAATGATGTTGAAGCAAGTGCAAACGATGGAGGAGAACAACGCGCGTTACGAAGAGGCGAAGAAGTTTGCCGAGGAGAACAGTCAGCGCGTGCCGGGACTCGTGACTGTTAGTTCAGATCCTTCCGGCGCGCCTGTTCCTCGGCCTGGTTCGACGTCGAACACGACGCCCGCGGCGGCGCCCACACCTGCGCCCGATCCGTCTTCTTACCTGCGCGAAGTTTTGCGCGCGCCCGGCGAAGGTGAGACGCAGTTACAAGCCACGCTTCTGCGTATCGAGTGCGACGCGAAGGGCATCGTTTTCGTGGTTCAGACTGCGACCGGTTTGTTACGCCTGCGCACGCCGAGTTTTGACGACGTTGAGATCACCACTTACGACACGAGCGTCAAAGGCGACATAACCTGCGGCGAGCGCAAACCCGCAAACTCCGTCATCGTCGATTACGTGCCCAACACCGACAAGCGCCTCAAAGCCGATGGCGTTATCAAGTCAATCGAGTTTGTGCCTGCCGACTTCAAACTAAAGCCCTGACGCGAGAGATCAATTAACGACAAAGGAGACTCCCACCATGGACCAATTTGATCGCATGAAGTACGCCGCAGCCCGCCAACGTTTTCAATCCGGCGCGAACTGGTTTTACTGGATCGCCGGCCTCACTATCATCACGTCCGTCATCACCTTGATGGGTGGCGGCTGGCGCTTCTTTCTGAGCCTCGGTACGACGCAACTGATCGACGGCATCGCCAGGGGCGCTTCCATAAGCCTCGGCGACGCCACGAAGGTGATCGCTTTCGTGCTCGACATTTTCATCACGGCGGCGTTCGTCGCGTTCGGCGCGCTGGCCCACAAGAAACATCTGTGGGCTTACGTCGCAGGCATGGTCGTGTTTCTCTTCGATGGACTGGTTTCGTTCCTCTTTCTCGACTGGATCGGCATCATCGTTCATGCCTTCGTGCTGTTCGTGATGTTCCGCGGTTACCAGGCTGGACGCGAAGTCGTCGCGCTGGAACGAGCTTATGCCGAGTCGCAAGCCCAAGCCCAAGCCGCGGCCGCGCAGCCTGCCGCCGCCGAACCGGCGCCCGCAGCGCAGCCAACTTACTAAGCTCGTCACGAAACTCGGTTTACTGAGTTCAGAAACACGCGAGGGCACAAAATCGCGCTCTTCACGACCGCGTGACTTTTTGTGCCCAAGCCCCCGCTTTGTGGCTTATACTGGTCCAACCTCGCCTGCCCTAAACCTCAACACCAATCGAACGTTTAGGGTGGAACCTTGGGACACTCCCGTTATTCCGTTTCGCAGCGGCGGTTCGTGCCGCTCTTTCTTCTCTGCGCAGTCTTTTGCCTCGCCTTGCTTGTCCCCTCGCGGGGACAAATGGCCGGCGCGCCCATTCTGCTGACGAAGCCGAACTCCACGCGCGCGCTCGCAGTCGAATCCGTGACGCTCGTTACCGAACCATTCGCGCCCACCGCGAACCCCGCGTTCAGCGCCGACAGCCGCACGCGCGTCATGCTCTTCGCCAACAACGTGTCCTTACTTCCCGGCGAAACTGCGGCCACCGTGACCGCCGCCGCCGAAGACGGCAATCACCTCATTTATCCGCTCACAGTCGAATACGTGGGCAGTGTTTCCGGCGCGTCAGACGTGACCGCCGTGACGGTTCGTCTCGACGATAATCTCGGCGACGTCGGCGACGTGCTGATCGGCATCACGCTGCATGGCGCAACGAGCAATCGCGTACGCGTCGGCATTGGTCACATCGGCGGTGGTCCACCTGACGACGTCGTGCCGCCGCAACCAACACCCGAGCTCGGCGCGGGCGCGAGTCTGCACGGCAAACAACTCTTTCCGTCCGACAACGCGTGGAACGAGGACATCAGTAACGCTCCCGTCGATCCAAACTCCGACAACCTCATCGCCGGCATGGGTCTGACGACGAGTCTTCATCCGGACTTCGGCACTGTCTGGAACGGCGCGCCCAACGGCATTCCGTACATCGTCGTCGCGGGTAATCAAACAACCGTTCCCATCAACTTCACCGCGTTCGGTTCGCAGAGTGATCCGGGTCCGTATCCCGTGCCGTCGACAGCGCCGATCGAAGGTGGCCCAAACGCGACCGGCGATCGTCACGTGCTCGTGATCGATCGCGACAACTGGAAACTCTACGAGCTCTATCGCGCGTTTCCCGTCAATAACGGCGCGAGTTGGAACGCTGACTCCGGTGCGGTTTTCGATCTGAACTCCAACGCGTTGCGGCCCGCGGGCTGGACGTCAGCCGATGCGGCTGGCTTGCCGATCTTTCCGGGACTCGTGCGTTACGACGAAGTGTTTGAGCAACAGGAGATCAAACACGCGATTCGTTTCACGGCGTCGATCACGCGGCGCGCGTACGTCGCGCCCGCGCGTCATTGGGCCAGCACGAACACGAGCGTCGATCGGCCGCCGATGGGCATGCGCGTGCGGTTGAAAGCGTCAGTTGATATCAGTGGGTTTTCACCCGCGATGCAGGTGATTCTGCGGGCGCTCAAGAAGTACGGAATGATCGTCGCGGACAACGGTTCGAACTGGTTCATCAGCGGCGCGCCCGATCCACGCTGGAACGACGACGAGCTGAACACGCTGAAAAACATCAAAGGGTCACAATTCGAGGTCGTAAAGATGACCAATATTGTGACCCCTTAATAATCCTAGGTCGTATAGGACCTATAGGACTTATTTCTGTTGGTTCTGCTGCCCGTCCGTGGTCACACTGCGCTTCGAGCCGTTCAACTGCTTCATCAGCTCTTCAACCGCAGCCTCGAGCTGGCGATCGCGTCCGGCCAACACGTCCTCCGGCTTGTTCTCGACCATGATGTCCGGCTGCACGCCGTAGTTCTCCATGTTCGTATGCTTCGTGTCGGCGAGAAACACACCGACACCCGGAGTGCGCACAGTCGAACCGTCAATCAAACTATAACTGCCGGTGCCGATCACCGCGCCCATCGTCGGCGTACCAATCACCTTGCCGAGTCCGAGCGCACGGAACCCCGCCGGAAACATCTCCGCGTTTGAAGCCGAGCGCCAGTTTTGCAAAACGACCTTCGGCCCGAAGAAACCGGCAAACGGGCGGCCGGTCGCTTCAGTGCCGCGCGGCTGCCACACCTGATACTGCCGTTGGACCAGAATCGCGAGCAGCTCCTGTTCGATGTTGCCGCCGCCGTTCCAACGCTGATCGATAATCAGCGCTTCCTTGTTGCGAAACTCGCGAATCTCTTTTTCAAACTTCCGCAGAGACGGCGGGTTCATCGCCTGAATGTGCAGGTAGCCGATGCGGCCGTTCGACAACTGATCGACTTTCTTCCGATTGTCCTTGACCCAGCGGTCGTAACGAAGCTGGCTGTAAGCGCCGGTATTGATTGTCTCGATGCGCGTGGTCCATGCGCCCTCGTCGGCAGGTTTGCTATTGAACGTCACCGTCACCTTGCGGTTCAGGCGATTGTTCAAAAGCTCCCAGTACTCGTCGCCGGCTTTGACTTGCTTGCCGTCGATCGCGAGCAGGTAATCACCGACTTTCACGTTTACCCAATCTTTGTCGGCTGGACCATCTTCGTAGATGTACGCGACGCGATAACGGCCCGCCGCTTTGTCGGGCTCGAGCTCCATACCGAGATTGCCTGTGGAAACTCCGCCACGACCGCCACCCGGCGGCGGCGCAGCGCCCGTGTGCGATGCATTCAACTCACCGATCATCTCGTTGATGATGTTCAGCAACTCCTGACGATCGCCAACGTAGTCGACGAGCGGGCGATACTTCGCGCGCATCGCATCCCAATCCATGCCGTGCATCTTCGGATCATAGAAACGATACTTCATCGTGCGCCAGCCATCGTCAAACATCTCGGCCCACTCGGCCTGATGGTCCACGCGCACGCGCACGTTGAAATTGATCCGGCGTCTGCCGCCCGCGCCGCCAGCGCCACCCGCTGCGGCCGTTGCTGCGCCTGCGCCTTGGGCAGCGCCCGCGCCTGCCGATAACGGCACCGAGTAGATCGCATCACGTTCGCGGAAGAACAACGTGCGGCCATCGCGCGAAACGTTCAGATCGCCGATGCCGCCGCCGAAACCACCGCCGCCACCCGGTCCACCGCCTTCGCCTTCCTGCGGCGGCTGACCTGCGGTGACGCGCGTCAAACGCCGGCCGTTATCCGCGATCGAATAGATCACCGGAATGTTCGCCTGACCCGCCGGTTCACTGGTGACGAAAACGATCGTGCGGCTGTCGGGTGTGATCGTGTAGCCGGAAATCGGAAACGGCATGCGCGTGATCTGGCGTGTGCGCCGTTTCAAACCGTCCCAATCAACCTTGATCTCACGCGGCGGACGATTCGCCTGTGGCCGAGGTCGCACCGGCAGAGCGCCTTCGCCACCATCGGCTGCCGGTGGACCAGCAGGCGGTTCTGCTTCGGCGCGCTCTTCCGGATCGTCGGGATCTTTGTCCTGACGCTCGAGCCATACCGAATAGATCTGCACGGAGTTGGGCACCTGCGTGTTGCCGCCGGCGTTGGCTTCAACGCGCTGAAAGTAGAGCTTGCGTCCGTCGGGCGAGAAGTTGGGATTCGCGTCGTTGTTTGAATCGAACGTGACCCGGTGCGGCTCTTTCTCCGCGCCGGACGACGCGATCATGTAGACGTCAGACGTGCGCGTCGCATCCTGTTTCGAATACGCGATCCACTTGCCGTCGGGAGACCATACCGGTCCGTTAAACCCACCGTAACGCGAACTATCGAGTTCGATGATCTGCTTCGTCGCCACAGTCAGCTTGCGCAGCTTGTCGTCTGACGACGCAAACGCGATCTCCTTTGAATCGGGCGACCAGTTGAAGCCAAATTTCAACGCGTCAATGTCAGTCAGTTTCTGCGCCGGCTCGGAACCGTCGGCCGGCACGACGTAAATCTCTTCGCGTCCGCTTTGATCGGAGATGTAAGCCAGCCACTTGCCGTCCGGTGAATAATCAACCGCACGATCGCGCGCTGGGCCATCCGTAATCTGTTTCAGATCGCCTTCTTCAACCGGCGCGGTAAAGATCTCGCCGTGAATCGAAAACGCGACGTGACGTGAGTTGGGCGCGAGATCGTAGTCGTCCGCTTGCGAGTTGAACGATTCCATCTCGGTGACGTTGTCCTGTGTTTCCGCGTCGATGTTCAGATTGATCGGCGTCGCGCGCTTTGAAGCGACGTCGAGTTTCCAGATGCCAAAGTCGTGCTCGAAAACGATCACTTTGCCGTCGGAACTGATCGCGGGCCAACGCACGTCGCCGGTTTTGAACGTCGTGACGCGATCGGCTTTGCCGCCGTTTTCGGATATGCGCCAGATGTTCGTGAGCCCGCCACCGTCGCGATCGCTGACGAAATAGATGTAGCCGTCGCGGCCCCACATGGGCCACGAATCGAGGCCGTCGAAATCAGTCAACTGCGTAAACTTCTTCGCCGCAACGTCCATCACCATGATGTCCGTTTGGTAAGCGCCGCGATAATACTTGCGCCAGTAGACCTGCCCCTTCTGGTTGTAAGCGAGCCGCTGACCGTCGGGCGAATAAGAAGCCTGCACGCCCATGTCGGTGCCCGCTTTCCACGGCATGCCGCCGTCGACGCTGACGAGATAAAGCTGCGGCATGAAGTCTTCACCGCGATTGCTCGAGAAGAGCACCGCGCGTGAATCGGCTGACCAGCCGAGCACCGTGTCGTCAGAAGAATGGTTGGTCAACTGTTTCGCCTGGCCGCCGCCCGCGGGAATCAGGAACACGTCGAGATTGCCGTTGCGGTCGCTCGAGAACGCGATCCATTTGCCGTCCGGCGAGAAATGTCCGTAGACGTCGCGGGCACGATTGACGGTTAGCCGTTGCACGTTCTGACCGTTTTCGTCGGCGGTCCAAATGTCGCCGAGATACGTGAAGACGACGCGGCCGTTGTGATAGTGGGGATAGCGAACGAGCCGCGCTTCGCGGCCGAACGCTGAGACAGCGGTAACGAGAAGCAGTGCTGCTGCGAAGAGAGTGATTGTCTTTTTCATGGCTCCTGACCTGCGTTTCTGGATGGAATAACGGGACGTGGAGGCGGGATTATATATGGGAAACTTGCGAATTGCGAAGCCGAATTGGCATGATTAAACGCGATGGCTATTCGTTGTCGGAAGATGGGCGCCGCCGACGTGAGCGACGCGTTTCAGATGCTGAGTGATTTTCTCGGCGCGGACGAACACTACCTCGCGAGCAGTGAGGCGTATGGCGACCTCGGCTTGAAAGGTCTCAACAACGCACTCGATCTGTTTTTGGAACGGCCGGAGCTCGGGTTTGTTTGGATGGCGTTTGACGACCACGGTGTCGCGGGGATCTGTGTGGTGTGTTACGCGATCTCGACGTCGATGGGCGCGGTCGTGGCGAAGCTTGATGATGTTTCCGTGAAAGCGGATCGACGCGGTGCGGGGATTGGCACCGCTTTGCTGGACCAACTGAAAGATCAGTTACGCCGCGAAGCAGTCACACGGATCGACGTCGCTGTGCACATGGACAATCCCGAAGCGAAACGGTTCTACGAGAAGGCGGGGTTCGTTCCGCTTCACGAAGAACGGCTGTCCTGCTTGATCTAATTAATTTTTATAAATTCGCGATCTCCTCGAAGTACTTCGCGAATGCCACCATCCCACCTGACGCCTGTTGCCAATCGAAGTTCTCGTTCGGTGCGTGATAACCGTGCTCGGGCAGCGATAGACCAAGAAACAGTACCGGACAGCGCAAAACTTTCTCGATACTCGTCATCGCGCCGATCGTCCCTCCATCGCGCACGAAAACCGCGTCGCGATTGAACCCAAACTTCACCGCACGTTTCAACGCTTCCGGCAACGGTCCTTCGAGCACCGTGCGAAACGCAGGCGCCGCTGATTCAAACTGAATCTTCACGTCAGGATTTAGTTCTTTCACTCTCGCGGTGAGTAGTTTCTTCAAGCGCGCCGGATCCTGCGCCGGCACGAGGCGACACGACGCTTTCACTTCCGCACGCGGCGGCACGATCGACTTCACACCCGGTCCCTGGTAACCGCCGGTGACGCCGTGAATCTCCAGCGTCGGCATACCCCAGATGCGTCGCATCACTTCAAGCGGATCTTCCGAGCGCATCTTTTTCAAGTGGTGCGCCTTCTTGAACCCGCTCACGCTGAAGCCGCAGTTGGCCCAGTCCTGCAATTCTTTTTTCGACGGCGGAATCACGTCGTCGTAAAAACCTTTGATTTTGATCTTGCCGGTGCGCGGATCGTAAATGTCGCAAACGAGCTGCATCAGCTCCGCGATCGGATTGCGCGACGCGCCGCCCGTTTCGCCCGAATGCGTGTCGACTTCAGCGGTTTCGAGCCTGAGCAAAAACCCCATCAGACCGCGCAATCCCGCCGAGCTCGCCGGCCGGTTTCGCGCGACCCAAACCGTGTCTGAAACAACCACCGAATCAGTCTTCAGATCCTTCGCGGCTTTCGAAATGATCGTCTCGAAGTTCGGCGAGCCAATCTCCTCTTCAAACTCCCACAGAAAACGAATGTTGACCGGAACGCCCGCATCGATCGCCGCCCGCGCGCCGAAAAGTGCGGTCAACGCCGGACCCTTATCGTCCGTTGTGCCGCGTCCGTAATAAGTGTCGCCCTGCTTGGTGAAGACGAAGGGCTCGGTCCTCCACGGCTCGGTCTCTTTTGAAGCTGGTTGGACGTCGATGTGGTTGTAGACGGTCACGGTCGGGCGGCTGCTGTCGTTGCCAAACACGCCGTGCACGACGGGATTGCCTTTGCTGGCGCTGTAAACCTGCGCCTGGCCGCCGAATCGTTCGAGAGTTTCGACCGTTAGCTCGACGCCCTTTTTGATGTCGTCCAGGTGATTGGGATCGACCGAAACGGTGGGCGTTTCGACAAAACGACGCAGAAGTGACTCAAACTCCTCCCGATGATCGTTGGCAAAGGACACAAGATTCTCCCGCTTCAATGTGGTTGGCATTCAACTTCCTCCGGCGAATTGTCGTTTAGAGCTTAGGCCCAATAATACATGAGGATGCGAGATTCGCGGGCGACGAAAAACCATGCGAGCGCATCTACAAAAGCTCAGGCTCTTCGTGTTATTCTGGCGTCCCCGAGTTTCCGCCTGAAACCCGGCCTTGAATGGAAGCCCGGCCGACCCCGAACCGGTAGTCATTAGCTGTATCCAAGTTTTAGGAGGCTTGCGTGAGAAAAAGCTCTTTTGCCCCGGGAATTCTTTTCCTTGTTTTCGCTCTAACACTTCCCGCATTCATTCTCGCTCAGCAAAATCGTTCGGCCCGCCGGGCCACGTCCACTCCCGAGCGCTCTACTGCAACCACCGGTTCAACCAACAGGGGTGTTGTTACCGCGCCGATGATCAAGAGCGACCTCTCGGAAGCTCTCTCAGTAATTCAGTCGAACCACATTGACGGGCGCAAGCTGGACTACAACTCGATCTTCAAGTCGTCGATCAGCGGCATGCTCAGCGTGCTCGATCCACACTCGACTTACTTCGATCCGATCGAATACGCCTCGTTCCGTACCGAACAACGTTCCGAATACTTCGGCATCGGCGCCACCATCGAGGACATGCGCGAGGGTAACGACGTCAATACCTACATCCGCGCTACGTTCCCCGGTTCGCCCGCGCAGCGTGCCGGACTCCGGTTTGGCGACAAGATCACCGCGGTCGACGGCCAGTCGATGAAGGGCAAGACCTATCCGGAAGTGCGCAAGTTTCTCCTCGGGCCGCGCGACACCACGGTGAAAGTCACGGTGGAGCATCCAGCCGATCATTCGTCTGAAACCGTAAACATCGTGCGCGATGCGGTGTCGCTGCCGTCGATCGCGCAGGCTTACATGCTGCGCCCGGGCGTCGGCTACGTGGGCATGACGGGCGGGTTCAACCTGACGACTGCCGACGAATTTGATCAGGCGCTGAAGTTCCTGCACAGCAAAGGCATGAACATGCTCGTGCTCGACCTGCGCGGCAATCGCGGCGGACTGCTGATTCAAGCCGTGCGCGTGGCGAATACGTTCCTCCAGCGCGGCCAGATGATCGTTTCGCAGAAGGGTCGCTTCCGCGACAGCTCGCAGGATTACGCGGCGGTCAACGAACATCCGGACACCGTGCCGATTGTCGTGCTGGTTAATGGCGAGACGGCTTCCGCGGCGGAAATCGTGGCGGGCGCGCTTCAGGATCACGACCGCGCGTTGATCGTCGGTGAAACGACGTTCGGCAAAGGCCTCGTGCAGTTTCCGTTTCAGTTGGACTACGACTCAGCGTTGTTGCTGACGATCGCCAAATACTTCACGCCATCGGGCCGCCTGATTCAGCGCGACTACTCGAACGGCGGTTTTTACAACTACTACTTCCCAGGCGGGCTCGCGGCCGACAAGACCGCGCAAACCACACCCCAAGCCGGACCGGAAAGTCATACAGACACGGGCCGTGCGGTCTACGGGGGCGGCGGCATCTCGCCGGACGAAGTCGTGAAGCCTGGCACCACGAATGCGGCCGAGCGTCACTTGCGCGACGTGCTGTTTGCCTTCTCGCTCGAACTGACGGCGGGACGCGTGCAGGGCTTCGATTCGTATCGCATTCAGCGGCCGATCGAGTTTGACCACGATCTCGCGGAAGAAGACTTCCCCGTGACTGACGCGTTGTTTGCGCAGTTGAAGAAGTTTGCCGCCGCGAAGCCGGGGTTCAAGGTGACGGCGGATCAACTCGATAAGTCGCGGGCGTTTGCGGAGAGACAGTTGCGCTACAACCTGCTGTCGGCGGCTTATGGTTTCCGCACGGCGACGCAGGTTTTCAACGACGCGGATCCGCAGATCGCGCGCGCCGTGGACGCGATGCCGCGCGCTCGCGAACTCGCGCTCGCGGCGAGTCGCGCCCGCGCTCGCGGGTAGTGCTGATCATCGTCAATAAGGTTGCGGCCAAAGCGCTTCAATCATGGCCGACGATCAAACACGAACTTGACGCAGCGGGCGTCAGTTACAAAACCTACCACACTGAACGAAAGGGCGACGCAACGCTGCAAGCACGCGTCGCCCTTAATGCTGGTGAGCAACTGATCGTAGTTGTCGGCGGTGACGGTACGTTGAGCGAAGCCGCCGAAGGTTTCTTCCAGTTCCACGACGATCTCGACCAACCACCCACGCCGATCAATCCTGAAGCCACGCTCGCTATTTTGCCCGCCGGTACCGGCGACGACTTCGCGCGGGGATTGCGGCGCAAGCGTGCGCCACTAAAGGAGTGGATCGACACGCTTGTCGCTTACAGTAGCAGCAGCGAAAGTAGAGTTCACGAGAGTCGTAGCGAGCACGGTGACAGTGACACCGAAAGAACAAGCCACGGAGTGGCGCGGAGAATCGACGTTCTCTACGGCCGCTGTGATGGTTTTCAAAGGCCCTTCATATGTTTGAATGCGTCGACGATGGGCATCGGTGGCGAGACGGCTGGCCGTGTTGCGGCGCAGGGTGCGTTTATGCGCAGGTTCTCGGGTGAGTTTCGCTTTGTGTTCGCGGCTGTCGGTGCGCTTGCTGCCTGGCGCGAACGCCGCGTGCGCGTGACAGTTGACGATCGCGTCGTGGTCGATGGACCAATGAACCTCGTCGGCGTGGCGAACGGTCTTTACGCGGGTGGCGGCATGATGTTTTCGACGGAGGCGCGGCTCGACGACGGCAAACTCGACGTCGTCACCGCGTCAGGGTTGTCGCGCGCGAACGTCGTCACCGAGCTTTCACGCATTCACACCGGCGGCCATTTGAAGAATCCGAAAGTGACGCTGACGCAGGGCGCGCAGGTGCGGATCGAAACGTTGCTGCTGCAGGATGCGATGCCGTTGGAAGCTGACGGAAATGTCAGAGGGGTGACGCCGGTGGAGTTTCGGGTGCTACCCCGCGCTTTGAGATTTTTGGTTTAGCCACAGACAAGCACGAACGAACACGGACCACTTAAATCAGTAAGGTGTCCGTGTCATCCGTGTTTGTCTGTGGCTTCCATTGCAGCGACCTTCGCGAGGCGGCGGACGTGACGTTCTTCACCCGTAAACTTCGCGCCTACAAACGCGCGCATAATCTCGAGCGCGAGCTCGACTCCGACCACGCGCGCACCGAGACAGAGAACGTTGCAATCGTCGTGTTCGCGTGACTGGTGCCCGGAGTACGTGTCGCCGCAAAGCGCCGCGCGAATACCGCGCAGTTTGTTCGCCGCGACCGCCGCGCCCACACCACTGCCGCAGATCAGAATTCCGATCTCCGCGGCGCCGCTCTGCACAGCTTCGCCGACTTGTTTTGCGTAGTCAGGATAGTCGTCGGGAACTGAGCCGTCGTGAGTGCCGAAGTCAGTGATCTCGTGGCCGGCGTGGCGCAGCTCGTCGATCACTCGTTCATTGAGCGGGTACCCACCATGATCCGCGCCAACTGCAATACGCATCGTCTCTAGTTAAACTTTTCTACAGCAACGCCCGCGCTTTCGTGAGCACGTTCTCGACATTGAAGCCGAGCTCGCGCAACGCAACTTCACCCGGCGCAGATCCACCGAACCGATTCAGACAAATCATCGCGCCGCGCATCCCCACGTACCGATCCCATCCCTGACAAACACCCGCTTCGACCGCGAGCCGCGCAGTCACTGCGGGCGGCAACACCTCGTCGCGATACTCTTGCGTTTGCTCCTCGAACAACTCAAAGCATGGCAACGAAACCACGCGCGTCGGCGTACCTTCCGCCTGCAACTTCTCACGCGCTTCGAGCGTCAACCCGACCTCCGAACCCGTCGCGATCAAGATCAACTTCGGCGTCGTCGCGACACCGTCCGCAGTCTCTGCTTCCGCGAGCACGTAACCACCGCGCCGCAAACCCTCCGCCGCTGCAAAGCGCTGCCGATCGATCACCGCGACTTTCTGGCGCGTTAACGCCAACGCTGTCGGCGCGTGTCGCCGCAGGATTGCGATCCGCCATGCCTCACTCGTCTCCGCCGGATCCGCCGGACGAATCACAAACAGGTGCGGGATCGCGCGCAACGCCGCGAGCTGTTCGATCGGTTGGTGCGTTGGACCATCCTCACCAAGCCCCACCGAGTCGTGCGTGAAAACATAAACGACCTGCACTTCCGACAAACACGCCAAACGGATCGCCGGACGCATGTAATCCGAGAACGTCAGGAACGTGCCGCCATACGGAATCAAACCGCCGTTCAACGACATGCCCGTCAGCGCGGAGCCCATCGCATGCTCGCGGACGCCGAAGTGCAGAATGCGGCCGTCGTAAGATCCGGCTTCGAAACTCTTTCCGTCCTTGATGTCGGTGTTGTTGGAAACGCCGAGGTCCGCGGAGCCGCCAATCAACATCGGCAGCACCGGCGCGAGCGCGTTGATGACCTCGCCGCTCGCCACGCGCGTCGCAATCTCTTTCGTGTTTTCAAACTTCGGCAGGTGATCTTCCCAACCGGCGGGAAGCTCGCCGCTCATCGTCACCGCGAACTGTTTGCCTTCGTCCGCAAACGACGTTTCGTAACGCTGGACCAACTCGTGCCACTCAGACTCGAGCTGCGCACCGCGATCGATCGCTTCACGATAATGGGCCAGCGCCTCGTCGGGAATGTAAAACTCCTTGTCTTCCGGCCAGCCGAGATGGCGCTTCGCTTCCTTGACCGCGTCTTCACCGGGCGGATCGCTGTGCGCTTTGCGCGTGCCCTGCGTCGTCATGCCGAAGCCGATGATCGTCTTCACTGAAATCAGGCTCGGCCGATCTTCTACCGCCTGCGCCTCTCGGATCGCGTCTTCGATCGCGCCGAGATTGTTGCCGTCTTCAACCGTGTGCGTGTGCCAGCCGTACGCTTCAAAGCGCTTCGGCACGTCTTCGTTGAAAGCGAGATCCGTGAAGCCTTCAATCGTGACGTGGTTGTCGTCGTAGAGATAGATCAGCTTGCCGAGTTTCAGATGGCCGGCGAGCGAAGCCGCTTCGGACGCGACGCCTTCCATCAAGTCGCCGTCCGAGACGATCGCGTAGACGTGGTGATCGATGAGCGGAAAGCCGTCGCGGTTGAAGCGCGCGCCGAGATGCGCCGCGCCCATCGCCATGCCGACGCCGTTAGCGAAGCCCTGGCCGAGTGGACCGGTGGTGATCTCGACGCCCGGCGTGAGTCCGTATTCCGGATGGCCCGGCGTCATCGAGCCCCACTGGCGAAAATGCTTTATCTCGTCGAGCGGCAGATCGTAGCCGGTCAGGTGCAGCAGCGAATAGAGCAACATCGAACCGTGGCCCGCTGAGAGCAGGAAGCGATCGCGATTGTGCCACTTCGGGTTCTTTGGATTGTGTCGCAGGAAACGCGTCCACAGCACGTAAGCCATCGGCGCGGCGCCGAGCGGCAGGCCGGGATGGCCCGACTTCGCTTTTTGCACGGCGTCGAGTGTCAGCGCGCGAATGGTGTTGATGCAGAGTTGATCGAGTTCGGGAGTGGTGTTGGAATTTTCTTTCGGCAAAGGTGCGCTCATTAGTTGCGTATCCTGCGTTCTTAGTGATCGAACAATCGGGTGTACAGATCTTGTTGCCGCGCGAGACCTTCGCGATAGCGCGCGTGTCGCTGCATGTCGGGTTCGAAAACCTCGTCGACTACAACCGGAACTGCTTCGATGTTTGCTATTTTGCCCACCGCCTCCAGCGCAAGCAAGGCAGCGCCGCGGATCGACGCTTCGGGCGCGCCGCCGAACAGCACCGGACGCCCTAAAACGTCGGCGATGATCTGCAACCACACGGGCGACGAACGTAACGCGTTGCCGGTCGCGAAGATTTCGGCGCCGGGCGCGATCTCGTCGAGCGCGTTTGCGATCAGTGCGAAGCGATAAGCGATCGCTTCGAGCGCCGCGCGAATGATCTCGACCGTGGTTGTGTCGTGGCGTAAACCAAACATGCCGCCGCGCGCTGCAGCGTGCCAGCCGGTGCTGCGTTCACCCGACCAGAACGGGAGGACGGTGAGTCCGTGCGCGTCGGGTTCGAGCGCTGCGAGTTGTTCTTGTAAGTTTCGATCGCTGACGTTGAGAGAGTGGACCAGCCACTGCAACAGCCCGCCGCCGTCTGACAGCGCACCGCCAACGACGACCCGCTCGCGATCGACTCGGTAACTCCAAAGCGCTGGTGACAGATCTCGCGGCGGCTCACCCGCGAACACGACACGCATCGCGCCCGACGTTCCGATCATCAACGCGATCTTGTCCTTCGTGCTGCAACCACCGCCGATGTTATTCGCGGCACCGTCGCCAACCACTAAGGGAGATCTATTAGTTTGGATTTGAGGCAGGTGACTTTTAGAAATTCCTATCGCTTCGGCAAAAGCAAAATCCCAATCGCACGCTCGTTGATCGAAGAGCCCGGTAGCGGAAGCCATTGAGACGCCGGCCGCGGCTTTATCAAACAACTGCCGAGACAAGTAGTCAGCAAAGTCCAACCACTGATGCGTCGCGTCGAATTGGTCGCGCCGCTCGCGTTTCAACCAACGCAACTTCGCCGGCCAGTAACTCGGATGAAAGCGGCAACCCGTTCGCGCGTGGACCTCGTCTTCGTCAAACTCGGCGCGCAACGACTTCGCGTCTTGCACCGCACGCGTATCGGCCCACGTCAACAAAGGCGTCGTCGGTTTGCCGTGTGCGTCAACACCAACCAGGCTGTGCCAAAAAGCGGAGATTGCGATCGTGTCGATCTGTGAGGCTGCGCTAAGCGGAGTCGTGAGTAGCGCGTCAACAGTCTTTTTTACTTCATCAACCAGCGCGTCGGGATCGAGCTCGGCGAAATCCGAAACCGCGCGGCGCGTTGTCGCCTGCGCACCTTCGACTTGGTTCCCCTCTTCATCAAACAGCGCCGCACGAACACCCGAAGTACCAACGTCAATACTAAGCACGGATGTGTGCGGCATCATCTTGATTGGGAGAACGGCGGCTCACTTCACCGTCTTGCGCACGAACGCGACGAAATCGCGAATATCGTCCTCGGCCGTGTCGAACGAAGCCATGAACCGGCACTCCGAAGTCTCTTCGTCCCAAACGTAGAAGAAATACTTCTTCTGCAGCGCGGGCACAAACTTCGCCGGAATCTCCGCGAAGACACCATTCGCTTCGACCGGTTGGGTGATTTTTATCTGCGGAATCTTTTCCAACTCACTCGCCAAAATCTGCGCCATTCGATTCGCGTGCGCGGCGCTGCGCCGCCACAGATCGCCGCCGAGCAGCGTTGCAAACTGCGCGGAGATGAAACGCGTTTTCGACGGCAGGTGCATGCCTTGTTTGCGGATGTACTTGAAATCCGCCGCGCGTTTTTTGTCGAAGAAGATGACGGCTTCGCCATACATCATGCCGTTCTTCGTGCCGCCGAACGACAGCACGTCGACGCCGGCTTCCGTCGTGATCTCTTTTAAGCTCGCGTTCAGGCTTACGGCTGCATTCGCGAGGCGCGCGCCGTCGACGTGCAGCAGCATGTCGTGATCGTGCGCGAAGCGGGCAAGCGTCTTGAGTTCGCTCTTCGTGTAGACAGTACCCATCTCGGTCGCTTGCGAAATGGAGATCACGCGCGGCTGCACGTGATGCTCGACACCGATGCCGTGCAGGAAGGGTTTGATATCGTCGGGGCGGAGCTTGCCGTCGGGCGTTTTTACAGACAGGAGTTTGCAGCCGGTGAATTTTTCGGGCGCGCCGCATTCGTCGGTGTTGATGTGCGCGGTGTCCGCGCAGACGATCGCGTCGTACGAGTTGGTGATCGCCTTGAGGCCCAGCACGTTCGCGCCGGTGCCGCCGAAAACGAAGAACACGGCGACGTCTTTGCCGAAGTGTTTCTGGAAGATTTTGGTCGCGCGCTCGGTGAACGGATCGTTGCCGTAAGCAACGACGTGGCCTTCGTTCGCAGCGCGCAGCGCGTCGATTATCTCCGGGTGAACGCCCGCGTTGTTGTCGCTTGCGAAACTCCGTTTAGGCATCTGATCCGCGTCTATCCGTGTTCATTTGTGGCTTAAACTTTTGCCGCCTTGAAGTCGCGAGCGATTTCACGGGCGGCGTTCGCGCCGTTGAGCCCGGTCAGGCCGCCGCCGGGATGTGTCCCCGCGCCGCACAAATACAAACGCTTCAGCGGCGTGCGATATTGCGCCCAGCCAATCAACGGCCGGAACGTAAAGAACTGGTCCAACGTCTGCTCGCCGTGATGAATGTGCCCGCCGCTGAGCCCGTAAGTCTGTTCGAGGTCTGCCGGTGTGAGCACTTGTGCGGCGATTATTGACTCGCGCATGCGCGGCGCGTAACGCTCGAGAACACTCAGCACGTTCTCGGCAAACTCCTCTCGCCTCGTGCTCCAATCCCCTTGCTTTATTTTGTACGGCGCAAACTGCGCGTGAATCGACATCACGTGCTTGCCTTCAGGCGCGAGCGACGGATCGTTAAGCGACGGTATCGTGATGTCGAGATACGGCTCAGCCGAAAACTCACCATACTTCGACGCGTCAAACGCGCGTTCGAGGTAATCAATCTCCGGACCAATATGAATGCGCCCGCCGAGTTTTGTTTTCGGATCGTCGCCGTTCACGCCGCGAAAAGCAGGCAGGCTTTCGAGTGCGAGATTCAGCTTCGCGACCGTGCCCGGCGCGCGATAGTTGCGCATCTTCGAAAGGAAGTTTGGATCGAGATCGACCGGATCGACGAGGTTGAGAAACGTCGTGCGTGGATCGGCATTTGAAACAACGACGCGCGACTCGATCTCTTCGCCGCCTTCGAGCACGACTTTCGGCGCGTCAGTATCAGCGCCCATAATCGCAGAAACTGCGGCGTGCGTACGGATCTCCGCGCCAGCCTTTTTCGCAGCTTCGGCAAGCGCGGTCGAAAGCGCGCCCATGCCACCGCGCGCATACGTCGCCGAGCCGATGGGGCTGCCGTCCATCGCGGCTTGCCACAACAATCCGAGGCTCGTTCCGGCCGACCATGGACCAGCAAACGCGCCATAGATCCCGCGCGCCGCCACGACCGCGCGCAGCAACTCCGTCTCAAACCACTCGCTGACGAGATCCGCGACCGCCATCGGTCCCCAACGCAACAACCGATACTCGTCCTTCTTGCCGAGCTTGCGAAACGCGAGCCCGACTTTCCCGAGCTCCCACATGTCCGTTTTGTTCGGTCGATCAATCGACGGCGGCGTCATCGAGATCAGCGGCGCGAGCACGCGGCCGATGCGCGCAAAGCTGTTTTCAAACTCCGGATAACTCTTTGCATCGTGCTCGGAAAACTTCTTGACTTCGCTGACGGTTCGGGCCGTGTCGTTGTAGATGCCAAGTGTTCGTCCGTCGGGAGACAACGCCAGCACACGAACTTCCGGCGTGATTATCTGTAGACCAGACTTTGCCAGGTTCAAGTCACTCGCGACTTCAGTGGAAAACGGACCGGCCGTGTGGTCCAACGCCGAAACGCGAAACCCGGGCGCGATCTCTTCCGTCACCGCGCCGCCGCCTACCACTTCGCGCCGCTCCAAAACAAGCGTCTTCAGCCCGCTCTTCGCAAGGTAAGCGGCCGCGACCAAACCATTGTGACCACCGCCGATGATTGTGACGTCGTAGCGTGCCAACGTTTCTACTTTTTCCAATCCTTCAAAAGTTGCAGCGCTGCATTACGTCCCGGCGCGCCCATGATGCCGCCGCCCGGATGCGTCGCCGACCCGCACATCCAAAGGTTCTTGATCGGCGTCCGATACTGCGCCCACCCCGGCGCGGGCCGCAAAAAGAAGAGCTGCTCGAGCGTGAGCTCGCCCTGAAAAATGTTTCCTTCCGACAAACCAAAATCGCGCTCGAGATCGAGCGGCGTCAGCACCTGCCGATCGCGAATCAACTCGCGAATGTTCGGCGCGTGCTCCGCAATCGTGTCGACCACCGTGTCGCCAAACTCGTCGCGCTTCTCGTCCCAGTTGCCTTCCTTCAAGTTGTAAGGCGCATACTGCACGAAGCACGACATCACGTGCTTGCCCGGCGGCGCGACCGAAGGATCGGTCAAACTCGGAATCACCATGTCGATGTACGGCCGGCGCGAAAACCGTCCGTACTTCGCTTCGTCGTACGCGCGCTCCATGTACTCAACACTCGGCGAGATCGAGATCGCGCCGCGCAAGTGCGCGCCTGGACCAGGCAGCGATTTGAAATTCGGCAAACCATCGAGCGCGAGGTTCACCTTCCCTGACGAGCCGCGATATTTGTAACGCTTGAGATCGGCGCAAAAGTCATCGGGCAGATGTTGCTCGCCGATCATCTTCATGAACGTCAACCGCGGATCGACACTCGAAGAAACAACTTCCGCGTGAATCTCATCGCCGTTCTTTAACGCGACTCCAACAGCGCGGCCGTTCTTCAACAAGATCTTCTCGATCGGTGCTTCAGTGCGAATCTCGACGCCCGCTTCGCGCGCCGCATCGCCGATCGCATTCGAGATCGCGCCGGTGCCGCCGCGCGCAAAGCCCCACGAACGAAACGCGCCGTCGATCTCGCCCATGTAATGATGCAGCAGCACGTACGCAGTGCCCGGCGAGCGCACGCCGAGAAAAGTGCCGATGATGCCGGACGCGGACATCGTCGCTTTGAGCACGTCCGTCTCGAACCACTGATCGAGAAAGTCAGTCGCACTCATCGTCATCAACTGCACCTGGTTATACTTGTCTTCGTCGGGAAGCCGCTGAAAACGCCGGCCGAGAAACGCGAGATTTTTCCATCCTTTAGGATCGAGTGTCGTCGGGTCGGGCGGCGTCATCGACATGATCGGTTTGACGAAGTGGGCCATCTCGATCATTGCCTTGCCGTATTCATCGTAAGCTTCGGCGTCGAGCTTTGAATGACGCGCGATTTCGCGGCGCGTGCGCGCGTGATCGTTGACGCGCCAGAGATAGTCGCCGTTGGGCATCGGTGTGAACGTGCCGTCGAGTGGAAGAATCTCGAGCCCGTGGCGCGGCAGATCGAGTTCGCGAATGATCTCCGGCCGCAGCAGCGATACGACGTAAGAACAAACCGAAAACTTAAAGCCCGGGAAAACTTCTTCCGTCACCGCCGCGCCGCCGAGCACGTGGCGGCGCTCGAGCACGAGCACCTTCTTGCCCGCGCGCGCGAGATAAGCCGCATTGACCAGACCGTTATGCCCGCCGCCAATCACGACGACGTCGTATTTATTGCTCATTGCGTCGTTTTTCGAGTAGGAGTGCCTTGCTGCAAGCGCGTTAGCATACTTATAATCGCTCGCCCTGACAAACCCGGGTTATTAACACCGAAAACACGCATGCCCATTGGAACCGCTTTTCACGAACGCACATTCCAACTCTGCGAAAGTCTCAGCTATCGCGAGTGGTCCGGTTATTACGCGGTCAGCTCGTATGAGCCGCATCACGAACACGAGTACAACGCGATTCGCAACGCCTCGGCGCTGATCGATATCTCGCCGCTTTATAAGTATCGGCTCACGGGCCGCGACGCGACGCGGCTCGTCGATCGCGTGATCACGCGCGACATGCGGAAGGTCACGGTGGGCCAGGTGGTCTATACACCGTGGTGCGACGAACGCGGCAAAGTGATCGACGACGGCACGGTGTCGCGGCTCGAAGAGAACACTTATCGCTGGACCGCGGCGGATCCGAGCTTGCGCTGGTTCACGCAGAACGCCGCCGGCATGGACGTGCAGATTGAAGATATTTCGGAGAGTGTTTCCGCGCTCGCGCTACAGGGACCGACGTCCGGTCGCTTGCTCGTCGGTTTGGTTAAAGATGCGGACATCGCGAACCTGAAATACTTTCGCGTGACGAAGGGAACGATCGCCGGCGTGCCGGTGGAGATTTCACGCACCGGCTACACGGGCGATCTAGGGTACGAGCTCTGGGTCGCGTCCGATCAGGCGCTGAAGGTCTGGGACGCGCTGATGGACCACGGCAAGGCGTTTGACATTCACGCCGCGGGAATGCTCGCGCTCGATGTGGCGCGCGTCGAAGCGGGGTTGCTGTTGATCGACGTGGACTTCAACAGCAGCAAGAAAGCGCTGGTTGATGAGCAGCGCTATTCGCCGTATGAGATGGGACTCGGGCGGCTCGTGAACCTCGACAAGAACCGGTTTGTAGGGCAGGCGGCGTTAATTGAGGAACAGAAGCGCGGACACGCGCGCGAGATCGTCGGGCTGGAGATCGATTGGCCGCAGGTCGAGAGTTTTTACGAAGCGGTCGGGTTGCCGCCGGCTGTTTCGCCGATGGCGTCGCGCGTGGCAGTGCCGGTTTATAAGGAAGGGATGCAGGTCGGGAAAGCGACGACGAGCACGTGGTCGCCGACGTTGAAGAAGATGATCGCGCTCGCGACTGTGAGGCGTGAATACACTCGGCCCGGGACGCGTTTGCAATTTGAGATCACTGTGGAAGCCGTGCGGCACAACGTCCGCGCAACGGTCGTGAAGACGCCGTTCTTTAATCCGAAACGCAAGACGGCGACGCCTGTCGGTTAGCGCAGAACTGCGACACCGGTTTCTGTAAATCCATGTCTATCGTTTCTCAGTACGATCCAAATGCGCCACTCGACCGTGCGTTCACAATCCCCTCTTCCTGGTACGTCGACCAGAACCTCTACGAACGAGAGCTGAAAACCGTCTTCTCAAATACGTGGCAGCTTGCGGCGCGTGTGGACCAGGTGACGCAACCCGGCCAGTACGTGACGAGCGACATCGCGGGCGAGCCGATCGTTATCGTGCGTGGCAACGACGGCGTGTTGCGCGGGTTCTTCAACGTGTGCCGGCACCACGCGGCGGCAGTGATGACCGAGCCCGAAGGCAAAGCGGCGCAACTACGCTGCCCGTATCATGGTTGGACCTACTCGCTCGAAGGCGAGCTCAAAGGCACGCCGGATTTCAGTGGCGTTTGCGATTTCGATCGCGCGCAAAACGGACTCGTGCCGCTCGAGATCGCCCAGTGGGAAAGTTGGATCTTCGTTAAACTCGACAAAGGTAGCGCTTTGTCTTTGGAAGGCTTTTTGACGGAACAACTGATGGAAGAGATAAGGCGGATTAAAGTCACAGACCTGCACTGGTTTGAACGCCGCCACTACCACTTCGACTGCAACTGGAAAGTGTTCGTCGACAACTATCTCGACGGTGGTTATCACGTCCCGTACCTACACAAAGGGCTCGATAGCGTGCTCGATTACTCGCAGTACCAGATCGAAAACGGCACGCGACACTGTTTGCAATGGAGCCCGATCGTCACCGAAGGCGCTGAAGCGCAGACGGGCGCGGTGCGGCAAGGCGAGCGCGCGCTTTACTACTGGATCTATCCGAACTTCATGATCAACTGGTACGACGGCGTGATGGACACGAACCTCGTCGTGCCGCGTGGTGTGGACCAGACCGAAGTGATCTTCGACTTCTACTTTCCTGATGTTGAAAGCGAAGATGCTCGCGCGCGCAACGCGGCGAGCGTCGCCGTGGGCCAACGCATTCAGGATGAAGACGTCGCGATCTGTAAATCGGTCCAGCGCGGACTGAACTCGCGCGCCTACAACGCCGGGCGTCTTTCCGTGCGCCGCGAAGCAGGCGAATATCTCTTCCACCGTCTTCTGCACGCCGACCTGAGCCAACAATCCCTGTGATAGAAACTTCGCCGCCAGTAACCAGATCTCGCGGGCATTTATTGCGCGTGCTGGGCGTGGGGTTTGGACTCGCGGTCATCATCGGCAACACGATCGGCGCGGGGATCTTTCGCGCGCCCGGCCAGATCGCCGAGCAGCTTCCGCAACCGTGGATCTTTCTTGGAATCTGGGTGTTGGGCGGTGTCTACGCACTCCTCGGCGCGATCTCACTCGCCGAGCTCGGCACGATGATCCCGCGCTCGGGCGGCCAGTACGTCTTCTCGCGTTACGCGCTCGGCGAATACGCCGGCTTCATCGTCGGCTGGAGCGACTGGATCTCGACGTGCGGCTCGACGGCCGCAGTCTCGCTCGTCGCCGGCACGTTTTCCGGCGCGCTGTTTCCTGCTTTGAACGGCAAAGGACCGGCGGTCGCCGCGGCGATCGCGATCGTGTTCGGTGTCTTGCAGTGGCACGGCATCGTCTGGGGCAGCACGATCCAAAACATCACGAGCCTGCTGAAAGCACTCGCCTTCTTCGTGTTGATTGCCGCAGCGTTCGCACTCGGCGGCAACGGCGCGCTCACCACTCCGCAAACTTATTCGACTTCCGCGATCACGATCGGCGCTATGGTCGTCTCGCTGCAATCGGCGATTTACACGTACGACGGCTGGAGCGGCGTGATCTATTTCTCGGAAGAAGTGGACCACCCGGGCCGCGACGTGCCGCGCGCGCTGTTCGGCGGCGTGCTCACGATCATGGCGATCTACCTGCTCGTGAACGTCGCGCTGCTTTACGTGCTGCCGATCAGCGGCATCGCGGGCAAAGAGTTCGCCGCGGGCGAAGCGGCGAATGTGATCTTCGGCCGCCACGGCGACACGATCTTTCGCGTACTGACAATCGTGTCGATGCTCAGCGGCATCAACGCGCTGCACCTGATGGCCACGCGCGTGATCTACGCGATGAGCCGCGACGGTTTGTTCACGCAGAAAGCCGCGGTCGTGAATGTGGGCGGCACGCCGACGGTGTCGTTGTTTTTGAGCGTGGCGGTGGCGGTGATCTTCATCGTCTTCGGTAAGACGTTTGAGCGAGTCATCACGGTCTGCGCGTTTTTCTTCGTCGCCAATTACGTGCTTTCGTTTATTTCGCTCTTCGTGCTGCGGCGACGCGAGCCGGACAAGAGGCGACCGTATCGCGCGTGGGGTTATCCGTTCACGACAGGACTCGCGCTGATCGGTTCGATCGTGTTTTTGGCGGGCGCGATTTACGCCGACCGCGAGAACAGTTTGTATGCGCTGGTGCTTCTGGCGGCGAGTTATCCGGTGTTTCGACTGCTGAAGATGTTGAAGTGAAGTTATTGCAGAACGCGACAGCCTTCGTTATCGACTTCGAGCGTCCTCACCGTTGAATCGATTTTGCGCGCAGTGAAACAGCTTGCGATGCGCGCGCCGATCTCTTCCGTGTGATCCGTGGCCAAAGCCAGAATACTTGGACCAGCGCCGCTGAGCGCGACGCCGAGCAGGCCGGGCATCGGCGGCAGCGCCAACGCTTCGGCGAGTCCGGGCACCAGCGATTCACGTTGCGGTTGGTGCAGTCGGTCTTTCATTGCTTCCCATAACAAGTCGTAACGCTGGTGCGCGATCGCGGCGGTGAAAAGCGCGGTTCGTTGCAGGTTATGCACGGCGTGTGTGCGACTCATGCTGCGCGCCAAAGCGGCGCGCGCAACGTGCGTCGGCAGTTGGGAGTGGGGCGAGACGACGACTACGCGAATGTGCGGCGGCCAGTCGAACTTCTCGGAGATGACGGTGCGATCTTCTTTGAGGCAACAGATCGTGAAGCCGCCGTAAATCGAGGCGGTGACGTTGTCGGGATGGCCTTCGAACTCCGTCGCGTAGTTTTGAATCGTTTGGTCGCTCAGTTCGTGATCGGTGAGCAGCGACGACAACTTGATGCCCGCAACGATCGCGGCCGCGCTGCTGCCGAGACCACTCGCGAGCGGGATCTCGTTGTGAACGTTCAACTCGACCGGTGGCAGCGAAACGCTTTCGCGTCGCGCCGCAAACGTCATCGCGCGGCAGATAAGGTTAGCGGCGTTGCGCGGCAGCGCTTCGTTCTCCGTCGCGCCGGTCGTGGTGACGAGGCACGGCTCCGCGGCGTCGGGCACGACCGTCGCGCGCACCGTGAGATACAGCTTCAGCGCGAGGCCGAAACAGTCGAAGCCCGGGCCGAGGTTTGAAGTCGAAGCTGGAACACGAACTTCCGTCATCACGCAAGGTTCTTCAACATCATCACGCAAGATTCTTCAACAGGGATTCGATCGCGCACGGCCGCGCAGCGACTCTCACAATCGAATTCGCGAACGTGCCGCGGATCGGCGCTTCGTCAGGCGCAGTAAGCGTTTGGCTGTGATACTTGATCACGTAGTCGGTGTCTTTCAGTAAGTGGCCGGTGAGCACCGCGACAACGCTTTCGTGTTTCTTGATCGATCCGTCACGCACGAGCTTACGAATGCCCGCGACCGTCGTCGCGGACGCCGGCTCACAACCAATCCCATCGCGTCCGATCATCGCCTTCGCATCAGCGATCTCCTGTTCGCTGACGGTGATCACAAACCCGTCCGTCTCGCGCACCGCGCGCGAGGCTTTCTTCCACGAAACAGGCGCGCCGATCTTTATCGCCGACGCCAGCGTTTGCGGATCTTTTTCGTTAACGAAATCGGCAGTGCCCGAGGCCGCAACGAAGCGCGCAAACGGCGACGCGCCTTCAGCCTGAATCACACTAATCCGTGGCTGTTTTCGTGTTAATCCGTGGCTAAATAACTCACGAAATCCCTTCCCAAACGCCGAACTGTTTCCCAAATTTCCACCCGGGACGACAAGATGATCCGGCACGCGCCAATCAAGCTGCTCAGCGAGCTCAAACGCCACCGTCTTCTGTCCCTCGATGCGAAACGGATTGATCGAATTAACGAGATACAGCGAACTCTCAGAGGCAAGTTCCTGCACGACGCGCATGCACGTATCGAAGTTTCCCTCGATCTCAAGCACGGTGGCGCCGTAATCGAGCGCCTGCGCCAGCTTCGCTTCACTGACGTGACCCTCAGGCACGAGGATCGCACACTGCATTCGCGCGCGCGCCGCATACGCCGCGAGACTCGCGGCCGTGTTTCCGGTGCTCGCACACGCCACCAGGCGCATGCCGAGCTCGCGCGCCTGCGTCACCGCAACAGTCATTCCCGTGTCTTTGAAAGATCCGGTGGGATTGTTGCCCTGGTGCTTGAGTTTCAACGACGCGAGACCGCAGTAATCAGCGCAACGCGGCGCGTCGTAGAGCGGCGTGTTTCCTTCACCAAGCGAAACAACATCAACCTCCTCGCCGAAAGGCAAGAACTCGCGAAAGCGCCAAACGCCGCTGCGATCGACCTTCTGATTCGAAGTCAGACGCTCGCGCCACAACGCACGCAGCGATTCCGCGTCCCGATCCTGAATCCCGTTCGACTCAACATCGAGCAGATCGCCGCAGCGCGAACACACATACAACCGCTCGTCGAGATCAAACTCGCTCGCACAATCAACGTTGATGCAGCGTTGCACAAACACCGCCGCCAAGCATACAACGATTCGCGCAACTTTGGCGGCTTTGGAGTGCGGCGGCTTGACGCCGCTTTCACCGCGATCGCGCCTGATCGAAGGCCAAAGCGGCGTCAAGCC
>CAMLLD010000053.1 GCA_946480785.1 uncultured Blastocatellia bacterium | reverse complement strand
CCCTGTGTGCTCAAAAAAACTCTTGACAACGGAGACCGCTTCATAGATGGGCTGGCATTAGTTAACGCCTTCGGCGTTCCTCAATGCCTTTCACGCCGTCGGCGTTCCTTAAAGCCTTTCACGCCGTCGGCGTTCCTCAAAGCCTTTCACGCCTTCGGCGTTCCTCAAACCTTTCACGCCTTCGGCGTTCCTTAAAAGTCTTTCAAAACTTGCGCTAAGGTCTTGAGTAGTTTCTCCGCGGTGTAGGGCTTGGTGAGAAAAACTGAGACACCTTCCAACGCACCTTCACCGGCTCGTTGCGCGGTTCCCAAACCGCTCGCTGCGATTATCTTCACGGCCGGGTTCATGCGCTGCAAAGCGCGGATCGTCGCTGGACCATCCATGAACGGCATCACCATGTCCGTCAACACCACGGCGATTTCGTTCTTCTTGTCGGCGTAGATTGCCAGCGCTTCGGTACCGTCGTTCGCGGTCAACACCTGATAGCCAAACGTTTCCAACGTGCCGCGCGTGATTTCCCGAATCGATTCCTCATCATCCACGACGAGCACCAATTCTCCCCTGCCGAGCGGAAGATCCGTTTGCAACGCTCCTGCTTCAGCGGATTCAGCCGTCTCGACCGCCGGCAGGTAAACAGAAAACTGGCTGCCACGATGTAGTTCGCTGTACACGTTAATGAAGCCGCCGTGGCTCTTAACGATCGACAACGCGGTCGAAAGCCCGAGACCCGTCCCCTTCGTCATCTCTTTAGTCGTGAAAAACGGTTCGAAGATCCGGCTTTGAACTTCAGGCGGCATTCCCGGTCCCGTGTCGGCGACAGTGATCAGCACAAAGCGTCCGGCCTTTGCTTCGAGGTGCATGCGCGCATAGTTTTCATCAACGAAAACGTTCTCCGCCCGAATCGAGATCGAGCCGCCTTCCGGCATCGCATCGCGCGCATTAACACAAAGGTTCATCAGCACCTGATGGATCTGCGTCGCGTCCGCTGAGATGATCCAAAGGTCGGTGGGAATCTTGAACGTAATCTCGATCGACTTCGGCAGCGTCTCACGCAGGATCTTCACGATCTCTTTTATCAGGTGCTTTGGTTGCAAAGCGACGCGCTCACCTTCGACGCCGCGCGCAAACGACAAAACCTGACGCACCATATTTCCGCCGCGTTCCGCATTGGCGCGTAACACTTCCAACCACTTCCGGCTGCTTTCGTCAGTGGACTTCAACTGCAGCATGTCGATGGCCATCAGGATCGGCGAGAGCACGTTGTTCAGATCATGCGCGATTCCGCCCGCGAGCGTGCCGATTGACTCCATTCTTTGCGCCCGCAGAAACTGCGATTCCATGCGTTTCTTTTCGGTCACGTCAGTATTGATGATGAGAATTGATTTCGGCCGACCTTCTTCGTCGCGAACGAGAGTCCAACGACTCTCAACAGTGATCGCCGTGCCGTCCCGCCGCACCTGGTGCATTTCCCCCTTCCACTCTCCGGCCTGAATGATTGCCTGGCGCGCAGCTTCGAATTGCGGCGAATGTTCTTTATAAAAAAGCTCCTGCGCGTTTTTGCCGATCACATCTTCGGCCGGCCAGCCATAAATCTTTTCCGCGCCCTTGTTCCAGAACAGAATGTTCTGCTCGAGATCGCGCACCAGGATGGCGTCCTGGGCCTGGTCCAACAACGCCGCCTGCTCGCGAATCTGCTCCTCAGCACGTTTGCGCTCGGTGATGTCACTACGAATCGCGACGTATTGATACGGTTTTCCCTCGCTGTTAAGAAAAGGAACGATCGTCGTGTCTACCCAATAGAAGCTGCCGTCCTTGGCGCGGTTCTTTATCTCGCCACGCCAAACTTTGCCGCCGGCTATCGTCGTCCAAAGGTTTCTGATGAACTCTTTCGGATGATACGCGGAGTTGATAATGCGATGGTCCTGGCCGAGTAATTCTTCGCGAGAGTACTTCGAGATCTGGCAGAACTTGTCGTTGACGTAATTTATGATGCCACGTTGATCGGTGATCGCAACGATCGCGGATTCATCAAGCGCGAATTTGATGTCTGCGAGTTCCTTCTCAGACCGCTCCAGCGCTTCCGCAGCATCAACGTGAGTGTCAACCGGCTTGAGCATCTTCTAATTTCTTCAAACGATATCTGAGTTGATCGCGAGAGATACCGAGCAGCTCGGCCGCGCGTGTTTGATTGCCACCACTACGCTCGATGGCTTGCCGAACGAAAGACAGTTCCGCTTCGTCAAGCGAAATGCCGTCGGCTGGAAGAACAAACTGCGCCGGCGAGTCAGCATTGGTAATTGAAGTTGATTGGCGAGGCGACATCAATAATCCGCCCGGCAAGTACTCGGTCGTGATTTGTTCGTTCTCTTCCAGTATCAGCGCGCGTTCAATCACATTACGCAGCTCGCGCACGTTTCCCGGCCAGTTATACTTCCTGAAAACGTCTATTGCCTCCGGCGATAACCCGGTGATTTTTCTGTTGCGCTTGAGCCGGCTGCCGATCGTGTCGATGTAATGCTGGGCCAGCAGCAATACGTCGTCACCTCTTTCGCGCAGTGGTGGAATATCGATCTGAATAACCGACAAACGATAATACAGGTCGAGCCGGAAACGACCCGCTTCACTCTCTGTTTTCAGATCGCGATTCGAGGCAGCGAGCACGCGCACGTCGAGCGGAATATCTTTCAGGCCACCGACGCGACGAAACGCGCCCTCTTCCAGCACGCGCAGGAGTTTCGCCTGCAACGAGAGTTCGAGCTCACCGATCTCGTCGAGCAGGAGCGTGCCGCCTTCAGCCTGTTCGAATAATCCTTCCTTGCGTGCTTTCGCGTCTGTGAAGGCGCCTTTTTCATAACCGAAGAGCTCCGATTCGATGAGCGTCGCCGGCAGCGCGGCACAGTTGACGGCGACAAACGGTTGCTCCGCTCGTTGTGAGCCGTAATGGATTGCTTTCGCGACGAGATCTTTGCCGGTCCCTGATTCGCCTTGCAGCAACACCGACGCGACGTCGCTCTCGGCGACTTTCGCCGCAAGCGCCAGCATCTTTTTCATCGCGGGAGATTCACCCACGATCTGCCGGAAATTGAATTCCCTTTCCCGGTCTTTCCTGACTTGCTCGACTTCGCGTCTTAGATCGCTGGTTTCGATTGCATTACGAATCGTGACGCGGAGTTCTTCGAGATTGATCGGCTTGCCGATGAAATCGTAAGCGCCGCCACGGAGAGCGGAAATGGTATTGTCGACACGGACGTTGCCGGTGATCATGATCACGATCGTTTCGTGATGTTCGTTCTTGATCTCACGGAGCACATCGAGCCCTGAACCATCAGGCAGATCGATGTCGAGCAAGACGGCGGCCGGTAAATGCGACTTGAACTGCTGAGTGGCTTCAGCAACCGTTGCGGCTTCGATAGGCGCGAGGCCCCAACTCTGTAGTGCTTCTTTCAGCGTCCAGCGAATCGCCTGATCGTCGTCGACGACGAGGATTTCCTTTGTCGAGTTCCTGGGGGACATAGTTCACGCTCGGCCTGACAAACTGGTCGGGTTTGATTATAAGAGCTTAAACTCTCGCTGTGGCAGAGTAAACTTGACCGCTTCAAATTCAAAATCAACCGGCCTCACACAGGTGGAGGCGAAACGCCGGCTGGCCCAACACGGCCCGAACGAGCCTTCGCCTGCAAAACGTACTGCGCCGCTTGTCCAACTATTAGCACTCTTCTTTAATCCGCTCGCAATCATCCTGCTGGCGGCCAGTGCTATCTCCGCCGCGCTGGGCCAGGTTCTTAACGCGTCGATCATCGTCACGATGGTCCTGTTGAGCGTCGCGCTCAATTTCATTCAGACGTATCGCTCACAAAAAGCGGTCGACAGCATTCGCAAGGAAGTCGCGCCCACGGCGAACGTTTTGCGAGACGGGCAATGGCTCGAGATTCCCCGACGCGAGATAGTTCCCGGCGACGTGATCAAGCTCGCGGCCGGCGACCTCATTCCCGCCGATGCGGAGCTGCTGCAAACACGCGATCTGCACGTTCAGCAAGCAGCGTTGACGGGCGAATCATTGCCGGTCGCAAAAGCGGCAGCTTCCGATCAAAGCAAACAAACGGACGCAGACAGCGATTCGCACAAAGTATTTCTCGGCACGTCGGTCGTGAGTGGCTCGGCGACGGCCGTCGTCACAGCGACGGGCCAGAACACAGTCTTTGGTGACATTGCCGCGCGGCTCGCAAAACGCGCCCCCGAAACCGAATTCGAAAGAGGCACGCGGCGGTTCGGCTTTTTGATAATGCGCACCACGCTCTTGCTCGTGCTCTTCGTGCTGCTCGTCAGCGTCTTTCTGCATCGACCGTTTTTGGAATCACTGCTGTTTGCGGTGGCTCTCGCCGTCGGTTTGACTCCTGAGTTCCTGCCGGTGATCACGACCGTAACGCTCGGCCGCGGCGCCGTGCATATGGCCCGCAAGAACGTGATCGTGAAGCACCTCGAAGCCATGCAGAACTTCGGCAGCATCGACGTGCTGTGCAGTGACAAGACCGGTACGCTCACTAGTGGAGAGATGTCGTTGGAACAACATCTCGATCCATTTGGCGCGCCCTGCGAATCCGTCTTTGTGCTCGCGTACCTCAACAGCCTGCACGAAACCGGTATCGCTAATCCGCTGGACCAGGCGATCAGGGAACGTCACCGCAGCGATCCGCTCGACACAGCAGTCCTCAAACACGACCACCCTGACATTCACGATTACGTGAAGGTGGATGAAATACCGTTTGACTTCGAGCGACGCTGCGTCTCGATCATCGTCAAGCACAACGGCGAAAGCCTGCTGATCACGAAGGGCGCACCCGAAAGCGTGCTCGCGGTCTGCACTGCTTATGAAGCGAACAACCAGCAACTCCCTCTAGCCGCTGCACGAGCGCGCATCGAAAACACCTATCGCGATCTCTGCGCCAAAGGCTATCGCTCGCTCGCTGTCGCTTACGCGAAAGCGCCGGCTAAAGACGTCTACACCGCGGCCGATGAAACCGGGCTCGTGCTCGCCGGGTTCCTGAGTTTCACCGATCCGGCGTTGCCGACGGCCCAATCAACGCTGCTCGCGCTGCAACGAGACGGCATTCAGGTAAAAATTCTGACCGGCGACAATGAACTGGTCACACAACACATCTGCGCGCAGGTGGGCCTCGATTCCGGCCGCATCGTGCTCGGCACGGAACTGGAGAAGACGTCAGATCCCGCGCTGGCCCACATCGTGGAACAGACGTCTGTCTTCGCCCGTGTTTCCCCGGTGCAAAAGAACCGGATCATTCTCGCGTTGAAGAATCGCAGTCACGTCGTGGGTTATCTCGGCGATGGCATAAACGACGCGCCCTCACTGCACGCGGCCGACGTTGGCATTTCAGTTTCAACCGCGGTCGACGTAGCGAAAGACGCCGCCGATTTTATTTTGCTCGAACCGGGGTTGGACGTGCTGCACGCCGGCATCATCGAAGGCCGCAAATCGTTCGGCAACGTGATGAAGTACTTGTTGATGGGGACGAGCTCGAATTTCGGCAACATGTTCAGTATGGCGGTGGCGGTGTTGTTTCTGCCGTTCCTGCCGCTGCTGCCGACGCAGATCCTCTTGAACAACTTTCTTTACGACCTGGCCCAGGTGACGATTCCCACTGATGCGGTTGACGAGACGTTCATTCGCAAGCCGCAGCGCTGGAACATCAAGTTGATCCGCGACTTCATGATCTACATCGGTCCGCTGAGCTCGATCTTCGATTTCCTGACTTTCTTCGTCCTGCTCAAGATCTTTTTTGCTTCCGAACAACTCTTTCATACCGGTTGGTTCGTCGAATCGCTGGGGACACAAACACTCGTCATCTTTGTGATTCGCACTGCGGGCAATCCGTTACGCAGCCGTCCGAGTTTGCCGTTAACCATCACCACGATTGCGATCGTGCTGTTTGCTACGTTGCTGCCGTACACGCGGCTCGGTTCATTGATCGGATTTACGCCGCTGCCGCTGACCTTCTTACTGTTCATTGCTGTTGCGACCGCGACTTATCTATTGTTGGTTGAAGTTGTGAAGCGACGATTGATGCGGCGCCTGCTGGTCTAGTTCGCTGTAACGACGCGCACGGTGTCGCGCGCGATTAATAACTCTTCATTTGTGGGTATGACGAAAACCGCGACACGCGAGCTCTCGTTGGTGATCTGTCCACTCTTGTCGGCGCCGTGTTTTGCATTTAGCTCGGGATCGAGCTCCACGCCGAGCCAACTCAACTCACCACAGATCTTCGCGCGGATCTCCGCGGAGTTTTCGCCGATGCCGCCGGTAAAAACAATGGCCTCAGCACCGTTCATCGCCGCCAGATAACTGCCGATGTATTTGCCGGCGCGATAGCAAAAGATCTCGATGGCTAAACGCGCGCGCCGATCGTCGTGCTCGTGTGCTTCCGCCAGCAACTCGCGCATGTCGTCCGTCAAGCCCGAGATGCCCAACAATCCCGATTGCTTGTTGAGCAGCGATTCGACTTCGTGTCCAGATAAGCCTTCCTTAGTCGCGATCAGGTCAACGATCGATGGATCGAGGTCGCCGGAACGCGTGCCCATCACCAAACCTTCGAGCGGCGTGAATCCCATCGACGTGTCGATGCTGTTGCCGCCTTTGATCGCTGCTATAGAACAACCATTCCCGAGGTGCAGCGTGATGATGTTGGTCGCGTCTCGCGCAATGCCTTTCAGCCTGCGATAGCGATACGCGACGTAGCGATGCGAAGTACCGTGGAAGCCGTAACGGCGAATACGATGGCGGCGGTAAAGTTGATAGGGCAACGCGTACAGGAAAGCATGTTCCGGCAGCGTTTGATGAAAAGCAGTATCGAAGACCGCAACTTGCGGCAACGCCGTTCCCAAAGCCGTGCGCGCCGCCTGAATACCCTGGATATTCGCCGGGTTGTGCAGCGGCGCGAGCTCGATGCAATCTTCAATGCCGCGCAGGACTTCATCCGTGATCAGCACGGAGCTAGTGAACCGTTCGCCGCCGTGGACCACCCGATGACCAACGGCGTGAATATCAGCGACGCTGTTGACGTCCGCGACTCCTGAATCCGGCGAGATGGCCCAACGCAGAATCATCTCCACCGCTGCGCGCGTATCGCGAATCGGTTCGGCGAAGCGCCTGGGCGGGTTGCCTTCAGCAGTGAACGTAACAATGGCCGCGCCGCCGATGCGTTCGATGATCCCGTGGGCCAGGCGCTTGTCGGCATCCTGCTCGATGCGCTCGAGGTCAGTCGCGATCAGTTGAAACTTGACCGACGAGCTGCCGCAATTGAGAACGAGTACGTTCATTTAGTAGGGCCACTTCCAGTCGCGGATTTCCGGCATGTCCTCGCCGTGTTCGTAGATGTAACGTTTGTGCTCGAAACGTTTGTCGCGCATCTGCTGCAAAAGGTGCGCGCCCGTGGATTCCAGCTTCGGAACACGCTCGATAACATCCATTACCAGATGAAACCGGTCAAGGTCATTCAAGACGACCATATCGAAAGGCGTGGTGGTCGTGCCTTCCTCTTTGTAACCGCGGACGTGCAGATTCCGGTGATTGGTGCGCCGGTAAGTCAGCCGGTGAATGAGCCACGGATAGCCGTGAAAAGCGAAGATGATCGGTTTGTTCGTAGTGAAAAGCGAATCGAAGTCTTTGTCAGCGAGCCCATGCGGGTGTTCGCCCTGTGGCTGCAACGTCATGAGATCGACGACGTTCACGACCCTGATCTTCAACTCCGGCAAACGCTGGCGCAGGATGTCGACTGCGGCCAGAGTCTCGAGCGTCGGTACGTCACCCGCGCAAGCCATCACCACGTCAGGTTCCATACCGTCGTCATTGCTGGCCCACTCCCAAATGCCGATGCCCTGGCTGCAATGCGCCATCGCGGCGTCGATATCGAGATACTGAATCGCGGATTGTTTGCCGGCAACAATGACGTTGATGTAGTTGCGACTGCGCAAGCAGTGATCGGCGACTGATAGGAGCGTGTTTGCATCGGGCGGAAGATAGACGCGCACAACATCCGCTTTCTTGTTTACCACGTGATCGATAAAACCCGGATCCTGATGACTGAAGCCGTTGTGATCCTGGCGCCACACGTGTGAGGTGAGCAGGTAGTTTAGCGAAGCGATGGGCCGCCGCCATGGAATATCGCGCGTCACCTTCAGCCATTTGGCGTGCTGGTTGACCATCGAATCCACGATGTGAACAAACGCCTCGTAGCACGAGAAAAACCCGTGTCGGCCTGTTAGCAAATAGCCTTCGAGCCAGCCCTGACAAAGATGCTCGCTGAGCACTTCCATGACCCGCCCGCTCGGAGCTTCGTGTTCGTCGGTGGGCAAACTCTTCGCCATCCAGACGCGGTCAGTTATTTCGAAGAGGGCGTCCAAACGATTCGAGGCAGTCTCATCTGGTCCAACCACGCGGAAGTTGCGGCGCTCCATATTCAACTTCATGACATCGCGCAGGAACCGGCCCAGGACGCGCGTCGCTTCGGCCGTAACAGTTCCGGACTGCGGAACGTCGACCGCATACTCGCGGTAGTCAGGTAGTTGTAGATCCTTGAGTAACAACCCGCCGTTCGCGTGCGGATTAGCGCCCATCCGTCGTTCGCGTTTGGGAGCGAGTGCCGCGAGTTCTGCTCTCAAGCTACCATTCTCGTCGAACAGTTCTTCCGGCTGGTAACTTCGCAACCATTCTTCGAGCAGGCGCAGGTGCTCGGGATTGTCGGCGAGTTGCGCCAGCGGCACCTGATGAGATCGCCACGTTCCCTCAACCGGTTTGCCGTCGACGAACTTCGGCCCGGTCCAACCCTTCGGCGTGCGCAAGACGATCATGGGCCACTGCGGGCGCTCCGTCACGCCATTCTGCCGGGCGTTCGTTTGGATCACTTCGATGTCGTCCAAAACGGTGTCGAGCGTCGCCGCCATCAGTTGATGCATCGCCTCCGGTTCGTCACCTTCGACGAAATAAGGCTTGTGGCCGTAGCCGACGAGCAGCGTCGTGAGCTCTTCTTTACTGATGCGCGCGAGCACGGTCGGATTAGCGATCTTGTAACCGTTCAGGTGCAGGATCGGGAGCACCGCGCCATCGCGAGCGGGATTCAAAAACTTGTTCGAATGCCAGCTCGTGGCTAATGGTCCGGTTTCCGCTTCCCCATCGCCGACAACACAAACCGCGAGCAGATCGGGATTATCAAAAACCGCTCCGTACGCGTGCGCGAGTGAGTAACCGAGCTCACCACCTTCATTGATCGAGCCGGGCGTCTCAGGAGCAACGTGACTGGGAATGCCGCCGGGAAAGGAAAACTGCTTGAACAGCTTCTTCATTCCCGGCTCGTCCTGAGTGATATTCGGGTAGAACTCGGTGTAAGTGCCTTCGAGATAGGTGTTGGCGACTAAACCGGGACCGCCGTGACCGGGACCAGTTACATAGATAACGTTGAGATCGCGTAGCTTGATGACGCGATTCAGATGAGCGTAGATAAAATTCAAGCCGGGTGTGGTTCCCCAATGGCCCAGCAATCTCGGCTTGATGTGTTCGAGCGTCAGCGGCTCGCGCAGCAACGGGTTGTCGTAAAGATAGATCTGTCCCACCGAAAGATAGTTCGCGGCCCGCCAGTATGCGTTCAGCAGCCGAACCTCTTCACTCGATAATCGCGCAGCTTCCTGGTTCCCGTTCACGTTCCTGCTCTCTTTCAAGTTCTGTGCTGGAACTTATACACCTATCTCTGCCGTGAAGTGGTGGCTGAACCGTTGCGAATTTTTGCCCGCACCAGCGGAAAAACTCTCAACGCGATCCGGCCGAGGCCGACATTCCCGCGTTTTTCGTGGGCACAATGCTTGCACAAAGCGAAATCTCCGCCTTCGCGGCGCGCCATTAATAATAGACTGAGGAGCGACAGAATGATTACGACGAACATGAGGGTGCGAGAGATCGCGACTCAACTCCCGCACGCGACGAGACTCTTCGAAACACTCAAGATCGACTACTGCTGCGGCGGCGATAAGCAATTAGCTGAAGCGTGCGCCTCAGCCGGCGTTGATGTCGAAAACGTGATCGAAATGTTGACCGAGGTGACTCAATCGCCCTCGCAGAACGAGACTGCCTTCGACTTCCAAAACGCTTCCGCCACTGAGCTGATCACACACATCCTCGACACGCACCACGTCTTCACGAAATCCGAAATGGCTCGCCTTCAGTTGCTGGCGGATAAAGTTTTGGCGGCGCATGGCGGCAATCACCCCGAACTCGTGCATCTGGACGAGCTGTTCACACGGCTTTGCGCGGACCTGACGCCACACATGTTCAAAGAAGAACAGATACTATTTCCCTACATCGTAGCGATGGCAGAAGCAGCGGAGCGGAACGTCACCGGCCCGGCCGCGCGATTCGGAACGGTCAACAATCCCATCCGCATGATGATGATGGAGCACGACACCGCGGGCGAGATTTTGCGCGAGCTGCGTGCGTTGACGGCTGACTACAAAGCACCCGCCGACGCCTGCATCAGCTACCGCACGCTCTATGACGCGCTGGAAGATTTCGAAAAGGATCTGCACCAACACATTCACCTGGAAAACAACATACTGTTTCCCAAAGCGCTGGAGCTGGAAAACAAGCTGAAGAAATAGTCATGGTGCGGCAACGCTTGTCGGACGATCACCACGCGGTGAATGAAGTGCTGAAACAATTGCTGACGGCCCTGGCAAACAAGGACGTACAGGCGAGCTATGCCAAGCTGGATCTGCTCTGGGCGCGGCTCGCTGTTCATATCCGCGCAGAACATTTGCATCTCTTTCCGGCGCTCGCGCCAAGAATTTCCCAGGCGCAACCGACGATCGACCGCTTGCGCGAGGATCATGATTTCTTCATGCGTGAGCTCGGACATGCAATCGCCATCTTTCGCGAACAATCCGACTTCACTGCTGTTACCAACACCGTTCGAGAGGTTGAAAACCGATTAGCGACTCACAACGAGATTGAAGAGAATCAGATCTATCAATGGTCGAGTACTATACTGAGCGAACCCGAGCAGTTGGAGTTACTGGCGCGCATAAACGCCGAACTCGAGCATCGTCCACCACGATTCTCCGCGGAGGCTTGGGCAAATCGTTTATGACTCGATCGTCGAACAATCGCAAACCTGTTCTGCTCGCGCTCGCGGCGTCTTTCCTGCTGACCGTTCTGATCGTTATCGGCTCACGCAATCTCGAACATTACGACGCCGCTCTTTTCGGCTACACGATCGCCAGCGTCGTGGCGTTCGGCGCGATCGTTTTTCGCTACGCCATCTGGTTGCAACGTCCGGCTACGCGCGTGTATTGGCGGCGGGGCTGGAAACTGTACTTACAACGAGAAAAATTTGTGGCGAATACTGCGAACGCCGCTAAGACAATCGCCACGAACCTCGTCGGCCAACGTTTCATCTTTAAGCGCGGATTCTCACGCTGGGCCATGCACTTCCTGATCATGTGGGGCTGCGTAGTGTCGGCGCTGATTACGTTTCCGCTCGTCTTCGGTTGGGTGCACTTCAAGCTCGAAGGTGAGTTCGGCTATCGCGCCTACGTCTTCGGCTTCCCCCTGAACGTTATGCAGGGACGCAGTCTCATCGCGTGGGTGACGTTTCACGCGCTCGACTTTACCGCCGTGATGGTGATCGCCGGCTGCGCCATTGCAATTCATCGGCGCTTGCGCGATCGCGGCGCCATCGCATTGCAGCAGTTCACACTCGACTTCGTGCCGCACATGCTGCTGATTGCGATCTCTGTCACCGGCCTCATGTTGACTGCCTCGAGCCTGTGGCTCAACGGCTACATGTATCACTTCATCGCGTTGACACATCAGGCAACAGTGATCATGACGCTCTTCTATTTACCGTTCGGCAAGCTGTTTCATGTCGTGCAACGTCCGGCGTCAATCGGTGTGGAGCTCTATCAGGAACGGGCGCGGGAAATGCCGCAGGCGAAGTGCGCCCGTTGCGGCACGGAGTTCGTCGCGCAACTGTGGCTCGATGATTTGAAAACCGTGGTCGACAAACTCGGCTTTGACTATTCAATGGGCGACGGTAAGACGCTTCAGGATTATTGTCCGCGCTGCAAGCGTGTCATGCGCGGAATCGCCTACGCCAAATTGCCCGAAGCGAAGGAGAAAGTGTTTCAGGGTTCACGGGTAGATTCATGAGCAAAGTCGAACATCTGGATCAGATCATCGAGGAGTTTGGCCCACACCTTCACGACGCGCCGCACGACGGCTGGCGCGCGGATCGCGTGATCGATCGCGTCGTGCCCACTCACTGTCCGTATTGCGCGGTGCAATGCGGAATGAACTTACTCGTCGAACAGGATCACGTGGTGGGCGTCGAGCCGCGCTACGATTTTCCGGTTAACGAAGGCCGGCTCTGTCCGAAAGGCGTAACGGCATATCTACAGGTTCATCATCCGGATCGTTTGCTTCATCCGTTGATCAAACGCAACGGCCGTTTTGAACGCGCGAGCTGGGATGAAGCGCTGGATCTCGTCGTCACGAAGTTCAAAGAACTGCAAGCAAAGCACGGGAAAGACTCTATCGGAGTCTATTCCGGCTCTTCGTTGACGACGGAGAAAACTTACCTGATGGGCAAGTTTGCACGCGCCGGGCTCGGCACGCGCTACGTCGATTACAACGGCAGGCTGTGCATGGTCTCGGCTGCGGCGGGGAACAACAAAGCCTTCGGCATCGATCGCGCTGCGAATCCGTGGAGCGATATTCCACTCGCTGAGGTCTTGCTAATCGCCGGCTCCAACTGCGCTGAGACCTTTCCGGTGCTGAACAAGTTTCTCTGGCAACAACGCGATAACGGCGGACGCTGGATCATCGTCGATCCGCGCGAAACGCCGACCGCGCGCCAGGGAGATCTGCATCTGCAACTCAGGCCGGGCACCGACGTTGCACTCGCGAATGGCATGCTGCACGTCCTCATCGCGGAAAACCTCATCGATCACGCTTTCATCAGCTCGCGCACAAACGATTGGGAAGCGACTCTCGAAGTGGCCTCGCGTTATTCGCCGGACGTCGCTTCGCAAATCTGCGGTGTGCCCGCAAACAAGATCGTCGAAGCTGCTCGACTCTACGGCCGCGCCAAAACCGCCATGCTGATGCACGCTCGCGGTATCGAACATCACACGAACGGCGTCAACAACGTGCTCTCTTACATCAATCTCGTTCTCGCGACCGGCAAGATCGGCGCGCCCGGCCGTGGTTACGGAACGATCACCGGCCAGGGCAACGGTCAGGGTGGACGCGAGCACGGCCAGAAAGCGGATCAACTTCCCGGCCAGCGTTCGATCTCGAATCCCGAACATCGCAAACACGTGTGTGAGGTTTGGGGATTGCCCGAAACGGAACTACCGCAAGCGGGAGTCTCGGTTGTCGAGATGTTCGCGAAGATGCGCGCCGGTGAGATTCGCGGGTTGCTGTCGATCTGTAACAACGTGATGGTGAGTCTGCCTGACATCAACGATATTCGCCGTTCGCTCGAAGGTCTCGACTTCTACGTCTGCATTGATTTCTTCATGTCGGAAGGCGCGCGTTACGCGGATGTCGTGCTGCCCGGCTCAGCGTGGAGTGAAGATGAAGGCGTGACGTGCAACAGCGAAGGACGTGTCGTCAAGATCAACAAGGCGAACAATCCGCCGGGCGAAGCTCGCGCTGATTGGTGGATCGTGCAGGAGATCGCGCGTCGCTTCGGCCGCGAGCAGTATTTCAATTTCAATTCGCCGCGGGAAATCTTCGACGAGCTGCGCGTCGCTTCGCGCGGCGGTAACGCCGATTATTACGGCATCACGTGGGAGAAGATCGAAAAGAACAACGGGATTTTCTGGCCGTGTCCGACTGAAGATCATCCGGGCACGCCGCGACTGTTTGAAGAGCGCTTTTATCATCCTGATGGTAAAGCGAAGTTTCACGCGATCGAATACAACCCGCCGAACGAAGTTCCCGACGAAGAATTCCCGTTGATACTCACCAGCGGCCGCGTGGTCTATCAATATCTTTCCGGCAATCAAACGCGACGCATCGGTTTTCTGGTGGAGCAGTGTCCGGAACCTTATGTCGAAGTCCATCCGGAAACAGCGGCGAGGCTGAAGCTCAACGACGGTGAACGTGTGCGCGTGGTCTCGCGCCGCGGCGACGGCGTATTTCCGGTGTTGATAGTGAAGACGATTCGTCCCGACACGATCTTCATTCCGTATCACTGGGGCGAACAGTTGGCGGTGAATCAGTTGACGAATCCGGCGCTCGATCCGGTTTCAAAAATTCCCGAGTTCAAGGCGTGTGCGGCGCGAATTGAAAAGATCCATGCGCGGCAGTTGCCGCTTCTCGGTCGACAACGCAAAGGCGCATCAGCCAGCGAGGTGAAAAAGGGGTAGTTGATGGAAGGGACGATGTTCATCGATCCGCAACGTTGCATCGGCTGCCGCGCCTGTGTTGCCGCTTGTCGCGAGTGTGCCACGCACAAAGGCTACTCGATGATCTTCGTCGACTACATCGATCGTGCGGAGACGACGGCGACGATGCCGACGGTGTGCATGCATTGCAAGGAACCGACGTGCGCGTTGGTTTGTCCCGCGGATGCGATCAAGGTTTCCGACGACGGCGTGGTGATGTCGGCGTTGAAGCCGCGTTGTCTCGATTGCCGAAACTGCGTCAACGCGTGCCCGTTCGGAGTGCCAAAGTACAACACGCAGATGCACCTCCAGATGAAATGCGACATGTGTTACGACCGTTCTTCTGAAGGTTTGAAGCCCATGTGCGCGAGCGTCTGTCCGACTGGGGCGATCTCGTTCGGGAAGTATGAACAGATCGTGCCGCTGCGCCGGACGAAGCCGGTGAACGTGCACGTGTTTGGTAATCAGAAAGTCGAGACAAAGGTTTATTTGATGTTGCCCGCAGATGCGGACGAAGTGAAGGTCGATGGCTGTGGCGTTTTCGAGGGCATGTTGACGCGCGCTGAAACTGAGACTGAGTCGTGGATCGATACCCAAGTTGAACATTCGGACAAGAGCAATGAGTTCTAACAAAGACCTTTCTGAAACGATCAAGCGCGTGGTAGCGAACGACGAAAGCGATGTTCGCGCGGCGACGGCGCCTTATCAGGCCGAGTTTCCGTACGAGCGCGATGAGGAAGCACAAGTGACGCGGCGTGAGTTCTGCAATTTCCTGGGACTTACGTCCGCAGCGCTTTTTGTCGGCGCGGCCGGCTTCGCGGCAAAGGCCGCACTCGACGCGCGTAAAGCAGAGTTATTAACCGCTGCTCGCATTGACGGAGCTGAAACGCTCGCGCCGAACACGAGTTTGAATTTCGCTTACCCGACTGAACGAGATTCCGCGATTCTGGTTCGCACCGCAGACGGCGCTTATCACGCATACGGCCAAAAATGCACGCACCTGAGTTGTCCCGTTTATTACTCGCGCAACGAGCAGCGACTCGAATGTCCTTGTCACGAAGGCGCCTTCGACGCCGCGACCGGCAATGTTCTTTATGGTCCACCGCCGCGGGCGCTGGACACAATCGAAGTGGAAATGCGTGACGGGCAAGTTTGGGCCACCGGCCGAAGCGCTGCGACACCGAACGACAGAGGCTGACGGTGAAAACACTTACGCAAAACTCGACGTCGGTCGCAAACCGGCGCGCCAAAGCGGGACAAGCCGCGGTGTGGCAGGCGCGCCTGATCATGCTCGTGATGATCAATATCGCGCAGCTTTGGATCCTTGCCGCCACGGTCGACGCGGCGCTCGCTCGTCATTATTCCGTTTTGCTGCCGCTCGTGATTGCGTCCGGTGTTTGCTTTGCGATTACTCTCTCGATCATCAAGTGGTGGCGACCAACCTCGCGCCGGAAGACGAGCTCTGGCTACGTTCGCGACAAAGATCGATGAAGCAAAAGATCACAGGATTCGATCAGGACGACGAGCAGCACTGGCGGGCAATCTTGGCGTGCGGACATCGACAGCACGTCCGACACGATCCGCCGCTGACAACTCGCACGTGGGTGCTGACCGAAGCAGGACGCGCGTCACACATCGGTCTCGAGCTCGATTGCAAACGATGTGACGAAGAAACCGCAGCGGAAACCAACCATGAGTGAAGCAATACCGGCTACCAAGTCAAACGCACTTGCGCGCGCCGCAGCCGATCTGTTTCCCGGCTATTTCGCGCTCGTGATGGCGACCGGCATCATCTCCATCGCGTGTTTTCTGCTGGGGATGAAAACCATCTCGCTAGTTTTGCTGGTCATCAATATCGTCGCTTACGTCGTCTTGTGCTTACTGTTACTAATCCGGCTGCTGTTTTTCTTCTCACGAGTCACTACCGATCTTGGAGATCACGTACGTGGCCCAGGCTTCTTTACGGTTGTCGCCGGCACGTGCGTACTCGGCAGCGCGCTGCTGATCGTGCTCGATCAGTTTGGTCCGGCGCTGTTCCTTTGGTTCGCCGGCATCGGCCTGTGGATCCTGATCATGTACTCCTTCTTCACGGCCATGACCGTGCGCGAAAACAAACCTTCGATCGAAGCAGGCCTGAACGGCGGTTGGCTGCTCGCGGTGGTCGCGACGCAATCGATCTCCGTGCTCGGCACGTTGCTGGTCACGCGCCTGCCGGATTATCACGAGCCGATCCTTTTCTTCACGTTGTGCATGTTTCTGCTCGGCTGCATGTTGTATCTGCCGCTCATCACACTGATCTTTTATCGCTTCACTTTTGTAAACGTCACCCTCGCCTCGCTCACGCCGCCTTACTGGATCAATATGGGCGCGGTCGCGATCACCACTCTCGCCGGCGCGCGACTCATCATTGCCGCTCCCGGGTGGGCGCTGCTGAGTGAAGTGGTTCCCTTTCTAAAAGGATTCACTCTCTTCTTCTGGGCCGCAGCGACGTGGTGGATTCCGCTGCTGTTAGCTCTGGGATTCTGGCGTCATGTTTACAAACGCTTCCCGTTGAGATACGACCCGCAATACTGGGGCATGGTCTTCCCGTTCGGCATGTACACGGTTTGTACCTTCCAACTCGCTAACGCCATTAGCTTCCCGAGATTGATGGTGATTCCGCGCTACTTTATCTACCTCGCGCTGGCGGGTTGGATAGCTGCTCTGCTTGGCTTGCTCGGAACGCTGTTGACGATCACCAAAAATGCCACGCCAGTCCGGCAGACAAAAGTTTTATAGTCCCCTTCCTCCCGACAAAACATTCGCAAGGAAAGCTCGATGTCAGCAGCTACAGCGCCGCTCGGCTCCGTCGCCGAGTTCAGCCTTTATCAGAAACTGAACAGTGTTTGGCACCGGCGCGCACTCAATCTGTTCATGGTCGTCGTGCTGGGTCACTGGGCCGAGCACCTCGCGCAGGCTTACCAGATTTATGTGCTGGGCTGGCCGCGGCCGCGAGCGGGCGGTGTGCTCGGGCTGTTCTATCCGTGGCTGGTGAGTTCAGAGGTGCTGCACTACGGTTACGCCGTCGTGATGCTGATCGGCATCTGGACACTGCGAGAGGGTTTCACCGGTACCTCACGTAAATGGTGGACCATCGCGCTCGTGATCCAATTCTGGCATCACATCGAACACGCGGTGCTGCTGTGGCAAGCACTCACACATCACTACTGGCTCGGCTCGCCCGTGCCCGTCAGTTTCCTGCAGATGCTGCTGCCGAAGTTTCGCGTCGAGATACATCTCTTCTACAACGCGATCGTTTTCATACCGATGATGATCGGCATGTACTATCACATGTTCCCACCAAAGGGTGAAGAACACGCCGCGTGTAGCTGCTCGCTGGAACGACGACCGGTACAAGCAGTCGCCGCGTGAGTCTCAGTAGTTCGAAAACAACAAGCGGTTTGGAGACTCCTGCCCCGAATTACTAATGACACCCGTTGTTGCATTGCCGACAATCGCTGAACGTACAGTCGCGGGCGATGCGGTCCGATGACTTTGCAAGTAAAGCGCAACAACACCGGCCACGTGCGGCGCGGCCATCGACGTGCCTGACGCAGTCACGATCATCAGATCGTTGCCGATCCACGCCGACGTGATACCGACGCCGGGCGCAAAGAGATCTATCGTCGACCCATAGTTGGAGAACTCTGCGCGAGAATCGTAGCGGTCCGTAGCCCCGACGGTTATCGCCTCGACAACGTCGGCAGGAGAATAAGTCGCTGCGTCAGCGTTCCCATTTCCCGCCGCGACAACGTAAGTCACTCCCGATCTGATCGAGTTCCTCACTGCCGCGTCGGCGGCGCGGTTGATACCGCCGGCGAGACTCATGTTCGCCACCGCAGGCGTGCCTTGTTGGGCCGGCTGCGCGTGATGCCACGTTACGAAGTTGACGCCGTCGATCACGTCCGACCACGCGCCGGTACCCTGACAGTCCATTACGCGCACACTAAACAGGCGCACCTTCTTAGCTACGCCGAAGGTTCGACCGCCGATGATCCCCGCGACGTGCGAGCCGTGCCCGTTGCAGTCGACGCCGCTGCCCTCGCGATCGAGCGCGTCGTAAATCGAAGACGCGCGATCGCTAAACTCCCAGTGCGTCGTGAGAATCCCGGTATCGATGACATAAGCGTTCACGCCCGAACCGTCGTTGTGATACGCGTAGAGATCGTCAAGCGGCAGCGAACGTTGATCGATGCGGTCTAGTCCCCACGAAGCGTGCGGCTGCGGGTTCAGATCCGCATTCGGATCGATGTTCATAACGATCGGGTCCGTGTCCGGCGTCCCCACCGTGACGGGACCGTCCTGCACGATAAATGCGACCTTCGAATCCCCGCTCATCGCGATCGCCTGCGACTCGGTCGCGTTCAGGAGAAAGGCTTTCACAGCCACGCCCCACGTGCTGGTGAAAGTGCCGCCGTACGTGGCCGTCAGGTTAGTGGCTGTCGCAACGACCTGCGCATCGGGCGCCGGTTCCGCAGTGACAGACGTCGAACTCGAATCGAGCGACATCGTCGAGGCGGCCAAAGTCATTTGACTCGTGGAAGTCGCTGCTCTTTGTGCGGGGGTGGGCGTTGGACTAGCGATCGGACTAAGATCCGTCGTCGCCAACACGACGATATAGCGGTTGGGAATCGGATTGGCGACCGTCTGGAACTTTCCGCCTCCCGGCAGAGTCTGGCTTTTGATCGACAAGGGCGCAGACGGCGTCACACACAGAAAAGCGGCAGCGAGCAGCAAAGCTAGCTTCTTCTTCATTCGGGTTTCTCCTAAACAGTGCTGACCGTGAGGTCTGGGCTATAGATGTGGTGCATCTTACCACACAGGATCGCAAAAGGATTTCATTTCCGTCTAAGCTTCAGCTTCTAAAATTCCGAAAATGCCACGGTGCTTGAGGCCGAAACTGCGCTGAAATGTGCGCCCGGTGTCCGCTTCGAGGTCAGGAACACGAGCGGTGAACAGAGTAGCTACACACGAGGTGCTGAACAAGGCATACCGTCTCGCCTACTTTCTCCATCAGGACAAAGACGTGGCGATCCGGATCGTCACTGCGGCCACGCTCAAGCTGAACGTGGCGCTCGCGGTGCAGAGCAAGCGGCTCTACTACGTTCCGGTCGGGAGGTTTTCGCGCGGCGAGTCGCGCCGCACCGACGGCATCCGCAGCAAAGCCCTGTTCAGCGATCTGCACTTGCTGCAGCGTCTGCTCTACGTCGAGTCGGAACCTTATGAGCGCCAGAAGGAGCGTGCCGCCCAGCTCGCGCCGCCCGGCGTTCGCGCTGCCGGCGACCCAGCCAGCGAGGAAGATCTTCTCGTTTACTTCATCAAGCACCTCGTGCGAATCACGACGAAGAGAAATTCTTTCTACGTTACGCTCGGTGTCAGCCGCCTCCTACACAGCTACAGCACGCTTGAGACTATGGAAATTTATAACGCAGTGATCGGTGAGCCCGAGCGGGTCAAGGACGACTATTACTACCGCTCGCGTAAAGCCGTTTTGATGCACGAGATGTATCAGCGCTTCGGTGAGTTGATCCGGGTCTGTCGCCAGCGGCGTGGTGAAGAAAGGTTCGAGACTCAGCCGGGCACGAGCGAGCAACGTTCGCTCATCAGGGAGTGTCTGCGCGTGTTCACGCCGTGGGACACGGATTGCTCGGTGCCGAGTGACTTCGATCCGCTGAAGTCGGTCATTGCCTCATTGACGTCGCGACGTGGCGCCGACGAGAACGAAGTCGAAGTCAATCGCATTCATGCAGTGTTGCACCCGAAGTGCTTTGAAAGATTAGTCGCGGCTTTCGGCTACAGCGCGCCCGAGGAGCGACTGGAGTTGCCGCGGTTTTACTTGGACCAAGCGGATGATGAGTCGCCGCCGCGGCCGCGTAGCGCGCCCGCGGATTTGAGCGCGGAAGAGCTTGCGGAGATTAATAACGTGCTCGACGAGCAGGCGGGACGACGACGTCGTTCGGCGGGCGCGATGCGGATCATCGTTGATGGTGTTGAACGAGGGCGGTTGAATCCCGCCGAACAGTCGAGCATTAGCTTTAGTGTCGAAGAAGATGCGGAAGTTATCGAAGTAAAGACGATGGATTCACGCGGTGAGTTGTTGCTCGCGACGCACCTGCTCACATCGGTTGGTAGAGACGCGCCGATCGTCTCTTCAATCCGATTGGAGGGCGGGCAGGAGTTGTCGCTCAGTATTACGAGGAGAATCGATGCGAATGGGAGAGCTGAGCTGCTGGTCCAGTTCGGGTATCGGGAGACGAACCTGTTGCGAGCTGTGCGTCTGTGGTGGCAACGGCTCGGGCTGTGGAAGGAGGTAAGCATTGCGCCGGGGTTGCCGGGGCGACAGGTTCTCGTCGTGATCAGTGTGGCGATTGTTTTAGTGTTGAGCTATCTGGCGTATGTGCGATTGAGATCGAAGCCGAGTGTTGGACCAGCGGCGAACAGTGTTGCGCAGGTGACGCCGCTTGTTGAGAACCAGCCCCAGGCAAACAATAAGATCAACCAGCCCGCACGGCCCATCACTCCACCCACTCGACACGGCGTCAACAAATCAACCGCAGCAAGAGCGCCGGCAGGCAGTACTGCACCTGAGGATGAAAGCGGAGTTGATGCAACGCGCAGCGGCTCGGTAGTCGCTAACATCAAGCTTGGCAAAGTAAAAAAGATCTATATCGAGATGCGCGGTGACGCGCTGGTTAGTGAGCTGCGCAGCAACGTCGTGGAGAGCCTGAGTTCGAGCGGCTTGGTAGCAGCAACGAGCGACGCGGAGGACGCAGATGCGGCTCTTAAGATCGTGGTCACACAAACCAGCGCCGGCCAGATCGAAGCGTCGGCACGACTGGTCAACGCACGCGGTGTGGTGCTCTGGCCCAAGGCTGCTGGAGTACGCCGTTACTCCGGCGAACCGCAGAAAGTTCGATCGGATCTACTGAACGACCTGCTGTCCGAGATCAGGCTCGCGCGCACCACGCATTAATTACTATTTAGGCTCGCCTTGCAGCACGAACGCGGCCCAGTAATACGGCGCTTGCCACCGTGGATCACGCCACGTTGCGATCTGCGCCGCCCGCAGCGCCGCAGCAGACGGGAGTCGTTTCGGCCCGAGGATTCCGCGGTAGAAATCTGACATCAACCGCGCCGTCGCCTGGTCCTGAACGTCCCATAAACTCACCACCACGCGCTTCGCCCCCGCGTACATGAACCCACGCGTCATACCGTAAAGACCCTCGCCTTTCACTTCCTTGCCGAGTCCGGTGCGACAACCACTCAACACCACCAACTCAGAATCCAGCTTCAGGTTGAAGATCTCATGCGCGCGGAGAAAACCGTCCTGCGGTCTGCCCTGCCGATCCAACATCGACAATGCGATGCCCGAAAGCTCCGGATGCGTGCTGTCGAGAAAACTGTGAGTGGCGAAATGGATGATGCGATAGTTCAGCAAGTCGTCGCTCATCGCCGCCGCACGATTAGCTTCAAAACCGAGCGCAGCCTTTCGGCCGGTTGGCGGCGCGAGCGCGAGAATCGCGTCTGCTTCCTGTCGTGTGTAAGGAAGTCGCGGTAAGGCCGCGATCTCTTCCGAAGACTCGTCCACATCCGACATGGCGCTCTTCTCCACGATGCTCAGTGGTCGCGCGCCGTGATGCCCGCCGGCTTTGCGACTCAACTCTGCGTTAAGTCTTTCGTCAGCCTTGTCGAATACGGGATCAGCGAACACAGCTACGACTTTCTCAGCCGGCGCGCGCCCTTCAAGCTCGCGCCTGAGCACGGCCAGCGTTGATGCCGAGGGAATGCTCGTCACTTCGTGCTCGACAATGAGCGGCACGAACGACCTCGCGTTCTGCGGACCACCATTCACCGCCCCCGAGCCAGGAACTGCGAGCGCAGCAAACGGCAAATACTCCAACGCGCCATCGGGAACGACAAGCAATCGCTTTCGCCCTAACTGTCCCGCCACTGGTCCAAGCAACATCTCGCTCAAAGCCTTCGCCGCCTGCGGATACTCCGCATCAGCCTTTTGCACGCGCTCGCGCTTCTCATCGGCAGTTTCAAACTTCACGTAGCGATTGCGCGCGGTCAAAAGCTCATAGCAACGTCGCGCCGCCGTCTCAACTACTGCCCGCCTCGGCAGTTCGTAACTTGAAAACGAATTCCTCGTCACCGCCCACAGATAACTACGCTCTTCACCCAGCGAGTATTCCAGCAGCAACGTCCCCTCATCCGTAACAGTTCTTTGAATGTCTTCAAGACCGAGCGGCGCGGGCTGCGTCAGCGCCGTGTAATGCGGACTATGCTCTTTCAACTCCGCCTCGACCGCGAGTAGCTGCGTCAACAGTTCTTCGATCCTGCGCCGCACTGCGTCCGCGGCCTGGTCCGTGTGTTGACCGCCGAACAACCGCATCTGTCGCTCTGCTTCAGCGTTGAGCATCTGCCGCAAAGATCGTTCGCGCGCCAGCAACGCGGGATCGGCGCCCTGACGTATGTCGGCGCTCGCTTCCGCCAACATGTCGATCAAGCTACGCGCACGTGCTTGCTCGTAAGTCTTGAATGCAGCGACATCAAACCCCGCGTCTGGTTGACGTCGATGAAGCCGCATCAACAAATCGATATGCAGCTTGTAGATGTCCTGGAGCGAAGCGAAGTACGAGGCGCGCAGATCGCGGCTGGCGACCTTCGTGCGAAGCGTGTTGATGAGCGCGAGCGCGTTCTCGGTACTCGCCTTCGCGCGAACCACGTCATCGAGCGCCGCTTGCGCGCGCGCCATGCCGTAAAGCGCAGCGACTTCCCCGTTGCGATCTCCCACCGCCCGCCAGATCGGCAGCGCTTTCTCGTAGTACTCCAACGCTTTCTGCGGCTCGCGTCCTAAATCGTAGGCGCGTCCGAGATAGTTAAGTGTTGTCGCCTCGCCCTGACGATCGCTCACGGCCACTCTCAGTTGCAGCGCACGCTCCAGATACTCAACGGCCTTAGCTTGATCGCCCGAGCCGCTGTAAGCAGTTCCAGTGTGTGTAAGCGCAGCAGCCTCCGTTCGGCGATCGTTATTGTTTCGGGCAACCGTGAGCGCCTGGTCCAGGTACTCGAGCGCCTTCGGAAAATCTTCGAGCAGGTTGTAGACGTAACCCAAATTGGTGAGCGTCGCCGCTTCCAACCGTGCATCTTTTATCGCACGCGCGACAGGCAGCGCCTGTTCAAAATAAAAGAGCGACTTCTGCGGATCACTTAAAAGGCTGTAGACCGTGCCCATGTTATTTAAGGCCGTCGCTTCATTGCGTCGATCGCCTACAGCCCGGAACAACGTCAGTGCCTGCGCGTAATAATCGAGCGACTTCTGCGACTCACCGATCGATCTGTAAACGTTGCCGATCTGCGTGAACATCCCCGCTTCACCGCTCTGATCTCCGACTTCGCGCATGACCGGAAGCGCGAGACTGTAAGACTCGAGCGCCTTCTGCGGATCGCCCTGCGCGTAATAAACGCGGCCGTTGATCGAAAGCGTGATCGCTTCGAGGTGACGATCGCCGATCAGACGCCACACAGTGAGTGCCTGGTCCAACTGCTGCAACGCCTTTTGTGGCTCGTCGAGCAGGTTGTAGATCGTGCCCATGTTGGTGAGGGTCATGGCTTCGCCGCGCCGATCACCCGCCTCGCGCATGAGTTGCAAAGCTTCACTGTACTGCTCCACAGCCTTGCGCCGCGACTCGCCCGTTCTTTGATTCTGCAGTTGAACCGCGGCGAAGTAGGAACGTTCGGCCGCAACGCGTGTACGATCCGCTGCGGTCGCAGTCCTTACGTCTTCAAGCTGGATTTCGTAACGTCCGGGCGACGCGCCTTTTTCCAGCGAGCGCACACTCAACACGAAATCGCCGCTCGTTTCCGCCAACAGCGAAACGACTTCCACGCCGCGTGTGCCGCTCAGGTTGTTGTCCACTTCGAGGAGTGGTTTGCCATCCGCTCCCAACAACGCCACCACGACGTCGATACCCTTTTGGTCCACCACCACGCGCGCGTACTGGCCGGCGCTCAGACTCACGTGATACGTGTGCTGTTCGCCGCCGCGCATCTCACGCACGATCGATTGGCCGACTACAAGCGCGCTCCCCTGTTCCTGTGGTGACTGCGCCGCGACAGTCGCGCTCAACAGCAGAACGCAAACTAGCGCGCACAACGCAGTCCACCGCGAATTGGGCGATTTATAAGCTGAAATTGTTTTGCGCATACGGATCCCAGAGTTTCATTCCTCTGGGCTGACAGGAAGGATGACGCAGTGTAGCACACGCAAAGGAAGGTGTCGGCATCGCGGCTCGAAAGCTGAGCGATGCCGACCGAAACAGCGAGACAATTACTGCGCCGCTATCCCTCTCTTCGTTCCCGGAGGTGAAGCGTTATGGCTCGCGAGTAACTCCTGCTCCGTGATCGGGCGCGTGATCGGCCACGGTGAATTGGTGGACGTCAGCGTCACGGGCGGGCACGAGCTCGTCGACGTTGCCGCGGAAGTTGTCGCCCGACGAGATGATTGCGCCTGCGACAACGTTTGGAAGTCGTTGCTGGCAACAGCACGACAAACCGCAATCGCCTGCGTGGTATCTGATCCGCCGCCGCCGATTGTCGCTGCCTGAGTAGTGGGCGCCAAGGTGCCACCCGAGCTGCCCGTGTCGAGCACTCTCACTGCGCCATCGGACACGCGCGTGAAAGTGAATTTCGGGTAGACGCTCAACGATGAGTCAAACGCGCTACCATCGCTGTTGAATGACATCGACCCGCCCGAAGCTTTCACGTCGGACAGGTTCACCTGGACGTTCCACGCCTCGGTGTGAGTGTCGGCGTAGCTGACGCTGATCGGGTTGATGCTCTTGAGATTGAGCGCCGTCATGCTAATCGTCGTGGAGCCCGGCGTGAAAACATCCGAGTTACGATGGATGATCGTGTCAGTGTCGCTTACCGACGGATTGATCGGAACGCCTACCAGCGGCACGAGGCCGGAGTATTTGTTCGACCCTGTCCCGAAGAAGCCTGCGGGCACCGGGGAAGCCTGGAAATTGTGGTAGGTTTCGCCATTGCCGGTTGTCTCGAACTCGTCGTTCCCTGCCTGGATATAGACGGTCGCCGCCGCCCTGCTTTTCGCAGTGACGAACAAGCCAACCACCATCACCATTCCGACAAGGAGCGCGATGCCGAGCATGACCGGTTTTGTGTAAAGCCTCCGTGTGATCTCTTTCATCGATCTTTTCCTCCTCAGAAAAACTTTGTCCGAACTCAACGGAGCGGCTTGGGCTTCGGATCAGATCCGTTGCGGCCATGCTGGTGCGATCACCTCCGTGTCTTTCGGCGCTGAGGATTTGAGCACGACGGCGAGTTTGTTTACTTGTTCAATCTTGCGGAAGATGCGCGGCGCTTTTTGCAGCTCACGCATCGTGCTTTCCAAAAATGCCACGCCGGTTTTTGCGGGTGAAGCTCATACTGATTTCTGCGCTCACAATACAGATGATTGGACAGGCGGCGTTGCCCGACCTCGGCCGCCAGTTTTGGAATACTTCTCTACTGATCGTCTAGCCCAGACCCTGACAACTTAAACACTGCTGCAAGGAACTGTTGACGTGCGAACCGATCAACAGCCTGCGGCGGACGAGTGTGATTAATGCGCGAGTTAACAAACATGCAGATGCGTGTGCAAACGGATCGAGTTTCGTTACTGGGCAAGGCGCGCCGGCGCTTTATGGGTCTTTCGCCGGCTGAGGCGACCTTCGCTAAACGCGGCTTCCGCGCCGGCGACGAGCAGGCGCGCGAACGTCTCGAACAAATCGGCGTCACGTTTCTGAGTGGCTATCATGCGGCGCTCGAAGAGACAGAATTCGTGTCGCTCGCACGCCGTCTGTCCGCCATCGACGCAGAGACGCGCGGCTTCGCTTTCGAAGGCGCAGCGATGGGTCTCGCGTTACTCGACTGCCTCACACCCTGGGGCAAGGACCGCTGGCGCACTTTCACCGATCGCTTCGCTGACGCTCACGTCTACATGATGCACGTGGGCTTGGGTTGGGCGCTTGCACGTCTGCGCCGTGGCGTCACGTCGCACCTGGTCCAACTCGATCCGCTGTTGGGTTGGCTCGTAGTCGATGGTTACGGCTTTCACGAAGGTTATTTCAATTGGCGTCGTTACATCGAACAGCGAGCAACTCCCACGCACCTGAAACCTTACGAGCAGCGCGTCTTCGATCAGGGTCTCGGCCGCAGTCTGTGGTTTGTGAAAGGCGCGGACGTCGCGTCGGTCGTGAACGCGATCGCTGCGTTTCCGTCTGCGCGACGTGACGATTTGTGGAGCGGCGTAGGGTTGGCATGTGCTTACGCAGGCGGCTGCGGGCGCGCGGCGATCGCATGGCTGCAAGCCGCTGCGAGCAAACATTTGCCTGCATTTGCTCAAGGCGTCGCCTTCGCCGCCAAGACACGCCAGCGCGCAGTGAACCTCAACGCTCATACAGAAACTGTCTGCCGTTTGATCTGCGGCCGCTCTGCCGCAGAAACCGCCGCCATCACCGACGCGGCCCTCGAAAACTTGCACGCAGAGGACGGCTTGCCGATTTACGAAGTCTGGCGTCGCCGCATTCAAAACAACTTCGCACTGGAGGTCACAGGAACATGACGATCAAGGAGGGCGCATTCCGGCGCCAGGCGGCAAAGCTGACAGCGGTCCTGCTCGTTGTCGCTGTCTATGCTTTCGCTCGCGTGCCGGTCGCGTCGGAATCCGAGTTAGCGAGACTCGCCGAGGAATTTCATTTCAGCGCCGCGCCGCTGCCGACGATGAACGGCGAAACACAACGAACAATCCGCAACGTCAATCCATCGTTGCGCCGTGTTGCCGCCTGGATCTCGAGCGTGGGCGCGGCAGTCGCGCTGAACGATCTCGACGGCGATGGACTCCCGAACGATGCGTGTTACGTCGACACGAGAATCGACAAGGTGATCGTGTCGCCGCTACCCGGCACACCCGCGCGCTATCAACCGTTCACGCTCGATCCGCGCACTCTTTCTTACGACGCGTCAACTATGGCCCCGATGGGCTGTCTGCCCGGCGACTTCAACGAAGACGGTCTCATGGACGTGCTCGTCTATTACTGGGGCCGCACTCCGGTACTGTTTCTCAAACGCGCCGGCTCGCGCGTGCTCAACGCCGACAGCTACACGCAAAGCGAACTGGTTCCCGGCAACGAACGCTGGTACACGAACGCAGCGACGCTCGCCGACATCGACGGCGACGGCCACACGGACATAATCGTCGGCAACTTCTTCCCCGACGGCGCACGCATCCTCGACGCTCGCGCCAACGTCCCTGACGAAATGCAGGACTCGATGTCGCTCGCGCAAAACGGCGGACGAAAACATCTCCTGCTCTGGAAAACGCCGACACCGCGATTCGAAGAAGTCAACAACGTACTCGACGAACAGAGTGCGCGCGGTTGGGCGCTGGCGATCGCAGCCGGCGACCTCGACGGCGACCTGCTCCCCGAGATCTATTTCGCCAACGACTTCGGTCCCGATCGTTTGTTGCACAACCTCTCAACGCCCGGTCATCCGCGTTTCGAGTTGTTGGAAGGACGGCGAACGTTGACGACGACGAAGTCGAAGGTGTTGGGCCACGACTCGTACAAAGGCATGGGCGTCGACTTCGGCGATTTGAACGGCGACGGCTGGCCCGACATCTACGTCAGCAACATCACCCAGGAGTATGGCCTCGAAGAAAGTCACTTCGTCTTCCTCAGCACCGGACACACCGAGCTGATGAAGAAAGGCATCGCGCCTTACGTCGATCGCAGCGAGTCGCTTGGTCTTTCGCGCAGCGGTTGGGGTTGGGACACGCGGCTGGGAGATTTCAACAACGACGGCGTGCTCGAGGCGTTGCAGGCGACGGGCTTCCTCAAAGGCAGCGTCAACCGTTGGCCCGAACTGCACGAAGTTGTCATCGGTAACGATCAACTGCTGCGCAATCCGCGTAGTTGGCCCAGCCTGCAAGCCGGCGACGACATCAGCGGCAGTAATCATAATGCGTTTTTCGTGCGGGCGTCCGATGGCCGCTACTACGACATCGCGCGACAGCTTTCGCTGGACCAGCCGTTGCTCACCCGCGGCATCGCGACAGCGGATGTTGATGGTGATGGCCGTCTTGATTACGCGATCGCGAACCAGTGGGGAACGTCATACTTCTATCACAACGAGAGCAACAATGCGGGCGCGTTCATCGGGCTCAGGTTGCGTCTACCAGTAGACCGCATTTCACAGACGCGTGTGTGTCGTGAAACAAACGGCTCGCTTCTCTCGCGCCCCGCAATTGGCGCCGAAGCACGCGTGCTTTTGCTCGGACGCGCGCCGCTCGTGCAACAGGTTGACGGCGGTAACGGACATTCAGGCAAACGTAGTCCCGATTTGCAGTTCGGGTTGGGCCATCTCACCGGAAACGAGCTTGTCAGCGTAGAGCTGCGCTGGCGCGACGCGCAGGGAGTGCTGCGACAGGAAACGATTCAATTGGCGCCGAACGGTTGGTACACGATCGTGCTCGGCAGTGAGAAAGGGGTCATCAATGAGTGCGCAAGAGGCTAGCAATCGGGCTAACCGTCTGGGCGGCCTGCGACGTTTCGCGGTCGCCATCACCGTCCTCAACATTCTGGGCCACGCCTTCTTTGGCTTCGAACAATCGTATGCACAGCCGTTGGTCGCTGTGGCCGCAGCTTACGTGACTGAACTGTTGCTCGAGATTATCGACGCGCGTTGCAATCGCCGGCCGCTTCGATTCCTCGGCGGCGGATTGGGAAAGTTTGTCGACTTCCTGCTCTCGGCGCACATCAGCGGGCTCGCGTGCGCGATGCTGCTTTACGCCAACGAGAGACTTGGACCAGTAATCTTCGCCGCCGTCGTGGCGATCTGCTCGAAGTGCCTCCTGCGCATTCCCGCCGAACGCGGCACACGCCACTTCTTCAATCCGTCGAACTTCGGCATCACGGTAACGCTGCTGTGCTTCTCGTGGGTCAGCGTCGCGCCGCCGTATCAATTCACCGAAAACATGACTGGTGTCGGTGATTGGATCTTGCCCGCGGTCATCGTCTGCACGGGGACGTTTTTGAACGCGCGCTTCACTCGCCGGCTGCCGCTGATCGCTGCGTGGCTCGGCGGCTTCATTGCCCAAGCGGCGCTGAGAAGTCTGTTTCTTAACACTCCCTTCGAGGCGGGGTTGATACCGATGACGGGGGTCGCTTTCATTCTCTACACGTTTTACATGGTGACCGATCCGGCTACAACGCCCAGCGCGCGACGCGATCAGATCGCGTTTGGTCTCAGTGTCGCCGCTGTGTACGGCTTGCTGATGGTGACGCATGTGGTCTTCGGACTCTTCTTTTCGCTGACGATCGTTTGCGCTGTTCGTGGTTTGTGGACGTTCGCTCGGAGTTGGACCAGCAGCCATGCGAGTGAAGAGATCGACGCCGTCGCTGCGCAGACATCGTTGAGTTCGCCGGCGACTGCTCCCGCGTTGGTGAGGGAGGCGTGAGATGGGCCAGGCAATAGCCATCGTCGGCATGGCTTGTCGCTATCCGGACGCGCGTTCGCCCGGCGAGCTTTGGGAAAATGCGCTCGCCCAACGTCGCGCTTTCAGACGCATCCCGGCTGAGCGACTCAACCTCAACGACTATGTTTCGTCTGATAGGCAGAGTCCCGATCGAACTTACTCGACTGAAGGTGCTTTCATCGAGGGTTACGAGTTTGATCGCGCGCGCTTCCGTGTGCCGGGTGAGACTTATCGCGCGGCTGATCCGGCGCACTGGCTTGCGCTCGACGTTGCTGCGACTGCTCTCGAAGATGCGGGCTTCGCGGAAGGTGACGGATTGCCGCATGAAACGACGGGGGTGTTTCTCGGCAACACGCTCACTGGAGAGTTCTCTCGTGCGAACACGATGCGGCTTCGCTGGCCGTACGTGCGTCGAGTGGTGCGGAAAATACTTGAAGACGATGCGTGCCCGCCGGAGCGTCAGCGCGAGCTTCTGGCCCAGATCGAAACGCTTTACAAGAACCCTTTCCCGCCTGTCGGCGCGGAGACGCTGGCCGGCGGACTCTCCAACACGATCGCCGGACGCATCTGTAATCACTTCGATCTCCAGGGCGGCGGCTACACAGTTGACGGAGCTTGCGCCTCGTCGCTGCTCGCGGTCATCAACGCGTGCTCGTCGCTGGCTGCGGGCGATCTGGAAGTGGCGATTGCGGGCGGAGTTGATCTGAGCACCGATCCGTTCGAGCTCGTCGGGTTCGCGAAGACCGGCGCGCTCGCGGCAGACATGATGCGCGTTTATGACGTGCGCTCCGCGGGTTTCTGGCCGGGCGAGGGCTGCGGTGTGGTTGTGCTCATGCGTCATGAAGACGCCCTTGTGCAGCAACGGCGCGTGTACGCCGTGATACGCGGTTGGGGCGTCTCGTCGGATGGCAGCGGCGGCATCACGCGGCCGGAGGTTGAGGGCCAGGTCATCGCGTTGCGACGTGCTTATGCCCGCGCGGGCTACGGTGCTGATACCGTCGCCTACTTCGAAGGACACGGGACGGGCACTGCGGTCGGGGATGCAACTGAACTTCAGGCACCGTTTCAGCAAACGAAACGAAGGTCTCGCCGGCCGTGGTGAGTTCGGTCAAAGCAATCATCGGCCACACCAAGGCCGCGGCCGGTATCGCGGGTCTGATCAAAGCGACGATGGCGCTCGACGCGCAGATCCTGCCGCCAACAGTTGGTTGCGACGATCCACGCGATGAGTTGAACGGAGCTGCGTCTTCACTCCGCGCTCTCAAACAGGCGGAGCTCTTCTCAGCGAACGCGACTCTACGCGCAGGTGTGAGCGCGATGGGATTCGGTGGCATCAACACGCACGTGACGCTGGAAGCGACGCGCGACGATCGCCGGCAGTCTCTCAACTCGAAGGAGCGCGCCCTGCTCACAACTGCGCAGGACTCCGAGCTGTTTCTCTTCAGCGCCCAGAACATCGAACAACTCGACCAGCAGATCGAGCGCGTGCTCGCGTACGCTCACCGCCTTTCGCGCAGCGAGTTGACGGATCTCGCCGTGCGCCTGTCGGAGACGCTGCGACCGCTTCGTGTTCGTGCAGCGGTCGTGGCGTCGAGCGCGGCCGAACTGTCTGCGCGACTCGAAGCGCTGAAGTCGCACGTGCACAGCGATGGGGTTTCGCGACTGACCGATCCGCACGGCGGCATCTTCTTCGGCGCTGACTCGAAGTCAACGCGCATCGGTTTTCTCTTCCCCGGCCAGGGTTCGCCGTCATACCGAGACGGTGGGCTGTGGGCGCGTCGCTTCAATTTTCTCGAAGACTTGTATGCCTACACAAAGCAGGAGTGGCACGGTGACGGCGTCTCGACTGACGTGGCGCAGCCAGTAATCGTTGCGTCTTCGGTCGCGGCCCTGCGGGTCCTTGCGAGATTAGGGATCGCAGCGACGGTTGGCGTGGGCCACAGTCTCGGCGAGTTCACCGCGCTTCACTGGGCCAAATCTTTGGACGAGTCTGCCCTCTTGCGTATCGCTCGCGCGCGTGGCCGTGTGATGGCGGAAGTAGAAGGACCCGCAGGCGCGATGCTGAGTGTGGCAGCGGACAGACGAGCGGTCGAAGAGATCTTGAACGGCGAAAGGGTTGTCATGGCAGGATTCAATTCGCCGGTGCAGACAGTCCTTTCGGGTGAAGCAGTTGAAATCAGCACGGTCGCGCGACGAGCCGAAGCGCGCGGCCTGCGCACTACGTTGCTGCGCGTCTCGCATGCGTTCCATTCTCCGCTGGTTACAGCCGCCGCGACTCGTTTATCCACGCATCTCGAGCGCGAAGAGTTTAGACCAGTTCAGCGTCACATCTTTTCTACCGTGACGGGCCAGCACCTGAATGGAAACACCGACTTCCGTTCGCTGCTCCGCGAGCAAGTGACTTCGCCCGTCCGCTTTATGGAAGCAGTGAACGCGGCGGGCGATGCGGGTGTAGATCTATGGCTGGAGGTTGGCCCGGGCCAGACTCTTTGCGGACTCATCGGCCAGTTTCGTAAAGAGCCCGCGCTAGCGTTGGATGCGGGTGGAAATTCAATACGAGGGCTCTTGCACGGCGTCGCTGCGTGTTTTTGTCTGGGCGCACGCGTCGTTCATGACGAGTTATTCGTCGATCGCTTTGCGCGCCCGTTCGATCTCGATTGGCGTCCGCGTTTCTTCGTGAATCCGTGTGAGCTTGCTCCGCGCGATGAAGACTTGGCAGGCGGTGCGATGATCGACGCCGGTGCTTTCGAAGACTCCAGCAAAACGCACGCGACGGACGAAGTTCTAGTCGAATCAAAAACTCACACGCCGCTCGAAGTCGTGAGACAACTTGTCGCCGACCGGCTTGAACTCCCGATCGCCACGATCGAAAACGAAAGCAGACTGCTCGACGATCTCCACCTGAACTCGATCAGCGTGGCCCAACTCGTGGCCGAAGCAGCGCGCCGCCTCGATCTTCCACCTCCGCCCACGCCGACGAACTACGCAAACGCCACACTCTCTGAAATCGCCAATGCCCTCGATGCCACGGCACGCACGGCCGACCCCAACAGCCACTCAGACGTGGACGCAAATCCACCGGGTGTTGACGAGTGGGTTAGAGAGTTTTCCGTGGAATTCGTCGAGCGCCCGTTGCGTTCGTCTCAGCATGAAAACGTATCTGCGGCAGGAGAGTGGTCCATACTCGGCGCGCCGGACCATCCGCTCAGCTCCGCACTGCAAAGATCATTCGCACTTTCGCCTGCGGGCCGCGGCGTCGTCGTTCTTCTTCCGCCCGAGCCTGATGAAAGCCACGTCGGTCTCCTGCTGGACGGCGCCCGCGCGGCGCTAAAAGGTGGCGACGATTTCCGTTTCCTGCTGGTCCAAGATGCAGAACGTGAATGCGGCGCCGCCAGCTTCGCCCGCACGCTGCACCTGGAAGCGAAAAATCTCCACACGTGTGTCGTTGACGTGCCTTTAGATCATCCGGAGGCAGCCGCATGGGTGTTGGCCGAGGCGCTCGCGGCACGTGGCTACACGGAAGCTCGTTACACTGCGGACGGCAAACGCCACGAACCGGTGCTGCGTTCACTCGAACTCAATCCGCCCGAACGGCTCGAACCGCAGGCCGCGGAGCCGAATGCGTCCGAGCTGCCACTGACAACCAGCGATGTCCTGGTAGTGACCGGAGGAGCGCGCGGCATCACCGCCGAATGCGCTCTTTGCCTTGCACGCGACTCCGGCGCACGTCTCGCTATCTTCGGCCTCTCGCAACCGACGGCGGACGAAGAGATCGTCTCGAACCTCGCCAGAATGAATGCAGCGGGCATTAACTTCCGCTACTACAGCGTCGACGTTACGGACGCTGCCGCGACAAGTGCAGCAATGCGCGAGGTGGAGAAGGATCTTGGCCCAGTCACCGCCATCGTGCACGGCGCAGCGCGAAACGTTCCGTGCCTGATCGAGAATCTCACCCCGGACGCAATCAACGACACGTTAGCGCCCAAGATCCGTGGCGCGCAGAACTTACTCGCAGCGATCGATCCCGACCGCCTGCGCCTCTTCATCACCTTCTCTTCGATCATCGCGCGGACGGGATTGCCGGGCGAAGCCCATTACGGTCTCGCTAACGAATGGCTCACGCGTTTGACTGAGCAATGGCAGACCACGCACACCCATTGCCGTTGTCTCGCTGTTGAGTGGTCCGTCTGGTCGGGCGTCGGCATGGGCGCGCGGCTCGGCACGGTTGACGAACTCGCGCGACAAGGCATCACGCCAATCCCTGTTGAGAAGGGCCTCGACGCGCTGCGCCGACTCCTCTGCCGAAAATCCGCAAGTGTCTCCGCGGTAGTGATGGGACGCTTGCGCGATATGCCGACTTTGAAAGTCGATAGGCCCGAGCTTCCGTTCCTGCGCTTCCTAGAAAAGCCGCGCGTCTACTACCCGAAGATTGAGCTGGTCGTCGATGCGGAGTTGTCGACTACAACCGATCCGTACCTGGACGACCACATCTTCCGCGGCGAACGGCTGCTGCCCGCGGTATTGGGAATGGAAGCGATGGCCCAGGTCTTCATGGCACTCATGCAGACGAACGCGCCGCCAGTGTTCGAACAGGTCAGGTTCGAGCGGCCAGTCGTCGTCCACGAGGGAGGAACACATACAATACGCGTCGCCGCGCTCGTGCGTACTCCGGGCTGCGTTGAGATCGTCTTGCGCAGCTCGGAGACGAGTTTTCAGGTCGATCATTTTCGTGCGGTTTGTCGGGTGGGCGATACTTCCTTTAACAACGCTCCATTAGATCACGAGCGCCGCACGATCGATCTCAACGCACGCGTCGCTCTCGATCCCGAACACGATCTCTACGGCAGAATTCTCTTCCACACCGGTCGCTTTCGGCATCTGCGCGAATACCGCACGCTCAAGGCTACAGAATGCGTAGCCGAGCTCGTGCCTGACGGAAACGTCAACTGGTTCGGCAGATACTTACCCGGCCAACTTGTGCTCGGTGATCCGGGCGCGCGTGATGCAGCTATTCACGCAGTCCAGGCGTGCGTACCGCAGGTCACGCTGCTGCCGGTCGGCGTCGAGAGAGTAGCGGGTAACCTGAACGGATCTGTCGGCGAGCTATTCGTACACGCACAGGAAAGAGAACGCCTCGCGAACGGTTTTATCTACGACCTCGAGTTAAGCGATAGCGAAGGGCGCGTGCGGGAGCGATGGGAGCGTCTGCACTTGCGAGCGGTCAGTGGCACGGAGTTCAAAGGCCCATGGCCCGAAGGTTTACTGACACCGTTCGTGGAACGATGTCTGCTGGAGTTGATACCTGACGCCCACATGTCGATCGCCTTCGAGCGCGATCAATTATCAGATCGTCGCGACCGCAGCACACGCACACTCGAACGCGCGCTCGGCGGCGGTTGCGTCACAAGGCGCGCCGACGGCAACCCGCAGACATGCGACGGTCGCAACGTGTCCGCGTCACACTCTGGCGATCTCACGATGGCTGTCGCCGGACTCACTCGCGTCGGTTGCGATCTCGAACTTGTCGTGTCGCGACCAGCCACGATCTGGCGCGACATGCTCGGCGCTGAGCGATTCAAACTCGCCGAACTCATCACTCACGAAACACAAGAAACTCTCGACGCGGCAGCGACTCGCGTCTGGACCTCAATCGAATGTCTGAAGAAAGCCGGCGCCGGCACGAATGCGCCTCTCGTCTTCGCTCACGCCGCCACTAACGGCTGGCTCCTGTTCGAATCCGGCGAGTTGAAAATCGCGTCCGGCGTGGTCCAGACAGATGAGGCAGAAACAGATCTCGCAATTGCTTTGCTAACAGGAGACGAACATGCGCGCGTATGAATATCGACACGTCGTCGGCTTCGAGGAGACGAACCTCGTCGGCAACGTTTACTACGCCAACCACGTGCGCTGGCAAGGGCGTTGTCGCGAGATGTTCCTGCGCGATCGCGCTCCCGAGGTTATCGACGCTTTCAAGCACGGCCTCGCTCTCGTGACGACGCGCGTGTCGTGTGAATTCATGGCGGAGCTCGTCGCCTTCGACGAGATCATCCTGCGCATGCGTCTCGGCGAACTACGGCAGAACCGCATCACGATGAACTTCGAGTACTGGCGCTACACAACCAACGGCGAAGAACTAGTAGCTCGCGGCGAGCAACAGGTCGCCTGCATGCAGCGCGAAGGCGAGCAGGTCGTGCCTGTTCCCGTGCCCACTCAGTTGCGCGAGGCGTTGAGAGAATATGCAACAGACTGAAGCGTTGAGAAACGAAACCCTGGACCAGTCGTTCAATAGCAGCCCAAGTTCCGCTTGTCGTGAAGATACTCTTGCGTCACACCGTCGCGCAGTCGAGCGCGTGATCACGTCCGCGCGCGAGCGACTGTGTGAACCCATCTCGTTGCACGATATGTCGCGCGTCGCCTATCTCAGCGCGTTCCACTTCAATCGCGTCTTTCACCAGATCACGGGCCTGCCGCCCAACAAGTTCATTTCTGCCATGCGACTCGACGAGGCGAAGCGACTGCTGTTGAACACGAATCTCAGCATCACCGACATCTGCTTCGAAGTCGGCTACAGCAGTCTCAGCACGTTCACCAGGCTCTTCACGCAACGCGTCGGGCTTGGACCACGCGAGTTTCGTTACCTCGCCGAACGCATCACGCCCGCTTCCGTTGAATCACTTTGCGCTCACTACGCCGAAGTAAAAGGGCATGCGACATTCAACGTTGAAGGGATTCGCGGTATTGTCGAGTCGGCCACACGAAGCGAAGGACCAATCTTCGTCGGACTCTTCCCCGCTCACATACCGCAGAGTCGCCCTGTCGGCGGCGCTCTGCTGCAATCACCCGGTCCGTTCCACATCGCGCCTGTTCCCGACGGGATCTATCACCTGCTCGCCGCCGCGCTGCCACCACTCGCCGACACGCTTGGCTATCTATTACCTGACAGCGCAAACCTGTTAGTGGGCGCGGGAAACGGACCGGTGATCGTGCGACAAGGCAGAGCCAGTGGTCCAATCAGCACCTCGCTGCGGCCGATGGCTCTGACCGATCCGCCACTCCTGATCTCGCTTCCCTTTTTACTAGCTGACACGTTGAAGTGAGTGTTTCAGCGGACGACTTTCCAAAGCCTGAGCAGACTCGGAATAAGCAACAACGTAGTAACCGCGCAGGTCAAAAGGCACAGACAGATCATCACTCCGAGCTGCACGTTGGGCGCGATTTCAGACAGCATCAGTACGGAAAATCCCGCCGTGATCGAAGCGGCACTGACGACGACCGCCGGCCCAGTGAGTTCGAGCGTGCCGCGCAGCGCTTCGCCCGCAGGCAAGCCTTCACGCAGCCGCTCGCGATAGGCCGTGGTCAGATGAATCGCGAAGTCCAAGCCGATGCCGAGCGCGATCCCGGCGAACATCGAGTTAGCGATTCCCAGCGGCGTGCCGACGACCGCCAACGCGGCGAGCACGAGCAGCAGGCTCAAGCCGACGGGCAGAATAGCGATGAGTCCCATGCGTATCGATCTCAGCAGTAACGTGATGAGAATCAGATCCGTCAGTAGCGCCAACACAATCGATGACGTCTGCCCCTGGACCAGCAGGCGCACTGTCAGGTAACTGATCCAACCATCGCCGAAAGGCACGATCTTGTGGCCCAGTCCCTGGTCCGACATTTCGCGCTCGGCCGCTCGCAGCACGTCGTCGATCCGGTTGTAATCAGCATCGCGAATGAACACCGTAACGCGCGCCCAACTGTGCTCGTCGTTGACTCGTTCGCGGACTGATGCTTGCGACGACTGCGAGAGCACCGTGTAGGCACGGTCGACGAGTTCCGGCGTGAGCGGCAAGCGTCCGCTACGCAGGCCTGCGCGGAACGCACCGTAGTTCAAGCCGGCGAGAGATCCGTTGATTCTCACCACGTCGTTGAAGAGGCAATTCACCGCGCCGACGTGCGGCACTCTCGCCAGCACCCATTCGAGCGAGCCGAGCTCCGCGACGCCGTCGACGCGGTTGAACCATTCGCCGTGTGTTGCGTCCACCATCAGCTCGAGCGCCGTCGTCCCCGCGAGTTTTTCGTTGAAGAACCTGTCGCCGCGCACGATGTCGCTGTTCTTCGGCAAGTTTCGAATCCAACTATCGTCGACGCGCAGCCGCGTCGTCGCGAGACCAGCACACGCCGCGACCAACAACGCGCAGACAACTACACGCCGCGGACTCACCCGCCCGGTTAAGAAGCGCAACGCGGATGTTGCCGGGCGTCCACCGAGAGCTACCGTTGCACGATCTCGCTCTCCTTTTCGATGCACGTGCGGTTTCGTGAGCGCGAGCAGTGCCGGAAGCAGTGAGAACGTGAACAACGTTGAGAAGACGATTGCCGCCGAACCGAAGATTCCAAAGACACGCAGCGGGTTGAGGCTGACAGCGGCCATCGAAAGCAAACCGACGACAGTCGAGATCGCAGTCATGCCGACCGGCCGCGCGGCGCTGCTGAACGCTGCGACAATCCTCTCCTCGACCGTCGAATCCGGATCGTGTTCGGACTCATTGAAGTAATGGCCCAGCGCGTAAACATCGTCAGACACGCCGACGGCGATGAGGATCACGGGCAGCACGAGCGTCGTGACGAACACCGGCTGACCCGTCAGTCCCATCAGCCCCGCCATCCAAATGAGACTCACGCCGATCTCGGTCAGCGACAAGAACGCCGGCGCGAGATGGCGAAACGACAGAAACAGCATTACACCCAGCACCGCGATCACGGCAGGAATCAAGCGGGCCAGATCGCGGGCGGTCGCTTCGCCGAGCACAGCCTGGGCCAGTGCTGACCCGCTCAGATAGATCGTGTCTTTACCCGACGACTCACTCGCGATCAGCGCGCGAGTGTCTTCAAGCAGGCGATATCGATCCGCTGCCGGTTCGACCTTTGCGATGATGGCCGCGCCTTTTCCGTCCGCCGAGATCAGCAGACCAGTGTTATAACCGCGCTTGACCACCTCGCGGCGCAGGCCTTGAATGTCTTCTGCGTTTAATCGATCCTCCGGCCGAAACAGCGGACCGGTATCGATCTTGCCATCAACGAGCGCGATGCGCGGCACAGTGGAAATACTGACAACAGAGCCGGCGACGATCCCATCGATTCGAGAAAGACCATCACTCAATCGCGCGATGCGCTGCAGCGTCTCGGGCGTGTATACACCTGACTCTTCATTGCCGACACCTATCAACACGAGGTCGCGCAGTTCAAAACGCGACGCGGCGCGATCGCCTTCGGCAAACTGCGGCAGGTTGGAAGGAATTAGCGAACGCCCGTCTAGCCGCAATTGAATTCGCGGAATAAAGATGAGGGCGCAAACAGTAACGACGCCAGCGAGCGTGACGACGAGGCGCGGGTGTCTGACGGAAAATCTCAGCAGGCGAGTGATCAGAAACACAGAGCGACCCCGGTTCCAGTGGATAAGCTTTGCCTGGGAGTTGGTTGCGAACTGATTTCTCTGTGCAACCTCTGTGTCTCTGCGCCTCTGTGGTTAATAATCTCTCCAGCAAAACAAACCACAGAGACACAGAGGTTGCACGAGAAGAGCGGTTCCCGATGACGCCAAGCGCGGCGCAGACGAAGCTACGGTGTAACGTAAACACGCTACTTTTTCTTGTTCAATCTTGCTAAAGGTGAACGGTTACGGGGTGGGCTTGCTGCCTTTTGCCTTAGCGGCCGCCGCGGCTGCGGCTGCAGTGTCGTCGACCAGCGACGCATAGTAGTCGGCCATCTTCAGGGCCATCGATGGCGGCGGCGGATATCCCGGCTGTCCGCGATCCGGTTTAGCTTGTAAGCGTGCGGTCCTCATGGTCTAGTGGCCCAGCCTTTTCAAATTTGACGAACCGCATTGAACCACACTTCACCTCTCGCGGAGTTGGAGAAGTTCGCTTAAACGAAAAGGCTGGGCGATGACGTAAGTTTCTATGCGCTTGCGGCGGCTTTCTTCTGCGCGCGTTCCTGTTGCATCCACTCACGCATCTTCGCGACGGCGCCGGGCGCGCGTTTCTCCGACCATTCTTCGTAACGCTTCGCGGCCTGCTCGAGGTTCGTGAGCAGAGTCGGATTACCGAATTGTTCGCGGAATTGCGGCAGCACCGTCTTGACCTGTTCGTAAACGCCGAAGAGCTCGCCGCTGGTTTCGAAAAACAGATCGTCGTGAAGCAATCCGTAATTCAAGAGCGAGCAGGCCTGTTCCCAGTAACCGATAACCATGCCGAAGAAGGTGCCGTGTTCGGTGCCTGGCGCGGCGAGCTTCATCGCCTCTTCGACCGTTTCCGCGTGGTAGTTTGCCTGGAACCAGTCGCGCGCTTGCCGCAGCCGGGCTTCGCGGCGCAGATCGTAAACCTGAAGGTGTAGTTGAGCTTGTTCGTTCGTTGGCTTGCTGTCCATGGAGTGTACCTTTCGTATTTTTTGGATATTTGCGCTTCTCAAGAGTACGTCGAACGGCGCGGCCGCAGATCGACAGACTGATCGACATTCCGAAAGAAATTTTTTCGAACTATTTTAGACGGGAAACTGCTTTCAGCAAGTTCGCAACACGCGCGGGATCGATCGTGTTCGACCATAGGCCATCGAGCTTGAACGCCGAGCCGATGATAAATCCGTCGGCTTCGTTGTAGAACTCCGCGATATTGCTTTCGGTGATGCCCGAACCGAGAAACACGGGTAAGTGGCAGTGGGCCTTCGCTTCTCGCACGTCGGCGACACTCGGCGGTTTGCCCGTCGCACTGCCCGTGACGATCACGCAGTCGGCGCCCATGAACTCGACAGTTTCAGCAGTCTCGCCGAGAGCGACGTCCGCCGTAATCGCGTGCGCTGCGTGTTTCTTCTTGATGTCGGCCCAGACTTGCACACGCTCGGCGCCGATCGACTTGCGATAGCGGAGTAGTTTCGCCGCCGATGACTGAATCAAGCCCTCATCGGCGACGTGTGCATACGCATAACCCTCGGCGCGAATGAACTCGAGTCCGGCAGCATGGGCCACCGCCATCGCTTCGATATTCGCGCCGGCGAGTATCTGAATGCCGACGGGCAGATCGCACGCGTTCTTAACTTCCGTCCCGATCGCCGTCATCGCGGCAACGATCTCCGGCCCCACCTCACCGCGCAGATACGGCACGTCGTGCATGTTCTCAATGATAACGCCGTCAACACCCGCCTCCTTATAGATCCTCGCCTCACGTCTGGCAGTCGCCACCAACTCCGCAACTCGCTGCGCCGCCCTCGGCGTCCCCGGCAACGCGCCAACGTGAACGACGCCGATGATTGCTTTGGGCGGTTTGATCATTTCGGGCGGAGTCGGGAGTCAAAAGTAAATGGTGCTTGATCGATTATTCGCACTTCACGTACACGTGGGTGAAGCGGATTTATGATGACGTTCGTGCTTTCCGCTAAAACGATGCTCGGGACGGCCAGTGCAAGAGAACGCTTCGCAATGAGCCATTCGTCTCCAAAGGTTCGCGTCTGCGCCAGATCGTTGTTCCATCCTGCCTTAAGGTTTGCTACTTCAAGAATCTCGATGGCGTCATCGGGCACGTAGATTTTGTACCTGACGTAGTTCCGAGGTAGAGCGCCCGTAATATGGACCAGCGACTCGGCGAGGCAGAGGGCCAGTGATTCGGATGTGTAAACGGCTGAGTTACCGGGAGAGTTCCAGCGGCCTCCGGCCAAACGGGCTCCCTCACCGTTCAACGCAGGATAGCGCCCGTTTGCAAGGCGCCAAACTATACTCACTCGTAAACCCCGTGCTCGATCCGGAGTAAAACATTCTCGACGACCTTCGCGCCGCTACTTGTTCGCAACAGACGCAAGGGCCGCTCGTTATTTAGGGCGGGATTGCGAGCGAGCAACCACTCGCGGGCTGTTTCCGCACTGCCGAATACACGTTGTGCGAGCGCGACGATCCCCGCCGTCCGAGCAACGCGATCGGATTGCTCGGTGGTGAGCTTCTTGACACCTCGCATACTTGTGAGCGTACGGCGAGGAATCACTTCCGCGAGATCAGAATCCGAGAGATGACTAAAACGCTTCAACCGAACAATCGAAGAGCGTGGCAAGCCCTGCTCGATTCTTTGCGCAAAGGCTACGCCCGAAATGACTCCCTTTCCGAGAACGGCGGCGCCGCCAAGTGCCTTTGCTGTTTCCTGCCACTCCATGAATCCCCTCCCGGCAAACGTGCTGCAAATATATGGCACGTTTGCCGAGATGGTCAAACTCATCACCAGCGAGAGTGTAGCGCGCAATGGCCTCGGCTAGTTCGATAACCGAGCGGGTTCTTGGCTGACGCGGTCCCACTCTTCGTAAAGTGTTTTCAGTGATGATTCGGTTTGTTGGTAGTAGGTGTTCAAAGCGATCAGGCGATCGGGGTCGCGCGCGACTTCCGGGGTGCCCATCTGTTGCGAGATGTCGTTCAGGCGCGACTCGGCCGCGGCGATCTCCTGCTCAACCTGCTCCGCCGTGCGCGTTTCGGGTTTCTTTTTCTTGACTACCTTGACGCCCGGCTTTGTTGGCGTCGGTTTGGATTTTGTTTTGACCGGCGGAGCTTCTTCGACAGGAGGAGCAGCAAGACTGACGAGGTTCTCGGGTTCGGTCGGGGAAGGAAGGGATGGAACGGATGAAGCAGTAGTAGATGAAGCGGAACCGCCTAGCTTCCAGTCGTGATACTCCGTGTAATCCCCATCGTAGTGCTCCGCGCCGCCGAGTCCATCCAACGCCAGAATCTGCGTCGCGACGCGATCGAGAAAATAGCGATCGTGACTGATCGTGATGATCGTCCCTTCGTAGGCGCTCAACGCTTCTTCCAACGCCTCACGCGAAGGAATGTCGAGATGATTAGTGGGCTCGTCGAGCACGAGCACGTTCACGCGCGAGTAGATCAACTTCGCGAGGGCGAGCCGCCCCTTCTCGCCGCCGGAAAGATCGCGCACGTGCTTGTAAACGTCGTCGCCTATGAACAGAAACTTCGCCAGAAACGAACGCAGCTCGCCGGCTGTCGCGCCCGGCGGCGCAACACGGCGCAACTCCATGATGATCTCGTTGCGATCGTCGAGATCGTCGAGCTGTTGCGCGTAGTAACCAATCTGCACTTTCGTGCCCCAGCGCACTTCGCCCGCGAGCGGCGGCAGCTTGTTCAGGATCGTTTTCAGAAACGTGGTCTTGCCCGATCCGTTTGGACCAATGATGCCGAGACACTCACCACGCCGCAGGATGAAAGAGATGTCGCGCGCCAGCAATTTCTCCGGATAACCGATCGACGCATCGGTCACGGTCAACACGTGATTACCCGTCCGCTCGATCGCCTGCAAGCGAAAATCGCCTGACGACTGGTCCGGCCGCACCGCGTCGATGCGCTCGAGCTTCTCGAGCATCTTGCGCCGCGACTTCGCCTGCTTCGTTTTTTGTCCCGCGATGTTGCGGCGAATGAACTCCTGCGTCTTCGCGATCAACTGCTGTTGATTGTCATAAGCACGCTGTTGCGCTTCGCGGCGCTCTTCGCGTTCGACGAGATAGCTCGAGTAGTTGCCGGTGTAACTGGAGGCGCGGCCGTTTTCGAGCTCGATGATGCGGCGACAACAACGATCGAGAAAATAGCGATCGTGACTGATGATGACGTAAGCGGATTCGTAACCCTGCAAATATTCTTCGAGCCACTCGACCGCGTTTACGTCGAGATGGTTGGTGGGCTCGTCGAGCAGCAGGATGTCCGGCGCGGCGAGCAACAAGCAAGCGAGACCGAGTCGATTCTGTTGGCCGCCGGAGAGCTTTTCTGTTTCGAGCGTCCACATCTCGCGATCGAAACCGAGACCTTGCAGGATCGCTTCCGCGCGCGCCGTGTACTCAAAGCCACCTTCGAGTTCAAACTCATGCTGAAGATCGCTGTAGCGTTCGAGGATCTTGTCGAGGTCGTCGCCCGCGTCGGCCATGCGGTGCTCGAGCTCGTGCATCTCGTGTTCGATCTGCTGCAGGCGACCGAACGCGGCGAGCGCGGACTCATGGACCGTCGAGCCGGGTTTGAAGTGAACGTGCTGGTCCAACAGGCCGAGACGAAGGCCGCGCGCGCGCACGACGTCACCACGATCCGCCGTCTCATCACCGCGGACGAGACGAAAGATCGTGCTCTTGCCGGCGCCGTTTCGCCCTACCAGTCCGACGTGTTCACCGGGATTGACCTGTAAGGACGTGCCGCGTAACACGTCCTGAACACCGTAGGATTTATAAACTTCTGAAAGACGAAACAGCATCCACTAACTGCACGGTTTTATTTGTTCGCGTTCGAGTTTCCGTTCCCATTCGCGGGCCGCACGGGCACAGGCGAACTCGTGGCGGCCGGAGCTGAAGGCGCAGGACTCGAAGCAGCCGGCTGCTGCGTTCCCGCCGGCGCGCTTTCACCAGCCGGACGCAGACCGAGGTTGCCCGGATTATTCAGCATGTTTGCGGCGAGATTGTTGACGATGCGTGCTTCGTTCATCGCCACTTCCATCAACGCCGTGTTGAGAATCTGCTTGCGCTGGTTTGTGAGTCCCTGCGCAATTTTTTGACGCAGGCCCGGACTGTCGAGCGTCAGGTTCTCAGTCTGCAAACGCTTATCGGCGAGTTTGAAGATGTACCACTTTCCGCGGAAGTTTGTCGGTTGCGTGTAATCACCGACCTGCATCGGACCAAGAAACTGGGCGATCAATTCGGGCGGAAAGCCGTTTTCCTTGAGCTCGTCTTCGGTCGCGAAACCAATATCGCCGCCGGCGCGCAGCGAGGTGTAGTCTTCACTCTTGGCGCGTGCGACAGTGGCGAAGTCAGCCTTGCCTTGCAACTGCTGATAGATGTTATCGATCTTCAACTTCGCGTCGGCTTCGTTCTTCGCGTCGTCCAGGCCGATTCCGGTCGCGCTGTTGTCCGCCGGATCGACCATGATCATCGAGAGCGCGACGCCGCGCTTGTTCACAAACTGCTGTTTGTTGTTGTTGTAGAAGTCTTCGACTTCGCGATCGCTGATGTTGATCTTGCCGTTGTACTTGTCCTGGAGATTGCTGATCGCGAGGTTCTTGCGCGCTTCTTCACGCAGAGTTTCCACGGACATGTTCTGCGCTTTCAGTTGCCGTTCGAACTCGTCCTGCGTCATGCCGCTCTGTTCTTTTTGCTGAGCGATCGCGCCGTCGATCTGTGCCTCAGTCGGCAACACCTTCTCGCGTTCGGCGCGTTGGAACATCACTTCGCGTTTTATGAGATCGTCGAGTACGGTGAGCCGGGCCTGGGCCAACTCGAGTTGAGTCAAGGCCGAAGGATTGCCGCCCGCCTGCTGGTTCACACCGCGTTCGACTTCCTGCAACATGATGTTGCGGCCGTTGACGGTGGCGGCCACCATGTTTTCGTTGGTTTCATTGCCGCCCGACGAGCAACCGGCCATCACGAGGCCCGAAACAACCAGACATGTCACCGCGAAGAGTTTTCCGATTTTGCGCACTTTAACTCTGCTCCTTTGCAATTCTCTCTCGAGCCGTCTGCTTGACGACCTTGAAATCCGTTTGTTATAAATCTCGGTTTTCTGATTAGGAGGTTGAACTAACTTATGGCCAAACGTTGCGAAATCTGCGGCAAGGGACCTCAAACCGGCAATAACGTGTCCCACGCTAACAATCGCACGAAGCGACGCTTCGATCCGAATCTACAATCGATTCGCGTGCAGAAACCGGAAGGCGGCGCTTGCCGCATGAAGGTCTGCACCACCTGCATCAAGGCCGGCAAAGTCGCCAAAGCCGCTTAGCGAATCCGCACAGATTTACTTGTCAACCTCCAACCGGCGCTGCATTTGCATGCCGGTTGTTTTCATTCTGAAACCAGCGCTACCGCTTCGATCTCGACTCGCGCATCACGCGGGAGTCCGGCCGCTGCGACCGTCGCCCGCGCGGGCGGCGCTCCCGAAAAGAACTTCGCGTAGACTTCGTTCATCTGCGCAAACTCTTTCATGTCCGCGAGAAAAACGGTGGTCTTGACGATCTGGTCGAGACTGCTGCCGGCCGCTTCGAGTACGGCTTTTAGATTCTGCAAAACGCGTTCGGTTTGTTCGCCGACGCCGCCTTTGATGAACTCGCCGGTAGCCGGATCGATCGGGATCTGGCCGGAGACAAACACGAAGCCGCCCGCCCGAATCGCCTGTGAATACGGACCGATAGCTGCCGGTGCTTTGTCTGTCTGGATGCGTTCTCTCACGGTAAACAAAGGCGGGATTCTAGCAGACACGCCATAACGAGGGCAAAAGGCGCTAGCCAACGCTTTCAGCGTTGCCCTTCGGTTTTCCATTAGACCCAGGGTTGAAGCAACCCTTCTATGAAGCCGGGTCTTGTCAAGAGAAATTCGAG
>CAMLLD010000052.1 GCA_946480785.1 uncultured Blastocatellia bacterium | reverse complement strand
AAGCGATCGCCTTCGCGTAGTTGTATCTCGCCCTGCGTGTAATCCAGATCCGGAAACGCGCCGAGCACGCTGCCGCCCGCGTCGAGTCGCTCACACTCGCCGTCGGCGTGGGCCAGCAGCGGCGGATTGTGACCCGCGTTTGTAAACGTAAACGTGCGACGAGGAATGTTCACCACGCCATAGAACGCGGTGATGAATTTGTGCAGTGGAATGTTTGCATAAAGCACGCGATTGAGACGTGTGCTCACTTCGGACGGGGAGACGTATTGCAGCGCCAACGACTGCAACGCCGCCTGAAAATTCGACATCAACAGCGCCGCCGGAAGTCCCTTGCCGACAACGTCAGCCACGCACAACGCAGCGTGTTCGTCGTCGAGTTCGAAAGCCGCAACGTAATCGCCGCCGACAGTCGTTGCCGGTTGCCACTTGATGGCGATGTCGAAACCAGGCACGACGAGCGAGGGATTCGTCAGTAAGTTTTCCTGGAGCTCGCGTGCTTCGTGCAACTCGCGCTGAAGCTGCGCTTCCGACTTGCGTCCGTTTGTTAACCGTTGCTGTGCGGCGCGGCGCGCGTGCGCATGCTTCACTTGCTTGCGCAACGTTTGCAGCAGTCGCTTGTTCTCCCAGGGCTTCTGCACGAAGTCGCGCACGCCGCGGCGCATCGCTTCGACCGCGAGATCGACGGTGGCCCACGCGGTCATTACCACGATCGGCAACGACGGATCGAGCGCGTGGATTCGTGAGATCAGATCGATGCCTTCGCGTCCGCTGGTCGTGTCGCGCGCGTAGTTGAGATCGATCAACACGACGTCATACTGTGCGCGCTCGATTGCTTCCAGCACTGCCGCGGGCGACGAGACGGTCTCCGGCTCGTAGCCGTCGTTCTTCAGCAACAGCCGGAGCGCCATCAGGATGTCCGGCTCGTCGTCCGCGATCAACGTGCGGGGGTGTTGGGGGATAAATGAAGCTGTGTTGTTAAGTGCAATCACGATATTACTCAGTTCTTAGAGCGACCATTGGATCGACGCGCGTGGCGCGACGCGCTGGAATTAAACACGCCAGCAAAGCCACGATTATTAACACCGCCGAGACGCCGGCAAACGTGAGCGGATCGGTTGGCGTCACGCCGAAGAGCAGGCTTCGCAGCACCCGCGACAACGAAAACGCGCCCACCAACCCCAACGCGAGACCGATCAGCGTCAACGTCATGCCCTGTCGCACGACGAGTCCTAACACGTTCGAGCGATTCGCGCCGAGCGCCATGCGAATGCCGATCTCGTGTACGCGCCAGCTCACCGAATAACTCATCACGCCGTAAAGTCCGACCGCCGCGAGAATCAGTGCGACGCTCGCGAAAATACCGAGCAGCATCATGTTGAAGCGACGCGGCGCGACCGAGTTACCCAGCAATTCTTCGAGCGTTCGTGTGCGCCAGATTATCTGTTTCTGATCGAACGCTTTCACTTGCGCGCGCAAGGTGGGCGTCAACTCCAATGCGTTGCGCGCTTCGGTGCGGACCACCACGTTCATTCGCCGTTCGGGTCGCTGCGCGAAAGAAACATACATCTCCGGCTGGACGTTGCGATCGAGTCCCTGGCGATGAACGTCGCCGACAACGCCGACGATTTCGCGTGCGGTCTTATCGTTACCGTCGAAGACGATTCGCCGGCCGATGGGATCCTCGTTGGCGAAGTAACGTTGAACGAACGCGTTGCTCACGACGAGCACCTGCGGCGAATTCGCGTTGTCGGAATCCATGAAGACGCGGCCGTGCAGGACGGAAATATCCATCGTGTGGAAGTAGTCGGGACCGACGACGTTGTAATCAGCCACCGCTTCTTCGCCGGGCTTGTAAGGAGCGCGGCCTTCGACCTGGAAACTCAGTTCGATGTCGCGATCGATCCACGGGATATTGCTGGCCACGGAAACATCGCGCACGCCCGGCACACTCTTCAATCGACCGGTGATCTGTTGAAACGCCGCGACGCGCTGCTCCGGTGTCTTGTATGTCGTCGCGGTCAACGGAATGTCGAGCGCCAGCACGCTCTTCGGATTGAAGCCGGCGTCAGTGTGCAGCAAGCGCCAGAAGCTGTTTATTAAAAGGCCCGCGCCGACGAGCAGCATCAACGACAACGCGACTTCCGACACGATCAGCACCGCGCGCATTCGGTTGCGGCCATGTGTCAGACCACGACCGTCCTGCTTGAGTGTGTTGACCGGATCGGGTCTTGACGCTTGCAGCGCGGGTGCAAGTCCGAATAGAACGCCGGTCACCACCGAAACGAATAACGTGAAGAACAGCACGTAGCGATCGAGCCTGACTTCGTGTAGGCGTGGCACGTCCGCTGGTCCATACGCGACGAGTAACTGCATTCCCCAGGTCGCGAGCAGGAGACCAAGTACGCCGCCGGCGAGCGATAGCAGCAGGCTCTCGGTGAGCAGTTGCGACACGATACGTTTGCGACTCGCTCCGAGCGCCATGCGAATCGCGACTTCTTTCTGTCGCGCAGCGGCGCGCGCAAGCAGGAGATTGGCCACGTTCGCACACGCAATCAAAAGCACGAGACCAACCGCGCCGAGCATGACGAGCAATGCGCCGCGATAGTCGCGGGTGAGATCTTCATGCATCGAGACGGCGTTGAAAATGACGTTTGTGTTTGTCTCCGGCGACTGCTGTTCGATTTGCCGCGAGAGCAGATCGAGATCCGCTTTGGTTTGCTCGACCGTCACGCCCGGCTTCATCCGGCCGATTGCCGCGAGGTAACGGTTTGCGCGTTGGTCGCGCATCTCTTTCGTGATGAAGCCCGCGTTGAAGATCGGTTCCCAATAATCCTGCGCTTCATCACTGATGGGAAATTTGAAACTCGCCGGCATGACTCCGACGACCGTTGCTTTGCCGCCGATATTGACTTCGCGTCCGATGATGTTTGGATCGCCGCCGAAACGTCGTTGCCACAAGGCGTGACTCAGAACAATGACCGCCGGAGCGCCGGGTTTGTCTTCGTCGCGCGTAAAGACGCGGCCGAGCTCCGGTTTCACGCGCAGCAAAGGAAAGTAATCCGCGCTCACTGCCGCGCCGAGCACGCGCTCGTCCTCGCCGTTGTCGGTGAGCATCGTGCCGGAGCCCTGGTACGTCGCCACGTACTCGAGCGTGTTTGACCGTTGCTGGAGATCAATGAGATCGAGATAGGAGAACGTGCCGCGGCCGTCGAGCGGCTGGTTGCGTTGCTCGGTCGCAAGCATCACGAGTTGCTGCGGCTGATCGAAAGGAAGCGGTTGCAGCAGCACGGTGTTGACGACGGAAAAGATCGCGGTGTTCGCGCCGATGCCGAGCGCGATGGCGATAAGCGCCACGAGCGTCAGGCCCGGCCGCTTGACCAGCATGCGCAGAGAATAGACGAGGTCTTTGAGCAGGACGTCCATTATTTCGTTCCTTGTGTTGTTTTGAGCAACGGAGAGTTTGCGGCCACAAACGCCCGCGACGATGCAGCCACCGTGCCAGCGTTATTTGCGAGTTAATCTGCGGGAATGCTGCGTTGCGGAGAGTTTTTGATTTCAGAAACGAGACTGCGCGATCCCATTTTCGATCCCGGACTCAATCACGGTTAACTTCTTGAAGAAATTTTAGAACTTCGAGAACACAATTATTTGGTTCACTCGCGGCCTCGGAATTATCAAGCTTCTACTATCCCAGGAGGTTGGTTATGCCCAGTCGCCCGCACCTCTCTCCCAGTAAATTACTGCGTTTTGTCGCGCTTCTAAGTTTCACTTTCGTTGTCGCGGTAGCCGTTAACGCCGATCCGATCACTGTTACCGGCAGCGCCACGATCACCAATGGACAATTCTTCGGTCCGCAGGGAACCGTCAGCCTTAGCGGGCCAAACTTCTCGGCGAATGTCACTGACTTCGGCAGCGTCAGCACGTTCGGGAATTTTGGTATCTCGCCTTGCAGCAGATCGGTCGGAGGTTTGAACGGACCATGCACGGGTGCGAACCTGAACTTTGTCAGCACCGGTTCGGATCCGAAGGGAACGTTCACGATTAACGGAACGACCTTCACCAGCAGCGTGGTGGATTCACTGAGTTTGAATTTTCAGAGCGTGAGCTTTGTGATTCCGCAGAATCTATTGGACGCGTCCGGAATCAGGATCACAGCGCCATTCACTTTTACCGGAGTGGCGGCGCCGTCGAGCGGACCGCAGGTGGATCTGCAAGGTCAGGGAACGGTCACGCTGTTCTTAACGAGACAAACGGTCTTCGGCTTTACGGGTCTGTTTCTCGACCACGCCGATTACATGTTCGGACCGACAGTGTCTGGCGTGACTATTGAAGCAGTGCCCGAGCCCGCGACGCTCGTGCTGATGTTTACCGGTTTGGCTGGCGTGCTCCAGGCGACACGCAGCCGGCGGCGCAATCGTTAGGCGATCGCTCGTTAGTTTATCTTCAACGTATCTGAAGCTGTGCTCGTATTGCCGGCTCGATCTATACCCGTGACCGTGATGGTGTAGATGTGGGTGTTGTCACCAACGTTCTTCGTGGCCGGCAGAGTCAGCGTAAACGAATAGTTCCCATTTGACTGTAGAGTGATCGGACCACTCGGTTGGGTCACTCCATATTCATCAACGACGCTGAACGTTGCTCCGCCCGTAATCGGAACGCCACTGAGCGTATCGGTGGCGTGGCCGGTTACTGTAATCGTCACCGGGCTCGAACTCTTAGCTACCGAAGCTGGCGACACACTACACGTTACAGCCGGTTGGGTTGAATCTATATTGACAACCAGCGAACCCGTGGCTTCCGTATTCGTGGCTTTGTCCACACTCCAGAAGTTCACCGTGTGCGAACCATTACCCGTAACACTGAAAGCCCCGGTGTAAGTCTTCGTCGTGCCGCCGTCTACTTTGTAGAACGTCGTTTGGACTCCCGACAGATTGTCTGCCGCCGCCAGTGAAACCTGGACCGAGCTGCGATACCAGCCGTTGGTTCCTGCTGTTCCGGCACCCGCGGCTTGCGTCACCGGAGCGCTCACGTCGATCTTGACTAACGCATTACCTACCGAGGAGACATTTCCCGCTACGTCAACGCTCCAGTAATCGACCGAGTGATTGCCGTCGACGCCAATCGTAAATGGTGAGCTGTAAACAAGCGCCGGCCCGCCATTGATGCGGTAGTAAATATTTGCAACTCCTGACTGATTGTCTGCGGCAGTCATCGTGAACTGCACCGGTCCTTTGTAATAACCGTTACCACCAACAGGACCAGTAAAGGAGTTCTGCACCGTTGGAAGCGTGGAATCTATTCTGATCGTGGCGCTGTTCTGCGCTTCCGTGTGGTTGAGTTTGTCATTACTCCAGTAGAGCACCGTATGTTGACCCTCACCGCTGACTGTAAAAGGCGTGCCACCATACACCATTGTTGGTCCATTATCGACGCGGTACATGGTGACGTTTACACCAACCTCGGGATCCGTCGCCGTTAAGCCAACCTGCACCGGGCCTCGATACCAACCATTGGCGCCTGCTCCGGCGGTCGTGATCTGGGTGGTGGGTGCGGCGCTGTCGACTCGAACCGTCAAAGACTTTGGCGTTTCCGTATTCCCGGCCTGGTCCACACTCCAGTAACTGACAGTGTGAACGCCGCCCGTCGTGATGTTGAATGTCGCGGTGTAGGTTTGGGTAGCTCCGCCGTCGATCGTGTAATAGGTGTTGGCAATGTTTGAGGCGCTGTCCGTCGCGTTGATGTAAATCTGCGCCGGACTCTGATACCAAACATCGTAACGCCAGGTGCTTGAGGCCGAGGCCTGGCTTGAGGGCGCGACCGAATCAACCTTAATGAGCATCGAACGCTGCGACTCCGTATTGCCTGCGCGGTCCACACTCCAGTAGATGATCGTGTGGTATCCGCTATCGGAGATACTGAACGGTGCGGAATAGGTCTGTTGGGCGCCATCGTCGAGCTTGTAATAAGTCGTCTCAACTCCTGACGGAGTGTCAGTCGCGGAAAGCGTGACCTGTGCCTCATTGGTATACCAGCCATTGCTGCCCTGTGTCCCCGCAAGTGTTGCCTGTGTTACTGGGACGCTCGAATCGATATTGATCGTTATCGTTGTCGGACTGGCGGAGTTGCCGGCCATGTCCTGGCTCCAGAAACTCACCGTGTGGGCGCCGTTACCAGAGACGGTAAATGGCGAGCCCATGTAGGCCTTCGTAGTGCCGTTATCAATCTTGTAGGAAGTGCCGAGAGTCGCCAGACCCGAGACGCTGTCGGACGCCGTTAGCGTAACCTGCACAGATCCCTTGTAGTAATCGTTGTTACCTGCAGTACCCGCTAACGAACTCTCAGTTGTCGGTCCGTCCTTATCGATTTTTATTTCCGCAGACTGTTGCGCTTCAGTGTTGCCTACGTTGTCGACGCTCCAGTAATTGACCTGGTGTACGGCGCTTCCATCGACCATGAATGGTCCCGCATAAATTTGCGTTGGACCACCATCAATCGTGTAATAGGTTGCCGCGACACCGGAGCGCGCGTCTGACGGCGAGAGCGTGACCTGGACCGCGCTGGTTCGCCATCCATTCCAACCGTTCGTTCCAGTGGACGAGATCGCAGTGCTCGGCGCAAGGCCATCCACCTTCAGTGTGAAGGAGTGTTGGTTTTCAGTGTGGCCGGCCCAATCAGTGCTCCAATAAACAATCTGTCGACTGCCGTCACCTGAAACCGTAAAAGGACCTGAATAAGTTTGGGTTGCGCCACTATCGATCCGGTAGAAAGTATTAGCCACGCCCGAACCGGCGTCCGTGGCTGTTAAGGTCACCTGCGCCGGATCAGCATAGAATCCGTTGCCGGCGGAGATTTGAGTGTCGGGTGCGTTAACGTCAACGTTAACCACGCGCGACTGCTGTGTTTCGACATTTCCAGCGACGTCGGAACTCCAGTAGTTGATCGTGTGAGTGCCGTCGGTTTGAATCGTGAATGGCGAAACATAATTTTGCGTTGGGCCGCCATCGATAGTGTAGGAAGTGCTGCGAACTCCGGAGAGATTGTCTGTCCGCGTTAGCGTCACCTGTGCAGAGTCCTTGTACCACTGAGTGATTCCAGGTCCGGCAGTTCCGGCAACTGCACTCGTGGTTACCGGAGCGGTCATATCAATTCTGACGACGGGTGAGGTCAGCGTCGCGCTGTTACCGCGTTGATCGGAAACCGTCACTTGCTGCGTTTGATTATTGCCTTCGGCGTTGAACTGAATCGGGCTTCCCGGAATTGAGAAAGTAACCCCTGAAGGATGCGCTGCCGCGGTGAAAGAAATTTCTACGGGGGTATTGTTCCAACCAAAACTGTTGGGTGCGGGTGAAGGGCTGTCCCAGATGATGGTCGGAGTGGGATCAGCTTCGTAAGCGACGAGAGTTGTTGCGGTAGGAACCACCAGGATTCCCTCGGCTGCGGCGAAGCCGGTGATTGGTTGTGACACGTTCTGTTCGTCAACATAAGGGATGCTTGTTCCCGCTGTCGTTGACCAAACTTGTGTACCCGTGGCGGCTTCGACCGCGTACAGCTTGCCTAAACTCGATCCGACATAGACATAGTCGTTGACCACGAGCATTGAAGACTGCAGGTGTCCGTCTCCAGCGAAGGTCCAACGAACTAAATTGGTATTGATGTCCCGACCTTCAAGGGTGCCATACGATCCAAAACTCTTGGGCCCGTTTAGAAAGAAACCCATGTTGCCTGAGAAAGCCGGAGAGCTTTTTGAGGAAAAGGTGTCGAGCGATCCGCCGGTTTGACTGTCGTAGATCCAATCCGCATTGGAAGCGACTTCTCGAGCATAGAGACGGCTGTTAAATAAGACCGGTGTCTTGCCGCCGCCTCCGGAGCAGACCGGGCTCGTGTGCCAGGTGATTGAACCGTTCGCCGGATTGAGCTTGTAAACATTCCAACAAGAGTAAGAAAGATAAACCCCATCCCCGGTCACCGCCGGTGAGCTATTGCTGCCGTTACTGACTGGCGTGGTCCAAAGCACATTGCCATTCTCAGCGCTGACCGCGTACGCCGTGCCGCCACTGCCCGAACCGCCTGCGTAGACCACACCCTGAAATACGGTGGGCGCGGAAGTGAAAGAATATTGTCCGGGAAGCTGCCGGCTCCAAATTAAACTTCCGGTGGCTCCATCAAAGGCGCGCAAGAGGCCGTCGTAGTTGAGCGCGAAGACGCGGCCGTTCTCGTAACAAAGAGCCGACCAATAGTAGGTACCACTGAGCGAGTAGGACCACACGGTCGAGCCGTCCGCAGCATTCAGCGCGTACAGCTCGGTTCCGTATGCCGACTCATTTCGCACCGTCACGAAGACTTTGCCGTCGGCGATAAGCGGGTAGGACATCTTTTGTCCGAAGTTCCGGTTCCACTTTGGCCTGAGTGGCGGGGTCAGTCCCGGTGGATTGATCGAACCCGTATGAGCTTCGTCGATTTGATAGTTACGCGCCTGCTGGCTTCCCACTTGAGCCTGCACTGAAATCGCGAAGAGAATAGAGGTCAAAGCAAGGAGGAGCAGAGTGAGCTTTTTCATTGGGATCTCCGGGCTGCAACGAGAGTTTTGCTTAGATTAAAGAGCAGAGTTTCGGAACGAATGAGGAATGTTCAGATTTGAAGATCGGAGTTCGTACCCAGGCAGGCCTTGTTACTACCACCGCAATGAATATAAGCAGTGTCGGCAGGAGAAAGCAACGATTATTTGCAGAGCTCCCTGCGGCGACGAGGAACGTCAAACGAACTGCGTAGGTTTGAAATGATTGGTGGAGCCGAGGGGGATCGAACCCCTGACCTCATGACTGCCAGTCATGCGCTCTCCCAGCTGAGCTACGGCCCCCTTACGAAACGTGTGAGTACTGGTAAAAACTGATGCAGACTAGCCTAGCGTTTTGCATTGAGTCAAGCAACGGCGCTGCTTTGCGTGATGGCATTCACACTCAACATCGCTGCTTGAACAGCTTCGCGCTTATTTCGCTCAGTCGCTCGAACGTACCGCTGAGTTGTTCGAACGTTGCTGTGACCATAAGCGCCATGATCTCCGCTTCAGCGCATGCGCCGTAGAATGCCCTTTTACGTCGGTCAGGCGTCTACCGGTCTTTGGACTCACGAAAATGCAAGGTAATAGTAATAATGTCTAATCGGTGGCGTTACCGACTAACTGCGTAAGCTCCAAGAATGAAGCTACTGAGCAGCGCGTCTTCCTTGCCTTCACAGAGACGCAATGCGTGAACACGCGTGAGCAAACGGCGCGTAACCGTCTGCTCACCGATTCGCATTCGCCAGCCAGTGGCGAACATGCCTGAGTTCAAACAAGCGTTCGGCTGCAAGACAGCCGAGGCAATGATCAGCGCGAAGCGTTGCCGGCTCTGGTAGCCGCCGTCCGGGAGATCAGCTACTCGGGAGGATTAGCTGCGGCTTTAAGCGCCCTGGTCTTTTCCTCCTGTGCTCCCTGCTCCTTGCCCTTATCTTTCGCGAACTTGAAGAGTTCAAACAAATCGACACCAAAGCCGATCCGGTAGGTATCGCGGTTTGTGGGCGTCGGATCCGCAATGAAGACCGTGTCATCAGTTACCTTCACTGAAGACGCGGCAGTGGCGAGAATGAACGGTGTATCGTTGTTCTTTGGTCCACCCGCCTTCAACCTGGCTGAGCCAAATAGGTACAAGAACCGCTTGTTATCCGGAAACGGTAGCGGATAGAAACCGTCGAGACCCACGACGAATTTGTGAAGCCGCCCTCCCGTTACCGCCTCGTTCTGTCCGAAGGTCACATCGAAAGTTGCCGGGAACGTCGGCCGTAGTTTTCCTTTCTTGCAATCATCTTCGTTCGCTCCACAAATGTTATATGTCTTGAATCTGAAACCACCGAAGTACTGGCGCAGAAAACGATCGCGATCCGGGGAGATGAAAGCGATCTGCTGGCTGTCCTTCGCGCCGGGAAATTTTGCCAAGAACGCGGCGCGCTGGGGACTATCTTTGTCCGGTACCTCAAAAATCTGGGCTGACTGCTTTGGTGAAACGGGACTAACCGCGCCGAAACCGGCAATCAGACTGAGCGTAGTGTTGTAGAACCTGCGCAGACGCACTTCCGGCCCTACCGTGAAGTCGAACGCACTGGCGATTTGGTTCAGTTTGCTGCCCGTTATCGCGCTTATTGAATCAGCTGAGACATCTGCCAGGGCGTTTACCTGTTCTGCCGTGCTTGTCAGCCGCACATCGCCCCAAACTGAGAATCGCGGCAAACATTTGGGCTTCGAGCACTCATGCTTACGCGAAAGAGGAGTATTAATGAAAATGTCGAAAAACGGTTTGCCGGTACTGTCGGAGGCGGCCGCGCCGGCCTGTTCGAACCCGACGATGAACCTCTTGTTCACACCACTGAACGGAGTGGTCACCGCTTTCTCCACTTCTTGTTGTTCGGCGAGCTGCTTTGCTGCTTTCCTGGCCTCCTGTTCTTTCACCTCCCTAGCGGCCCTTTGTTTATCGGTCAGTTGCTGATCGACCGGAGTGTTGGCGGCCGGTGGGGAAGGTTTGACGCCGTCACCGGATGAGATTTCGTTGCCGGATACTGCCGAGCCGCTGTTCGACTCTGCGGTCTGCATGTCTACCGGTACCAGTCGTGGCCCTTGAATCTTGGCCAGCCTCAGACGTCCGCGCCTGACACCGAGAGAAAAATTCAGGCTCAACTGTTCGTCCTTGACCGATGCGTCGACAACCTTCAGCGAAAACTCATAACTGTCGGTTGCGTTTTCAGTTACCGTTCCGACAATCGCCCCATCGGTCTGCACAGAAATTCCCGGTGGCGGCTCGCCGCCGGCAAGTGACCACAGAAGGATGGCTCTGGCCGAGCTGGTCTCCAGTTTTAGCCCGTATTTTTCGCGCAACAGATCTTCGATTTTTACGCGATACGCCTCACCCACTCGAGCTTCCGGCAGTGAGAACACTTGGGGCTTTTCCTGCGCACTTGCCTGCATTGCCGTAAGGAAACAGCTTAAGAACACAAGCAGAACGGCTGTTCGCAAACGGCAGACCCTCGATACTTTTTTTAATTCTTGGGAGTTGTTCATCATCCTACCGTTGAAACGTCCAACAATGGCGTTTATTTTTCTTTTCATTCCGCTCTCCTTTAAGAACGAATATTAAGTCGCACAATCGGGCGCTCGACTGAATCGGTCACCGAGAGTTTGGGCAACCGCGGCAGTCTCGGTTCATTGCTACTTTCCTTGGTTTTTCTTCTTTGCAGCACTGGGCTGTCGTGTAAGTTTTTTTCGCGCCCGAGTTTTCCTTTGTCGTACGGGATTTCTTCGATTTTTTACCGCTGGGTTTCGTGGCCATGGATCATCTGTCTAAATCCTATGTCGGGTGCGTCACTATTAATGACATATCAGACGAAATCATTTCATTGCCTTGGCTTATTTCGCCCGCTCTGATTTATCCTCCAGAGTGTGGGCGCTGATCTACAGCGAGCTTCAACACCTAATGGTCTATTTCGGCGATGTCCAACGGGTGGTCACGGCATTCTTCGTTGGACGGACATGTGAGGCTGATTCGGAAGGTTTAGCGATATAATTGATTTGATTTGCAATACTATGCGTCTGAGAACAAAATCGTCCCCCAAGCAAAGACCTTCGCCACCTCCGAAGTTATTGAATATCGCGGCTGATGGTTGCTGGATCTACGGCAAGAGAATTAGCGACGGCCCCAAACGAAGCGAGTGAGTGCTGGTAACGGTCACAACTTCAATCGATTTGGATCTCCACAGAGAATATAACTGGCCCAGTAAGATGGATCGGCGGTATCAATTCCTTCTACATTCTCAAGCGGTCGGACTTGGCCATCGTGGTGCGCCTGATGCAAACAGTCAAGCTGTGTGAGCCTCAGAGCTTCGTCGCGCCGGTAACTGTTCACATACTCATAAAATCTCGCCGCAAACGCCGTTGCAAAACGATCGTTGATGGCCCACAAACACGCGAGCACGCTTCCCACTCCGCGGCGCCGGAGAGTTTCCGGCAACCCAATAACCCAACGTCCCGGACAAATGAAATTATCGGCAGACGAACACGACGACAAACTGACATGACGCAGATTTCCGAGATCCAGAGCCGATAGATCGCGCAGGCTAAGAACGTTGATGTGATTGGTCGGAGAAGTCAGCACCAGGCCGGAGGCGTCGGGCTGGTCCGCCCTGAACACGCCGTGCGACGCTATGTGAAGAAGGCAGGCGTCGTTCAGATGATCGACGACCGCCGCCTTCGTGGCGGCGCCATCGATCAGCGACTCGTAAAGCAGACCGCGTTCCCGGCACCATTGCTCGAGCGTCCCAATCTCCCGCAACACGCCGGGTAATCGTGAGAACCCCGTCACTCCGGCTGAGACCCCTACGAACAGCGCTCGCGCCTCTGCAGGCGACGCCTTTGATTCTTCGCGCTCCAGGAAGCCAACATCGACATTCAAGTCGAACCGTTCGATCAGGTAGCGGCCCTGCTGCCTAACGGCGGCAAACGGAAATCCAAGCAGGCTGTCGTGCGGAATAATCGTCAACGAGCGAACGCGCGATGGCAGCCGACTGAGAATAGCCGGCAGTTGCAACAGATGGGCGAGGCTTTCCGCAATCCGATTCGCTTCATCAAGCGCAGGTTCTTCTTTTGACGTCCGTACCGCCGGACGCAAATTTCTGCCGGTGAGTAATTGGTCGAGATAGTCGTCGCCGAGCAGATAATCCTGCGAGATCGCAGCGGATGTTTCGCCGCGCTGAGCCGAAAGGTGATTTACCAGGACGTGCCACCGCCTCACTGTTTGTCGGATCGTAATGCGGCTGACCGGCGCAACTTCAAAGTCCAGCTTCATCCAACCCGCGTAAATGATCACCACGCGATCGGGTAATACGAGATAAGAGATCGTGACTCTGTCTCGCCGGCGTCTCCGCAAGAAGCTCCAGAGCGAAGGCGCCTTTTGGGCCTCGTTCCGATCGTTTTCCTGTCTCGTCAAAGAGTGTCTGAAACGATCCACGTACTGCTGCAAACTGTAAATACGTTTCATTAGCGACCAACGAAGCAGCGGTTTGCGAAACCACGGCTTCGCAGCAAGCGCGGTCCTCAGGTGCTCGAGTTGCACCACTTCTCCCGCGATGAATTCCTCGTCGGCCGTCCATTTGTTCAAAAGGAACACCGACTGATAGCCCGGCGGAAGTGACTCAGTCATCGTCGCTAGCAGATGCTGATTGCTTTCGATCAGCCGTTGATAAGCGCTGGCCGCAATTCCCAACCGCGCCCAACACCATCCCAGAATTCTTTGTGCCTGCCAAAGATCAGGCCGCAAGCCGATCTCCTCGAGCGAACCCAGGCTTTGACGCAAGTGGCATTCTGACTGGACGAAATTGCCTTCGTAATACTCGAGCGCGCCCTTGATCACTTTGAGTCTGGCGTGGATAAGCCACGAATCAGACAGGCCAAATGCTTCGGTGAGGTGACGAACAATCTCGCGGGCCATCGTCAGGTTGCGATTGGCGAGATACCAATGAAATTCAAGCACGCGATCTTCAAACAACGATAAGTAATCGGCGCTTTGAGAAACATCCGCAAAAGCTTTCGCCGCGTCCGCGTTGACGGGCGCCGCCGGCCGCTGACGCTGCTGTGGCGGCGTTACAGCGACATTGCCTTCAAATGAAGCACTGCGCTCATTTGCGAGAGCCAATAAGCGTTCGGCTCGACTCAACACTGCCTGTTCGCGAAGTGTTTTGACTCCATCCAGAACAGACAGGAGAAGCTGTTGAGCGGCACTGATGTGGTTTAGAAAAATGAGCGCGTTCGACAGGTTGAGTATCGCGACGTACTCAGCTCTGCTGAAAGCATATTGTTTACAGCAACTCCGAACTTCCGAATATTTTTTGAGTGCGCCACCAAAGTCGCCCTGAAGCATTCTCATCTTCGCGTCGAGCTCCAGCAGTCGCACGTAGAAGCCGGGATTGTTTGTCTTGTTAACCGATTGGAGCGCATCTAGTTGGTTCCTCGCAGCGACGAGGTTCCCTTGCTCGATGAGCGCGGTGACGATCGTGAGTTGCAAGGGAATGGCGGCGTGACGCGCGAGATTGGGAGCATCGGGCGCGGTAAAGTGCAGGCCCCGGCGCAACATCAAGAGCGCGTCCCGATATCGGCCCAGCGAACTGAGCAACGAACCAAGAACCAAATACAAAAAGGCAAAGATTACGGTCCGATCGGAAGGTTTCGTGCCGGGCCAGCGACAGGAGGATTCCCAATCGTCGAGCCCGGCTTCGGTGATGACGATCGATCTCACGTCGCCGATCCGCGGCTCGAGTGTCCTGAACAGTTTTTGCGCATCCTTGAGACGACCGAAGTTGAGTGCGAGGTGGATGCGTTTGATAACGGTGTAGTCCGCGCCGAAGAAGTTGCTGCCCGACTCGAGTGCGGATGCCATGCCCGCCAGCAAGCTATCCGCACCCTCGTCATGGCCGAAGAGAACCGCAAGTTCGGCTGTGCGCTCGAGGACGACGATATCAGCCGCCTCCATTTGCGACCTGCTTCGTTGAGCCAGCGCAGCCTGACGCCGCGAAATAATCGTGAGGTAGCGATCGAGGGCCAGCCTAAACTTGCCCGCTCGCCTGGCCTGTTCTGCCAGCCGAAACTCAAACTCCATCTCATCGATTGACGCGGGCAGAGTCAACTTCAAAGGCCCTCATCTTCGCGACCGATCGACGACGAGATATACATCGCCGCAGTCTCGATCTTGTTCTCCGTTTTGGCACTGCGTTCCGAGCCCGGTGGGAAGCGGGATACGCAGATTGTATTGCGTGGTCGTTTGCTGCACAGCGTGGAAAGTTTTGCCGACGTCTTCCGCATAAATCTCAGTGGGCCGAAACTTGCTGATGTTACCGCGAGGCAGTTTTATGACCTCGCCAAAGTCGCCGGATACAACTTCATTCAGCGACGCCTCGACGTTGACGTTCCAATCCAGGTTGTTGAGTCGCGGACTGTCCTCGATGTAGATCGTCGCCGACTTGTATTGAATGGCTTCCGGCGAGATTTTTGACCCCTGAGCTAAACTTGGTATCCGGCAATGACCAGTAAAACTCTTGCCGTCGTCTGCTAGCTGGAGCAGATTGAATTCCTCGGCACTCGTTCGCAAGCGCTGGTTTATCTCGTCGAAGAAGATTGTGCGCTCCGATGACGGCAGCGACGCGATGGTTTCATCGAGAGTCTCCGCGGCCGAGCCGATCTGCCCTTTTCCAATCTGGGCCACACCCTTCCGGATCATGAGTTCCTGGCGTGGACCATAAAATTCGATCAGTTCGTCGAGCTGGCTGTCCACGATGTCGTAGTTGCGACTAGCGAGGAGATTGTCAGTATTTGTGAGTGCGCCTTTGAAATTATTCTCGAGCGAGGCTTTGAAGTTGGCGGGCGATTCCGACAACTGTTTAGCGAGACTGGTGTAGCTTCGAGCGCCGAGTTGCTGGCCCAGCGCCGTGTCGTACGGGTTTGCGCCTGGAAGCCGCAGAACTCCATCTTCGGTAATCTCTATTCGCGAAAGCACGCGCTGAAATTCGCCGGGGTCGCGTTGTAGCGCTTCAGACAGATCTGCGTACTTGACGTAGATTGATTCCGAACGTGGATCGACGAGCGCCTCGATTTTCTGCTCACCGTTCATGATCGTGACCCGCTCACTAGCCGCGACCGGCGGGTCCGAAGTCACCTCAAGCAACTTTGCACCGGATTTTTGATTGCGTGCGACCATCAGGTAATCGTCTCCGCCGAGTTGTTCAGCCACTTTCGACTGATCCCACCAGGCGACGTCCACCGGCTTCGACGTACTCACCGTGTCGGCGAAGCGCGCCTCCCAACCGGCTTCTATATTTGCGGATGGTTTCGCCTGGAAGCTTAGCCGCGTCCAGCGCTCCGAGCCGCTTAACTTCACGAGATAGCCTTCGTCCCCTTGAAGTTTTATTGCTGTTTCCACGAGCGGATTCTCGGCGAGAAACTTTTCGGGAGCGGTAGCGACGCTGAGTTGACGCGCTACTGATTGACCGAGTTCGAGGTCACGGCTATACCACCCAATAGTGAATCCATTTTCAGTAGGCGAGATTGCGAGTTTACCGACTTCAGTTTCGCCATACTTTGTGGCTACGTTCAGCGCTCCGCCGCCTTCATCGGCAAGCACGTGTTTGAACGGGCTCGAAACGAGGTCTCCGTAGCCGTCACGAAGCATGGCCTCGTGTCGCGGCACCGCGGTAACTGAGAGGCGGTTTTCCGCCACACTCTCGAATTTGTAAGCCGTTCCCTCCATCAGCTCCAAAGCTTCTTCACTCGACTTCATCGGCGACAAGTCGAGCGTGGACCGAACCGCAAGCGAGGGAACTTTTGTTTCGGCTGATAAAAGAGTGCGTCCGGCAAAAAGTTCTTCCTCTCCGAGCGATACGCCTCCGATCAGGAAATGCTTTGCGATCTTTTCACCGGGCGCCGCGAAGTTCTCAGAGGAGAGGAGCGGCAGCGCCTCGGTGGTGGAACACTTGGTGTTCGGAATGAACATGTCCTGGCTCCACTTATTGAAACGCAGATCCTTTTGCTGCTTCACCCAATCCGGGAACCGGTAATTGCGCTTGACCATGTCGGGATTGCTGAGGAAACCGAGTTGATTGCCTTGCCCTGTCTGGTTCAACCAACTGATCAGCAAACTCCATTTCATTATCTGGTTCAGTCGCTCGTATTGAGGTTCGTAGCGGGCCACTTCCTCGAAATGATCGTCCCACCAGTTGATAAATGCGGCCGTCGCGGGATTTGCTTCTACTTCGTTTTGTAACCTGGCATTCTTGGCCGACTTCGCAAACAATCTCGTCGCTTTCCTGGCGAACGCCAAACGGCGGTTGCCGTCAGTGGCCTGATAACCCTTAGTATCGGGACCAAACCACAAACGCGAGTAAGGCATGTCTTTCATCTGCTTGTTGAAGATCGACGGCTGAGTTTTATTAATAGCCACGCCGGATCGGAAATCACTGATCTCGCGCGGTGTGCTGCTCTTGTAATCAAAGCCCCAGAGCTTCGCGACGAGGTCCGTATAGAAGAGCACCATGCCGACCTGGGTTCCTTGTAGATCGCCGTCATAACGTGCCTGCTGGAAACCGAAGCCGTAGGTAATCAGATCTTCCAAGGTGATCGTTTCTTCCGGCGAGCTTCGCGGCAACCCTCTCGTCAACATCATGTCGATAAGGTTCATCATTTCGGGGTTCGCCTCTCGCTGCTCGTCAAACCATGTGAAGAGCGGTTCTATCTTGCAGGCGTCGAGTCCTTCACGTACTTCTGAAACAGTCACCGAGGGGCTGCGGCGCAGCGGTGCGGTGTAAGGCCAAATCGGTCGTAATGATTGCTCCGGGTACAAGGAATTGTAAGCGGAGAACTGTTCGTAAATAGGGACGAGTGTCGTGTCGAAGAAGTGCCTTATCTTGTCAAAGCGATACGCCGGATCGAGCGAAAAGCCGCTGCCGTGCGGTTGGCCCTTGAGCTTGTTACCTGATTGCCAGATCGCCGCCACGTCTTCAACGCCGATGCCCCGGTACGGACGACCAAGAATCTTGCGCCCGCCCAGCTTGAGAACCTCGCCATTGCGATCCGCGAAAACCAGATCGTCAACTTGCCTCATGAAATTGTTGAGATCGTCGAGACTATTGATCGTGTTTTCGAAGTACCCGGCCGCGGCGGTGAATAGCCGATCGCCGCTGATGGCCTCGCGGCGAGTGATCTCACCGGAACTGATGTTCTGCTGCCCATCAAGGTTTAGCTTGTAGTCGAAAACCAGGATCGACTTTGGGATCTCACCTGTGTTCTTGCGGTGTTCGTCGGCAATGTGGGCCAACTGGTCCGTTCGTTCGGCGCTATTGTCAGCGGGAACGAGCGCGACGACCTGGCCGTCGCCGATAAAGCGGGACCGCGTTTCACCGTATTCGAAATTGCCAACGTGATGCATGTAACCGCTGCGCGTGGCGGGCAGGTCGTAGAGCATCTCGCCCAATTCCTTAACCGACTTGCCGGATTCAGAAACAACCGCATACAGCAACCAGTCCCGCGCCTGGTCCAGCCTTTCGCGCTGACTCTTGTCTTCGAGCGCTTCCTTGTTCACCTCGAAACGAATTGTCCGAGGCTGGTTGATGGGAAAACCGGCGAAGGCCACGCTGGCGCTGGCCGTGTTTGCGGCGCGGAACAGGTAATAAAACATTACTGCGGCGCAAATGAGCACCAGAATGCTGAGGACGTTGATAGATCTTTTCATAAGCCACCTCCATTACGATTGCCAACCAGTTGCTGATACCTTTGAATGTGCGCAGTTGCTTGCGGAGTGATCGCTCCTGGCTGCCGTGCCACCCACAACACAAGTGCTTTGCGATACTGCTCGATGACTTTCGCGTCGCGATCATCGGTTGACGCGATCAGGGGATGTGACAGAAAGGCCTCCGCGCCTTCGATCACCTCCAAATAGTTTCGCTGGTCTGAAGCTTTGAGAATGCTTTGATAGGAAGCTGTGCGAACGCTGCGCGCGTACATATCCTTCACGAAAGCCACACTCGCCAAAAGGAAAAGGACGATCACCGCCGCGGCACGAATTTTGGCGGGCAGGTCTCGCCGGCTGAAGAGCCAAAAAGCGAAGGGTGGACCAGCTTGCTTCAGTGCCGGGGTTGAAGCGGTCTTGAGTACAAAGGCAGACGACTGATCCGTGATGTCGCGAGCCGGCGGACCGTGCTTCAACAATCTCTGCTTGAGGTAGCGACAAACCCGGTCACAGTCGAGTTGGCGCAGATCTTCGTCCGTTTCGCTCGACTGTTGCCATGCCTGTTCAATTGCCTCGACTGTTGGCGGACGCCGAACCACGATGCTGTCGATCGCTTGCTGCAACGCCAGCGATCGATTGGTCCACCGATCAGCCGGCTTCGGCAGACCTATGCGTCGCCACAAATTTACGGCCTTTGCAAGGCGAGCGGCTTCAGCCAATTTCCTGGCCTCGTCGGAATCTCTGTAAGCCTCGAGCAGACTGAAACCGGTCCTCACCTCGTCGAACAGAAACGGCCCGCTTTCGCCGATTTGCGGGCCTGGCGGACCGCTGGTCGTTTTCGCGCGATCCTTCAACTCGTTCATGCTTGCCGTGAGCTCTCGGAGAAGATCTCTGCTCTTCGAGTCGGACGGATCGATCGTTAGCGCCTTTTGCGCGTAGACGAGGCCACGTGACACCTCGTGTGCTGCATTGAGGTTTTGGGCTAACTGGTAGCAGAGGGTGTTGAGTTTCTTGTAAAGCGTGGCGTCGAAGGGATAGATACTTTGCAGCCGCTCCAGATCAGCGATCGCGGCTGCGAGCTGATCCGCTTCATGGCCGCCCGGATGGGCAGCGTTAAGGTAGTGCGCGATCCTCTGATCCAGATTGGCGTTGGACAGCCGATCCTCGTAGTAAACAGCGTCAGGGTTGTACCGCAACATAGACGTACAGAGCGCCGCTACCTCGGTCCAGCGTTTCGCTTTTTCGTAGAGCTCGATCCGGGCCCTGGTGGCGACCTTGATGAGCCGAAACTTTTGCTTGTCGCTCAGCCCGCTGCTGTCCAACAAAGCCTTCACATAGTCGAGGTGGTTCCACGCACGACTGTCGACAGTCAACCCTCCGGCGCTTTCAGCGTATCCATTGAAGAATGCTGCGTGCGTATCAATGAGTAGCTCTTCGACAAAGCTGTTCTCGAGTTTCGAAGCATCATTCAACACCAGCAACTGCGGTTGCTCGGCCGCAAGCGACTCGGCGAGCGAATACCACACCAGCTCGTTCTTGCACAGGGCGACGAACTGCGTGTGCAGCTCTTCCCAAAAGTAATCAGCCTGCGTGAACTGTCCTTCACGTTCGAAGTCGAACGCTCGATGGTGGATGAGGAGCAGGCGGCTAAAGCGTTCGCGCGTGTTGTGTCTGCCCGGGAAGTATTGCGCGCGTGCGGTCAACTGAACTGACGAGGCGAGTAGTCGTCGTGCGGCAGCTTGGTCGGCATTCAACTTCGCTGCGCTTGTGTCCGGCGCGTACAGGTCTGGAGTGATTGGAGGAAAGATTCTTTCGACGGCGGCATCGGTATTACGGGCCATGAATACAGTCATTTCGCACCTCGAATCGTTTGCGGTTTCGATCCAAATTGTTTGTCCTCTAACTCGTAATGCTTTTTTTGCGCGAAATATTACTGGCGGGGAAATCAGCGGTAAACGTGCCCGTTCCAGCGAAGGATTTTGCGATTGAGGGTGCGGCCGCTGTCGTGGAGTTTGCCGTTCTCGGTGTCGGTGTAGATGATGAAGGACGGGGCGAGTGAGTGGCCGCGGATCAGCTTCAGTGGTTCGGGGCCGTTGGTCTCGAGCAACATTGCTGAGCTGATCTCGTTGGTTGGGCCGTGGTCGCCGACGAAGAGTTTCTTTGGGATGGCGCGTTTCGAGTGTGGATCGATCGTGAAGTAGTAGTTGGTGAGAGATGGGTTGAGGCCGCCGCTGCCGGTGGAGATCTCGATGATGTCTTCCGTGCCGAGTTTCGCGAATGCGAGTCCGACTGAGTTGTCGGCGCGTGAGAAGTAGCCGTTAAGAACTTGAGTAACGACGATTGGGTCGCGGTTACGAGTAACGCGGTTGCGGTCGCGCGGAGATCGATCGCCATAGCGAGGAACTCGCTCACCGTTGCGGTACAACAAGAACGCGTTCGACCCGCCGTACTGCGTTTGGTAACAGGGATCGGGAATCAACACGAGCCGCATTCGCTCGTTGCCAAACAACCAAAATAAATACTCGCCGCCGAGAAAATCGTGACGCTGCGTTGATGTCAGTGGACCGGGCTTCTGCGCGTAATCGCAGACGCTCAAGTCCACGGGGTCCGCCGCCCACCAAGCCGGATCGGAAAACGACGCGAGCTCAGACGTCAAACTCTTAATCGCTTCGACACGCGCCGGCAGCGTGAGGGTCTTCTCGTCCCAATCCTGTAACTGTTCGTCACACGGATAATCGAGCCGCGGCATCGGCTTCAGCGCCGCGAGCACTGGTTTTCTACAAATGAGAGTGGGGTTCGATCGCTGCGCAGAGGGGACGCTTGCAAGCGCCAATACAGTGATTGCGCTTAAGAAGACTGACGTTGCCGGAGTTCTCAATCTCTACTTACCCTTAAACGCAGGCTTGCGCTTCTCGAGAAACGCACTGACGCCCTCGTCTTTGTCTTCCGTCGAAAAGCACAGCGCAAAGAGATCCACTTCGCGACGCAGTCCTTCATCGAGATTCGAACGCGACGCGAGTTTCACCGCTTCTTTCGCGAGCTGCAACGCAATCGGGCTCTTCTCCGCAATACGAGAAGCAATCTCCATCGTCTTCGCCTGAAGTTGATCCGCGGGCACGACGTGATTCACGAGACCAATCGAGAACGCCGTCTGCGCATCAATGATCCCGCCACCAAGAATCATCTCCATCGCTTTACCTTCGCCGACGAGTCGCGTCAAACGTTGCGTACCGCCGCCGCCCGGGATGATCCCAAGATTGATCTCAGGCTGCCCAAACGAAGCCGTCTCACTCGCGATGCGAATGTCGCATGCCAACGCCAACTCGCAACCACCGCCCAGGCAATACCCATTGACCATCGCAATCACCGGCTTCGGAAACGAGTCGATCGCGGTGAACAGCGATCGACTCATCATCACGTCGCGCTGCGTGATCGAAGTGCGTCCGGCAAACTCAGCGATGTCCGCGCCGGCGATGAAAGCTTTGTCGCCAGCGCCGGTGAATACAACCACGCCAACCGAATCATCGTTGCGCAACTCATCCAACAAAGCCGCGCCTTCTTCGCGCGTTTTGATGTTCAGCGCATTGCGTTTGTCCGGACGATTGATCGTAATGATAGCGACGCGATCACGTTTTTCGAGCAGCAAAGTCTCGTATGTTTGCGGCATTGATAACTCCGAATTGAATTAGGATTTGGTTGGGGCTTGCGCGGGCGGTGGGTCTTCCGGATCGGTCGTGACGGGCGGCTGTTCGTCAGCGACCCACGACACAAAGAGACGCAACCAGTTTTCGGTCGGTTCGGCAATCTGCACGCCGACGCGCGCGGTACCATAGATCGCCGGCGCGACACGAACGACTAAAGCAGTCGCTTCGATAGGCGAACCGTCAGGCCGGTGCGCGCGCAAATACAAACGCTCGCCGCGCGCCACTTTCTGGTTCAGATGAAACAGCGCGCCGGAAGTGGAAATGTCGTCAGTCTCGGTCGGCTCGCTCCACGCGGAACCGTCTTCGGTGCGACCGGAAACAACGATCGGCAGCCGCAGCGACATGCGCAGCGCGAATCGTCTCTCTTCGTTGTGATAGGGCGTGCTCATCGTCACCTAAACGTCACTCACGAAGACTGCGCGCGCCGCGCGTCTTCTTTGGTCCAATCATAAAAACCCTGGCCGGTTTTCTTGCCCAACTTTCCCTCGCTCACCATGCGACGCAGCAATTCCGGCGGGCGAAAGGTTTCGGAACCGAGCTCACGATAAAGATACTCGGCGATGTTCAAGCGCACGTCGAGCCCGACGAGGTCGGTCAACTTCAATGGTCCCATCGGATGGTTGTAGCCGAGCTCCATCGCGGTGTCGATATCGCGCGCACTCGCCACGCCCTGCTCCAGCATCCGCATCGCTTCGAGCCCTAACGCCACTCCCAACCGGCTCGACGCAAAACCCGGTACGTCCTTCACGACGATCGGCTCCTTGCGCATCTTGCGGCCGACGCCGATCACCGTTTCTACTGTTTCGTCGCTCGTTTGCTTGCCGACGACGATCTCAACCAGCCGCATGATATGGACCGGATTGAAGAAGTGCATGCCAACAACGGCTTCCGGTCGTCGCGAATGTGCGGCTATTTCCGTAATCGATAACGAAGAAGTATTACTCGCAAAAATGAACGCGTGATCGGAAGCGCTTTCGAGCTGGCGCAGTATGTTTTGTTTCAGCTCCAGCTTTTCCGGCGCTGCCTCGACGATCAGATCCGCGGCGGCACATTCATCCACCTTCGTGGTCCCATGAATGAACTGCAACGTGCGGTCGCGATCGTCTTCAGTTAACTTGCCGAGTTGAATTCCTTTGGCGAGGTTTCCTTCAATGGCGCGCACGCCGCGCGCGAGCGCATCGCGATCCACGTCATTGAGGAGAACCCGAAAACCCGCAGCCGCAGCGACCTGGGCAATGCCATGTCCCATCGTGCCGGCGCCAATCACGGCAATGGTTTCAATCGTCGGCGAACCGCTTACTGGGCTGCTCATGCTCTGACAACCTGACTCACGAACGTCCTAAATGCCCGCAAGCCACCGAGTTCGACTACCTCATTGCCCGTAGTTATACTATACGCTCAACCGAAAAGGCTATACTGTCGTGCCTCCTATGGACAATCAAATGCGAAAAAGAGACGTAGTTATCATTGGCTCAGGACCCGCGGGACTGACCGCCGCGATCTACACCGCACGCGCCAGCCTCAAGCCGCTGCTGATCGATGCGCCGGCCGACGCGCACAAGCAAACAACTCCCGGCGGACAGCTCATGATCACCACCGATGTCGAGAACTATCCCGGTTTTTCCGAAGGCGTCGACGGGCCGGCGTTGATGGCGGAATTTCGTAAACAAGCCGAACGTTTCGGCACTGAGTTTCTCGAAGCGTGGATCGATGAAGTCGATCTGAGCGAACGGCCTTTTCAACTCTACCTCGCCGACGGTTCGAGCATTGCCACCGAGACTTTGATCATCGCGACGGGCGCGTCGGCGAAGTGGCTCGGCATTCCCGGCGAAGCGAAAGTTCCTGACGGTTTTGGCGGTAACGGCGTCTCGGCGTGCGCGACGTGCGATGGACCATTGCCCGCGTTTCGCAACAAGGTTCTGGTCGTGGTTGGCGGCGGCGATACAGCGATGGAAGAAGCGACGTTCCTGACGCGTTACGCCTCGAAAGTTTACGTGGTCCACCGGCGCGATAAGTTGCGGGCATCGAAGATCATGCAGGAAAAGGCGTTTCGTAATCCGAAGATCGAGTTTATCTGGAACTCGTCGGTTGAAGAGATTCTGGGTTCGCCGGATGAGGGTGTGACTGCGGTGCGTTTGCGAAATTTGAAGACGAACGAAGCGCGGGAGTTTGCGTGTTCCGGCGTGTTCGTGGCAATTGGGCACAGGCCGAACACGGATCTGTTCAAGGGCCAGTTGGAGATGGATGAGATCGGGTATTTGAAGACGTCGGGTCGCTCGACAGCGACGAATGTGCCGGGTGTTTTTGCGTGCGGCGACGTGCAGGATTCGTTTTATCGTCAGGCTGTGACGGCAGCGGGTAGCGGTTGCATGTCGGCGATCGACGCCGAACGTTATCTCGATCATCTGCCCGTAATGATGCCGGACGGCGAGGAGGTCACGATCGAAGGCGAACACGTTACGGTCGACCATCATGCGATCATCACGCCCGACGGGCACATGGTTCCGAACGACGCTGAGTTGGTTGGAGAAGATTAACTAAAGCAGGACGATCGAGTCGTCTTTCTCACGGCGATGTGGAGTGACCGCGGGACGTTCGTAGCTTGAGGGCGGGAGTTCGATTCCGTTGCCGTTCAGCGGGCAAGGCTCACAATAACTTCCGACGCGCAGTTTTCTCTCACGACAATCAGTACAACCTAACGTGAGGCCGAGTTGCCGCAGCGATTCGAGCAACGGCAACAGTAAGCGGCCGCGCTCTGTCAGCGCGTATTCGATGTGCGGCGGGTTGCCGCCGAAGTCGGTGCGCTCGACGAAGTTGTCTTTTTCCATGTCGCGCAAACGGCCGACGAGCGTGCGGCTGCTGATGGGAAACAGGCTGTTGAGCAACTCCATCGTCCGCTTTGGACCAGAGACGAGTTCGCGCACCACGAGCATCGTCCATTTATCACCGAGCATTTGTAATGCGCCGGTGATTGGACAACCATCGAGTTCGCGTCGTTTCATGATAGGCCTCTCGGTCCTATAGAACTTATGGTCTCAGATTGATGTTGTAGGTCTTGATCTTCGAGTTGAGCGTCGTGGCGTTCATGCCGAGCAGGCGCGCGGCGCGCGACTGATGCCCGCCGGTCTGTTCGAGTGCACGCCTGATCAGATCGATTTCAAAGCGCCGCACTTCTTCGTAGAAATTTATGCCGCGGCCGATGTCGCCGACTGCCGCGTTGCTCGCGCCGTCCTGATGACCCGAAGATACCGACTTCGGATCACTGATCTCCGCGCGCAGACATTCTTTCGTGATCTCGTTGCTGGGGGCGATCACCACTGCGCGTTCGATCGTGTTTTCGAGCTCGCGCACGTTGCCGGGCCATGAGTACGACTCGAGCAGAGCTAAAACTTCCGGCGCGAGTTGATCGGAGACGTTGCGGCCGTTCTCTTCGTTGTACTTTTGAATGAAGTGTTGGGCCAGGGGCAGAATGTCTTCGTTGCGATCGCGCAGCGGCGGCAACTCGATCGGCACGACGGCGAGCCGGTAGTAAAGATCCTCGCGAAAACTTCCCTGCCGGACCGCTTCTTTTAGATCGATGTTTGTCGCGGCGATGATGCGCACGTCGACGCGGCGCGGCGCGGTGTCACCGAGCGGCGTGAACTCGCGCTCCTGGATCACGCGCAGCAAACGTACCTGCGTCTCGGGCGGAATGTCGCCGATCTCGTCGAGAAAGATCGAGCCGCCGTCAGCGACTTCAAACAAACCTTTCTTCGCGGCGACCGCGCCGGTGAACGCGCCGCGTGTGTGGCCGAACAACTCAGACTCCAGCAGCTCCGAGGGAATGTTTGAGCTGTTGACGGTTACGAACGGGCGTCCCGCGCGCGTGCTCGATTCGTGAATCGCTTTCGCGATCAATTCCTTTCCAGTACCGCTTTCGCCTGTGATGAGAACCGTCGAACGCGCGGGCGCGACTTGCTCCACAAGGCGGAAAACTTCCTGCATCAGATCAGAGCGACCGATGATCTCGCCGCGATCGACTGCTTTGCTCATCGCGCGGCGCAGTGTGCGGCGTTCTTCTTCCTTGCGCCGTCGTTTAATGCCGGCGCCGATCTGCGCGATGATCTGTTCGTTTTGGAAAGGCTTGCGAATGCAGCCGAACGCGCCGCGTTCCCAGGCGGCGATGGCGGTGTCGAAGGTGGCGTAGGCGGTGATCATGACGATCACGGCTTCGGGATCCATCTTCAAAAACTCTTCGAGCGCGCGCAGGCCGCCGATGCCGGGCATTGAAACGTCGAGCAGGACGACGTCAAAGGCGCGCCGGCCATAAGCTTCGAGACCTTCTTCGCCGGTTTTGGCGAGGTCGACACGATAACCTTCAGCGGAGAGGAGCGTCTCGAGCACCTCGCGCATGATCTCCTCGTCGTCAACGACGAGCACCGAGCCTTTTCTGGCGTTCCGCTTTTCCGTTCTCATAAAAGGCGCTAGTTTAGCGACTTCACAACGTAAAATCCATAACCTCTTCGCCATCGTGGTTAACGCCGAAGGCGTTCGCAGCCGAAGGCGTTCGCAGCCGAAGGCGTTCGCAGCCGTTGCAGGTTCTGACGCCGAAGGCGTTCGCCAGTTCGAGCCCAGGGTTGCTTCAACCCTGGGTAATCGCATATCCCACGGTATGCAACTCTGAAAGAGTTGGCTAACGCTTTCAGCGTTCGATGCACGCGGCAAAACGAAACCCAGGGTTGAAACAACCCTGGGCTCGAACTCGTGAACACCTTCGGTGTTGTCTTTACGCAATTCTTAGGAACGAATGCTTAGTCACCGACGGCTTGGAGGCGGACGCGCGAGCGCGCGGCGGGGAGGGTGATGCGGAAGGTCGTGCCGTGGCCGGGGGTGCTGTCGACGCTGATGCGTCCGGCGTGCTCCTGAACGATGCCGTACGTCACCGCCAAACCGAGACCGGTGCCCTGGCCGACACCCTTCGTCGTGTAAAACGGATCGTAAATCTTCGCGACGTTCTCGGGCGCGATGCCGATGCCCGTGTCGGCGATCTCCGCGACCAGCGATCCGTCGTCCGCTGTCGTCGTCGCGACTTTGATCTTTCCGCCGTCGGGAATCGCATCCCGCGCGTTGAGCAAAAGATTGGTGAAGACCTGTTGCAACTTGCCGGCGTTACCGTAAACGTCGGGCGCGTCCAACTCATACGACTTGACGATCTCGATCTGGCTACGCCGCAACTGCGGCTCCAACAACTGCAACGTATCGTCGAGCACGCGCGCCACGTTCACATCCGCAAACTGTTCGGCGCTTCCAGTGCGCGAGAAGTTCAAAAGATTATTGACGATGTCGCTCGCGCGCTCGGCCTGCGTGCGCACCTTCTGCAACAACGCGCGCTTCGGGTCGTTTTCGTTGAGCATCCCGAGCAGCATCTGCGTGTAAGACGAAACACCCGTGAGCGGAGTGTTGACCTCGTGGGCGACGCCGGCCGCAAGCAAACCGATCGACGAGAGTTTCTCCCGTTGCTGCAACTGCTCTTCGAGACTGATGCGCGACGTGACGTCTTCAATCACGACGAGCGCGCCCGATTGTCCCGGCGCGTCCTGCAACGGCGCAAGCGCGATGTTGAGAATGAGCGCGCGATTGGTGCGCGTCGCGGTGTGGAGCTTGTAGATGTTGCGGATCTCGCGCAACCGCCAGCCTTCTTTGCCCAAAACCTGTTTCAGCGTGTCGGCAAAATCTTCGGAGAACAGATCCTCAACACGGCGTCCGATAGCCGCGTCGCGGCGCAAGTCGAGCATGTGTTCGAGCGCGGAGTTCAAACGCGTCACACAACCATCGAGATCCACCGCCAGCAACCCGACATTGATCGATTCGATGATCGACTCGTTGAACTCCTTCAGCAGTTTCAACTCGCTCGCCCGCGCCTGCTGGTCCTTGTAAAGCAAACTGTTTTCAATCGCGACCGCGACGTAACCGGAAACGGTGCGCAGGATCTCAACGTCTTCCGACGACAAGAGCGCGCCGTCAACCGAACGTCCCAAGCCAATCACCGCGACCATGCGACCACGCACCACACACGGTACGAAGTAATGAAGCGTTCGCCTGGTGGAGAACGGCGACTCTGACGCGAGATCGAGATCGTCAGCGCGAACGATGCCGGTTTCCGCGGAACGCACGCGAATCATCTCGCGAAAGTCAGGCGGCACCACGACCGCGGCATCGAGCCCAACCGCGCGCGCGACCGTGTAACCGTGCGGCGCATGCTTGTCTTCAACAAATATCGCCACACGCCCGACGTTCATCACTTCCTGCAGCCGGCTCACGAGGGAATCGAGTAACGGATCGAGCGCCGTCGTCGCCGAAAGCGTGCGACCAAAGTCCAACAGACTGTTGCGCAAATCGTAACGCTCGCCGTAGAAGAGCCGGTCGACTTGTTCCTGGAGAAAATTCTTAACCGGCGCCGCGACCATCACGATCGCCGCCATCGCCACCACCGCGGCAACAACGCGCAACGTGATCTCGCCCGAACTAAAACTCTGGTCCGAGCCGAAAGCGTAGAGCCCGCCCATGTAGACCGCTAGACCGATCAGCAACGTGATCGCGAGCGTAGTCAGCGCGTAGACAAACACCCGCCGCACGACCAGCTCGACGTCCATCAAGCGATAACGCAACACCGAATAGCCAAACGCAAACGGCAGCACGATCAGCGGTAACACCGCGATGTCAGTCAGCCAGCGATCGGTCGAGGCGCCATACAGGTAAACGATGCCGTACAGCAGAATGAAAGGCGCAACTGAAAGAACCGTGCCCCAAACCACCCACTTCATCTGTTGCCGGACCAGCGCAGTCTTTGCAGTGAAGTACGTCCTGAACAACAACGCCATGCTCGCGACGACACCGACGACAAAGTGAAAGAAGCTGAGGCGATAAAAGACGTCGACAAACTCTTCCGAAACACCGCCCGCCTTAAACCCAAACGCGCGCAAGATGCTGCTGACGTAAACAAAAGCGCCGAGCGGCAGGTGAACAATCGCCGCCATCCCGAGCAACAGAATCGCCGGAATATAAAGATAGACCGCGCGCCAACGTTTCTTCGCAAACAGTTGCTGCTTCGTCGGGTAAAGCGCGCAGAAGTGCAGAAACAGCGGCGCGAAGAGTATGAAAGCCGAGTTCTTTAAGAAGGAGACGGCGAGGTCGAGATCGCGAAACGTTCCTGTCTCCGTGTAGAAGTGAAAGACAAAAGCTGCGAGACACAGCGTCGCGAAGTGCAGGACAAACGGCGCGCGCCCACCCTGCTTGAACAGCACGAAGAAGCCGATCAGCAGGTAAGCCAGGCCGATGAAGTTGATGTAGATGACGCGCGGCGTCCACTTATGAATGGACCCGAGATTGTCGAGGTCGGCCCAGTAGTTTTGGGTTTCGACCGGATAGGACGGCCGTTGCATGCGGTAGTGCAACTGCCCGCCGACGTGCGCTGCATCGAGATAGATTTGCACGTCGCGCGCGCGCACGACTTCGTCGGGTCTCCCATTCGCATCGAGAGCGATGCCGATGAGCCGGTCGCCGGGTAGCAGCCACGCGCGGTCGGCCGCCGATCCCTTTTCAATTGTTTTCGCGATGACGCCGTTCGCGGTGTCGACCCACTCGACGCCATCCCACGCGGGAGTTTCGTGTCGAGCGCGTTGCGCGAAGTTGAGGACGCCGGCAGAGATCAGGAGCGCCGCTCCGATCAGCAGAAACCACGTCTTGGTTGTGAGTACCGATCCTTTCACTGCTTCCTCAACGACGCCCGAGAATCTTCACAAGGCGATCCGAGCGTTTTAGGCAAGGAATGTTCCCAGTGATCAGCGCGGTTTAAAGCCGTGCTTCTGAGGGTCTAAGTTGTTGAGTTCAATCCAACTTTTCGGAATTTTCCGAGAATTTGGAAGGTCAAAATCTAACCGAGATTCCGCCTCGCACAGAGCGCCGGTTGTTGCCGACGAAGGTCATGAACTCTCCGTTCTCGGTGACGGTCTGAACATCGAGCAGGTTGCGCGCGTCGAGAATCGCTTCCGCGCGAACGGGCAAACCAAAGCTCGGCAAGTCCTGCGTGACCTGAATGCTCAGTGAGGGATCGTAAACGCCCAGCCGGCCGGCAAACGGATCGATCGCGAAGACGGTCGCTTCGGGTGAAAAGCGGAAGACTGTGCGCACCTGCGTACCGCTGCGAAAACCCGCGCCCATTTGTAATGCCGCCGTTTGGAAGAAACCGTTCTCAAACAACTCAGCCGGACTCGAAAAACCTTCGCTTGATACTCGTTGACCGCGGCCGAATGAGTAACCCGCCGATGCGGTCCAAACGCGATTCAAGCGGCGCGTGTAGACCACGCGTACGCCGCGCGCCGATCCTTGTTGATTCGCGACACTCGCAAACGCGTCGCCCGCGTCGCCCGAAAACGCCGTGGCCGGAAAACTCAGCAAGCCGACGCCGCGGCCGCTCGTCGTATCGAAGAACGCGGTGGCTTCAACGTTCGAACTGTTGTCGAGCACGCGCTCGACGCCGAACTCGAGTCGATGACTGCGTTCGAGCACCGCCTGGCCGTCGACATAAGCAACGGGCCGCAGCGCCTGGCGGCGAAACACAACTTGCTCGTCTTCGAAAGTGGCGACGCTTTGAATGCCATCGTCGTCGCCGCCGGAAGCAAAAGCGGCCTTCACGCGCGTGCGGGCGTTGGCGTCAAACTGAATTCCGAAGCGCGGCGTTAAGCTCTGCGCGCCACCGGCGCCGATGAATCGCGAGTAGTCGAGACCCATCACGATCACGATGCCGTCGCGCACGATCCATTCATCGACTGCGCGCAACGAAACCTGGCCGGAGAGATCTGATTGCTCGCCGTTGCGGCCGGTCCAAACCGGCGCTTCATAACGCAGCCCCGCAGCAGTTACCCCAACTTTGTGCCGCTCGCCGACGCGAAAACGGGCCGTAGCTTCGAGACGTTCGGGCGCAGCTTCCGATCCTGTTTGTGCGGAGAAGATGAGTTCGACTTGATCTGAAATGGGCGCCGAGACAGCGAAGTTGAGGCCGACGTATGGAGAAGAAAAACCATTCGTCGCGAAGTAGTTTTCGATGACGCCGTGAATTCGCGAGCTGGACTTCGCAGCCTCCGGTTGAGCTTCCGGCGCGCTCTCCATCGCAGTTTCAGCATCAGCAACTGCGCGCACGGTTGAGTCTTCAGTTCCATCAACCTGGAAAATCGAACGGCGTGTTTGCGCGGAGCGAAGCGTCCATTTCACGTCGTCACGATCGCGACGTCGTTCGGGCAACGTGTTGCCGTAACCAACCGGTTCGAGATTGAACTTATAGACCAGCTCCTGCGACGCCTGCACGTCGACCGCATTGAAAGCGACTTCACCAAATCCCGTCGCGATGGCTTTGATTCCATAGCGACCAGGCGTTACCTTCGCGACGAACTTGCCCTGGCGATCGGTCAGCGTGTGTTTCACCGTCTGCTTGACGGCGCCTTCGCGCAACAGCGAGACGAGCGCGCCCGCGAGCGGGTTACCTTTGTTATCGGTGACAATTCCCGAAATCGTAGCGAGTGTTTTGCTGGAACTGCCTGCTTCGATAGAGCCGGCCGACAGTGAAATGAGCGCGAGCAGGGATAAGCTGAAACCGATTACTCTTCTCATGCGATTACGACCTCCGCTACGAAAGTCCCACTGGCCGCAGAATTCGGGTTGAAAGTCGAACCGGTTCCACCGAGGAGACTTACCGGGAACCAGCAAAAATAGGGAAACATTGTCGTTCAGGCCCCAAATACTGTCAAGAACTGCGCCCTGAATCCGGTCATTTGCCGCCCCGTTTTGGAGCGTGCTAGGATTCATACCCCCTTATTCAACCTCGGTGCTCGTTAGCCTTAAAGTTTTAGGTTCCAGCAGATGATCGACGACATTCAAACTACCCGACTTCCGAATGGGATCGCCGTACTGACCGAACACATGCCCGGACTGAGATCGGTGACTACGGGCATCTGGGTCCGCCGCGGTTCGCGTCACGAATCCCCGGAGCTCAATGGCATCTGCCATTTCATCGAACACGCTGTTTTCAAGGGCACCCGGCTTCGTTCCGCACGCGATATCGCTGTCGAAACCGACCGGCTTGGGGGTCATCTCGATGCTTATACGACCCATGAGATGACGGGCTTTACGACAAAGGTTGCGGACACCGCGCTTTCACAGGCTGTGGAACTGCTGGCGGATCTCGTTGCGAACCCGCGTTTCGAACAGGAAGATCTCGAGCGCGAGCAAAAAGTCATCCTCGAAGAGATGAAGATGGTCGAGGACACGCCTGACGAACTGCTCGGCGAGCTCTTCAACGCTGCTTACTTTCCGAACCAGCCACTCGGACGTCCCATCGAAGGCACGCGCGAAACCGTTCCGACGTTCGATCACAAGACGACCGTCGCATTTCACGCGCAAGAGTTCTCGTACAGCAACTTCGTCGTCGCCGCGGCGGGAAACGTCGATCACAATCGTTTGGTCGAACTCGTGGGCCGATCTTTCAACGGCTGCGAGAGTGGCACAGCGGCGAGGCCACGTGCGATCGATGGCGGCCGTCCGCGTCCGGCAGCGCCGATCCTGATCGAACAAAAGAATGAACTCGAACAGGCGCATCTCGTGATAGCGACGCCGTGGCCGTCAGCGTTGAGCGAAGATCGTTACGCGGCGAGTTTGCTCGCGTCGGTCCTCGGCGGTGGCACGTCCAGTCGTTTGTGGCAGAAGATTCGTGAAGAACGCGGCCTGGCTTATTCAGTCGGCGCGGCAGGCAGCGCGTTTTCCGACATCGGTGTGTTCAGCATTTATGCGGGAACATCGCCGGAGCAACTCGACGAAGTGCTGGAGCTCGCCCTCGAAGAACTGCGCGAGGTCGTGCATAACAACGTCACTGAAGAAGAGCTGCGCATCGCGAAGGACCAGGCCATCTCGTCGATCCTGCTCGGGCTCGAATCGTCGAGCGCTCGCGCCAGCACGCTCGCACGACAAGAGATCATTCACGGCCGTCGCATCTCGCCGGATGAAGTGATCGAAAAGTTGAGAAACGCGACTGTCGAACAGTTGCGCGAAGTCGCGCGCACTTACTTCAAATCAGAAACGCTCGCGCTCGGCGCGCTCGGCAACCTCAACGGATTTAAAGTCGATCGTTCTCGCTTGTTCATCTGATATAGTTCCCCGCCAATGAAGCTAACCGTTCTTGGCAGCGGCTCGACTGGTAACGCAGTCCTGATCGTTGCCGGCAACACACGCGTGCTGGTGGATGCCGGCCTGAGTGCGAAAGAGATCGTCCGCCGGCTAGCCCTCGTCGGCGAGGACGCGCAACAACTCGACGGAGTGCTCGTCACGCATGAGCACGGTGATCACGCCGGCGGCTTGCGCGTGCTGCTCGGTTCCGTTGATTGTCCCGTTTACATCTCGGCCCAAACGCTCGACGCTTACGTCAGCGAACGTTTCAACGTCAACACAGAAGAACCACGACGCCGCGCGAAAGCGTTACGCGATCGCGTCGAACAGATCGAGTCGAGCAAAGACTTTCGCATCGGCGAGATCGATTTTCACCCGTTCACGATTCCGCACGATGCGGTCGACAACTTCGGTTTCACCGCGACGCATCACGGCGTGAAGATCGCGACCGTGATGGACTTCGGCCACATCACCACCCTCGTCTCGGAACAACTGCGCGACTGCGCGGCGATCGTGATCGAGTCGAACCACAGCCGCGACATGCTCAAGGCCTGCGACAGTTATCCGTGGGAACTCAAGCAGCGCATCCTCTCGCGCCTCGGACACCTCTCGAACGAAGACCTCGCCGATTGGATCAAGGACGGATTCGACGGCACGGCGAAGTACATCGTCCTCGCGCACCTTTCGCAGCGCGCGAACAATCCATATTTAGCGAAAATCACTGCCGAAGTCGCGTTGCAGGAGAAGGCGCCGCTGTTTTTTGGCGACACGGAAGTTTGCCTTTCCTTCCCGAAGGAGCCGACGCCCTGGATCGAAGTGTAATAGTCGGAAGCGTGGTTCTGTTTTTGGCCGTCGTCTCAGGCTGTGGGCAGCGCGCCGTCGGAAATCGAGTTCCCGCCGAAGTTCAGGACGTAGTCACCACAGTCGGAAATCAGATCGAGCAGGAACGCTACGACGAGCTCTACAACGAGTCGTCATCGCTGTGGAAACAGGACTCCACGCTCGAACAATCGACCGAAACATTCAAAACACTGCGCGCCCGACTCGGCAAAGTCGAGAGCCGCACGCTCAATTCCGCAACCGAACAACAGAACTCCGGTGGCGCTTTGAAAGGTCACGCGTACATACTGACGTATCAAACGCGGTTCGAGCGCGGCGAAGGAATGGAAACCTTTACGCTGATCGAGGAAAATGGACGCTGGCTGCTGGCTCGTTACTTCGTTAATTCGATGGCCCTTAAATAAAGATGATCGATCGTTACACCTTGCCCGAGATGGGCGCGCTCTGGTCAGAGCAGAACAAGTTTCAGAAATGGCTCGACGTTGAGATCGCAGTGTGTGAAGTGCACGCCGAGAACGGGATCATTCCGCCCGACGCGCTCGAGCAGATCAAAGCGCGCGCGAAGTTTTCGGTCGCACGAATCAACGAGATCGAGAAGACGACGAATCACGACGTGATCGCCTTCACGACGAATCTCGCGGAGTCGATCGGTGAGGCGAGCCGGTTTGTTCATTACGGTCTCACATCTTCGGACGTCGTCGACACGGCAAACGCGCTGCTGCTGCGTGACGCAGCCGAGATCCTGCTCAAGAAAGTCGACGGGCTAATCGACGTGCTGAAGCGCCGCGCTGTCGAGTTCAAACACACGCCGCAGGTCGGACGCACACACGGCATTCACGCCGAACCGACGTCGTTTGGTTTGACGTTTGCCCTGTGGTTCGACGAGATGCGCCGCAATCGCGAGCGTCTGCTGCGGGCGAAAGACGCGGTCGCGGTGGGAAAGATCAGCGGCGCGGTCGGCGCGTTTGCGCATCTCGATCCGTCGGTCGAAGAAAAGGTTTGCGCGCGGCTCGGTTTGAAAGCAGCGCCGATCTCGACGCAGGTGATCCAGCGCGACATCTACGCCGAATATCTCAGCACGCTCGCGACGATCGCTTCGTCACTCGAGAAATTTGCTTTGAATGTTCGTCACTGGCAGCGCACCGAAGTGCGCGAAGCGCAGGAACGTTTTACTAAAGGACAGAAGGGTTCGAGCGCGATGCCGCACAAACGCAATCCGATCATCTCGGAGCGCATCTGCGGCATGGCGCGCATCGTTCGGGCCAACAGTCTCGTCGGCCTCGAAAACATCGCGCTCTGGCACGAGCGCGACATCTCGCATTCCTCAGCCGAGCGCGTCGTGTTGCCCGATTCGAGTATCGCGCTCGACTACATGCTGCAAAAAGCGATCGGTTTGATCGACGGCCTGGTGGTCTATCCGGAGCGAATGCTGGAGAACCTCGGCGCCACGCACGGGCTGATCTTCAGCGGCCAACTGCTGCTGGCGTTGACGAACAAAGGCGTGTCACGCGAGACCGCGTACGAGTGGGTGCAGCGGAATGCGATGCGAGTCTGGGACGAGAACCGCGACTTTCACGAGCTCGTGAAAGCCGATGCGGACATAACCTCGAAGCTGTCGGCCGAAGAGATCGATCGCACGTTCTCGCTGGACCATTACCTGCGGAACGTCGATCAGATCTTTCAGCGCCTGGGAATTACTTAGGAGCGGAGAACTTTTCGGCGAAGTTGCCGATAACCGGCAGTTTGAAATAGGCGCCCTGAAACGCCTTGATCAGGCACATGATGACGGCAATCAGGATTCCGAGGCCAATCACTAGCCAGAAGAGAAACACGACTATGTTGATGAGGCCACCCAAAATTCCCGGCAGTTGAGTGGTGATGACCCAGACAACTAATGAGACGACCCACAACACGATGAAGATGATGATAGCCACCGCGTTCAAAAGGATCGACTGCATCGCATGAAATCGCACCAGCCGGCTGTCCTTTTCGATCAGGAAGAATACGAGTCCGGAGACCCAGCCAACAATGTAGGACAACAGCGCGGCGATATTTTCATCCAGCCCGGTGCTCGATTTGGCCGTTTGGACGGGGGGCGGGTTTTGCATTATAAGTTTCTCCTGTCGGACGTTATGAAGCGGAAGATATTAGACCAGTAAACGCTTTTTAAGCAATGTTTTATTGATCCTGAGACAGGTCGCAGATGAAAGCCAAAGTTTATGTGAACCTCAAGGCCGGCGTGCTCGATCCGCAAGGCAAAGCTATCCAACACTCGGTCGAACTCCTCGGCTTTTCCGGCATCGAAGACGTGCGCCAGGGCAAGTATTTCGAGATTTCGCTCGACGATTCAGTGGACCAACAGCGCGCGCGTGAGTCGGTCGAAAAGATGGCGCGCGAGGTTTTGTCGAACCCCATAATCGAAGACTACCGCGTGGAGATAGAAGCGTGAAGTTTGGAGTAATTGTTTTTCCAGGATCGAATTGTGACCACGACGCCTATCACGTGATCTCGAAACACGTCGGCCAGCCGGTGGACTTCATCTGGCACCGCGACACGGATCTGAGCACGTACGACGCGGTGATCATCCCGGGCGGTTTTTCTTACGGCGACTACCTGCGGGCCGGCGCGCTCGCGCGCTTTTCGCCGGTGATGAACTCGGTGAAGAAGTTTGCCGACAGCGGCCGCTTCGTGCTCGGTATCTGCAACGGTTTTCAAATTCTCTGCGAAGCCGGACTGCTGCCCGGCGCTCTGATTCGCAATCGCGACCTGCACTTCGTCTGCGAACACATTTACGTGCGCGTCGAAACAAACGACAGCCCGTTTACAAACGAGCTTCAGCGCGGCTCGGTGCTCCGCATTCCGATCGCGCACGCCGAAGGAAACTACGTTTGCGACGACGCGACGCTCGCCGAATTGCAACGTGAACAGCGCATCGTCTTTCGCTATTGCGACAAGGACGGCAACGTCACCGACGAGGCCAACCCAAACGGCTCGCGTGATAACATTGCGGGAATTTGTAACCGGGAACGCAACGTTCTCGGACTGATGCCGCACCCCGAACGCGCTTGCGAAGACCTGCTCGGATCGAGCGACGGACGCGATATCTTTCGCTCGCTCGCGGCGACTTTGGCAGCCGCGGTTTGAGAGCTTTAACCAATGAAACGAACATTACCTTTCATCATCATTCTCGTCGTGCTTGGCGCCGCGGTCGCTTCGGCGTTGTACTACACGCGCGCAACACCCGGCTCGAATTTCACGCCCGCGAATCCAGCGACAGCTTCAACAGCGCCCGCAAACCCGGCGCAACCGCCAGTCGTAGCCGGCTCGCCGGGCGCCGATCCGCCGTACACGCTCGGTTCGCCAAACGCGCCCGCGCGGCTCGAAGAGTTTGGTGATTATCAGTGTCCGCCGTGCGGTCTGTTTCATCCGATCCTTCAGCAGATGCACAAGGAGTTTGGCGACAAACTGCAAATTACGTTTCGCGAGTATCCTCTGCCTGGTCACCAACACGCGATCGCCGCCGCGTCCGCGGCCGAAGCAGCGGGAATGCAAGGCAAGTTCTGGCCGATGCACGATATGCTCTACGAACATCAGAACGATTGGAAAGACAAGTTTGACGTGCGCCCGATTTATGAAGGTTACGCCCAACAGCTCGGTCTCGATCTCGAGCGCTACAAACGCGACGTGGTCGGCGAAGCTGTAGCGCAGCGAATCTTTCTCGATCGCAAACGCGGTGAATCGCTCGGCGTGAGCGGCACGCCGACTGTGTTTCTCAACGGCCGCGAAGTGCCGTTTGCATCGCTGCCGGCCGAGAAGCTGCGGCCGATTCTGCAAAACGCAATCAACGCCGGCGGCAGATGAAGCTTTATGTCACAGCCGCGATCGTTTCACTGTTAGGTCTTGCTGACGCTCTCTACCTCACCGTCGAACACGTAACCGGACAGAGTGTTCGCTGCACGATCGTCGCCGGCTGTTCGGAAGTTTTGAGCAGCCAGTATGCGGTTATCGCGGGTGTGCCGCTGGCGCTGATCGGCGCCGCGGCGTACTTCAGTGTTTTCAGTCTCGCAACGCTCCGTGCTTTCGGCTATCGCATCGCCGCGACGTTGCTCACGCCGCTCGTGCTGCTGATGTTTCTCTTCAGTCTGTGGCTGATCTATCTCCAGGCGTTTGTGATTCACGCCTTCTGCCAGTTTTGCCTGTTCTCCGCCGCCGTGACGACCGCGCTAACGGTCATCGTGCTAATCGCGATACTCTCTAGCCGAAAGACAACCTAGAACTTATGGAACAACCGACTGTCGCAGACATCTTTCGTCGCGCGCAGGCTGTGCGACGCGAACATTCCGATTGGAACCTGGGCCAACTCAAGGACCAACTGGTCCGGGAGTTTTCCGGCGCGCCGTTTCCGCCGCTGCACAACTTGACGATACCCGAGCAGGACGCGCGCGCGCCCGAAGAAGATTGGACCGCGGGCCTGTCGATCGTGCGGCGCGGCATTCAGCTCCAGGACTGGAAGGAAGTCATCAACGGTATTCTGCTGAGTCTCGAACAAACGGAAAACTACGAACGCGAGCGTGGGCCGGAAGGCTCGCGTGACGATTGGCACGATCGCAGCGTCGGCATCAGCGATGCAGTGGCGAAGGGCGTCGGCAAGTGGATGCCGGAAGAGCTGGTGGCCCTCGCTGAGAGGCACGGAAAGAAATGAGTTTTTTCGACAAGATGTTTGTGGATCCGAAGTACCAAACGAACGAGCCGCGCAAGCCGGAAGAGATCGAGGATCCGGAGATCGTCATCAGTCCCGACACGCGGCGCGAGAAACGTATTCCGCCGGGACAGTCGCGCACGAAGAAATGGCCGGTGCTCGACGCGCACGGCACGCCGAAGGTCGATCTCGAGACGTGGTCGTTTGAAGTTGAAGGACTCGTCGAGCACCCGCTGAAGTGGTCGCTGGACGAGTTTATGCAACTGCCGCCGGTTCGTGTTTATGCTGACTTTCATTGCGTCACGCGCTGGTCGCGGCTCGACAACGTTTGGAGCGGCGTCTCGACACGCGAGATCGCGAAGCTCGTCGGGATCAAGCCGGAAGCGAAGTTTGTGCTCGCGTTGGCTTACGACTACGGTTGGACCACGAACGTTCCGCTCGAGTATTTCCTGAAAGAAGATTCGTTGTTTGCGTGGGCGCATGACGGCGAACCGATCCCGCCCGAACACGGTGGACCAGTGCGCTTGATCATTCCGCAGCTCTACGCGTGGAAGTCGGCGAAGTGGGTGAAGGGCGTGCGTTTTCTTGAAAAGGACGAGGCGGGTTTTTGGGAACAAGGCGGTTACCACATGCGGGGCGTGCCGTGGGGACCAGGCGACGGTGAAAGATTCAGGTGGTCGTGAACCACAAAAGGCGCAAGAGTAGTTCCGTATGACGGGTGTGGTTCCGAAAGATGCTGCGGCGGTAATTCTTCTCCGACAGAATACAGATCCGCAAAATCCGGAAATTTACTGGGTGAAGCGCAGCGACAAGCTCGCTTTTCTCGGTGGCTATCACGCGTTTCCCGGCGGACAGATTGACGCGGGCGATGCTGAAGTTGACGTGCACAACGCGCCCGATGCCGTGACGGCCGCGATGATCAGCGGCGCCGCGCGCGAGCTGTTTGAAGAGTTGGGCGTGCTCGTCACGCACGGCGGTGAGGCGTTGACGAAAGGCCAGCGCGCGTCGTTGCTGGACGATCTCGAATCGGGCCGCATGGCGTGGCCCGCGTTGTTGAAGCACTACGAGCTCTATCTCGACGCAAACGATTTCACTTACGTCGGTCGCTGGGTCACGCCGCCGTTCAATGCGCGACGCTTCGACACGTGGTTCTTCCTCGTTAACTGTCCATTAAAACAGGAACCGTATGTGACCGCGGGTGAGTTGCAGGAAGGCGAGTGGATCACTGCGAGCGACGCTTACAAACGTTGGCTGCGCGATGAAGTCGTGGCCGTGCCGCCGACGCTGCACGCGCTCAGAACAATCGCCGACGGTCTCACGCCGGATCTCGTCGATCGCTTCTTGTCACTCAACAACGCGCGCGGCGAGATCGCGCGCCGCATCACGTTTCGGCCAAACTACATCTGCTTTCCGGTACGCACGCCGACGCGTCCGCCCGCAACGCACACCTGCTGTTATTTGATCCACACGGCGAAAGAGATGCTGATCGTCGATCCGGGTTCGCCTTACGAAGACGAGCAACAAGCATTGGCTGAGTGCGTCGACGACATGATCGCCGAGGGACGGCGCGTGCGCGCGATCGTCATCACCCATTTGCATCCGGATCACATCGGCGGCGTGAACGTTTTGAAAGCGCATCTCGGCGGCAACGTTCCCGTCGCCGCACACGCCGACACCGCCGCCGCGCTAACTGACATTCACGTCGACGAACTGATCGCAGACGGCGACGTGCTCACGCTCGCCGGCGATCCGCCGGTGAACTTGAAAGCATTGCACACGCCCGGACACGCACGCGGTCATCTCTGTTTTCACGACGCGGATCGCGGCGCGTTGTTGACCGGCGACAACATCGTCGGCGTCGGCTCCGTCCTGATCGATCCGCCCGAAGGCAACATGCGCGACTATCTCAACTCGCTCGAACGCATGCGCGCCCTGCCGAATCTCTCGGTGCTGTTCGGCGGTCACGGACCCGCCGTCGCCGCGCCGTATCGGAAGATCGACGAGTACATCTCGCACCGCCTCGAGCGCGAACAGCATATTTTGCAGGCGGTGCGTGAGGGCGCGACAGATCCGAAACAAATTGTTGCCAAGGTTTACACCGACGTTTCCCCCAAAGCTTACGCCATGGCCGAACGCGCGGTGCTCGCACATCTCGAGAAGCTGCGCGAGGACGGGGCGTTTTAGATTACAATCTCTCCCACCTAAAACGATGGATTACCCAAGGACCCTTCGCGAACTCAGGGCGTTCCGGTATCGAAGCCGTTCGGTCAAGGACGAACTGCGTAACAACCTGATCAAGAAACTGCGGGCGGGCGAGAAACTGTTCCCCGGCATCGTCGGCTACGACGACACCGTCATTCCGCAACTCGTCAACGCGATCCTGTCGCGTCACAACCTGATCCTGCTGGGACTGCGCGGCCAGGCGAAGAGCCGCATCATTCGCCAGTTAACCGATCTGCTCGACGAACGCATTCCGATCCTCGCGGGCTCGGAAGTGAACGACGATCCGTTTCATCCGATCTCCGCTTACGGCCGGCACACGCTCGCGCAACACGGCGACATGGCACGCATCGACTGGATCGATCGCGACGCGCGCTTCGTTGAGAAACTCGCGACGCCGGACGTGACGGTTGCCGATATCATCGGCGACGTCGATCCGATCAAAGCTGCCAAAGGTGGCCACCTGCTGAGCGACGAGCTGACGATTCACTACGGCCTTCTGCCGCGTGCGAATCGCGGCATCTTCGCGATCAACGAGCTGCCCGATCTCGCGGGCAAGATCCAGGTCGGACTCTTCAACATCATGCAGGAAGGCGACGTGCAGATTAAGGGTTATCCGGTGCGTCTGCCTTTGGACGTGATGCTCGTCTTCTCCGCAAACCCCGAAGACTACACCGCGCGCGGCAAGATCATCACGCCTTTGAAAGATCGCATCGGCGCCGAGATCATGACGCACTATGCGAAGGAACTTCCCGCCGCGATCGAAATCACGCGCCAGGAGGCGTGGACCAATCGCGCGGCAGAAGGCAACGATGTTTTGATACCGGAGTTTATTCGTGAAGTCGTTGAGCAGATTGCGTTCGAAGCGCGTGAAGACAATCACGTCGACAAACATTCCGGAGTGTCGCAGCGCATGCCGATCACGGTGATGGAGTCGGTCGTTTCGAACGCCGAGCGCCGTTCGTTGTTGACCGGAGATGAACCGATCGTGCCGCGCATCGCGGACGTTTACGCGGCGATTCCGTCAATGACGGGCAAGATGGAGCTCGAGTATGAAGGTGAGCAACTCGGCGCGCACCGCATCGCCCGCGACCTGATCAAACGCGCCGCCGGCGAGATCTTCGAAGGCTACTTCGTCGGTTTCGACTTCGCGCGCACCGTGCAGTGGTTCGACGAAGGAAACAAACTCCTGCTCACCGACACTGCTTCGGCCGACGAATGCAAGACGCTGATCGACGCCGTGCCGGAGCTCTGGGAAACCGCGTCGATTCCATTTGATTTCGCCGCTTCCGACACGGCGCAGCTCGTCGCCGCGTGCGAGCTCGTGCTCGAAGGTCTCTACGCGGAAAACAAAATCAGTCGTAATGAAGAAGGCACTTACGCCGCCGTAACCAAGGCCCGCAAGGATCGTCGCGGCATGATCTACGACGACCTCACAGAAACAGGAAAGTACAGTTGAAGTTCACGCGTTACTCGAAATTCAAGGGCTTCGACGTGTCGTCGATCAACCTCGGTGAGTTGATGGACAGCATGTCCGATGATCTGCTCGATTCGGGTTACGACGATGATTATTACTGGACGCGCCAAAGCCGCACGACCGACACGTCGCTCGATGCGCTGCGCCGCGCGTTGCTCCAGGCGCTGTTGGACCAGGGCTTGCTCAACCAGCAACAGATCAAGGAGATGCTGGCCGAGAACGAAGGCAAGTTTCACGGTTCTTTGCTGGAGCAGTTGCTGAACCAACTGATCGAGCGCCTGGTTGAAGAAGGCTACCTGACGCTGACGGAACAACAACCTCAACAACAAGCCCAACAGCAACGTCGTGGCGGACGAGGCGACGTTTCCGAGCCGCTGCCGCGCGATGTGCGTTTCGAAGTTACCGAAAAAGGCCTCGACTTTCTCGGCTACAAAACGCTGCGAAACCTGCTCGGCAGTTTCGGCAAGAGCGCGGCCGGCCGTCACGACACGGTTTATCTTTCGACCGGTGTTGAAGCCGCGGCCGCGAGCAAACGGTACGAGTTCGGCGACACGATCAATCTCGACGTGAACAGCACGTTGTTGTCAGCGATTCAACGCGACGGTCTGCAAGTTCCGCTCAATCTCGAATACGAAGATCTTTACGTTCATCAGTGTGATTACCAATCGTCGTGCGCCACGGTCGTGATGCTCGATTGTTCTCACTCGATGATTCTCTACGGCGAGGATCGCTTTACGCCCGCGAAGAAGGTCGCGCTCGCGATGTCGCACCTGATCCGCACGCAGTATCCCGGCGACTCACTCAAAGTCGTGTTGTTTCACGACGAGGCCGAAGAGCTGCCGCTGGCGAAACTCGCGACCACGCGCGTTGGCCCATATCACACGAACACGGCCGAGGGTCTGCGTTTGTCGCGCCGCTTGTTGCAGGCACAACGCAAAGAGATGAAGCAGATCGTGATGGTCACTGACGGCAAGCCGACCGCGTGTTTTGTCGGGCAGGGCCTTTCGTCAACGCGTGGTGATAAAGCGCCCGCGCGCCGCCTTTACAAAAATTCGATGGGCGGCGATCCGCTGGTGATGTCCGAGACGTTCAAGGAAGTACAAGCCTGTCGCAAAGCCGGTATAATGATCAACACTTTCATGCTGGCGAGCGATTATTATCTCGTCGAATTCGTCAAGCAGATGAGCGCGATGACCAACGGCAAGGCGTACTTCGCCAACCCCGGCAACTTGTCGCAGTTTGTGCTGATAGATTTTTTGCGACGACGAACCCGACGCGTCAGATAGTTTTTCCAAACAGCCCCGCAATTTATCCCCATGGGTGAGTCGAACCGAGTTCGGGACGTCCAGGTCAAACGCTCGCGTCGCGTTTTTCTGCCGTACCTGATTCTGCTGCTCGGCCTGTGCTTCACCGTCGTCGTTTACTACTACTTCGCCAAGCTCACTCACGAGCAGGACCAGAGCCGTTTCCAGAACACCGTGCAGGAGCTCAACGATCGCATCGGGCTTAAGATCGAAACTTCGATCGCTTTGCTGCGCGCGAGCACCGGGTTATTCGCCGCGAGCGATCAGGTGAGTGTGAACGAATTCAACCGCTTCGTGCAGCAGTTTGAACTGCGGGAACACTATCCCGGCATTCAGGGCATCGGCTTCGCCCGCGCCATTCCGCCGGACCAGAAAGATGCGGTGACTAAGGAAATGCGCGCGACGGATGACGCGAATTTCCACGTCTGGCCCGAAGGCACACGCGACGAATACACCGCCATCGTTTACTTGCAGCCGCTGGACGATCGGAACAAACGCGCCATCGGCTACGACATGTCCACGGATCCGGTTCGCCGTGAAGCGATGGTCCGCGCGCGCGATTCGGGCGAGCCCGCTGCGTCCGGACGCGTACGGCTGGTCCAGGAAGGTAACGACCTAACGCCGCAGTGGGGCTTTCTGATCTATATGCCGGTTTATCGAAACGGCGCCGCGACTGATACGGCTGACGAACGGCGCGCCGCGCTGCTCGGTTACGTTTACAGTCCTTATCGCATCGACGACTTCATCGGATCGATCACGTCGGCAAAGAACTACGACGTGAGTCTTCAGATTCACGATGGCGCGCAAAGAACCGAGGAAACTTTTCTGCACGGCGCACGTGACAATCCGTCGCCGAGCGATGCGAGTTTCACCAGAGTGGATACGATTTCGGTCGCCGGGCGCACGTGGACCGTCAGCTACGCGATCAAACCTTCGTTCGAGCGTGGACTAGGCCGGCCGTTGTTGAAGTTCACCATCATCACGGGCGTGCTGCTGAGTCTGTTGTTCTTTGCGGTGACGAGTGCAGAGGTGAGGGCTCGTTCGCGTGCGGAACAAGCAGCGGAAGATCTGCGCGAGTCAGAGGCCGCCATTAACGAAGCAAATGAGCGTGCGCTTTTTGAGTATGTGCGGCTGCTCGAACGGATTTCGAGTTTGTCTCAAGTGCTCGGCACTGCGCGCGAGTTGACTACGATCTTTCGCGGACTGCGTGAGTTCACGAATGTTTCTCTGCCCTGCGACGGCTTTTTTGTCTCGCTTTACGATTCGATTCGCGATGTGCGAACTGCGTGTTACGGCTGGGGCGACGGCGTTGAGGTTGACGTTTCGAAGTTGCCGCCGATGCCCGTTACTGAGCATGGTCCAAACAGCCGTGCCGTGCGCACCGGGCAGGTGATCATCACCACGGATTACATGCACGCGACGAGCGGCGGCGTGATCGTTGGTCCAGACAACGGCCTGCGTCCGGAGTCATCGCTCGCGGTGCCGATGGCCGTGATGGGCCGCATCATCGGCACGATCGAGGTGCAGAGTTATGAACGGAATGCGTATCGACCTGAACACGGCACGGCGATGAGCATGGCGGCTAACCTTACTGCGGTCGCGATCGAGAACGTTCGGTTGTTGAAGTTGGAGCGCAGCGCGCGCGAGGCGGCTGAAGAATCGAACCGGCTAAAAGATGAGTTTCTCGCCACGGTCTCACACGAATTGCGCACGCCCTTGACGGCGATTCTTGGCTGGGCGCGAATGCTGGGTGACGGCTCACTCGATCAGACGATGTCGCAGCAAGCGATCGAAACGATCTGGCGCAACGCCAAAGCCCAGGCGCAGATCGTCGACGACATACTCGACGTCTCACGCATCATCACCGGAAATCTCTACATCGATCTCCATCCGATCGAAGTCACTCCCGTGGTCCAAAACGCGATCAACGTGGTGCGGCCGACCGCGGACGCGAAAGGGATCAGGATCGAAACGCAGATCGACAATACGCCCGCGATGGTTTCGGGGGATGCTAACCGCTTGCAACAGGTGATCTGGAACTTGTTATCGAACGCGGTGAAGTTTACGAACAGCGGCGGTCGCGTGCAGGTGAAAGTGTCGCAAGCGAATTCGGCCGTGGAGATCAGCGTGACGGATACGGGCCAGGGAATTCGACGCGAGTTTCTGCCATACGTCTTCGACCGTTTCAGTCAGGCAGACAGCACGACCACGCGTCATCACGGCGGACTCGGCCTCGGGCTCGCGATCGCGCGACACCTGGTTGAGATACACGGCGGCACGATTCGCGCATCGAGCCGCGGCGAAGGCGAAGGCGCTACTTTTACAATCACGCTGCCGCTGGTTGAAGCTGTCACGAAAGCCGCTGAGATGGCCGTCAGTGCAAATGGACTGAGCAGTGCGCCGCAGTTGTCGGGCCTGAACGTGTTGCTGGTTGACGACGATTCCGACACGCTGAACGTGATGGCCACCGCGCTCGCGGGAAGACAAGCGAACGTCACTGCGGTATCTTCCGCAGGAGAGGCGATTCAGGCGATCGAGCGACGGCGGCCCGACGTGCTCGTGTCGGACATCGCGATGCCCGACGTTGACGGCTATGGCTTGATCGCGAAAGTGCGCTCGCTCGAGAACGGCGAAGCGCAGAGTATTCCGGCGGTCGCGATCACCGCTTACGCCAAGGAAGAGGATCGCCAGCGCGCGCTGTCGTCGGGTTTTCAGATCTACCTCGCGAAGCCCGTGGAGATAGCCGAACTGGTTTCGGTCGTGGCGCGCGCGGCGCGCAGAGATTTTTAGGTCATGTCGTTCATAAGGGTCGATGACATTCACTTGGCGTACGAGGACACGGGGCTCGGGCAGCCGGTCGTGCTGTTGCATGGTTATCCTTTCAACCGCTCGTTGTGGACCGAGCAAGTTGGGGCGTTGAGCAACAGCTATCGCGTGATCACGCCGGACCTGCGCGGCCTCGGTGAAAGCGATTCCCGGCCCGGGGCGGCAACGATGAATCGCATGGCCCAGGACGTGGCGGAGCTGTTGGACCACCTCGAGATTTCACGCGCTGTTGTTG
>CAMLLD010000051.1 GCA_946480785.1 uncultured Blastocatellia bacterium | reverse complement strand
CAGACCAGAAGAAGCAACTGGCGTAAGTTGCCACCCGCCGAAGAGTCGTTCGATCCGTGCGGCTAAATCTCGCTCAAAGCACTGCACAAATAGCAACCGACCGGCGACCGCATAAAAACTTTGCGAGACCGGTCGGTCAAGGACTTCAATGCCTTTCATGAAACCCGGAATTTAATTGTTAATTGGTTACGCCGCTCGTTGCTGCCTGAAAGAACGTGGTTGCTTCGAGAACATCTACCGGAACCGAAATCGCCGGCTCAACAAACGCCTTCTTGCCTTCCTTGATCTCGCCGCCAGTGTTCCCGGTCTGCACCCCGGCTCGTTCTTCATTAATCGTTTCGCTTTGCTTTACCAAGTTAGCCGCCTCCTCGCGTCAGTCGTCAGTAAATATATGTGCTTGATCGACCCGTGGCAACCAAATTTTCGGACCACGTGTCGTGGGCACGCGTACAAACAAACTACTTCACGGACCCTGTTGCGCGTTCTTTGCCGGTTCGGCAAGGACCAGCCGCAGGGCTCGTTTTTCAGCACGCGTGAGGTCAGCTCGATAGAAAAGCTTGATGTTGGGAGAGAGCTGGCGCACAACATCTTCGATGGGAAGTTTTGTGATATCAGCGTCGACGGGATCGAGACGCTCGTTCTGAATGTCGACCGGAATGCCGAGCTCTTCTCCGATCTTTAACAGGATTACGGGCAACGGTTGCTTCTTCGCCTTGACCGTCAGCGTGTTGTTTTCATAATGCACCCGCAGCGGTTGTTCTTCTTGTTTCTTCTTCGCTTCGTCAGTTTCCGGTTCGACCCCGTCTTCCGTGTTGCCTTCGACCAGCAACGTCTGATTCGAACCACTCACAACAGCGCTCGCGGGCGGCTCACCCTGGTTCTGATCGAAAAAGTAAATACCGAGAGCTTTGGGTGGATTCGACGAGCCGGTGTCGAGTTCGTAATCGACGTAAACCGTCGGCGACATCAGTTGCAACGCGGGCTCGAGCGTCAACTCGCTGAACTCGATCGAGAGCAATTCCTTCTGTCTCTCCGGACCAAGAAACACCGGAATCTTCAACCGCTCCGACAACGCGTGGGCCACATCCGCCATGTTCGCCTTCTCGGCTTTCAGCGACAGATTGAGAATGGGTCGTGTCTTGATGGTCCAAACAAAACTCGGTTTCTTCTCCGGCTTTTTGTCGGGTGCTTGTTGCGCCGCGGCAGTTGCGACAAACGCAACGAGCAGCAGCAACAGCGTGGATATTTTTAGTTGGGCAGGATTGATTCGGAGATACAAAGCAACGCTCCCTCGATCACGGGCAAACTAGCACGTGCAAAAAAATCCGTCAATTTATGCCTTGAAAAAGAGGCGAAAAGGGCGGGTCAGGTAGTAAGCGAAGGTGAAACGCGCGGGCATGAGATGCGTGTTGAGGTCGCTGTCGGTCGGGCGCAGTATATGGACCAGGTAACGAGCGCGCGCCGCGAGGCTCTTTCGCACGCGCAGATTGTATTTGAAGATTTCGCGTGAGGTGGCGGGAACGTGCGTCGGGCCGTTGAAGAGATGTTCGCTGATGTTGGCGGCGAGTGGTTCGAGATGTGGATCGTCAGTGCAGCGTTGATGCACTTCGGGTGGCAATTCCGTATGCAGGAGTTTATGCGCGAGATATAGACCGAGCAGGAGCATTCGCTCGCTGTCTGCTGCTGTGGCTTTTTGCCGCAACGCGTCCCAGTTCAACTCGTGCCGAGTAATGATTTCGGCGACGTCGCAGATCCAGCCGAGGCGTTCCCACAAGTGACGTGAGCCGTGTACGCAGAGTGAGAACAAGAGATCTTCGGCGGTGAGCGCGTTCACTTCGCGATCGTTGATCTTGATCGTCGTGAGGTTTTGCCATAGCTCGTTCTCCTGCACGGATGAGGCGAATAAATGCGGCGCGACTTCCCAATGCAATTCGAGCAGGATTCGGCGATTGTTGCGCGAGAACTGCAGGTTGTGTTGCGTGCGCAGCAACAGGTCTTGTTGTGCTGGTGTGAGTGGTTTGCTCAGCGTGTAGTCTTCTTTGAACAACAGATCGCGGGCGCGCGGCACGTCTGACTTCTTTACGATCAGGTCGAGATCGACGAAGCGACGCAGGCCGAGATCGTTGTAAGCGAAGAGCGCGAGCGCGGGGCCTTTGTAAGGGATCGCTTCGATGCCTGCGTTGTGAAAGATGTCGATTAGGCGGCAGAGCTCGTCGGTGAGGATGATGTTGCGCGCGTAGTTCTCTTGATATTGGGTTTTGAGTTTTGCGAGGAAGGCAGGGGGGATTGAATTGGTGTTCTCGCGGGAGAGGTTTGAATAAAGCAGTGGGATCAGCGCATGACGGCGTGCGAGGTTGAATAAGTAATCCCAGTCGAGATTTTGTGTCGCTAGATGCCGGAGTCGCGATGTAAGCTGCGGCGATACGTTCGTTCGCGCACAACACAACAGCAACTCGTTCTCGGGACGGTCACTCATTAACCTTCAAAACAGCCAGGAACGCTTCCTGCGGGATCTCCACGCGCCCGACTTTCTTCATCCGCTTCTTGCCTTCCTTCTGCTTCTCCAGCAACTTTCGTTTGCGCGTGATGTCGCCGCCGTAACACTTCGCGATCACGTTCTTGCCGAGCGCTTTCACCGTTTCGCGCGCGATGACTTTGTTCCCAATCGCCGCCTGAATCGGCACTTCAAACAGTTGCCGAGGGATCAACTGCTTCATCTTCTCCGCCAGCGCGCGGCCTTTCGGCTGCGCCGTGCTCCGATGAAGTATTAACGACAACGCATCAACCGGCTCGCCCGCAACCAAAACATCGAGCTTCACGAGGTCGCTCTCCCAATAACCCGCGAGGTTGTAATCAAGCGACGCATAACCACGCGACACCGATTTCAGCCGATCGTAAAAGTCGAGCACGATCTCGTTCAGCGGTAATTCATACGTCAACATCACGCGGTTCGCCGCGATGTACTCGAAACCTTTTTGAATCCCGCGCTTCTCTTCGAGCAACGGCAGTATCCCACCGAGATGTTCGTCGGGCGTCAGGATCACCGCACGAATCACCGGCTCTTCAATCTTCGCGATGCGACCGGGATCGGGCATCTTCGCGGGCGAATCGATCTCCGTCACTTGCCCGTCCGTCGTCGTCACGACGTAACGCACACCCGGCGCGGTCGTGATCAGATCGAGATTAAACTCGCGCTCCAAACGCTCCTGCACGATCTCCATGTGCAGCAAGCCGAGAAAGCCACAACGAAAACCAAACCCCAGCGCTGCCGACGATTCCGGCTCGTAAAAGAACGACGCGTCGTTCAAACGCAGCTTGTCGAGCGCGTCGCGCAGCTCCTCGTATTGCGCCGTGTCCACCGGATACAAACCAGCAAACACCATCGGCTTGATCTCCTGAAAACCCGGAAACGGTTCGTGGGTCGGCCGCGCTGCTTCCGTGACGGTGTCGCCGATCTGCACGTCGGCCACGGCTTTGATCGACGCCGTCAGGAACCCGACCTCACCGACGCTGAGCTGATCTATTGGTGTTGGTGTCGGACGATTCACGCCGAGTGTTTCCACCTGGTAATCGCGGTTCGCGTTGAAAAAACGAATCTTCATTCCCGGGCGAATCGTGCCGTCGATCACGCGGAACAAAACGATCACGCCGCGATATGAGTCGTACCACGAATCGAAGATCAACGCTTTCAAAGGCGCGTTCGTATCGCCTTTCGGCGGTGGAATGTCGCGCACGATCGCTTCGAGCACGTCGGCCACGCCTTGTCCGGTTTTCGCGCTCGTGAGAATCGCGTTGTGTGTTTCGAGACCGATGAAGTGTTCGATCTGTTCGATGGCTTTCTCCGGTTCCGCGCCCGGCAGATCGATCTTGTTGATAACCGGAATCAGCTCGAGATTGTTTTCGATCGCGAGGTACGTGTTCGCGAGCGTTTGCGCTTCGACGCCTTGCGATGCATCGACGATCAGGAGCGCGCCTTCACACGCCGAAAGCGAGCGCGACACTTCGTAAGAGAAGTCGACGTGGCCCGGCGTGTCGATCAAATTCAAAACGTACTTCTGGCCGTCCTGCGCTTTGTAATCGAGCCTGACCGCATGGGCCTTGATCGTGATGCCGCGTTCACGTTCGAGGTCCATGTTGTCGAGCACCTGGTTTTCCATCTCGCGTTCGGAAAGCGCGCCGGTGAGCTCAAGCAGTCGATCGGCGAGCGTCGACTTGCCGTGGTCGATGTGCGCGATGATGGAGAAGTTACGAATGCGAGACGGTTCCATTTGTTACTCGGGAAAATGTGCGTTGACGTAGGCCCGCGCTTTTTCGGGCGTGTTGATTGTTTGAATGAACTCGTAATTGTGCGCGCCCCAGGTGATGTGCTCGCCCATGAAGCGCGAATAGTTGTCACCGGGAGTGAAGTCTTCGTTCATCAATCCGATCTTCACGAGCACGCGACGGACGAGTTCGCCGTCGCCCGTCATGCTGGCGGCCTGGAAGAGCTTGTGCTTGTCGTCGTCAGATAACGAAGACGCTGATGATGATGAGTTGGAGTTAGACGACGTATTCGAGCTGGCGTTTACATTCGGAGTACTGTCGTTTGAATTCGAAGAGTCGTTTGCGTTTGAAGAATTGTCGTTCAGGTTGAAGTTGACGTTGTAATTTCGGTTTACGCTACGCACCGGCGGCCGGCTATAAACGAGGAAATAAACTGCGGCGCCCGCGATTGCCACCACGATCAATCCCAAACATCCCGCACCACCACAACCGAGGGCGATTTTCTGGTTTTTCGTCATCAATTTTGCACCTTTCGGGGAAACTGGAACTACTTCGTTTTCATCCACGCCACGCAGCGCTCCAGCTCGCGGTGCATCGTGCGAGCATCGGCGTGATGCATGTCTCCATGACCGGGCAACACCCACTCAAACTCGTAATCCAAAAGCTTCTCCATCGAGCGAATCTGCTCGGGCCACGAATACCACGCCACACTGCGAAACGCAGTCAGGGTTTGCCGGTTTGGTGACCAGGCGAGGTGATCGCCAGTGAAGAGAAATTTGTTGCGGTAAAGATAAACGACGTGGCCGCGCGTGTGGCCCGGCGTCGGAATGATCAATAGCTCAGGGTCCAACTGAAACGGTTCGTAACCGCGAACGATCACTTCAGCGCCGAGACGTTCCGCGCCGTCGTCCGCGTGCATCACGCGCCGGCAATCGAATCGCTGCTGGAACAGTTTGTGATCGGCGACGTCGTCTTTGTGCGTCAGCAACATCGTACTGACACCGCCGAGCGCTTCGATCCGTTTGCGCAGTTGCGTTGCGAACCGCGGCGAATCGACGAGCACGTTGCCGCCTTCACTCTCCGGACGCACAATCAAATAGCTCCACGCGCCGAAGCTCGACTCCGAAGTGAAACCACAAAAGTAAACGTTCTCATCGAGCTGCAACGGAAACGCGTCGATGCCGAGATGCGCGTCGTGCCGCTCAAGCGAGCCGATCGATCCGGTCGGACACGACACGAGCGCCATCATCGCGCGCTTTGTTTCGGTTTCATTCTCGGGCTGGTGATGAACGCTGCACTGGTCGCCGTGGTCGCGAAAGATCGCGGGCGCGAGTTGGCTACACGTATCGCAGTCGATGCAGGTGGAGTCGACGAAAAAATCCCCGGGCACGTTCTCCGGTAAGCGCTGTTGCAGACTGGCCATTGGGCATAGATTATACAGACTAGATGTCGAATTCATTGATGAGGCGGTGCAGATAGGAGCGGCTGATGCCCAACTTCTTCGCTGCCGCCACTTTATTTCCCTCGCTCTGCAACGCGTTCACGATCATTTTTCGTTTCAACGACGCGACCGCGCCTTCGAGCGTCGATTCGTCAGTCCCATTCGTTCCCGGCAGCGCGCGCAACATCTTCTCGGGCACGAATTCAATGCCGAGCGACGGCCCCGAGCTCAGCACCACGAGCCGCTCGATCAGGTTTTCCAGTTCGCGCACGTTGCCCGGCCATTCATACTCCTGCAGCACTTCGATCAACTCCGGTTGCAACTCCGGCGTCGGCTGACCGTGCTTCTCCGCGGACTTCATCGCGAAGTGCGCGGCGAGCAGCGGAATGTCTTCCGGCCGATCGCGCAATGGCGGCAAAGCCAGCGGCACAACGTTTAGACGGAAAAACAGATCCTGACGAAAGCGGCCGAGTTTCACTTCGTTTTCGAGGTCGCGATTGCTCGCCGCGATCAAACGAATATCGACGCCCAACGTCTTCGTGCCGCCGACGCGCTCAAACTGTCGCTCCTGCAACACGCGCAGCAGTTTCACTTGCACGGCCGCAGTCAACTCGCCGATCTCGTCGAGAAACAACGTGCCGCCGTTCGCGAGCTCAAAGCGGCCCTTGCGCGATTGCAACGCGGAAGTAAACGCGCCGCGCTCGTGTCCAAACAACTCTGACTCGATCAACGTCTCGGGCAATGCCGCACAACTCACCGCGACAAATGGCCCACTCGCACGCGGGCTCTCCTGATGAATCGCGCGCGCCAGCATCTCTTTGCCCGTGCCGTTCTCACCAGTCAACAACACCGTCGCGCTCGTCGCGGCCACCGAGCGCGCCTGTTTCAACATGCGCTCGAGCGCGTGGCTCGTGCCGAGCAGATGCGCGAAGCCCGGCGGCCGCGCCAGTTCGTCACGCAACCGGCGGTTCTCGATCTCCAACTGCCGCAAACGCGCGGCCTGACTCACGATGTGCAACAGTTCCGCGGAGTCCAACGGCTTTTCAAAAAATCCGTAAGCGCCACGTTTCACCGCTTCGAGCGCCGCGCGCTTCGAATCGCTGCCGGTGATCACGACCACTTGCAGCGGCGGATCCTGCGCCCGCGCGAGATCGATGAGCGCCAAACCTTCCACGAGATCGTCCGTGTGTGGCGGCAAATGAAGATCGCTGACGACTACTTCGATGTCTTCATCATTGATCAGCACAGACGCCTCTTCGCGCGACGAAGCCTGCAACACGCGATAGTCCGACGTCAGCGCCCAGTAGAGTCCGTTGCGCACATTCTCGTCGTCATCAACGACAAGCACTGTCCCTTTCGGCTGTCTTTGCGTGCTCATTTCTTAATCGCATTCCACTACAGAGAGCAGGCCGCACACGTCAGCGAACGGCGAACTTCTGGGCAGGTACTGCTCGAGGAACCGGCGTAACGGGCATGCTTTGAAGAAGGGTCTTGCCGCGTCCTTCTTAGTTACGCCTGTCGTGTGGAATCGATGGTAGCACGACGCGAAAAGTCGTACCAGCGCCTTCGACTGATTGCACGTCGATCGAGCCGCCGCTGGCGCGAATCACTTCGCGGCAGGTGTAAAGTCCGAGCCCGATACCGTTCTTCTTGGTGGTGGAAAACGGGCGAAAAAGACGTGTTTCGATGAACGTGCGCGTCATGCCTGGTCCAGTGTCGCTGACCGCGAACGACGGCGCGCCTTTCGCATCTGGTCCAGCTTCTATGACGAGCGTGCCGCTCTTGTCACCCATTGCTTCAAGCGCGTTGAGGATCAGGTTTTCGATCACTTCTTCGACGCGCGCGGCATCGGCGAGCGCGTAAAGATTCGCGGGAAGTTTGGTTTGCACCGTGTGCTTGCCGCGCATCGGTTCGGCCGTCATCGCGATGACGCGTTTGAGAATCGGCACGAGATCGGTTTTGGTCGGACGCTTGTGTTCGCCGCTCAAGCTGCTGACCGGCCGGCTCAGACGCGCGACGATCGCTTTGAGTTTGTCGGTCGCGTTCGTGAGGCCTTTCATCGCGTCGATACGAAACTGTTCGTTGTCGAAGTGGCGTTCCATGTTGCTGACGGTCAGCGACAAGCCTTCGATCGCGTTCTTGAGATCGTGCGTGAGTATGGCCGAGAGCCGGACGAACGAATCGAACTGGCGCGACTCTTCTTCGCGAGCGATCTGCGCGCGCAGTTGCGCCGTCATCGCGTTGATGTTGTCGGCGATCGGACGCGCGGCGTCACTCGATTGCAACAGGATCTGGCGATCGATGTCGCCCTGCGCAATGGCTGAGAGATCTTCTTCGACGCGCGCGATGCCGCGTGAACCTGCGCGTACGTTTCGATCGAGCAGAAAAGCTGCGAGCGCCGCGAGCAGCAGCGCGATCGCAAATCCGATAGCGCCCCACACGCGCGCGGTCCAAACGAACGCTCCAGTACTGCGAGACATGGCGACGTTCAGGTTCAGACGCGGCATTGGCGCTGACGCAGTTACGTCACCTGAAACTTGCGACGCTGAAGCGGACTGATAGACCACGTTGCTGGTGTGGTTGCTGACAACAATTCGCGGAGCGGACGTGTTGCGGCTGGAGTTGTTATCGAAGGGACGAGCGGCAGCCGCAAGCAGACGCGGCAGATCTACTAGTCCGACTGCCGCACCGTCGTTCTTGAGACTATTCGAGTTGTAAACGGGCGTGGAAAACTCAAGCGCAACATTGGGTGAGCCGTCGTCGATCACGCGCTCGAGCAAAACGTTTCCCTGAGTTGTCCAGACGCGGTCATCAGGTCTTGGCGAGGGCTCATCACTGCGCCAGAGTGGCTGGTGATTCCCATCGTACATCATTACGGACTTGAAGAAGCCGCGATCGCCGACAACCCGTGCTCCCGTTGGCTGAGCCATGCGCATCACTTCTTTGCCCTGGTCGTCCAGCAGGCGATCGACGGTAACCATGAACGAGTTCAGATCGTTCTGCACGATCGTGTTGAGAGCGTTGTCGACTGAGCGGGTCGCGTTCCAGTAGTTGAGCGCCGCGAGGAGCAACAGTGGCACGGCACAGATCAGAAAGTAGGTGAGAAAGGGTTTCGAGCGCATCGGGTGCGTTCGAATTAAACAGCTTTTCGGCCAAACTCCGCCAGCAGCGGCGCGAGGGTTTCGACGATCTGTTCGTGAGCGGCGCCGTTGCTAGCGACGAGTCCGTTGCGATTGTTCACGTCCGGCACGTTGTAATTCAACGGCTGGCCAAACAGATCCGTGAGCCGTCCGCCGGCTTCAGTGAGGACCAACTGCGGCGCGCACGTGTCCCACTGTTTTGTGCGTGGCGACAGATGAATGTAGACGTCACACTGCTGCTCGATTATTAATCCGACCTTGATGCCCACCGATCCGCGTTGGACCTCTTCGCGGAAGTTGAAACGCTCCACGACCCTGTTCATGCGCGGGCTGCGATGTGATCGACTCGCGGCCAGGCGCATGTCGCCGAAAGTTTTGCGATCGGAAACATGGGCTCGCAGCAGTTCCTGTTGCGGCCGTTCGATCCACGTGCCGGCTCCGGTAACCGCGCGATACAACGTGTCCGCGAGCGGCAGGTAAACCACTGCGACTACAGGGCCACCTTCTTCGACGAGACCGATTTGCACGGCGAAATCGCCATTTCCGTCGATGAAGCCGTTGGTACCGTCGAGCGGATCGACGAGCCACACGCGCGACTTGCTCAAGCGGCGCTCGGTGTCGATCGATTCTTCGGCGAGAATGCCGTCGCTCGGAAACTCTTTCTTCAATCCATTGACAATCAACTCGTTCGCGATACGGTCGGCCTGAGTAACCGGCTCAACGTCGTCTGCGCTCGTCTTCTGCTCGACGTGCAGCGGCTTCTCGTACTGCGCGAGAATCGCTGCGCCTGCCTCGCGCGCCAAAGCAACAGCAATCTTCAGTTCGCTCTCGTAATTACCCATTGATATTTTTGGCGGCGTCACGAACAACTGCCAATGTCTCTTCAAGATCCGCTTTCGTCGTGCGGAAGTTCGTGATGCACGCACGCAGCGCAAACTTCCCGTTCACCGTCGCGTTCGATAGATAAGCGCGGCCGCTTTTCTGGACCGAGGCCATAATCTTCGCGTTTAGCTGGTCCAACTCACGCTCGCTAAGACCTCCGCGGCCTACATAACGAAAACAGCAGATGCTCAACTCGACCCGCGCCAACAACTCAAAGTCTTCCGCGTGCGCAACAAGCTCACCTAAATATGCAGCCAGCGAATTGTCCTCGACGATCGCCTCAGCGAGGCGGCGCACGCCGTAGTAGTTGAGCGTCAACCAAACCTTTAGCGCGCGAAAGCGACGCGATAGCTCAACGCCATAATCCCAGTAAGCAAACGCGGCGTCTTCCGTAAGCCCATGCACCTTGATGTAATCAGCCTCTTCGGTGCTGAACGCACGGGCCGCCGCAATCGAGTCGCGAAACAGCAGACAGCCAGCATCGACCGGAACGAACAGCCATTTGTGCGGATCGAGCGAAACGGAATCGGCGCGTTCGAGTCCCGCGAACAGTTCAGACTTTCTTTGGTCCAACACTCCCGGCGCGCCATACGCCCCATCAACGTGAAACCATAGCTCGAACTCCCGCGCCACGTCGGCTACCTGACCGAGCGGATCAACCGCGCCCGTATTCGTCGTCCCCGCGCTCGCCACCACACAAAACGGTCTGAATCCGTGGCTCTGATCCGTGTCTATCCGTGTCCTCAACTCATCGACGCGGATTCGCTGCCGCTCATCACAGCCAACAACACGCACGTGATCGCGTCCGAACCCGAGAATGTCCGCCGCCTTCGCGATCGACATGTGCACTTCTTCCGACGCATAAATCGTCATCGGCGCACCCGCGTTCCACAGGCCTTTCCGCGCCGCGTCGACGCCGCCTTTGCGCCGGCTCGCGATCAGCAGCGCGATCATGTTCGCCATCGAACCGCCGCTCGTCAGCAACCCGCGCGCGTTGTCGTCATAACGAATCAACGATCCCAACCAGCGCACGACGAGCTGTTCGATCTCCGTTCCCGCGGGTCCGGAACGCCAGCACGTGATGTTTGCGTTAAGCGCCGACGCGATCAGATCGGCGTACGCGCCGATCGGTGTCGACGGCGAAGCGATGTAGCCGAAAAAACGCGGATGACCGTTGTGCCGGCTGAGGTTCATCACCGTGCGACACTCGTCGATCAGTTCATCGAGCGGACGGCCTTCCAGCGGCAGCGCGACGTTGATCGCTTCCTTCGTTTTGCCCGCGTAGTTCGGCGCGAGTACGGGCTGTTCGCGAATCGTGGCGAAGTATTCCGAAACGAGCGCCGCCGCGCGCGACGAGATCTCGTCGAGAGCTGCTTGCGAAATGTCGAGCGACATGGAGACAAGTTAACAAGTAAAGGGCAAAGCACAAAACCCGTGCTACCATCCGTCGGAAATGTCACTCGCGAACTACGCTACACCCGAAGGCACCGCGCGCTATCGCGAACGCTTCGCCGGTCGCGCTGCGCAGAATTATTTCCGCGTGCGCGAACGTTTGCACCTGTCGTCGATCGGCATCGGCACGTATCTCGGCAACGCGGATGAAGCAACCGACGTGCGTTACAAAGACGCGGTCGTGCGTGCGGTTCAACTCGGCGTGAACGTGATCGACAGCGCGGCAAACTATCGCTTTCAACGTAGCGAACGCTCGATCGGCGACGCTTTAAAGATCCTCACAAGCGAGCACGGCTTCACCCGCGAGGAGTTGGTGATCTGCACGAAGGGCGGCTATTTGCCATTCGACGGCGCGCCGCCGCGCGATCCCAACCAGTACGTCTACGAAACTTTCATCAAACCCGGCATCGCGTCGTTCGACGACTTCGTTGGCGGCAGTCATTGCATGACGCCCGCGTACCTCGAACACCAACTCGATCAATCGTTGAGAAACCTCGGCGTCACCGCAGTCGATGTTTATTACATTCACAATCCCGAGTCGCAGTTGGAATACGTTTCCGACGCCGAGTTTTATCATCGCTTGCAGAGCGCGTTTGAGCGTCTCGAAGAGAACCGCAGCGCGGGCAAGCTGCGATACTATGGCGTCGCGACGTGGAATGGCTTTCGCACTTCGGAGAACGCCAACGAGCATCATTCATTAGAGAGGATGGTGGAGCTGGCGCGTCAGGTCGGCGGCGCGGAAAACGGATTTCGTTTCATTCAACTGCCGCTGAACCTTGCGATGCCGGAAGCGATTGCCGTGGCGCACGAGGCGAACGAGTTAGGCGTGACCGCCATCGCGAGCGCGTCGCTGTTGCAAGCGCGACTCGCGCGCGGTTTGCCGGAGCAGATTCGCGGTGCGCTTGGTCCAATACGCACGGACGCGCAAGCGGCGCTTCAGTTTGTTCGTTCTACGCCGGGCATCACGACCGCGCTCGTCGGCATGAGCCGCGTCGAACACGTCGAAGAAAATCTCGAGCTGGTCCAGGTCGAGCCGCTCGACGAGCACAGCTTCGCGCAACTCTTCTCATGAGCGAGGTACTAATGATTCTCTTTGGAGTGCGTCTTTGGAGTGCGGCGACTTGACGCCGCTTTGGCCTCGCTGATGCGTGACCAGGATGAAAGCGGCGTCAAGCCGCCGCACTCCAAAGACGCACTCAAACTGGCCCGTTACCCATGAACGACGACCGCTATAGATCGTTTTCCGAGTTCTGGCCGTTCTACGTTGCAGAACACAGCCAGCCGGCCACGCGCGTGCTGCATTTGATCGGCACGACGCTCGGCGTTGCGCTCGTCGTTTACTTCATCGCGATCGGTCGCTGGTGGTTGATCCTGCTCGGATTTGTTCCCGGTTACGGCTTCGCCTGGCTCGCGCATTTCCTCGTCGAAAAGAACCGGCCCGCGACCTTTAAATACCCGCTCTGGTCGCTGATGGGCGATTACAAAATGATCGGTCTCATGCTGACCGGCCGAATGCGATGGTTTAGATCGTGAGAGGCAACATCCCGATTCCTGAGATCCCGCTCGGCGAAGACTTGTGGCTGATGGTGCTCGTCACGTCGGTGCGCGAGCGCCGCACGCAACAAGGCCGGCTCTTCTGCGACGCTTCCGCTCGCAACGCTACGGGGTCGATCACGCTCAAGATCTGGGGCGAGGTGCTCGAGACGCAGAAGGAGATCAAGCCGGGGCTGTGGGGCGTTACCGGCAAACTCGAGTTCTACCAGGACCGGCAGCAGTTTGTCGTCGCCGAGTATCGCCCGATCACGATCGAGCAGTATCGCGAACACCAGCAGGCCGAGCCGCAGGTTCCACGCGCGTTTACGCTCGACATAGAAACGCTCACGTTGCCGGATTTTCGCGAACGAGTTGGGCCGCAGCTCGAGCGGCTGATGCGTCTCGGCAACATGCGCGTCGAGCAGCAGCAACGCTACCTCGAAGACATCGCCGCGGAAGAAGAACGCTGTTATGCGCTCGGCGCGTTGAGCGCGACTTCGGGGCGCGTGCTTTCGATCGCGGTCCACGTCGGGCCGGTTCCGGGCCTCGAGTTTCCGGGTCTCGAGTTGGAAGTTCGCGAACACGCGTTTGGCATCGACACCGACGGCTTCGAACAGCCGGAGAAACGCGCGCTGCTCGACTTCCTCGCGTTAATGAAAGACTTCGACTGCGACTGCGACGAGCTCGTCGGGCACAACATCATCGGCTTCGACCTGCCGTTTATCTTTCAGCGTTGTCTGGTGCACGGGCTCGAGGCGCGGCCGTTTGTGAATCTCGCGGAGTACAATGTGCGCGGCGTGTTCGACACGATGCATCGCTGGTGGCTCGGCGCGAAGCGCTTCGTGAGTCTGGACGACGTGGCGTGGGCGCTGGGGATTGAATCGAGCAAGACAGCGGACGTGGAAGGCAGCAAGGTCTTCGATCTTTACCAGGCCGGCAAGCTCGATCAAATCCGCGAATACAACCTCAACGACGTGCGCGTCACCCGCAAAATCTACGAGCGCATGGTCGCCAGCTTCGGCCGCTAATCCCACATCTTGGGCCCCGCAAAACTTTTTGTAGCTGTTTTTGTGGTTGTCGGTTTAGAATCGCCCGCATGGATGTGTTACTCCCCGTGTTGACACTGGCTCTGGGCCTCGCCCTCGGCGCCTTTACTCTCTGGCTCGTAACGCGAACGAAACTTCGATACGCATTCGACCGCGGCCGCGCCGAAGCCGAGACTGAGCGCGCCACGCTCATCGAACGACTCAACGGTAAAGAAGCCCAACTCCGCGACGTCACCGACGCGCTCGATCGCGAGAAAGACGAAAGCGAACGTCTGCGCGGCGAAAACGCCGCCAACCTCGCGAACCTGCTCGCGCTGCAAACTCGCCTCGAAGACGAACGCCGCGCCAGCCAGGAAAAACTCGCGCTTCTCAGCAGTGCCGAAGAAAAACTCACCGACGCGTTCAAAGCTCTTTCCGCCGACGCGCTACGCAACAACAACCGTTCGTTTCTCGATCTCGCGAAGCAGAACCTCGAAACGTTTCAACAAAACGCGAAAGGTGATCTCGAACGTCGCCATAGCGCCATCAACGATCTGATCAAGCCGTTGAAAGAGTCGCTCGAAAAGGTCGACGGCAAGATCGGCGAGCTCGAGAAGACGCGCGCGGGCGCTTATTCGGAGTTGCGCGAACAGGTGAAGGTGCTCGCGCAATCGCATCTCCAACTCCAGTCGGAAACCGGAAATTTAGTAAAGGCTTTGCGCGCGCCGCACGTGCGTGGCCGTTGGGGCGAGATCCAGTTGCGCCGCGTGGTCGAGCTCGCGGGCATGTTGCAGTATTGTGACTTCGTCGAACAGGAAACGGTTAACGGCGAAGAGGGACGCATTCGTCCGGACATGATCGTGCGTCTGCCCGGCAATCGCACGATCGTGGTCGATTCGAAAGTGCCGTTCGAAGCGTTTTATGAATCGATTTCAACGACGGACGAAGAAATCCGGGCGGCGCGTTTGAAGGACCACGCGCGCCACGTGCGCACGCACATCGCGAGTCTCAGTCGCAAGTCGTATTGGGAAGCAGTGCAACCGACGCCGGAGTTTGTGTTGCTGTTTTTGCCGGGCGAGACGTTCTACAGTGCGGCGCTCGAAAACGATCCGAAGCTGATCGAAGACGGCGTCAGTCAGAACGTGATCATCGCTACGCCGACTACGCTCATCGCGCTGCTCAAAGCGATCTCTTACGGCTGGCGTCAGGAGCAGATGGCCGAGAATGCGCACGAGGTCAGCGACCTCGCGAAGACGCTTTACGATCGGCTGCGCACGTTCACGAAATACTTCGACGACATCGGCCGCAATCTGGATCGCGCGCTGGATGCATATAACAAAGGCGTGCGCTCGCTGGAGTCGCGCGTGCTGGTGACCGCGCGGCGTTTCAAGGAGCGCGGCGCGATCGCGGGCGAAGAGATCGAAGTGCTTGAGCCGGTCGACAAAGCCGCTCGCGTGTTGACGCTCGACGAAGGCGTCTTTCCCGAGCCCGTAGCCGACATTTTCCCCGAACCCTCGACAGGCATTTTCCCCGACCCAGCCGACCGTTTTCCTGAACCTGCTGCCGCGTTGCTCGACGACGAATTCCCCCTCCTCAAAGCTCACACCGCGCAAGCAGGTGACAGCCGAAAATAATCCGTGTAAATAAGTGTTCCGTTGTGAAAGAAATCTGGTTAGGTCCTCTACTCAATAACAACCGAGCGCTGCTCATCGAGCGCTGCGCCAAACTCGTCGCCGACAATCAAAGCGATGCGTTCCTCTATCTCGCCGCTTCGTATCCGCTGCTCGAATCGGTAACGCAGCAGATCCTCGACGGTAATCGCAATCGCGGCGTCTGGGGCGAGCTGCCGGTGCACCTGTTTCGCGGCTTCGTGAGCCGCATCCTCTACTCAGCCGTCGATGACAACGGCAACCATATACCGCCGCGCATTCCGATCGATCAGGACGAGTTGCCGCTGAAGCGCAGCCTGATCTCGCAAGTGCTGCTGCAGTTGCTCGCAACGAACAAACTGAAAGCCTTCGCGCCGCTCGCCGGACGCGAAGGCTGCGTCAACAGCGTCTCAACTCTCCTCGGCGAGATCGAACGCGCCGCGCGAACACCAGCCGAACTCGCCGAAATTCTCAACGCGCGCGCCCGCGACATCGAGAAAACCGGCGAAGCGCGCGGCATCACCCAACTCGATTTTGATCGCGAAGTGGAACTGATCTACTCGACTTACAACGCGCTGCTCGATCGTCACCAGTTCACCGAAGCAGATCTCGATCAACTCCGCGCACTTCAAGTCCTGCGCGGCATCGTCGACGGCCGCGGCGTGCGCGTGCCGTGGCTCGCGAACGTGCAGCTTTTCATCATTGATGGCTTCTTCGATTTCACTCCGGTGCAAGGCGAGATCCTGCGGCAGTTGATTCCGCGCGTGCCCGACGTCGTCGTCAATCTCAATCACGACGACGCGAACCCCGAGATCTTCATTCCGTTTGGCGAGACCATTGGCCAACTGCAAAGCATGGCGACGTTTGACATCGTGCCCACGCACGACTACACATCGCCGCCCGGCGTGCTGTCGCAACTGCGCGAAAACCTTTTCAACCCGCTGCGCTCTTCCGACGACGTTTCGGAAGCGCCGGAGTTCGCAGTTAAAGAAATTCGTTACCTCGAATGCGGCGATCGCGACACGGAGATCCACACGATCGTGCGCGAGATCAAACGACTCGTGCTGACCGAGAACTACAGCCTCGCTGACTGCGCGCTCGTCGTGCGCAAGCGCGCGCCCTACGCCTACACGATAGCGCGCGTGCTGCATGAAGAGTCGCTGCCGTGCAATCTCGAATTGCGCGTCGACGCGGGCGACATTCCCGCGAACCGCGCCGCTTTAAAATTACTTACGCTGCTCGAAGGCTTGACCACAGACGAGGAGCAAGCCACCCGAATCTCTGAACTCGCGGACCTGATCAAGTCCGAGTACTTCCGTCTTAGCGACGCGGAGTTGAAGATCCTCGCCGCGCGCTTCGAAGAAGATCACGCCGATCTAAAGGACTCGCGCACACGCATCGGCCACTGGGACGCCGACGCGCTCGAGAACGCGTTCGCTTACGTCGGCAGCGATCTAACCGTCAGCGCGTGGCTCGCGCGTGCGCACAAGCTCTTCACCGATCTTCCCGGCGCCACCGCGACGAAAGAAGTCTTGAGCATCGACGCCAGCGCGCACGATCGCGAAACCGACATCGCCGACAACGTCGAGAACGCCGAGATCGTGAAGATCGACGAGAAAGGCGTCGAAAAGAAACGCCGCCCGGCGCGCGACATTCATCCTTCGGCGCTCGCTTGGACCGCGCTCGTCGTGCGTCGTTTTGCCGAGTTGCTGTATTCGATTCCGCGCGAAGGCAAACTCACGGATCTGCGCGCTGAGTTGATGCGGCTATTGGATCGCTTCGGGTTTAGCGACCAGATCGCCGAGCCCGCGCGTCATGAAAAAGACGAGCAACAACTGCCGCAAGTAATGCTCAACTTCAACGCGCTCGAAGCATTGCGCCGCGCGTTCGTCTCCGCTGTGAAGAGCATCGAGATCGCCGGCAACGGCGCGACCGCCACGCGGCTTTCGAACCTCTTGCAGGAAGTGCGGCGTTCGCTCGGCTCGCAGTCGCAACTCTTCGGCGCGCCGGATCGCAACGGCCTACGCGTGCTCGAAGCGACCGACGTGCGCGGCCTGCGCTTTCGCGCCGTGTTCATGGCCGGACTGACCGAAGGCGGCTTTCCGCTCACCGCCGGACGCGACTGGATCTATCCGCACGAAGAACGCGACCGGCTGCGCGAATACGGACTCACGCTCGAAGACATCTCGCCCAACACACTGCTCAAAGAAGAGCACTATTTCTATCAGGTCGCGTGTCGCGCGACCGAGCGCCTCTATCTCAGCCGCCCGCTGATGCTGGAAGACGACACGGAAACGGTCGCGTCATATTACGTCGACGAGCTGCGCCGCGCGATCGCGCCGTATCGAGTCGAGACCGAAATCGTTCGTCGCGATTACGACGGCAAGAACATCGTCGCAGCGTCGACGACGAACGAAATGAAGATTGGTCTCGTGCGGCAGCAGGAACGTCACCTGCACCGCGGCCAGCGCGAAGGTCTGTTACCGCAACCGCGCATCAAGCGCCTGCTGACGCTCGCGCGCAACGACGGCTTCCTGAGCGACAGCGCGCTGCGGCGCATCGAGATCGAGCGCGAGCGTTGCGGGCCGTTCTTTGGTCCATACGACGGCGCGATCACGAATCCCGATCTGCTGCGCCTGTTGAAGCATAAATTCGGTCCCGAGTTCGTTCACAGCGCGAGCGGCTTGAGTGTTTACGGCAACTGCCCGTATCGCTTCTTCGCGCAACGCGTGCTGCGGCTCGAACCGCGCGGCGAAGCGGCGCTTGACCTGCAAGCGATCGATGCGGGCAAGTTGTTGCACGACATTTTGCGCCGCTTCTTCGAACAGCATCGCCGCGAAGCTTTGCACAAGCTCGACCGCAAGAAACTGCAAACCGAGCTCGCCGCGATCGCCGACAAAGTTTTCGACGAGCACGAACGCGTCGTGCCGCCGCTCAACAAACAGATCTGGAAGATCGATCGCGAGATTCGCAAGATCCTGCTCGATCAAGTGTTGCTTTACGAACTCGAAGTTCAGGAAGCGGCGGAAAAAGAGCGCGTGCTGCCGGCGTATTTCGAAGTCGCGTTTGGCGGCATGAAGTCGGCCGCGAAAGATCCGGAGTCGAAAGACGAGCCGCTCGAGCTTACGCGCGAAACGTTTGTCGGTGAAGAGTCGATCAAGATCAGCGGCCAAATCGATCGCGTTGACGTGGCGGGCGACAACACGGTCGTGGCTTACGACTACAAACTCTCAACCGGCGCGAGCCGCTACGACATCGTTTCCGGCCGCAGTCTGCAACTTCCGATCTATCTCGAAGCACTCGAAAAACTGATCCTGCCCGACCATCCGATCGCCGGCGGCGGTTACTACATCATTCGCGGCGCGCAGGACCGCCGCAACAAGGGTCTCTATCGCGCGAGCCAACTCGATTACCTGCGGCTGCGCGCGAAGAACTCGGTTTTCACTGATGACGACTGGCAAACGATTCGCTCGCAGGTAGTGGCGAAGATTTGGGAGTTTCTCGATCGCATGCGCGCCGGCGACTTTCGCGTGGATCCGTCGGAGCGTTTGAAGACTTGTCGCTTTTGTGATTACCGCGCCGTGAGCCGCTACGACCGCGACCGCATCGAACGCAAGAAGGGCCACGGGACCGATCGATGACGAAAGTGAAAGAACAACGCGTGCTGTTGCCGGAACAGGCGGCCGCCGCTTACGACATCGATAAGCACATCTCCGTCACGGCTGGACCAGGCTCGGGCAAGACCACCGTCCTGGTCGAGCGCTACCTGCACATCCTGCGCGAACACCGTCTCGCCATCGATCAGATCGTCGCGATCACTTTCACCAATCGCGCGGCCAACGAAATGCGCGAGCGTCTGCGCGCCGACCTCAATCACATGCTGCGTATCGCGACCGACGAGGAGCGTCGCCGCTGGCTGAATTACAAACGCACGCTCGACGGCGCGGTGATCACGACGATTCACGGTTTCTGCGCGCGGCTGTTGCGCGAGTTTCCGATCGAAGCGCGCGTCGATCCGCAGTTTCTGCTGCTCGACGAGCATCGCGCGGCGATGTTGCTGGAAATGACGGTCGAGGAAGTGTTGTCGGATTTCATCAGCGGTGGACACGTGGAGATCTCGCGGCTCACGCTCGGCGTCGGCCGCAGCCGGCTCGCGGCGGCGCTCGCGCAACTCTATCGCGAAGCGCGCGGTCAGGGATTGTCGCTCGAAGATCTCGCGCTTGCGACTGCGCGGACGCATGCGACCGAAGAAGATCACGCGCGCGCGCTCGAAGATCTCGAACGCACGATGAATGAGTTTCTGCGCGTGCGTCGCACGACGAAAGCGCAACTCGAAAACCAGGCTGAAGTGATCGCGGCGTGGAATGAGGCGAAGAAACTGTTGACGTCAATTCCGTCGCACGAAACGCTCGCGGATTATTGCCGTCTGGTTGAAACGTTTCGCGATCCGCGGCCGGCTCTGCGCGGTGCTGTGGCGGATCACGTCAAGGCGCTCGACGAGTTGATCTGGGCCAAGAATCTTCAGGGCCGCGTGCCGCAGGTTTGTCTCGATCTGTTTGCGCGGCAGTACGCGCTCGAGATGGTCAACCTGCTGTTGCGCATCGATCAGCGGCTCAACGAGGAGAAGCAGAAATTATCGGCGCTCGACTTCGACGATCTTGAATTAAGAACGTTGACGTTGCTCGAACGGCAGGAAGTGCTCGCGCGCACGTCGGAGCGTTATCGCTTCTTTTTGGTCGACGAGTTTCAGGACACAAACCCGGTGCAGCGCGTGTTGCTCGAACGACTCGCTTTAACAAAAGGCCGCCGGCCTGCGAACCTCTTCATCGTTGGCGATCGCAAGCAGTCGATTTACGGTTTTCGCGGCGCGGATGTCGATGTGTTTCGCGAGATGACAGCGACGCTGCTTGCGCATGGCGGTGAAGAGAAGCCGCTCCAGTTGAACTTCCGCAGCCAACCACCGCTGATCGCATTCTTCAATTATTTGTTCGCGCGGCTGTTTCGCGTGCCTGACGACATTCCTTCGAGCGAGTACAAGAACCTGGACCAGTTGGGCTACGTGAAGCACGAGCCGAGTGACGCCAAACGCGAACTTCGCGATGAAGGCACTTTGGTTGAACTGCTCGTGACTACGAAGCCTTCACTCGAAGACGACCCGCGCGCTTACTACGACTCGCGCGAGCTAGACGCGCAACAGGTCGCGCGGCGCATCATCGCGTTGAAACGTTCGGACCCTGAACTGAAGTACGGCGACATCGCTTTGCTGTTTCGCGCGATGACGCAGGTGCAGATCTACGAATCGATCTTTCGCCGCGCCAACATTCCGTATCAAACCGTGCTCGGCCGCGGTTTCTACGAACGCGAAGAGATCACGGACCTCATCCAGCTTCTGCGCTTTCTTGACAACAAGACCGACGAGATCGCGCTTGCCGCGGTGTTGCGCTCGCCGCTTTGCGGTCTTTCGGACAACGCGTTGCTCGCGTTGCGCTGCGCGCCGTTGGTGACGGAAGTCGAAACCAACGATCCCGAGCGGCCGCTCCGAGGCTTCTCGCCGACGCGCCCTTTTTACAGCGCGCTGCGACGTCACAACGAGATCGCTTACATCAGCGCCGAAGAACACGAGCTGCTCGATCGGGCCGCGAAACTGATCAGCGAGCTCGTCGCGCGACGACATCATTATCCGATTCAGGATCTGCTTCGTTTCGCTGTTAATGAGTCCGAATACATGACCGTCATCGCCGCCAACTTCGACGGCGCGCAGCGGCTCGCGAACGTCGAGCGGCTCTTCACGCTCGCCGCGCGGTTCGAAAGCTCCGGCACGCATCTGATTCGCGACTTCGTGCGCTACGTCGAAGAGTTTGAAGCAATCGGCAGCCGCGAGAGTGAGGGACAGATCGACCAGGCCGCTGACGCGGTGCGCTTGATGACGATTCACCAGGCGAAAGGGCTCGAGTTTCCGGTCGTGTTCATTCCCGATCTGCAACGACTCTCGCGCGTCACGACCGACAATTGGGTGTTGCTCGATCGGCATCAGGGCCTGACGTTGAAGGTACCTGACGGTCGCGGCGGTCTCGTCGCTGGTTGCACTTACACGAATTTCGAAAAGCGACACGCGTGGCGCGAGCAGTTTGAAAGCATGCGCTTGCTTTACGTCGCCGCGTCGCGTGCTGAGGATCGCTTGATCATGTCGGGCGTTACGGATCAGATCGCGTCTCTGACTCGCGGCAACGATTGCTGGTTGAAGTGGATTTGGCAGTCGCTCGATCTGGGAGAGCGTGCGGCGAGCGATGTGGTCGAGCTCGAGGACGACCTGCCGCTGCAACTGACGATCAACCTCGCGGAAGAAGTTGCAGATTTTGAGCCGGAGACAACAGATGAACCGCAAACTACCGCGCCGCCGGCTGACTCGTTAATCGAAGCGTTTCCGTTGACACGCTTGATCGAGCGGCCGCTTGGGACTGCGATACATCGCTTCAGCGTGACGCAGTTGATCAACTATCACCGCTGTCCGCGGCAATATTATTTCGACCGCGTGCTGCAACTGCCTTCGGCTGACGAGCTCGCGGTTTGGAACAATGCCGACGCGCCCGAACCGCCCGGTAATCTCACGGCGACGTTGAAGGGCGCTGTGATTCATCGTTTCTGCGAACACTACGCCGCGGACCAGAACGTCGAACAATGTTTGCGCGAGAGTTTCGAGGAAGTGATGCGGTTGCGCGCGGCGCAACTCGCTGATCGTCTCGTCGAGATCAATTTCGACGCGGCGATCAAAGACTTGCTGCCGCTCGCGAAGAACTATCTCGCAAGCGATGTTTTCAAACGTGTCGAAGCCGCGCCGCACGCTGCGGACGCCGCCAAGCCAACGGGTGAAGTGGGTCTATGGAGTGAAGTGAGTTTTCGTTTGCGGCGGCCGTTGGGAATTCTCTTCGGTGTGATCGATAAACTTTTGATTACCCGTTCTTCAATTGAAATCTTCGACTTCAAGACCAACCGCATCATCCCTGCTAAAACTGCCGAGCCGCTTCCCGAGCCGTCGAAAGAAACTCAGTTCTCTTTTAACTTCGAAGAAACTGAATCAAATGCCTCGCTGACTGCCGCGTTACGCACGACATCCGCAGACTACGAGTTGCAAATGCAATCGTACGCGCTCGCCGTGCGCGAGCTGCTGCCGTCGCTCGCGAACGTCGAACTCCGTGTCACGTTGCATTTCCTCCAACCAAACGTCGAGCTTCATCTCGCTGACGAACTGCTAGCTCCCGCCGCGTGCGAAGCGGCGATCGACGAAGCCATGCTGCGCATCATCTCGTCGTCCGATCCCGCCCACTTTCCGGTCAAACCCGCGCCACACTGTCGCGCCTGCAACTTTCTGAGTCTTTGCTCCGCCGGCAAAGAATGGGTGCGCAAAAACCAGGTGTGATTTACTATCACCGCTCATGACCACAATAAAGGCATTTGACGGCGGCGAGTTCGGCGGCTATCTCGCGCTGCCCGCGAGCGGCTATGGACCAGGCCTCGTTGTCCTGCAGGAAATCTTCGGCGTCAACGATCACATGCGCAGCATCACCGACTGGTACGCCGCACACGGTTTCGTCGCGTTCTGTCCGGATCTCTTCTGGCGTATCTCGCCGGGAGTCGAGTTGACCGACCGCCGCGACGACTGGAACAAAGCGATCGAGCTTTATATGAGTCTCGACGAAGCGAAGGCGGTTGAGGATGCCGCCGCTGTGATGAAGTTCTTGCGCGCTCATCCGGCGTGTACCGGACACGCCGGCGCGGTCGGTTTTTGTCTCGGCGGGAAGCTCGCGTATTTGTTGTCGGTGCGTTTCAAGCCGGATTGTGCGGTCGGTTATTACGGCGTCGGGATCGAGAAAGCTCTCGACGAAGCGACGAACCTCACGACGCCGCTGTTGCTGCACATCGCGAGCAACGACCAGTTTTGTCCGCCTGAAGCGCAGGTGCAGATCCACGCGGCCTTGGACCAAAACTCTTTAGCGAAGCTCTACGATTATCCGGGAAGAGATCATGCTTTTGCGCGCGTCGGCGGCGAACACTACGACGCTGCTGACGCGGAGCTTGCGAACCTTCGCACGCTCGAATTACTGGTGAGCCAGCTTGCCGGCGCGGGTGTCGCGAGCGCGCAGCAAACGCTCTCGTCGAAGTGGGACGATCATGTGAAGTACGAGTTTGCGACACGCAACACTGATCACACGCTCGAGACGATGGTGCCCGACGCTTACGTCAATCACGTTCCCGTGATGACTGGCGGCGTGGGCCACGACGAACTGCGTGAGTTTTATTCGCAACGTTTCATTCCGCAGATGCCGCCCGACACGAGCATGACGCCGGTGTCGCGCACGATCGGAACGGATCGGGTTGTTGACGAGATGGTGTTTGAGTTCACGCACACGAGCAAGATGGATTGGATGTTGCCCGGCGTCGAGCCGACCGGCAAACACGTGCGTGTCGCGCTCGTCGTCATCGTTCACTTCCGCGACGGCAAACTCGCGCACGAGCATATCTACTGGGACCAGGCGTCAGTGTTGGCCCAACTCGGTCTGATCGATGCTGCGAAACTGCCCGTCGCCGGCGTCGAAAGCGCCGAGAAAGTCTTGAACCCCCAACTGCCGTCAAACACCTTGATGCAGCGGTGATCCTCTTGGAGTGCGGCGACTCGTCGCCGCTTTGGAACGGTGAAAGCGGCGACGAGTCGCCGCACTCCAAAGAGAGGTTGAACATGACCAACTCGCCAACCAGTAGACTGCGGCGCGATCTCGGCACGCTCGAGTCGTACGCTACGGTTATCGGCATCCTGATCGGCGCGGGGATTTTTCAGGTCACGAGCCAGGCGTGGGCGCTGACCGGCCCAAGCGTGATTCTCGGTTACATCGTGCTCACGCCCGCGATTCTCGCGACCGCGATTCCTTACGCCGCGTATCTCTCGACGCACCTCGGCCGCGAACCCGGCGGCGAATACCTCAACATCTCGCGCACGGTTGGCGGCTATCGGCTCGCGTACGTCGGCTCGTGGCTGAAGATCATTTCCTACATCGGCGCGGGCGCGTATCTCGCGAACGCGATGGCCGGATACTTGATTGCGTTGAGCGGCGGCCGCATCAACGCGGGAACGTATCGCCTGCCGCTCGCGTTGACCGCGCTCGTCGTTTTCTACCTCGTCCACGTTGTCGGCATTCGCTGGTTCGGCCGCATGCAGGTCGTGATGTCGGCGCTGAAATGTCTCGCGTTGCTCGTGCTGATCGTACCAGGTCTGTTTGTGTTGAAGTCGCAGAACTACACGCCGTTCTTCACGCACGGCTGGAACGGCTTCGGCGTGAGTTTGCTGCCGCTGTTCTTCGCGTACGCGGGCTTCGAATCGATCACGCAAACCGCCGGCGAAGTAAAAGACAGCACGCGACGTTTGCCGCGCATACTCGTCAAAGGCATCACGATCACCGCGCTGATCTACGTCTTCACTTCGATCGTTTCGTTCGGCGTGTTACCCGGCGGACGGCTGCAAGCGAGCACCGCACCGATGGCTGAAGTCGCGTCGATCTATCTGCCGGCGGGCGCGGCGATCTTCGTCACGCTCGGTGCGGTCGCCGCGATCATGACCGCGCTCAACGGCACTTTGCTCGTGCCGTCGCGGCTCGCGATCACGTTCGTGAAGGACGGACTCGCGCCGCGTTGGCTCGGTTTCATCAACGAAAGCACCGCGACGCCGATTCGCGGCCTCACCCTGACGCTGATCTGTTGCGCGATTTTATTGATCAGCGGGCAGCTTTCTCTCGCGCTGAACGTTGCAGTGTTTGCCCTCGTCGTGCTTTATTTCATTCACAGCCTGGTATTTCTGTTTCTTCCGCGTTTGAACTCGCGACTCGCAAGCGAGATCGAGATCAGTTTGCCGCGCGGTGTGCGGCAGGCCGCGGCGGTCGTTTCGGTGTTGTCGATGGGGTTGATGATTTTCATTCAACTCAAACAGGACATCGCCGCACTGCAAACGACCACCCTGGCCCAGCGGATCACAGAGCATTCGTTGACGAGCATCGAGCTGTTGTTTGTGTGGGGCCTCGTGGGCCTCGGGCTATATCAAATCGCGCGCATGCAGCGACAGAATGCAGCGGCGAAGGTCGACGTGCATGGAGATTGAAGGCAAACGAGTGTTGATTAGCGGCGCAGGTCGCGGCCTCGGGCGTACGCTTGCGGGCGCGTTTGTCGCCGCAGGCGCGCGTGAAGTGTTGGCCGGAACACGGAACGACGAAGCTGAAGATTCATTGCGGCAAGAGTTTCCCGAACGAGTGACGCCGATACGACTCGACGTGACCAGCGAGCGCGATGTCAACGCCGTCGCACAACTCGGCCCGATCGACATTCTCGTGAACAACGCCGGTGTGGCAGGCTTTGGCAATCCGCTGACGATGAATCTCGACGACGTACAAAATGAGCTCGCGGTGAACTATCTCGGCGTGTTGCGGCTGACGCGCGCCGTCGCGCCCGCGATGATCGCGCAACGCGACGGCATGATCGTCAACATCGCGACCGCGTTCGCGAAAGTAAACCTGCCGCTCGTCGGAACTTATTGCGCCACGAAAGCGGCGCTGCTCTCGTTGGGCCAGGCGTTGCGCGCGTATCTCGCCGACGACAACGTGCGCGTGATCACCGTCATGCCGACGACTTTCGATTCCGACATGAGCCGCGGCGCTGACGTGCCGAAGATGACGAAAGAATTCGTCGCCGCCGAGGTACTTACTGCCATTCGCGAAGAGCAACACGACCCGCCGATCGGCGACGAAGCAAAGGGCGTTTTCGAAGGCTTGCGACAAGACCCGCTCGGTCTTGAAAAGACGCTGATGAACTACAGATGATCCCGAATCGACACAGAGATCTGTTTCCCACGCTGGCTTCGGGCATTCATCTGCTCAGTCACAGTCTCGGGCCCGTGCCGCGCGCGGTGCGCGATTCGATGCTCGCTTACTGCGACGCGTGGGAACATCACACGAGCGAAGACGCGTGGGCCACGAGTTGGTGGGAGCTCTCGCGGCGCGTCGGCGATCGTCTCGCGCGCATCCTCGGTGGCGCGCCCGGCTCGGTACAGATCGAGCCAAACGCTTCGATCGCGCTCGCCACGGTCGCTTCGTGTTTTGATTTTCATAGTGGACGCAGAAACAAAGTCGTCACGACCGCGCTCGATTTTCCGTCGATGGAATACATCTGGGACGCGCAGCGGCAAATCGGCGCGCACGTCGAGGTCGTTCCGTCCACTGACGGCATCACGGTGCCTTTAGAGAAAATACTTAACGCCATCGATGACGAGACGTGTCTCGTCGCTTTGGCCCACACGTCGTATCGCAGCTCGTATCGCATCGACGCTTCGGCGATCGTCGAGCGCGCGCACGCGAAGGGCGCGCTCGTTTTGCTGGACGTGTATCAGTCCGCAGGCGTCGTGCCGTTGCACGCGGCTGATTGGAAGGTCGATTTCCTGATCGGCGGCACGATCAAGTGGCTCTGCGGTGGACCGTCGTGCGGTTACTTGTACGTGCGTCCCGACTTGCAAAAAGATCTGCGCCCGCGGCTGACGGGTTGGGTCGCTCACGATGCGCCATTTGAGTTTGCCTCTGCGCCGATGCGTTACGCGCGTTCGGTGCGCCGCTTCGCGCAGGGCACCCCAAGCATCCCCGCGCTCTATTCGGCGATCCCCGGTCTCGACATCATCGAGTCAGTGGGACTCGAACAGATCTACGCGGAGTCACAACGGCGCACGCAGCTAATGATCGATACGGCACGCGAACGCGGTTGGACCATCAACACGCCGCTCGAGCTCGAACGTCGCGGCGGCTCGGTGATGATCAGTGTCGAAGATGCGAAGGCAGTTTCCGAACAACTCGCGGAGCGACGCGTGTTTGTCGATTGGCGTCCGAGCGCCGGCTTGCGCATCTCGCCGCACTTCTTCAACACCGACGAAGAAGTCGCCGAAGCTTTGGAAATCCTGGCTGGACTAATCGGATGACGAAGCTAAACCTCAACGATCCCGCCCCGGATTTCACGTTGCCTGACGGCGCGGGCCGCGAGTGGCGCTTGCATGACAACCGCGGTAAGGTGGTCGTGCTGCTCTTCTACCCGGGAGACGAGACGCCGATCTGCACGCGACAGATGTGTTCGGTGCGTGATCGTTGGCCTGACTACCAGGCGACGGGCGCGGAGGTTGTCGGCATCTCGACTGACTCGGTTGAGTCGCATCGCAACTTCGCCGCGCATCACGAGCTGCCGTTGCGTTTGCTTTCGGATCCGGACGGGAAGGTTTCCATGCTTTATGGCGCGCGCTCGTTGATTCCCGGCAAGGTGGCGCGCTCGGTTTTCGTGATCGACGGTGAAGGAAAACTGCGTTATCAGGACGTGCGGCCGCTGGGGCTGATCAAGCCGAAGGATGACGTTATAATCTCCGCGATCCGCGCAGCACAAGGAGGAGAAGTTCGTGGCTGAAACTATCAAATGCGCCCATTGCGGCGAGAAGCGTCCGGCGCTACCGTTCGCGCCGTTCCCAAACGAGTTGGGACAAAAAATCGCCGCGGAGATCTGTCAGCCGTGTTGGAGTGGTTGGCTGCAAAAGCAAACGCAGATCATCAACCACTACGGCCTGGACCTCACGAACCCGGACGCGCAAACGTTTTTGTTCGACAACATCAAAGGTTATCTGTTTGGTGAAGCACCGAAGGTTGCTGAGATCGACACGACCAAAGAAGGCAGCGTGAAATGGTGATTTTGCGCTGACCACTGGCCCAGCGATTGCAGAATTAACGACGCTCCCTGACCCCGCCCGCGATTGTTTTAACCCCCTGCTGAGATCGAGCATGTTTGCGAACACGTTCGGCGTGTGCTCTGCCATGTTTTCATGCGCGCGTATCTTTTCCGAACTTGGTTCGCGTCAACCAAGGAGGACTTTCCCAAATGAGACATAGACTTTTAGGACTCATAGCCATAGCCGTGCTTTCAATTATTCTGCCGGGCTGCGACAACGCGAACAACAACGCGAATGGAAACCTGAACGCGAATGCGAACCGGAATGCGAACCTGGCGGCGAGTCCAACGCCGACGCCGGCGGTCGCGAATAACAATTCGAACCGGGCGCCGACGCGCGAAGAGTATGAGCGTAACAAAGAACAGTATCAGCGCGAGGCGAAGGGCTCGGGCCGCACGATCGGCAGCGGCGTGAACGACGGCTGGCTGTGGGTGAAGACGCGTTTCGATCTCGCGGCGGCGGATGACCTGCGCGACTCGACGATCAATGTCGATGTCGACAATGCCGTGGTGACGTTGAGCGGCACGGTGGCGAGTGCGGCGCAGAAGACCCGCGCGGAACAGGTGGCGAAGACGGTGGAAGGTGTGAAGTCGGTGCGGAACCAGTTGAAGGTTTCGGCGTCGGGCAACACGAACGCCAACGCCAATGCGAACGCGAACCACAACGCCAACGCAAACCACGCTGCTGGTACGAACCGCAACGCGAATCGCAACGCTAACCGGTAAATATCTTTGGGTGGCCGCTTGTCACGGCCACCCTTTAACACCGCTTTAAACTTCCCTTGAGCACCACTCTTGGGCTAAGCTCTCGTCTCTTTCCTGCTTTCGCAACTCAAACTAACTGGGATTTGGTTGCCTATGCCAAGAATCCGCCTGCTTATTGTCCTTGTTGTCGCCCTTTCTCTGCTTTCCGGCTCGCTAATCAACGCGCAACAGCGCAGCGCGGCCTCCGGTATCGACACCTACGCGATCGTAAATGCGCGCATCGTTACCGTATCGGGGGCAACGATCGATCGCGGCACGGTGGTGGTGCGCGACGGCTTGATCGCCGCGGTCGGCGCGAACGTCAACGCGCCGCCGGATGCACGCATCATCGACGGCGCCGGACTGACGGTCTACCCGGGCCTGATCGACTCCTACACGAATCTCGCGCTGCCCGAACCTGCGCCTGCGCCGTCGCCGGGAGGCGGTGGCGGCGCCGCTGCTTTCTTCGCGGCGCAAGCGCGGCCGAGTCCCGCTGGTCCAAACTCGACCCAGCCGCCGGGCTTGCAGCCGGAAGTGATGGTCGAAGACGTGATCCGTCCGGGTAGCGCCGACGTCGAAGCGTCGCGAAACATCGGCATCACCACCGCATTGACTTCGCCGCGCACGGGCATCTGGATGGGCCAGTCGGCACTGATCAATCTCGCCGGCGACTCGCCGCAGGAGATGATCGTGCGTTCGCCGGTCGCGATGCACGTCGGTTTCACGCCGCTGCGTGGCGGTTATCCCGGTTCGCTGATGGGCGTCTTCGCGGCGTTGCGGCAGATGATGCTCAACGCGCAGCGTTATCGCGATTCGTTGCAGGCGTACGAGCGTTCGCCGCGCGGCATGCGCCGGCCGGAGGTTGATCGATCATTGGCCGCGCTCGTTCCCGTCGTCGATGGGCGAATGCCGGTGGTGATGCTGGCCAACAGCGAACGCGAGATCACGCGCGCGCTCGATCTGGCAAACGAGTTTAAGTTGAAGCTGATCGTCGCGGGGGGACGCGAAGCAGATCGCGTCGCGGATCGGTTGGTGAAACAGAACGTGCCGGTGCTGTTGTCGTTGAACTTGCCGCGCCGCACGACCGCAGCGTTGCCGGAAGCCGATCCCGAGCCGATGCGCGTGCTGCGCGAGCGAGTCGAAGCGCAACAGACGGCGGGGAAGCTGGCGAAGGCGGGCGTGCGGTTCGCGTTTGAGTCCGGTGAGTTGACGAACATCGCGGACCTGATGACGAACGTCGGGCACGTGATTGAGAACGGGCTTTCGGCGACCGATGCGTTGCGGGCGTTCACGATTTGGCCCGCGACGATCCTCGGTGTTGAGAACCAGCTCGGTTCGATCGAGACCGGCAAGATCGCGAACCTGACGGTTACGCGGGGCGATCTTTTCGATCGGAACAGTCGCGTGGTGCATGTGTTTATCGATGGCCGTCCGGTTGATCTGCGGCCCGCCGCGCCTGGTTTTGGTATCGGTGCGCCGAACAGTCCGACGGGAACGTGGAACCTCACCGTCAATCTCGGTCAGGGTGATAAGACGATAACTCTCACGTTGCAACGCGAAGGCGATCGCACGACAGGTTCGATTTCCGGTGCACTTGGCGCAGGCGAAATCGCGAATGCTTCATCAACCGCGGCGGGTGAAGTTCGCTTCACCGTTCCACTGGAGATCGAAGGACAAACGAAGGAAGCGACATTCGTGGGAACAGTTTCGGGCGGTCAGATGCGCGGCTCAGTAACCGTTGTCGGCATGGCGCCCGGGACTTTCACTGGCAGTCGAGCGCGTCCTAACTAGAGCCGCAAAGAGGCACAAAAGGCACAAGAAAAACTATGAGACTAGCCAAGCACTTACTTCTCTTGTCTGTGTTCATCTGTGTTACGTCCGTGGCCCAGGCGCAGAGAGTTACGTCGCCCGAAACGCTGATCCGTAATGCGACCGTGCTCACGATCACGCATGGCACGTTGCAAAACACAGACATCCTCCTGCGTAACGGAAAGATCGCCGCTATCGGCAAAAACCTCAAAGCCTCAGCGGACGCGCGCATCATCGACGGCAGCGGCAAGTACGTCATGCCCGGCATCATCGACTGCCACTCCCACTCGATGCTCGACACCATCAACGAAGGCACACTCTCGGTCACCTCGATGGTGCGCACCGCGGACGTGCTCAACACGACCGACGTCGATCTCTATCGCGAACTAGCCGGCGGCGTGACGACGCTGAACCTGTTGCACGGTTCCGCAAATCCGATCGGCGGCTTGAACACGGTCGTGAAGATCAAGTACGGGCGACCGGCGAGCGAGTTTATCTTTCCCGGCGCGATGCCCGGCATCAAGTTCGCGCTCGGCGAAAACGTAAAGCGCTCGAGCACGCCGAACCTGCCCGGCGTTCAGCGCCGCTATCCAAACACGCGCATGGGCGTCGAAGAAACGATCCGCGACGCGTTCATCCGCGCGCGCGATTACAAAAAGGCATGGGACGAATACCGCGCGAACGCCGGCAAAGACAAGAACCTCGTTCCGCCGCGACGTGATCTGCAACTCGAACCGCTCGTCGAAGTGCTCGAAGGCAAACGCTACGTTCACGCGCACTGCTACGTCGTCAGTGAGATCCTGATGCTGCTCAATCTCGCCGACGAGTTTGGTTTCAAGATCAGAACTCTCCAGCACGTGCTCGAAGGCTACAAGGTCGCGAAGGAAATCGCCGCGCACGGCGCGGGCGCTTCGATCTTCGCCGATTCGTGGGGCTACAAGATCGAGGCTTACGATGCGATTCCTTACAACGCCGCGATCCTGACGCGCGCGGGCGTTGTCGTTTCGATGAACTCCGATTCCGACGAGCGCGCGCGCCGTTTGAACATCGAAGCCGCGAAGGCGATGCACTGGGGCGACCTCACTGAAGAACAAGCGCTGCGCCTGATCACGATCAATCCCGCGATTCAACTCGGCATCCAGGATCGCGTCGGCTCGCTCGAAGTCGGCAAAGACGCGGACATCGCGATCTGGAATGGTCATCCGTTCAGCGTTTATTCGCGCGTCGACACGACATTCATCGACGGCACCGTCTACTTCGATCGCCAACAGGATCTCGCGCACCGTGCGGATCTCGCCAAAGAACGCGCAACGCTCGAACAAGCCGATCCAAACAAACCAGCCGCACAAGGACAGTCGCCACAAGCGCCACGCCGTCGCCGTCCGAGTCACGAAGACGACACGATCGAGGGAGATCAGCCATGAACCTTCTAAAGAAACTTGCGAACGTGTCCCTTGCGGTGTCGATCTGTGTAATCTGTGGCTCAACCTTCGCCCAGCAGATCGGCAACCCAACAACCCAGGACGGCGTGCTGCCGCCACGCGGCACCTTCGCCATTCGCAACGCGCGCATCGTCACCGTCAGCGGACCCGACATCGAAAACGGCACGGTCGTCATTCGCGACGGCAAGATCGAAGCGGTCGGCGCGAGCGTCAACGTTCCCGCCGGCGCGCAAACGATCGACGGCCGCGGTCTCTCCGTCTATCCCGGCATGATCGACGCGGGCACAAACATGGGGCTCGTCGAAGTGCCGCAAGGCGCAAACGGCACCGTCGACCTCGCAGAGGTCGGCGATTTCAATCCCAACGCGAAAGCCATCGTCGCTGTGAATCCACACAGCGCGCACATCGCGGTAACGCGCGTCGAAGGTGTGACGAACACGTTGACCGCGCCGACCGGCGGGCTGATTTCCGGCCAGGCGGCGTTAATCAATCTGCTCGGCACGTCGTCTAAGGAGATGGCAGTTGTTCCTTACGCCGCGCTGGTAATCAACTATCCGCGCGTCGCCGGCGGTGGCGCCCCGTTCGGCGGTTTCCAACAAGCACCCGTGAACCTCTCGGAAAGGTTGGAAGAGAACGCGCGCGAGCTCGATCGCCTGCGCAAGACGCTGCGCGACGCGGAAGCTTACGGCCGCGCACAGGACGCTTACGCCAAAGATCGATCGTTGCCGCGGCCGGATCAGAACGTCGTGCTCGAGGCGCTCGTGCCGTACGTTCGCGGTGAGCGGCCAGTGCTGTTTCGCGCCGATCGCGAAGCGGAGATTCGGGGCGCGATCCGTTTTGCCGAGGAGATGAAACTGAAGCCAATCATTCTCGGCGGCGACGACGCGTGGAAGGCCGCGAGTCTGTTGAAAGAGAAGGACGTGCCGGTGATCTTGACGGGCGTGTTCTCGTTGCCACTGCGTGAAGATGACTTCTACGACACGCTTTATGAGAATCCCGCGAAACTTCAGCAGGCCGGCGTGCGTTTCTGCATTTCCACTGGAGATCCGGGCGCGGAGGTGCGGAACCTGCCGCTTTACGCCGGAATGGCCGCCGCCTACGGCCTCTCAAAGTCTGAAGCACTGAAATCCGTGACACTTTATCCCGCGCAAATCATGAACGTGGCTGACCGTTTGGGCTCAATCGACGTGGGCAAGATGGCGAATCTCGTCGTTACTGACGGCGATCTCCTCGAAATTCGCACTCACATACGATATTTGTTCATAGATGGCCGTCCCGTGGTGTTAACCAGTAGACACACAGAATTGAACGACGCGTTCAAAAATCGGAGGTAACTTTCTTGCTCAGTAAGAATCGCTTTGCTCTTATTACCCTCGCTCTCCCTCTTCTTTTTGCTTTCACCGCTAACGCCCAAACGAAGTTGCTGCGGTTTCCCGATATTCAGGGCGACCGCGTGGTCTTTACTTACGCGGGCGATCTTTGGACCGCGCCCGCTACGGGTGGCACTGCGATCCATTTGACGTCGCATCCCGGCGTCGAAGTGTTTGGCAAGTTCTCGCCTGACGGAAAATGGGTCGCGTTCACGGGCCAGTACGACGGCGACGAACAGGTCTACGTCGTGCCGAGCACCGGCGGCGAGCCGCGCCAGCTCACGTTTTATCCGGCGAAGGGACCGCTCGCGCCGCGCTGGGGTTATGACAACCAGGTGTTTGGCTGGAGCCGCGACGGTAAACGGATCTTCTTCCGCTCGCTGCGTGATTCGTGGACGCTACCGATCGCGCGGCTCTATTCAGTTTCGGTCGATGGTGGTCCAGCGGAAGCGTTGCCGATGCCGACCGCGGGTTCCGGTGATTTTTCGCCGGATGAAAAGGAGATGGTCTACTCGCCGCAGTCGCGCGACTTTCGTTCGGAGAAACGTTACGGCGGTGGCGAGGCCAATAAGCTTTACATTTACGATCTGAAGACCAACGCTGCCAAGCGCATCACCGAAGGTCCGCGTGCGACGCGCGATGCGATGTGGCTCGGCGATACGATCTTCTACAACTCCGATCGCGACGGTCATTTCAATCTTTACGCTTATACAGTGTCGAACGGGCGCACTTCAAAAATAACCAGCAGCAATCAGTGGGACGTGCGTTGGCCCAGTTCGGACAACGATAACCAGATCGTTTACGAGTTGAACGGCGAGCTGGTCGTGATGGACGCGCGCACGCACAAGAGCACGCCCATTTCGATCAACGTGCCTGACGAAGGTAACGCGCGGCGTCCGAGTCGTGTGTCGGCAGCGAACCTGATCGAGTCGGTGGCGTTGAGTCCGAAAGGTGAACGCGCGTTGTTCGTCGGACGTGGCGATGTGTTCACTGCTCCGATCGAAAAAGGACCGACGCGAAACTTGACGCATTCTTCCGGCGCGCATGACAAGTGGGCCAGTTGGTCGCCTGACGGTTCGCAGATCGCTTTCATCTCCGACATGAGCGGCGAAGAAGAGCTCTACGTGATCGCGCAGGACGGTTCGAAGCCGGCGGAGCAGTTGACGCACGGCGGCGCCGCGATGCGTTACGGGCCGGAGTGGGCGCCCGACGGCAAACGGATCGCGTTCAGCGACAAAGACGGAAAGCTTTACGTGTTGACGATGGCGGATCGCAAGGTCGTGGAGATCGCTGATAACACGCGCGGCCAGATTCGTGATTACACCTGGTCGCCGCGCGGCAACTTCCTCGCGTTCTCGATGGCCAACAAGAATCCGTTCACCGGCGTGTACGTTTGGAGCGCCGGCGATAATCAAGTGCATCTCGTCACCGACGAATCGTTCAACTCTTACAATCCGGCGTGGGATCCGCAGGGTAACTATCTTTACTACCTCAGCGATCGCGAGTATGCGCCGCAGCTTTCGAACATCGAATTCAACTACGCGACGAATCGCGATACGTACATCTATGCGCTCGCGCTCCGTAAAGACGTGAAGAATCCGTTTCCACCGGAGAGTGACGAAGTAACGGTAACGAAGACAGCTGATGATTCCGCGAAGCCTGCGGCGTCTCCTGCGCCGTCTGAAAAGCCGGCCGAATCACCTTCGCCTGCGGCGGCCACGCCCGCGCCGGCGGAACAGAAGCCGGAAGCGGCCGCGCCGAAACCGCCGGCAACGATGAACATCGACTTCGCCGGTATCGTCGAACGCGTCGCGCGCGTGCCGCTCGCCGCCGACAACTACGGCGGACTCGCCGCGAAGACCGGACATCTGCTTTACGTCGTGGGTGGCGCGGGTTACTACGGTCGCCAGAGTGATAAGCCCACGTCGCTGCGCATCTATTCGATCAAGGATCGCAAAGAGACGACGCTCGTCGAAGACATGCGTGGTTACGTTCTTTCCGACGATGGTTCGAAGGTGCTCGTGGCCCAGGGCCCGGGTTTCAATCTTTACGACGCGACGCCGCAAGGCGAGCGTACGCGCAAAGCGGTGTCGACTTCCGGACTGTATGTCGATCGCGTTCCACAGGAAGAGTGGAACCAGATCTTCAACGAAGTTTGGCGGCGTTATCGCGATTGGTTCTACGTTCCGAACATGCACGGTTTCGACTGGGTCGCATTGCGCGAGCAATACAAACCGTTGCTGAAGTACGTGGGGCATCGATCCGATTTGAACTACGTGATCAGCGAGATGATCTCGGAGTTGACGATCCAGCACGCTTACATCGACGGCGGCGATTTTCAGATTCCGCCGCGGCCGCGCTACGGCTTGCCGGGCGCGCGTTTCGAAGTCGACAAGCAAGCCGGCCGTTATCGCATCACGAAGATCTTTGGCGGCGAGAATGCGGAAGATATTTATCGTTCGCCGCTGACGGAAGTCGGCGTGAATGCGAGCGTCGGCGATTACGTGTTGGCGATCGACGGCGAAGAGTTGAAACCGACTGACGATATTTACCGCCTGTTGCGAAACAAGGCGGACAATCCGGTGCAGCTCACGCTGAATAAAGTGCCGTCGATGCAGGGCGCGCGCACTGTTTCGTACAAGCCGATCACCGACGAACAAAATCTAATCTATCTCGATTGGGTGGACCGCAATCGTGAGCGCGTTTCGCAGGCGACTAACGGGCGCGTTGGTTATCTGCACGTGCCGGACATGGGCGCGGCGGGCATTCGCGAGTTTATCAAGTGGTACTACCCGCAACTGCAGAAGGAAGGTTTGATCGTTGACGTGCGTGCGAACGGCGGCGGCAACGTGTCGCGGATGCTGATAGAGCGTTTGCGGCGCAAGTTGCTCGGCATCAATTACTCGCGCACGAGCGACGAAGGCACGACGTATCCTGACGGCGTGTTCATTGGTCCAATGGCGGCGCTGCTGGATGAGAACTCCGCGTCTGACGGCGACATTTTTCCGTCGATGTTCCGCGAGGCGGGACTTGGTCCATTGATTGGCAAACGTTCGTGGGGCGGTGTTGTCGGCATCACGAACCGCGGCACATTGATCGACGGCGGTGTGGTCAACGTGCCGGAGTTTGGGCTCGCGAACAAGAACGGCGAATGGATCATTGAGGGCTACGGCGTGGATCCGGATATCGAAGTCGAGAACGATCCGCAGTCCGTGATCGCCGGCAAAGATCCGCAACTCGAACGCGCGATCACCGAGGTGATGGCGAAGTTGAAGACGCCGGTGAAGCTGCCCCCGCGGCCGCCCGCGCCGGTGAAGACGATCAATAACCGTCCGATCTCGAAGACGACCGAGCAAGGCCGGAATTGATTGTCTGTTTAGACGAGATCGCGAAAGATCTCGTCTACGGAAACTTCCCCACCAGCGAGCACGCGAGATTTCGCGTGCTCGCCTTTTTCGTAGACGTAGATCTCCCACACGAGTGTGTCGCTGGTTTCTTTCGGGTGATGCACCTCGATCGTTTCAGTCACTGGATCGACGAGCCACAACTCTTTCACGCCGAGCGTGAGGTACGTGTCCGCTTTGGTGGTGCGATCGTAAAGATTCGTGCGCCGCGAGAGAAATTCAAAGACGATGTCGGCCGATGTTCTTCTCGAACCCATCTTTTGTCGCAATTCGTCTGACACGTACATCATGTCCGGTTCGAGGTAAGTTGAATGTTCTGCTCGAATGTAAATAGGCTCGCGCGGAAAATAAATTTGGCCTTCGACTTTATTAGTCAACAGAAACTTCGTTATTGCCTTCATCATATTCGCCGCGAGGTCCCCGTGAGGCGGGTTAGGTGGCGGAACCATAAAAAGATGTCCTCCGATGAGTTCGTAGCGCACGCGATCCTCGCGTTCAGGCAAAGCCCAAAACTCTTCGAGTGTGTAACGCTTGAGTGGTGAGAAATTGATCAGGACAGGTTTCTCTAAAACTTGCATTTTGTCCTCCCAGTTGTGAAGTAAGTTAGCACGCTGGTCACTCCTTAACAAGCAGCTTCTCTGGCGGCAGCATCGCAGGCATGCCTTTGTGTTGCCAGCAGCGTACTGGTCCATGTACGCGGCGGGAACACGGGGTGCCTTTCTTTGTGCGCGCGCCACACATGTAGACGTCGTCTGTTGTCGTTGGCGTCGTCCCGGTGGTTGTTGCCTGGCCTATAGCACTTGGACCGCTCGTTGTTGCTGAACCGCTTTTCGGTGCTTGTGTTGTTGAGCCCTGTGCGGGCGCGGGTCGCTCGATGATCAACGGTGGTGGTGCGCGCCGACAGCCACGTCCGAGCAGGACGCCGAAGAGTAACAACGCACACAGAGAGAGCGTTGGACGCAGCCACTGTGACTTCGCAAACTTGCGAAAGCACTTGTCGCAGAACTTGCGACTGGTCCAAACAAACCAGCGCAGCCGCACGATCTTGTGGCCGCACTCGCAACAAAAATTCGGACGATAACTCGTGAGGATCGACATGTATGAGGTCCTTCCTGATGAGGTTGTGAGGTCTCTTTTAAACTAACCGCCGCGCATTATAACCGCGCCCGCAAGCAACCGTTACACCCGTAAAAACGTCCGAATTTCGCGCGTTTGAAAAATTGAGCCCCGGCGGGCATACTCTTCCGATTTACACATGCAATACCAGAATTACCTTTATACCTTCTGGCAGCGGCTCGCGTTTTTTGCGCTTCTGATCCTGTTTTGCGTCACCACTGCGACCGCGCAGGACGTCGACGATGTAATAAAAACCGAAACCTCGCTCGTGCAGCTCAACGTCGGCGTCGTCGACAAGCAGGGAAGACCCGTCACCTCGTTGACCAAGAACGATTTTGTTATTTACGAAGACGGTGTGAAGCAGTCGATTCAACACTTCGAGCCGGTCGAAGCGCCGTTTAGTCTCGTGCTATTGCTCGATATGTCGGGATCGACGTTGAACTTTCGCCAGCAGTTGAAACTCGCGAGCCAGCGTTTTCTCGACGCGCTCGCGCCGGAAGATCGCGTTGCGGTCGTGCAGTTCAACGCGAAGATCAAATCGCTGAGCGGCTTCTCTGAGAATCGACAGAAAACCGCGTATGCGATCGAGATCGCTGAAGGCGCCGGCGAGACGCACTTTTACGACGCGCTGAAATATGCGTTGAAGGAACTCGAGAAGGAAGGCAAACGACGCAAAGCGATCGTGGTGTTGACCGATGGCCTCGACACGCGCCTGCGCAATGTCGACCGCGCGACACTCGCGGATGTGCAAACTGATGAGGAAGCGCTTGCGAAGATCAAACCGGAGGCTAGTAATGATTTTGCTTCGGTGCTTGCGGATGCGGATCGTTTAGGTGTGACGATCTATCCGCTCGCGTTGCCGTCGGGTGATCCGAAGCGCTTGCCGTTACCGTCGCCGAATATCACGGGCATCTACGCGGCAGCGCGCGCGCGTTTGCAGTCGTTAGCCGATCGCACCGGCGGGCGTCTGAACGAGATCAACCGCCTGGAGTACATGGCGCAACTCTATCGCGAAGTGGCCGCGAATCTGCGGACACTCTACACGGTTGCGTACCAGGCGCCTGGCGAGCGCGTGCGCGGGAAGTGGCACGAGATCCGGGTTGAGGTAGTGCAATCCGACCTGACCGCGCGCACGAAACCCGGCTACTACGCGCGCTGAATTTCACGGGCAACACGGTCGCTGTTGTTTGTCACGAACGTTCGTCGAGTGGCTCACAACGCGCGTTTTACTATTTCGGCCTTAGCCTTTATTATTACCGCTCTCGCACCCGTAGCTCAGTTGGATAGAGTACCTGACTACGAATCAGGGGGTCGCATGTTCGAATCATGCCGGGTGCACCAACAGGACAAACTAAAGCGGCGGCTTAGTAAGCCCGCCGCTTTTAGTTTGTATCAAGTGTCCGCTAATCGTGGATGCAATGACAAAAATCGGCGTAAGTGCCGTCGTTCCACGAATGGTCCACTTTGTATTTGGTTATTGCTTCCGGCCTGTTGCTATCACTCGCCTATCACCCCGTCAATGTGGTAAAAGAAGGTCAGTCAAAGTGCTCTGATCGGACTTACGATTATTAGCTCCTTCACACCTTAATCCGGTGAAGGATGCTTTATTCCTAAAGAGTTCAGTGTAGAAGCGAAGATTTGAATCTAAAGGAGCTTTCGTGCCCATTGACGACTACGATGGAAATACTTTCGTGGCGTTTCTCGACATTTCAGGATTCAAAGTCTGATGCGAGATGAGCGTCGCGCGCTTCGTGCTTTAGATCAGTTCTATCAAGCTGGCTATACGATCTTGCAAAATCAGAATCTGAGCGAACAACCGAATTCCAGAGTTGATGGATTCTTCGTCTCGGATTCGGGAATCTTATTCGTGAGGAGCGCCAACGACGAGCCTTCGCGGCAACTAGTTAGGATGTTGGGTGACAATCAAAATGGGAGACCGAGAATACAACCGGGTCAGTGCGGCCTAACAAAGCGCAACTTACACGAGGCTAACGGCAATCTAGTTTCTCACGACCACTCACCTCTCTTCGAACTGCTTCAAATGAACGCAGCCACTACCATTTCGGGGATGTTCGATCAAAAAGATATAGACGGATTCAAAAGGTATTCAGACGCATATGAGCTGAAATATGCGGGAATCTTAAAAGCTCTGAAAAATCGCAAAGAATTCTAGTGACATGACTGACAAACCGAATTTCGCAATACTGGGAACCCCTACAGGAAGCATAGATGTACGGTTGAGCTATAAGATCGTCGAGTTGTTTTCTGAAGGGCTTTATGCGAGTCCAAACAAGGCAATCGAGGAGTTAGTCGCTAACTCTTTCGATGCGGGCGCGTTGAAAGTAGCGATTTTCCTTCCGACAGACTTCCACAACCAAGGTGCGACGATAGCTGTACTCGACGATGGGGAAGGCATGGATGCTGAGGGGCTCCGTCGACATTGGCTGATCGGGCTCAGTAATAAACGTTTGTTGTCGAAACTGCCGAAAGGCAGGTATCAAATTGGTAAGTTTGGAATCGGTAAGCTAGCTACCTACGTTCTTGCGGGACGCTTATCCCATGTTAGCAAGAAGGACGGGAAGTTCTACGCAACTTCGCTTGACTACGGACGAATCGATCAGCGAACTGAGGACGGACTGGAACCTAAATCACCAATCAAAATCACGCTGCGAGAATTGAGCGCCGCGGAAGCTATAAACGCAATGGCACCTTGGACTGAAACGGATGCTTTTAAGAATTCCGGTTTCAAGTTGTTCGGTAAGGGATCGTCACCGTCATGGACATTCGCAGTTCTTTCCAGTCTTAAGGAGAAGGTACATGAAATCAGGCGAGGCACATTGGAGTGGGTACTACGAACGGCGATTCCTTTGAGGGACGACTTTTCGGTGTTTCTCGATGGAGTAAAGCTTCAGCCGAGTAAGGTCGGTAAAGGAAGAATTAAAAAATGGATATTAGGTAAGGACATAAAAGGTCTTTCCAAACCAGCACCAACCGATATCGAGCTCCGAGAGGACAAGGATCAGCCGGAGACATCAGAAACGAGATTCGGTCTCTATCACAAAGACTTGGGCCGCATTACAGGTTACGCGGAAGCATACAAGGATTTACTCACCGGAAAGTCGGATGAATGGGGCAGAAGTCATGGTTTCTTTGTCTATGTCCTTGGCCGATTGATAAATGTAACAGACGGCCATTTTGGGATAAAGCCCGACGAACTACGGCACGGAACGTTTGGTCGCATTCGTGTAGTCATACATATGGATGGATTGGACGACTTCCTCCAATCGGATCGGGAGCGCATTCGGGAAGGACCGGTTCTCGCCGATGCGCAGAATATCTTGCGTGCGATCTTCAATGTCATTCGTACGTTCCTGGATAACTATGATGACCAAGAAGAGGCTGGCTCAAAGCTTGGTAAAAAGTTAGCTGGGAGTTCTGCAAGCTTGGTCCGACGCCCAATCATTGAGATGGCGCGAGCCGCTCTGGAGGGTAGGTTTCGGTCTAGCTATCTAGCACTGCCGGAGGCCGCAAGCAAAACCGAACGGGATAATCTCTTGGTCGAATTGGAAAAGAGAGGTGAGTCTCCCGATACATTCGTCTCCAACTTGGAATTCATTTATGACGCAGCGAGGGACTTCGGTATTGCGCAATATGACGCTCGTAGCGGAGTTTTGCGAATTAACGGCTTTCACCCTTTTGTGGGTGCGTTCTTCGATGAGTTCACAAGTAAGACATCCGGTTTGCCGCTTGAATTATTCGCGATGGCTGAGGTTCTACTGGAGGCCCAGCTTCAACAGGCTGGCTACAATCAGGTCCAAGTCGACAAAGTCATGGCGGATAGAGATCAATATCTTCGGGACGTAGCCCAAGGATCTGGCAGAAGAACAGCCTTGACCGTATCCAAGGCTTTGCAGGAGGCTAGGAACGACGAGAATCGACTAGAAATCGAGGTCGTCGCCGCATTTACAATACTTGGGTTCGATGCGGCACGTGATGGAAGAAAAGGAAAAGCGGACGGAATTGCAAGAGCGCATTTGAGCGCCGATTCAAAGGGTAATCAACGCCGTTATTCCGTGACGTTGGAAGCAAAGAGTAAGAAGAAGGCCGGCAAAGCTGTTGCGACTGCAACCGTCAATATTTCAACAATCGCGTTGCACAGAGACGAATATCGCAGCGAACATGCAATCGTTGTAGCCCCATCATTTAACACTACCTTAGGCGATAAAGCGGGCATTGCGAAACAGATTGACACGGATCGAGAATTGACAAAGGCTAATGGCCAGCCGAAGACCATAACATTAATAACCGTCGACGACTTGGCGCGACTTGTTCGCTTAGCGCCAGTAAAGAATTTGGGATTGTCAAAGATACGAGACCTCTTTCAAGCATGCCGACTGCCTGAGGAATGCAAAAAGTGGGTGGACGAGCTTGAGCTGACAAATCCCAAACGACCTCCTTATAAAGAAGTAATTGACACCGTGCACCAGCTTCAACAGAAGTATAACCAAGCAGCAGTTCAATACAACGGACTGCGAGTCGCTTTAGGGATGAGATCGCCTGCAATTGATTATTCTACGGATGAAGAGTTGATTGACTTGTGCAAAGCAATGGCTGGAATGGCAGCCGGATATATTTTCGCAACCAATACAACTGTGGAGCTTGATCAGAGCCCTGAAAATGTATTAGCGGCTATAGAATCCGCCACTAAGGCCCATAAAGAGAGCACACAAAAATAGTGGTTCAGAAAAAGAAGACAATCCTAGAAGTAGTTGGACGAAATGCTGTCCATCCTTTTCCCGCGCGAATGGCACCAGATATAGTCCTTGAGGCTATTGAAAATCTTGACGGCTCTGTTCGTTTACTCGATCCGATGATGGGCTCGGGTACTGTGCTCGCTATAGCACGCTTTGAGGGTCATCGAGTAATTGGTGTCGACTCTGATCCATTAGCTGTGTTGCTTGCACGCGTGTGGACGACGACGATTGATGCCGATGCGGTTCTGGAAAAAGCTACCGAGGTTCTGAAACGTGCGAGGATTATATTTCGATCTCTTACGTTCGGCAATGCGTATCCTGGAAACGCGGATGCTGAAACTCGAAAATTCCTGCGATACTGGTTCGATGGCTATGCACGTCGGCAGTTGCTCGCGCTAGCAATATCGATAAAGCGCGTTCACGACGAACGCATACGTGAAGTTCTCTGGTGTGCTTTTTCGCGTCTTATAATTGCGAAGCAGGCAGGCGCTTCCCTTGCCATGGATCTTTCGCATAGCAGGCCCCATAAGAAATTTAAACACGCTCCGATAAAGCCCTTTAATAAGTTCCTCAAAGCGGTAAATGTGGTTGTCTTAAATTGTCTTCAAAGAGGCGCTGAACAACTTGGACCACCGCCCAAGGTTGGAGAGGGTGATGCGCGAAGGTTGGAGATCGACGATGACTCGATAGACATTGTAGTAACTTCGCCGCCTTATTTGAACGCAATAGACTACTTGCGTTGCAGTAAGTTCTCACTGGTTTGGATGGGATACAATCTATCAGAGCTTCGCAGAATCCGCAGCAACAACATTGGCGCAGAGTCAGCCTCTCCAGAAGCGACTACGGCGGAGTGGGTTCAGTCAATTATTAAGAACTTACGATTGCGACCGCGCCTTAGCAGTCGCGAACAGAAGTTATTGTGCCAATATATTTGGGACATGAATCAAGCGCTTAGTGAAACCGCACGAGTGTTGCGGTCTGGAGCGACTGCAATCTACGTTGTTGGCGATTCGACCATAAAAGGAACATTCGTTCGCAACTCGCGAATCGTTCTTACATTGGCCCGCCGACACGGCCTCTCGTTGGTATCCCGACACTCTCGCTCTCTGCCGGCCAATCGAAGATATTTACCTCCTCCTTCTGCGGGCTCTGATGAAAGTGCTCTCGACAGTCGTATGCGACGCGAAGTTGTGATGGAATTTCGCAAAGTGGCATAAATCCCAGCCCTAACTACTGAGATCGCCGGTTGAGCGATAGATGACAATGCTTTCAGAGACTCAGGAGTGGCGGAACTCTGGTACCGGGTAACCTGATGCAGTTCTCGTGAGCGCACTACGAATCAGGGGGTCGCATGTTCGAATCATGCCGGGTGCGCCAGCAGGAAACGAAAGCGGCGGGTTTGTTGACCCGCCGCTTTTAGTCTCTGTCAGTCTCGCGCGAACAGCAGTCTTACGCGAACGGCACTTTCCCGCGAACGGCAGCCTTCCGCCTAATCGTGGATCCAGTGACCAAACTCCTCGTAAGTTCCGTCGTTCCACCAGTGGTCCACGTGGTACTTGAAGTTAACGCTTCCGGCCTGGCTTTTCACCAATTCGATCACTTTGCCGTTGCTACGCGTGGCGCGAAAGTGGTCGTTCTCGGGAACCACCGCCACGATGTGGCCGTGCCCGTGGTGAAACCCGGATTTTGATTTGCCGACGGTGATGCAAACACGTCCTTCATTCGCCGCCTGTTGCATCTCGTTCAAGTCGAGAGTGCGACGCCAACCGAAATCAGCGCCCCACTGTTTGAACCAGTCGTTGAGTTCGTTCGCGAGCTTTTCATTCACTGTCTCGCCATAGATAACCGGTACTGCTTCGCCCGCGGCGAGGCGAATCAGCGCTTTGCCGGTCCACCACACGCGCGGCAGGTAAGCGCCGGTGAAGTAACAATAGTCGTACGCATAGATATTGCAGTACGTGTTTCCGTCGTTCCGGTAACGCTCGCTCTCCGGCGCGTTGAGCCAATCGATCAACTGCCGGATCGCCTCGACACGTTGCGCGGGCGGATCGGTTGCCGCGCGCCGGACCGGCGGATTCTCCGTCAACGGATATGCCAGGTTCGCTTTAGAAGAGCGCCTGACGTTCTTGCCCGTTGTCGGCAGATGCACAGCGCGCACACTCGTATGAACTTCGACGTCGGATTGACTGCCCGCCGGCCGCAAAAACTTCCGGTTCACGTAGCCTTCTTTGCTGATCCCGTCGATCGTCGTTCGCACCTTCCACCAGTTCGGCACGCCCGCGTCCGCAAGCTTGATCACTTCATGGTTGACTGCGAGCGTCGCAATGATGTTCGTCGGGTCAGAGGGATCGGGCTCACTGCGAAAATTCAAACCCTGCGATGCTTCGTTACTGACTACAAATTTTTCTTGCTGACTCATAGAAATTCTCCGTGGGTTGTAAGAGTAGAACTGTGAGGTTTCAGTTAAATGCCATCGCGGAGTGGCGCCAGATCGACATGACCGCTGTTAACCCAACCATTTGTTTGGGCGATCGTGCCTCTTCGATTCAACGCAACTACCTGGAAAATAACCTTGGATTTCAAGCAACGCAGATACGCGAGCGTGAAGAGTTCCACGTCGGCATCGGCAACGTTGTTCTTCCACAGCGCCGCGTTCTTCCTGCCGTCGCCCAGATGCTGCACATCCGCCGGCCGGTTGAGAATCCAGTTGCAGATCACATCATCAACGTTCGCACGGCCGCCGTTTTGGGCGATGAACGTTCGCACGTCATCGAGCCAAACGCCTTTCATCCCGCCGCTCTGAGTGATGAGATCGAAGAACAAGCAGAACTCTTTCAGCCTCGGATCGCCACCGCGCAACTCGCTGGCCCATTGTGAAGCGAGGTTCATGGATTCCTCGCCGACGTGCTGCGCTGTGGCCATCTGCTGTTCGATCATTTCCGGCGACCCGAACAACGTGCGCAACTCGCTCATCACGTCGGGCCTCAATTTTTTGTTTGGTTGCCAGTTACGAACGATCTGAAGCCCGTTGGCGATCGTTCCCTGGCAGGCGGTCCACAGCTCGTTGCCATGCGCCGGCATGTATTTCTGCACGACGGGCTGGCCGCATTTCTTCACCAGTGGCTGCAACGATCCCTGTCCGATGTTCCACTGGAGAATTCCGCAGGAGATGCCCATACCGTCGAAGTCATTCGACACGCCGGCCCAGGGATTGCCGTCGGTTTCAAAGCCACCTGTTACTTCAAGCGCAGTTTTCAGCCATTCAGGCGTTAAGGTTGCCATCGTTGTGCTCCTTGTCTCCTTCTGTTGTGGAATGGAGGAAACTGCGGAAACGTTTCGAAGTGACCTCCCTAGTTCAGCTTCGGTCTTTTGAATTCGTATTGCACCCGCAGATAAAGTGAGAACTGCACGGCCGGCTCGAGTCCGAGTGGAGCGAGCACTGAGTCGAAGCTGCTGGCTTCAAAAGGATCGTAGAAAAACGTGAAGCCCTTGCGTTGCACAACGCGGCTCGCGGTGCCTTGATTGTTGGAGACATACGCGTCTCCGGTCTCGAATGCCTGATACTTCTGATATGCCTCCGAGGGATACGACACGTCGTACTTCTCAACCGACAGGCCCACCACACCGAGCGAGACACCTAACGAGTTCGCGTATTTCTGCTCCTTACCCTTGAGCACTTTAACCGCCGCCTTGAACAACTCCGCGCGCACTGAATCGAAGTCGCTGACGATGTAATCGACTTTGATCAGATCGAAGATCTGAGAATCGGCCGCCGCCGCGACGAGTTTTTCAAACAGCTCGCGGTTCTTATAACGAATTGCAACTGTTTTCTTGGTTTCGAATCCGGTGAGATTTTCCGTTGCTTGCGTTCCGGAAACAGTGAAGTCGTAAACGCGGTTCTGAGTGATGAAATCGGTAAAGACATTGGTCGCGTCTATTCCCAACGGTTTGATTCGCTGCATCAGGTCGGCAATCTTCGCGTTGACCTTCTCGTTGCTGGTAGCCGAGTTTGGACCTTCATCGTTGACGCCGAACACAACGACGAAAGCGTCGGGTTTAAGGTTGGTCAGGACACTGGCTTCGATCGCGAAACCATCGGTTGAACTTCCCAGGTTTCCGGTGTTGGCTTGCAGGCGTTGTCGTTGTTGGTAGTAGCCGTTGTTACCGTAGATTCGATTACCCGATTCCTGTGCGGATGCGGTGACCACCGCGAAGAGCGAAAAAACGATCAGCATGCATTTCTTCATCGTGGGCTCTCCTATTGGCTTGAAGTTTTGGAGGGGAGACGGTGAAGTACTGCTACAAAACTGTAGACGCTGCTGAAGGTGTTCTGGTTGTCAGCTTATTTCTCTAGTTGATACACGCGGACGTAATCGACCTCGAGTCGTTGCGGCCAGATCGCGGGATCGACGCCTTGTTGTCCGCCCCACGTGCCGCCGACGGCGAGATTCAGCAGCAGGTGAAAGGGCTTGTCGAAAGGCCACTGCTGATAATCCGCTTGCGGATTCGTGAGGCGTTCGTTGCGGAAGGTGAAGTAAAGCTGGTCGTTGACGAAGCCGCGAATCTCTGCGGGCGTCCATTCGACTGCGTACACGTTGAAGTCACTACGTGACGTCGGAACTTTGATCTGCGCGGTCTTTTGCGTGTTGATGGTGTGATTGTAAGCGCTCGTGTGCACGCTTGCATGCACCACGTCCGGATCGAAACCGACGTGCTCCATGATGTCGATCTCGCCGCTTTTGGGCCAACTGCCGTAGGTCCAACCCGTCGGCAGCATCCAGATCGCCGGCCACGTGCCGCGGCCCGAAGGTAACTTCGCGCGCACTTCGAAACGACCGTAAGTCCAGTCGCCCCTACCGCGGGAGACCAAACGCGCCGACGTGTAATCACGTCCTTGCCACGCTTCTTTGCGCGCTTCGATGATCAAGCGGCCGTTCTCGGCGCGCGCATTCTCTTTGCGACGCGCCGTATAGAACTGCAACTCCTTGTTGCCCCAACCCTCGCCGCCAACGTCATAGTCCCACTTCTTCGGATCGGGCAGTCCCGCGTAATCAAACTCGTCGGACCAGACAAGCCGCCAACGCCCGCGCTCCTGGCCCTTCGATCCCGTCGACTGTTGTGAGCCGCTGAAGAAAACGGCGAACAGGACCAGAAGAACATTGACAGTTCTCATAATTGTCATTACTTTATCGCCTGCTTCCCGACAAGCACCTCCCAAATTAATAGCCTAGATCGAGTCAATCATTCAAAAGGAGAGCTGTATTATGAAGCGAAGTCTCATCAGTCGCTGTGTGGCGATTGCTGTTGTCGTGCTGTTTCTGCTGGTGGCGAGCAGTTCCCTTGGCTTGGCCCAGCAAAACTCCAACTCTGTTAACAAAGATCTACCGTTGCATCAGATTGTAAAAATGCCCGGCAAGGTGTTGGCCCAAACTAAGACCACCGCCGCCGCGGGCAATCTAAAACTAACCGGCTATCGTGTGGAGGAAGTAACGCTGCCGCGCAGTGTGACTGCTGAAGTTCGCGGTCAACA
>CAMLLD010000050.1 GCA_946480785.1 uncultured Blastocatellia bacterium | reverse complement strand
GCGCTGCGACGTTTCGGTGAAAACAACATTCGCGAAGGCCAGCCGCTCGCGACGATCGAAGAAGTGCTCGTGCCGATCTACATGTATCACCGCTACCAGGTCGAAGCGGCGGCGAAAGTGATCGGCGGCCAGGACTACACCTTCAGCGTGAAAGGAAAAGGCGATCGCAATCCGCAGATCGTCGCGCCTGAGGAGCAACGGCGCGCGCTTGCGGCAGTGCTCGACACTCTGAAACCGGAAGCGCTCGCGGTGCCCGAATCGTTGTTGCGTTTGATTCCGCCGCGGCCGATCGGTTATCCGCGCACGCGCGAAGACTTTCGTATTCGCACACAGCCGGTGTTTGACGCGCTCGCGCCTGCGGAAGCGATCGCTGATCACGTCGCCGGTTTTTTATTCAACCAGGAACGCGCCGCGCGTCTGGTCCAATTTCACGCTCGCGATCCGCGCAATCCCGGTCTCGACGAAGTGATCGATCGCGTGCTCGCGGCGACGTGGAAAGCGCCCGCAGCGAGTGGTTATGCGGGCGAGCTGCAGCACACCGTGAACATGGTAGTGTTGACGAACCTTATGTCGCTCGCCGCGAACGATCGCGCAGCGAACCAGGTGCGCGCGATTGCTTCGTGGAAACTCGAGCAGTTGAAGACGTGGCTCGGAACACAACGACGTCTAACCACGGACGATAACCGGCGCGCGTTTCTTTTCTACAGCTTCGATCAGATCAAGCGCTTTCAGGAAGATCCGAAGAAGATGAATCTCACGAGCCCGCAACCCCCACCCGACGGCCAGCCTATCGGGACCATAGATGAACCGTGGTGAATACCTTGCACGTCTTTATCTAATGCGGTTCCCTGTGATTAGATAGGCGCGCAATGAACGCCAACATACCTCACTATATTGCGGGTTGGGATGATCCGCTCGAAGTTCAAGCTTCACTTCACGACAGTGAGAGGCTGCTCCATGTTCTTGTCAATAAGCTACCGGATGCTTGTGATGAATGCAGTGAGCCGTCGTTAATAGCAACGTTGTCGACCGCGGTACGCGTTCATTTTCCGCAGTTATGGCAACTCGGGCAATCAGTCAATCAGCGCTTGCACGAGGGTGTTAACTGCACAATTGTAAAGAACCTTCCGTTTGGCATTTTGGAGCTTCAGTCTGCAAAGCAAGCCTTATTGGCATTTGCTTCGTGCATCGGCAATCCAACCAGCGCCGATCCTCACCGCACCCGGCTCGTGTGGGAAGTGTCTCCACGATCGACGCTACCTTCAGATTACACGCCGACGATCACCGAACGCTGTGGAGACGCTCCGCTTCATACTGATTCTGCTTTTAAATCCGCGCCTGAGAATTACGTCATGTTCTTCGCGTACAAATCCGCATCAGATGGAGGCGGACTATCGCAGTTTCTATCTACCCGTCGTTTGTTAGACTCACTCTCAAAAAACTCGGACGGACGCAAATGCATTAGCCTGCTCCGCGAAAATTCTTTTCCCTTTCGCGTGCCAACTGTATTTACTAAAGATCGTTCGGACGCTGTTCCTGAGTGGATCTCAGCCCCGATTCTCTGGGGCGAGGAGAATATGCGCTATCGTCACGATCTAATCGTTTCCGCGATTGAGTCTGGCGCGCCTGCGCTATTACCCGAATGCGAATGGGCGTTGTCGCACGCGGCATCTCACATACAAAAACTATCGCCTGATTGCGTTGCGCTACGCTCCGGCGATCTGGTCATCCTGAATAACCATCAGATTTTGCACGGAAGGACTTCTTTCGAGGATCGCGATCGCATGTTACTCCGCGTCCGCCTCGCCACTGCTCACCCATCTCATCCAGTGGAGGACTCACATGACACCCAACATTCAATTCGAGGAGACTTTGCGGGGCTATGAACGAACCCTTGAGTTCTTAGGTTTTGCAGAACTCGGCCATAAGCCGAGGATTACAAGCAGAGAAGTCGTTGCCTGTTTCGCCGACATCCGTGGTTTCACTAAACTCGTTCAGCAAGCGGAGGAGGAAACCTGTATCGATCCGGCGGAGATACTGCGTGATTTCTTCCCCCTGTTTCCAAAAGCTGTGCTGCGAGAGGCCTGGGATCTTGAGCGCTATGACGGTCAGGAAAACGAGTTTCAAAAGACTGTGAGGTCGCATATTTTTCCTTCGCTTTGGAAGAAGTTGGGCGATGGGATGCTGTTAGTTTGGGAAATCGATCTTGACCTGGACAGAGACGTGAAAGAGGGAATTAAACTGGCGATCCTCGATATCGTTGGTTACCTGCAAGAGTACTTTTATCGACTTGTCAACGACAGTAAGAAATATGACCGTTTAGACCCGACAGATATCGATCTGGGTATTGGTTTAGCGGGCGGCTTAGCTTGGAGACTTAACTATGGCCACGGTCAGGTTGATTACGCCGGCTCGCCAATGAATCTTGCGGCTCGCCTTCAAGATAAAGCTCGCGATAGAGGCATCTGTGTACACGCTAAGTTTGCTTCGACACACCTTGTCGAACGAAGGGGCGTAGGGGAAGGGCGCATAACTGAAATTAATGTTCGCGGCATGCGTAAACCGATACGTGTTTGGCGATCCGAGAGTCCCTCTTTGTTGCGTCGCAGGCGTAGGCCAAGTCTGTCTGGCAAGAACGTTTTCCAAGACCTCATCAAGTACCTTGCTGAGCCTCCATACGAACAAAGATCGCCGCTCGGGACTGACAGTTTGCCACAGCGAGGCATGTGTAAAGCAGATGTTGAAAGTCTTCTCGACATACGCCAGCGGTACGAATGCGAGTTTGCTTCTGAAGCCGCAGGAAGCCAAGATGACAAAGGGACTCTGCGTGAACTGATGGCAAAGATGCAGTCCTTTAACGGTGATTCGCCTGATGATTTCAGACGGCTCGGGCAGCAGTTCCACGAAGAGATTGCCAGATTGGGCGGCCCAGGCGTGGAGCGCGACACACGGGCGACCCTGGTCAAGACCCTTCACGACTGGACAACCAAGATTTACCCGCAGACTGCCACAGACCGCACTCAAATAATCTCAGAACATAACTCGATTGCCCGCGCCATCGAAGAGGGGGCGAGTTTTGAGGCTTCCGAAAAAATGGCCGTGCACTTACGGGAACATGACAAGCGCGTGATTGAGGAAGCCTTGTCCCCGTCCGATTAGGTGGATTGCTGACCTCCATCCATGTTTCGGTATGGCTCGTGTTAGCATCTGTGACTCATGCCCGGACTTGAACATTACGTCGGCGAAGTGCTCGACGAAAAATATCGCCTCGAACGACTGCTCGGTCAGGGCGGCATGGGCGCGGTGTATCTCGCGACGCACCTCGGCACGGAACGCTACGTCGCGTTGAAATTGATCTCGCCGCGCTTCATGCGTAACGAGGAGTTTGTCGAACGCTTCAAGCGCGAAGCGCGCGCTGCCGGACGTTTGCGTCACCCGAACGTCGTCGACGTTACCGACTTCGGTTTTGCGCGGGTGAAAGAAGGCCAGGTGGCTTATCTCGTGATGGAGTATCTCGACGGCTGCACGCTCGGCGACGTGCTGGCCGAAGAGAAGCATTTGCCGCTCGAGTGGGTCGCAGACATCATGGAACAGGTTTGTTCCGCCGTTCACGAAGCACACCAGCAGGGCATCATTCACCGCGATCTGAAGCCCGACAACATCTGGCTCGAACCCAATCGTCTCGGCGGTTATCGCGTCAAGGTGCTCGATTTCGGCATCGCCAAACTTGGACCAACCAACGAGAGCGCGCCCGTCGACGATTCAGCTTCGACATTGATCGACAATGTCTCGGCGATGCGCGCCGGCGGCGATTTGGAAAAGAACACGCTGCTGCAAGCGCCGCAGCTCACGAGACCGCCGACGCAGCAGGACAGTTTCGCGGACGAGGATGGCACGCTTCTTTTCGAGGACTCAAACGGAGGAAGTCCAACGCGACACGCGGGCGCGACCACTGCGCATGGAGCAGCGTTGACGCGCGTCGGTGCGATCATGGGCACGCCGCTTTACATGTCGCCCGAACAGTGCGGCGGCGGGCACGTCGACATGCGTTCCGACATCTACAGTCTCGGCGTGATCGCTTATCAAATGCTCGCGGGCGAGCCGCCGTTTTCCGGCAACACTTCGGCGGTAATGAAGGCGCATCGCGAACAGTCGCCGCAGCACCTGCGCGAACGCTCGAAGAAGATTCCGAAGCGCGTTGCGGGAGTGGTGATGTCGGCGCTGGCAAAAGAGCCGGTGAAGCGGCCGCCGACTGCGTTTGCATTTGCGAGTACGTTGCGCGGGCAGGCGGAAGGCATCGGCGCGCTTTACCGGCGCGCGTTTGCGCTTTACAGCGAGTACTTCCCGAAGTTTGTGAAGCTGAGTCTTATCGCGCACGTGCCGGTGATCGTCACGTCGATTCTGATGACCGCGCTGATGATCGCTAACCAGTACCTCGCGGGTGCGAACAAAGGGCTGAGGATCGCGGTCGCGTGTGCGATGGTCATCGTGGCGTTAGGGCAGATCGTGGCTTACACGATTGCCAGTTCGGTGATCTCGGGCGTGACGGCGGTGATCATCACGCAGATCACGGCGGCGCCGTTGCGACCGGTCGAGCTGCGAGTTGCGTTTGGAGTTTTGAAGAAGCGTTGGCGTCCGTTTATGAAAACGGTGATTCGGGTAACGTTGAAGATCCTGCTCGGCATGGTGTTGTTGGTCGTGCCCGGCGTCATTACGTGGGTCCGTTACTCGCTTTACGCGCCGGTGGTGCTCATTGAAGGTTTGCAAGGGAAGGCCGCAATGCGCCGTGCGCGTGAGCTTGCCTCGCGCTCGTGGCGCACCATCATCATTGTGTGCGTGTTGCAGATCGTGATTCCGTTGATCGTGAGTGCCATCGTGGGCCGGGTTAAGTTTGTAGTTAACGGTCCCAAGAACTCGATGTCGCAACAGATCTACCAACAGTTCGTCAATCTCATAAACATCTTCATCGTGCCGCTGATCGCGATTGTGCCGGCGTTGCTTTATATAAAGATGAAGCAGTTGGGAGGCGAGCCGTTGACGGCGGCGTTGACGCAGATCGAAGAAGCCGACGCGGGCGAGCGTAGTGCGTGGCAGCAGCGGATGCGCACGCGCGTGAGTCTGTCCACTCCCACCAGCCACAAGACAGCTTAGGGTGCAATCCCCCAGCTCACTGTTGCGTACACAATTTTATTGACGGGCCAACTACCTCGCCGTATACTGCGCCAACCTCAACGTGAGGACATGTCACTCGCGACCCCGCTCAGGAATTCACGCTTGTCTCACTCTTCGCGAACGACAGTATTCACGGTCCAGGCATAAAGGTGCTCGATAAACGTCCTTACCCGCAAAGGCTTTGTTAACTTCTCCTCTGGAGGTAGCGATGCTCAAACTCCTCATTAGCGCGGTGCTCGTAATTGCAGTCTCTTCAATCCTTATCAGCCTAACCTCAAACAGCGCCAACTCGAAAATCCAGGAACTGGAAAAGTCAAAAGACCGCGGCAAACTGTCCTGGTACGCCGCGAGGGCCAAGGCAAAGGGTCAAACCGAAGCCAGAGTTGCGGCACCCATCATTGAATACGCGGTGCCAAAAGATCTGGATGAAGCTCTCGCCTATTACAGCCTCGTGGTAGTAGAACCTGTTGAAAAAAAGTCGTATCCCGAGGAAAGCACCATCACGAGTTGGTACAAGTTCAGGCTAATCGAAGAATTGTCCAGCCCGACACGTCTTTGCACAACTTGCCCGGACATCGCACCACCGCCCGCTGACATGTTGCCGCTCAAATCCGACGAATTCGTGGCGCCGCGATGCGAAGGTGAAATCGAATTGGCTGGTGTAAAGCTCGTCAGCGTCAATCCGGACTTTCCCAGCTTTGAAAAGAGAAAACGCTACCTCATCTTCCTCGCTTTCGACACGGCGCGCACGGCGGCGGCGTTGCGGATGGGCCCGTGGGGTGCCTTTCGATTAGACGATTTGGATCAGCTAAAAGCCGTAAACGAAAATTACAAACATCCAGTCATAGATGAACTCACAGGTGGCGCAGACCATTCGCTGAATAAACTGCGCAGACGCCTTAAGACCGGGAAATAGTTTCGCACAAAATCCTGGTCTCTCGTTCCTCAACCTCCTCAAGAGAAAGGCTTCGCGATAAATCTCACGTTGTCCTCCCACGTTCGCACTTGGATTGTTGGCTTTGTGTTGACGCTCTTTGTTGTTGCTGTCGTATTTGTCGACGCAGAGAACTGCCCACCCTGTTATAAGGATCAACAATTTCCAGTTAGCAGCGGCACGCAAAACGGTCGCGCGGTGCTCGATGTCAAGATAGACTCCTCATGGAACGTCGATAACTCAGGCAGCGCGCAAAGCACGACGAATGCGAATATCTGGAATGCACTTGCGGGCTGTAGCGGGTGTGTTCCTCCCGACGGCGCGGCCGGAATGTGGAACAATGCGCAGGGAACTGGTGGCGCGCCTATAAGGTTCATCTTCAATCGTAATCAGCAATCAGCTACGCCGGCCATAATCATAAAACGCGGAACGCCTGCCGACGAGGGCTGTGCCTCGATCAAACTCGCTCCGAATGGTGGTCCATACGTGATCACTTTGCCGACCAGCACCGCGAGCATGGACTTGTGGGCGATTGTCGAGCGTATTGCGCACGAGCTGGGACATGCTGTCGGTCTCGACAACGTCACGGATCCAAGCTGCGGCTCCGCCAGTATCATGTCGCCGGCAAATTTCGGCTGTACCGGTCAAGTCGGCAGAACGGTGACGACAAAAGACGTCGACCAGTCACGCAAATCGAGTGGCATCGCGGCGTCGACTTGCGAGAAGAGTTCACCCGGCGCAGGTACGGAGCCAACGCCTACTCCCACACCGCAGTCGTGCGCGGGCCATTGTCCTTCATGGGTCGTAGCGCTCAATCAGACGTGTTTCGACTCTGAAGACTATTGCGCGTATCCGTTGACTGATGGTTGTCCGGCTGAAGAGTTCAATGTGAACGGCTGTTGTTGTGCTTCGGAAACACCAATTCTCGTCGATATCTCAGGCAACGGCTTCGATCTCACCAACGCCGAGCACGGTGTGAATTTCGATTTAGATATTGACGGCACTCCCGAGCGGCTTGCCTGGACTGTGCCCGGCTCTGATGATGCGTGGTTAGTGTTGGACCGCAACGGCAACGGCGTCATCGACAATGGCGGAGAATTATTCGGCAACCATACCAGCCAACCGCAGCCTGCTCCCGAACACGCTAAGAACGGGTTCCTCGCCTTGGCTGAATTCGACAAACCCGGGTTTGGCGGCAATGCGGACGGCAGCATCACTGCGGCCGACACCGTGTTTGCTAATCTGCGGCTGTGGCAAGACGCGAATCATAACGGTTACTCGGAACCCGGCGAACTGCGCTCTCTCACGCAGTTAGGATTGAAAGTGATCGAGCTCGATTACAAGCTCTCCAAGCGCACGGACAGCTACGGTAATTTCTTCCGCTACCGCGCGAAGATCAAAGATAACCAGGATGCTCAAATGGGACGTTGGGCCTGGGACGTGATCTTAGGCAGAGGCCCACAACAGTAGTGCGGTAGAAATACATCTCGCCGTATAACGCGAACGACGGCGCGTAAACCTCATCTCGAAAGTGGGACTGACGAGTCCCGCAAGCGAAACGTCCCACTGGTTGCGCGCCGCCCAACCTTCGCGTTTTTTCGAGCAAAAAGACAATTCCCTTGCTGGCACGCCCCTTGTTTACATTCGCGCCGGAGAACTGTATATAGTTGCGTGTGAAGTTTTAGCTGAAGTCGGCTCCGTCACTTCGCGCGCGCATCGCCGCTCTCTCAACTGGCTAATACAGCTCTCCACTAATTTCTTTGGCAGTAAGAGCGCGTTATGGATATCAAGCGACCCCCTAAATCCAAACTGAAAAAGAAGATTCGCACGGCCCTCATGATCGTCGTCGGCCTCGCGGCCATCGGCGGCATCACTTACGGTCTCACTAAACTAAAACCCGCCGCCCCCCCGCTCGATCCCTCGACCGCCGTGATCGACACCGTTAAGCGCGGCGAGATGGTGCGTGATGTGCGAGGTAACGGGACGCTCGTGCCGCAAGTAACGCGCTGGGTTCCGGCGCCGGCTGACGGACGCGTGGAAAACATCCTGCTCCAGGCCGGTGTCGAAGTCAGCCCCGAAACAGTCATCGTCGAACTCTCCAATCCGCAACTGGAGCAACAAGCCACCGACGCGGAATTCCAGGTCAAGGCTGCCGAAGCCGACGAACAGAACCTGCGCGTGAAGCTTGAAAGCGATACGATGACGCAGAAAGCCGCCATCGCTACCATCAACGCTCAGTACAGCCAGGCAAAATTGCAACTTGACGCCGATGAAGGGCTCGCGAAGCAAGGTTATCTGCCGGAGTTGCAGTTGAAGATCTCGCGTGTCGCGGTGCAGGATCTCGCGAACCGTTTGAAAGTTGAGCAGGATCGACTCGCGGTTAATTCGAAATCTACAAATGCCCAACTCAATGCCGCAGCCTCGCGCTTGAACCAGCTCCGGGCGATGTCGAAACTGCGGCGCGATCAGGTTGACGCGTTGAAAGTGCGCGCCGGCACAGCGGGCGTGTTGCAACAGGTTTCCGTGCAAGTCGGACAGCAGGTGACGCCAGGATTGAACATCGCGCGCGTTGCGGATCCGGCTTCGTTGAAAGCAGTGCTGAGAGTGGCTGAGACGCAGATCAAAGACGTGCGCGTCGGACAGCCGGTGCTCGTCGATACTCGCAACGGCGTGATTCAGGGTACTGTCGCGCGCATCGATCCCGCGGCTCGCGAAGGCACGTTCGACGTAGACGCTTCGCTCATCGGACCGCTGCCGCCGAGTGCACGCCCGGACCTGAGTGTTGACGGCACTATCGAGCTCGAGCGGCTCAAAGACGTGCTCAAAGTCGGTCGGCCCGCGTTTGGCCAGGCAAATCAGACGATCGGCATGTTTGTATTGACACCCGACGGCAGTGAAGCGGTGCGCACGAAGGTGACGCTTGGCCGCAACTCGGTCAGCACCGTCGAGATACTTGACGGCCTGAAAGAAGGAGATAAAGTAATAATCTCCGACACGTCAGCGCTCGACAGCTACAACCGCATCAGGCTGCGCTGAGGGTATTTCGCCTTTTGCGCGGCAGCGGACCGGCTTTGCCGCCGGATATGAGGCGGAGGCTATGCCCCCCGTCACAGAAGACCGCCCTGCGGTGTTCACTTTAAGAAGTAGTTCACACAAATACTCAAGGAGCAAAACATGAGTTCCAACGGGCAGCCCCTAATCCACCTCGCCGACGTCAGAAAAGTGTTCGAGACGGACGAGGTCGAGACCCACGCGCTCACGGGTATTCATCTGGACATTAAACAAGGTGAATACGTTTCCATTGCCGGGCCCTCGGGCTGCGGCAAGTCGACCCTGCTTTCGATCCTCGGTCTGCTGGATACGCCGAGCGCCGGCGAGTACATCCTGAACAACCATCCGGTCGAGAATCTTTCGCTCTCCGAGCGCGCGCGCATCCGCAACCGCGAAGTCGGTTTCATCTTTCAGAGCTTCAACCTGATCGGCGATCTCAACGTTTACGAAAACGTCGAACTGCCGCTGACGTATCGCGGCATGAGCTCGTCCGAACGCAAGAAGCGCACGACCGAAGCGCTCGAACGCGTCGGCATGGCCCATCGCGCGAAGCACTTGCCGAGCCAGCTTTCCGGCGGTCAACAACAGCGTGTCGCGGTCGCCCGCGCAGTCGCCGGAGCGCCGAGCATCCTGCTCGCGGACGAGCCGACGGGAAACCTCGACTCGACCAACGGTGAAGCGGTGATGGAACTGTTGCGCGAACTGCATCGCGCCGGCGCCACCATCTGCATGGTTACGCACGATCCGCGCTACGCCCAACACGCCGATCGCATCGTCCACTTGTTCGACGGCCAGATCGTCGAAGAAGAACAAGGCACCGAGCGACGTGAGATCATGGAGCGCGAGTTGAAAGAGAGCGGATTCGGAGCCATTCAATGATCAGTTTGCGGGGAGTCGAGAAAGCTTTCGCCCACGGCCCCACGAAAACTTACGTTCTCCGACGGATTAACCTCGACATCAAGCCGGGTGAGTTTGTTTCGATCATGGGTCCATCAGGAGCGGGGAAGTCCACGCTGCTCCACATCCTGGGAATGCACGATCATTCATGGACCGGCGAGTATTACTTCGATGACGTGCCGGTCCATTCGCTCGACGCGAAGAAGCGCGCAGCGTTGCGCAATCGCAACGTCGGTTTCGTCTTTCAGAGTTATCACCTGCTCGACGACCAAACCGTTTTCGAGAACCTCGAGTTGCCGCTCTCCTATCGCGACGTGAGTAAGAAGGATCGGCAGTCGATCGTCTGCGACACGCTCGATCGCTTCCAGATGGTCGGTAAGAAAGACCTGTTTCCCACGCAGTTGTCAGGTGGTCAACAACAACTCGTCGGCATCGCGCGCGCAGTGGTTGCGAGTCCGCGCATCATCCTGGCTGACGAACCGACCGGCAACCTGCATTCAGCCCAGGGCAAAGAGATCATGGACATGTTCAAGCGCCTGAACGACGAGGGCACCACGATCGTTCAGGTCACGCACTCCGAAACCAACGCCGCTTACGGTAACCGGATCGTGCAGCTTGAAGATGGCTGGATCGTTAACAGCGATTAACTTTTTCCACTGTAGTTGCTCTAGGTAAGTAAGTCTTGGACGAACATCGATCGTTTGATCGAGTTGCGTTGACGTCACTCGTGTGCCCACAGGCCGAGGAGGAACTATGGACGCCTTCCTGAACGACATCCGTTACGCGATTCGCAATCTCCTCAAGCGTCCCGCCTTTACGATTATCGCGACCGTCACCCTGGCGCTCGGCATCGGCGCCAACAGCGCGATCTTCAGCGCCGTCTACTCGCTGCTACTCAAGCCCCTGCCGTTTCCCGAAATCGATCGCGTCATAACCATCTGGGACAAAGCCCCGAGCCGCGGCTACACGCACAACGAAATCGCGATGGCCAACTACCTCGATTGGCAGGCGCAAAACCACTCCTTCGATCAACTCGCGCTCTATCGCTGGTGGAGCGTAAACCTCACGGGCATCGATACGCCGGAACGCATCCAGGGTTTTCAAGTCACCGCAAACTTCATCAACGTCACGGGCATTAAGCCGATCCTCGGTCGCGCGTTCACCGAAGAAGAGAACCAACCCGGCAAGGGCGATGTCGCGATCATCGCAAACAGTCTGTGGCAACGCCGTTTCGGCGGCGATCCAAACATTATCGGCAAGACCATCACGGTCAACAGACTCCCGCTGACTATCGTTGGTGTGATGCCGAACACTTTGAGCTATCCGGTGCCCGGCGAGATCTACGCGCCCCTGACCATCACGCCCGCACTCGCGGCTAATCGTCAAAGTCACGATTCTTACGTCATCGGCCGGTTGAAGCCCGGCGTGTCGGTCCAGAGCGCACAAGCCGACATTGACAACATCACCGCGCGGCTCCAGCAGCAGTATCCCGAAACGAATACCGGCGTCGGCGCGACGGTGTTTCCGATCGTTGCCGACACCGTGCGCAAGTACGACACGGGCGTGTGGGTCGCGATGGGCGCGGTCGCTTTTGTCTTGCTGATCGCGTGTGCAAACGTCGCGAACCTGATGCTGGCGCGTGCGAGTGGACGCCACCGGGAGATCGCGTTGCGCGCTGCTCTGGGCGCTACGCGCTGGCGCATCGTCAGGCAACTGCTGACCGAAAGCGTGATCGTTGCGCTGCTCGGCGGACTGCTGGGAATTCTCGTCGCGGTCTGGGGCCTCGATGCTTTGCGAGCCGCGAATCCTGGCGACGCAGCAAGGTTTGCTCCTGGCTGGAGCCAACTCGGAATCAACGTTCCCGTCCTCGCGTTTACGGTCGGGCTCTCGGTTTTCAGCGGGCTCGTGTTTGGCCTCGCGCCGGCGTTGCAAATTTCCAAACCCAATCTCAACGAGTCGTTGAAGGAAGGCAGCCGGCAGAGTTCCGGCCGCTCGCATGGTCTGCGCAGTTCGCTCGTCGTGTTTGAGATTGCTTTGTCGCTGGTCCTGCTCGTCTGCGCGGGTCTCTTCTTCCGTAGTTTTCTCACGCTGTTCAAAACCGATCCGGGTTTCGATCCCGACCACGTGTTGACGATGAATGTCATGTTGCCGCGCGCGAAGTACAAGGACGAACCACAAAGCGCGGCTTTTTATAAAGAGCTGGTCCAACGCGTCAAAGCAACGCCGGGAGTCGAAGCAGCGGCAGCAGTCAACTTTCTGCCGCTCGGCGGTTCAAACGCGTCAGATGATTATTTGATCGAAGGTGAGCCGCAGCCGGGGCCAGGTCACGAGAACGAAGGCCGCTATCGTGTTTGTACTCCTGATTACTTCAGCACGATGCGCATTCCGATCGTGAAAGGCCGCGCCTTTACCGAACAGGACAAAGCGGGTGCGACGCCAGTCGTAATCGTGAATGAAACACTGGCGCGCAAGCACTGGCCCGGACAGGACCCGATCGGCAAACGCATTCGCTTCGACTATCCCATCGACAAAGCACCGTGGATGGAGATCGTCGGCGTCAGTAAAGACGTGCGGCACGAGCTGACACTCGAAGTCACGCCCGAGCTCTACCTGCCTCACCCGCAGGATTCCTGGAACTCGATGGTGCTCGTGGCCCGCACCAGCGTTGAGCCGGCGTCGCTCGCGGGCGCGATTCGCCAGGACGTTTGGACCATCGACAAAGATCAGCCGGTGTTTGACGTGCGCACGATGGAGGAAGTGCGTTCACTCTCGGTGGGACTGCAGACGTTTTCGTCGCTGATGATCGGCATCTTCGCGGGCATCGCGTTGTTGCTGGCGTCAATCGGCATTTACGGCGTGATGGCTTTCGTCGTCACGCAACGCACGCAGGAGATCGGCATTCGCATGGCGCTCGGGGCGCGCGGCATGGACGTGTTGCGGCTCGTCCTCGCGAACGGGATGAAGCTCGCCGTCATCGGCTTGTTGATCGGTTTAGCGGTGTCGTGGGCGGTGACACGATTCTTCGCGAAGCTGTTGGTGGGAGTGAAGCCGACTGACCTGCTTACTTTCAGTGTCGTGTCGGCGTGTTTGCTGGCCGCGGCGTTTCTCGCTTGCTATCTGCCCGCACGTCGCGCGACGAAGGTCGATCCGTTGGAAGCACTCAGGTACGAGTAATTGTTATGGAATCTCTAATTAAGGATCTCAAGTACGGACTGCGCAGCCTCGTAAAGCGCAAAGGCTTCGCGGCGATCGCGGTGCTCACGCTCGCGCTCGGCATCGGCGCGAACACGGCGATCTTCACGCTCGTGAACGCGGTGATGTTGAAGTCACTGCCGGTCAGCCATCCGGAACAGCTCGTGTTGTTCAGCGACACGACCGGCGAAGGCACTTCAGTTCACGACGTGCCGATGACGGGTGAGTGGAAGCGCTTCACCTATGCTTCATATCTTTACTTCCGCGATCACAATCAATCGTTTCAGGACCTCACCGCGTTCCGCAGCGGCGAGAGCCGCTTGAGTGTGCGCCGCGGCGCGGTCCAGGGCGCGGTCGCCACGCGCGCTTCCGGTCATCTCGTTGCCGGCAACTATTTTTCGCTGCTCGGCGTGAATCCGCTGCGTGGCCGTCTGCTCACGCCTGAAGACGACAAACCAAGCGCGTCACCCGCCGCGGTGCTGAGTTATCGCTACTGGGAGCAGGAACTGAATCGCGATCCGGCGATCGTGGGCCAAACATTCATCGTTAACGGCACCAACTTCACTGTCGTCGGCATCGCGCCGCAGGAGTTCTTCGGCGTGCGCGTGCGCCGGCCGCCGGATTTCTGGTTGCCGCTCGCGTTTCATCCGCAAGTAGAGCTGCGCAAATCTTTTCTCGATAACGACCAGGTTTCGTTTCTGATGCTGCTCGGCCGTCTTAAGCCCGGCGTGTCGTTGGACCAGGCGCAAGCCGGCATCAATCTTCAGTTGCGCCAATACCTGACCGAATTGGCGGGCAGCAAACTCACTGAAGAACGCCAACGCGGTATTCAAAACACCTACATCAGGCTCGCCGAAGGCAACGGCGGCATTTCTGGTTTGCGCGCGCTTTATTCGAAACCGTTGCACATGCTGATGGCGATTGTCGGCATGGTCCTGTTGATTGCGTGTGCGAACGTCGGCAGCCTGCTGCTCGCGCGCGCGACCGCACGCAAAGCGGAGATCTCGTTGCGCATGGCGTTGGGCGCGAGCCGCTGGCGCATCATTCGCCAACTGCTCACCGAGAGCATGTTGCTCGCGGCGGTGGGCGGCATTTGCGGTGTGCTGTTGGCCCAGTGGGGCGTGACGATTCTCGTCAATCTCGTCGCGAAAGAAACACCACTCGACACGCATCCCGATTCCGGCGTGCTCGCGTTCACCTTCGGTGTTTCGGTGCTAGCCGGACTGTTATTTGGACTCATCCCCGCGATACGTGCCAGCAAGACGGATCTCGCGACCGCGATGAAAGAAAAGGCGCGCACGCGCAGCCGTCTCGGGCGCCTCAGCCTGTCGTCGGCGATGGTCGTGTTACAGGTCGGACTGTCGATGGTCCTGTTGACCGGCGCCGGCCTGTTCGCGCGCAGCCTGCTGAACCTGCAACGCGAAAACGTCGGGTTCGATCGGTCCAACATCCTGCTGCTCGGGATCGATCCACGGCTCGCTGGTTACAAACCGGCGGAGCTTCCGGCGCTTTATCAACAGATACTCGATCGACTCGGCAGTCTGCCCAACGTGCGCTCGGTTTCGCTGGCGACTTATTCGCCGATGAGCGGCTCTCATCGCGGCAGCAGTATCGAGATACCCGGTTACACGCCCCAGCCCGACGAAAGCGTCGTCGTCGAAGACATGCTGGCTGGTCCAAAGTACGCGGAGACGCTCGGCATACCGCTCTTGCGCGGACGAGATCTCGAAATCCGCGACAATGTGTCGGCGCCGCGCGTAGCGCTCGTTAACGAAACCTTCGCCAACAAGTACTACAAAGATCAGAATCCGGTCGGCCGCAACTTCACCTTCGACGACGAGACGGACAACGGCAAGATGCTCGAGATCGTCGGTGTTGTAGGCGACGTCAAAACCGAAGACGCGCGTGAGAAACAGGAACCGGCGGTCTATCGGCCCATTCTCCAGATTGCCGACGAAGCCGCTTACACGGTCAACATCCAGGTTCGGACCAACGGCGATCCCAACTCCTTCGCGCAAGCCGCGCGGCAAACAATCAACAGCGTCGACGACAAGATTCCGATCTTCGGCGTGACCACACTCGACGAGCAGGTACACGGAACTCTGCAACAAGATCGTCTGATCGCGCAGCTCGTGAGTTTCTTCGGCGCGCTCGCGTTGATGCTCGCGTGCATCGGCCTGTACGGCGTGATGGCCCACGGCGTCGCGCGGCGCACAAACGAGATCGGCATTCGCATGGCGCTCGGCGCGCGCGGCGGCAACATCGCGTGGATGATTCTGCGCGAGACGATGACGCTCGTCCTCCTCGGTCTCGTGATCGGTGTGCCCACCGCGCTCTTCGCCGCGCGTTTTATCTCCGCTCAGTTGTTTGGCCTCCAGCCTGCCGACCCGGCCGCGCTGATCGGCGCAGCCGTGGTGTTGACGCTCGTCGCGTTGCTCGCGGGTTACGTGCCCGCGCGCCGCGCCTCGCGCGTGAATCCGTTGAACGCACTGAGGTACGAATGATGGACTCCCTAATCAAAGACCTTCGCTTTGCGATTCGCAGCCTCCTGAAACGGCCCGGCTTCACCGCCATCACGTTGCTGGCGCTCGCGCTGGGCATCGGCGCGAACACCGCGATCTTCAGCCTCGTGAACGCCGTTATTCTGCGCCCGCTGCCGTATCCCGAATCCGATCGACTCGTGTGGATGTATGGCAACATTCGCAACGGCGGCAATCGCGCGAGCGTCGCGCCACTCGACTACCTCGACTATCGCAATCAGAACAAAACGTTCGAACAGTTTGCGGCTTCGTTCACCGTGCCGCTGCCGGTGACACTCACCGGCTCGGGCGAGCCCGAACGTCTGCAAGCGTCCGGCGTCACCGGCAATTTCTTTCAGGCGTTTGGCGTGTCGCCCGTGCTCGGCCGCGGCTTCACACTCGATAACGAGAAGCCGGGATACAACCAGGTCGCAGTCATCAGTTACGGGCTGTGGCAGAAACGTTTCGGCGGCGATCCCGCGATCGTTAACAAGACGGTCGTGCTCGATGGCAAAGCCAGCGAAGTGATCGGCGTGATGGGCCAGGACGTTTCGTTTCCGCAAACCGTTGACTTGTGGGTGCCGCTCAACTTCGAAGCCGGCCCGTTCATGAAACAACGCAAGGCGCATTTCCTGCGGCCGATTGGAAGATTAAAACCCGGCGTCACTTTGGCCCAGGCGCAAGCGGATACCGATCTGATCGCGGCCCAACTCGAGCGCCAGTTTCCCGAGTCGAACACCGGCTGGAACCTGCGTCTGATTCCGTTGCGCGAACAACTCGTCGGCAGCACTCGCACCACGCTGTTTGTTCTTTTCGGCGCGGTCGGTTTCGTGCTGCTGATCGCGTGTGCAAACGTCGCGAACCTGTTGTTGGTGCGTGCGGCTGCAAGGCAGCGTGAGATCGCGCTGCGCACTGCGCTCGGCGCGAGTCGCTGGCGCATCGTCAGACAGATGATCACGGAGAGTTTGTTGCTCGCGATCTGCGGCGGCGCGTTGGGTGCGGTGCTCGCGGCGTGGGGCGTGCAGCTTCTCGTTAAGTTGAGCGAAGGCAGTGTGCCGCCCACCGCGAAGGTGAAGATCGACGCGACCGTGCTCGGTTTCACGCTTTTGATTTCCGTCGTTACCGGTTTGCTCTTCGGTCTTGCGCCCGCGCTGCGCACGGCGAAAGTGAACCTGATCGATTGTTTGAAAGACGGCGTGCGCGGGGGCAGCGAGAGCACGCTGCGCAATCGCACGCGTAGTTTGCTCGTCGTGTTTGAAAGCGCGATCGCGGTGATGTTGTTGATCGGCGCGGGACTGCTGGTGCGCAGTCTCATCGCGCTGCAACGCGTCAATCCCGGATTCGATCCGGAACACGTATTGACGCTGCGCGTCGATCTCTCACAACACAAGTACGACACGCCGGAAAAGTCGTCGAACTTCTTTCAGCAACTCCAGACCCGTGTCAGTGGTCTACCCGGCGTCGAAACGGTTGGTCTTGTTACCGAGCTGCCGTTGAGCGGTCAACCAAACGATCTGCCGTTCACCGTGGAAGGCCGTCCGCCGGTCAAGCCCGGTGAGGAATACGACGCCGATTTTCGCCGCGTAAATCAAAACTACTTCAGCGCGCTTCGCATTCCGTTGCTGCGCGGCCGCAACTTCACCGAGCAGGAAGTGCGACAGGCAGACCCGGTGACGATCGTCAGCCAGCAGCTCGTGGACGAAGTGTTTCCGAATGAGGAACCGCTCGGCAAACGACTGGTGAGCGCCATCGGCAAGCAGTCGTATGAGATCGTCGGCGTCGTCGGCGACCTGCACCACAGATCTCTCGAAGAGAGCCAGACATTTCCGGCGATGTACTTTCCGACGTTTGCTTCGGGTGGGACCAACCTCGTGGTCCGCACGCAGGGCGATCCGCTGAGCGTCGTCGGCGCGATACGCAAAGAGGTGCAGGCGATCGATCCCGATCAGCCGATCGCGGCGGTGAAGCCGATGACTGAGTGGGTCGCGACTTCAGTCGCGGCGCCACGTTATCGCACGACGTTGCTCGCGTTGTTTGCGGCGCTCGCGATGGTGCTCGCCGCGACGGGAATCTACGGCGTCATGTCGTATTCAGTCACGCAACGAACACACGAGATCGGCGTGCGCATGGCGCTCGGTGCGCGACGCGCCGATGTGTTGAAGCTCGTCGTCCGGCAGGGAATGTTGCTCACAGTTGTCGGCGTGATCGTCGGTCTGCTCGGCGCGTTTGCGCTCACGCGCGTGATGTCGAGTTTGCTTTTCGGCGTGACGACAAAAGATCCGATCACGTTCGCCGTCGTCGCGGGTTTGCTGATCGTTGTCGCTTTTCTCGCGTGCTTCGTCCCCGCGCGACGCGCAACGAAAGTCGATCCATTAGTAGCATTGAGGTACGAGTGAGGGGTTAGTAATGCTGCAAGATTTACAGTTTGGTTTACGAATGCTGCGGAAGAATCCCGGCTTCACCGCGGTCGCTGTTTTGTCGCTGGCGCTGGGCATCGGCGCGAACACGGCGATCTTTCAACTTGTCAACGCGGTGCGTCTCAAGACGCTGCCCGTTGCCAATCCGCAACAGCTCGTGAACGTCCGTCTCATTGACATGGAAGCGTCGCGTGGCTCCAAACCGGCGCCGTACCCGTCGGTTACCAATCCGATCTGGGAACAGATTCGCGATCGACAACAAGCATTCTCCGGCGTGCTGGCGTGGGGTCGACAGGATCTCAACCTGGCCCAGGGCGGGGAAGTGCGCAACGCAAAAGGTCTCTGGGTCAGCGGCGACTTCTTCAACGTGCTCGGCGTGCAACCCGAACGCGGCCGGCTGTTAACCACTGCGGACGATCAGCGTGGTTGCGCTGCGCCCGGCGCGGTGATCAGTCACGGTTTCTGGCAACGCGAATACGGCGGCGATCCAAACGTCGTCGGCCACAAAGTCACGCTCGCTGACAAGTCTTTCGAGATCATCGGCGTCACGCCCGCGAGCTTTTTCGGTCTCGAAGTCGGCCGCACGTTCGACGTCGCTCTGCCGATCTGCGCGGACGCGGTCGTTTACGGCAAGAACAATCACCTCGATTCGGGCTTCACGTGGTGGCTGATGGTCACCGGCCGTTTGAAGCCCGGTTGGACCACCCAACAAGCGACCGCGCAATTACAGTCGATCTCATCATCGCTGTTTCAACAAACGCTGCCGCCGAATTATCCGCCGGTTAGCGTGAGCAAGTATCTCGAATCGAAGCTGGAAGCGGTGGAGGGCGGCGCGGGCTATTCGACTTTGCGCGAGGACTACGAGCGTCCGTTGTGGCTGTTGCTGGCCATCGCCGGGTTGGTGCTGCTGATCGCGTGCGCCAACCTGGCGAATCTTTTGCTCGCGCGGGCCAGCACGCGCGAACGCGAGATCGCCGTGCGCCAGGCAGTCGGCGCGTCGCGTGCGCGCATCATCCGGCAGCTACTGGTCGAGACGCTGTTGTTGACGTTACTCGGCGCGGGAATCGCGGCGTTGTTGGCCCAGGGATTGAGCCGCTTCCTCGTTTCCTTGATCGGCGCGGGCGCGAACGCGGTCTTTCTCGATCTGACTCCTGACTGGCGCGTGCTCGGCTTCACTGCCGGCGTCGGCGCGTTGACGTGTTTGCTGTTTGGCTTGACTCCCGCACTCCGCGCGACGCGCGTCGATATCGGCGCAGTGATGAAAGCCACCAAACGTGGGCTCACCGCGGGCCACGGTCGTTTCAGTTTGCGGCGCGCGCTCGTGGTGATTCAGGTCGCGCTCTCGCTGGTCCTGGTCGCAAGCGCGCTGCTGTTCACGCGTAGTCTTACCAAGCTGCTCACACTCGACGCCGGTTTCAATCAGGAAAACCTACTGATCGCGCGCGTCAATTTTCGCCGTCTGAACATCGCGTCCGAGCGCAGGATCGAATTCAAAGAGCAGATGCTCGAGCGCCTGAAGGCCGTGCCCGGCGTGCAGGCGGTGACTGAGGCTGACACGATTCCGCTCACCGGCGGTGGACGCAGCAACGTGGTTTGGAAAGAAGGCGATGAGAACACGAAGACCGACGTTTCTTTCAATCGCGTCGGCATCGACTACTTCCAAACGATTCAACTGCCGCTGCGCGCGGGACGCCAATTCAATGCTTACGACACGCTGAGCTCGCCGCGCGTCGCGATCATAAACGAAACCCTCGCGCAGCAACTCGGCGAGCCTAATCCGATCGGCCGTCGCTTTGTCGTCGAAGAAACGCCGAGCGAACCGGAAACGGCTTACGAGATCGTCGGCGTCGTGCCCGATGCGAAGTTTGACGACCTTAAAGAAACTCGCATCTCGGTGATGTTCCTGCCGGCGTTACAAGATCCGCAGCCGGCGACATGGCGGCAGTTTCTGATTCGGTCCTCTTTACCGCAAGCCGAGATCACCGCTTCCGTAAACAAAGCGCTGACCGAAGTGAACCCCTCGCTCGACACGGGCTACGAGTGGTTCCAGACGATGGTCCAGGGATCGATGTTGCGCGAGCGTCTGATGGCGACACTGTCGGGCTTCTTCGGCGTGCTCGCGCTCGTGCTCGCGACGATTGGTCTCTACGGAATTCTGACTTACGCCGTGTCGAGCCGCACGAACGAGATCGGCATCCGCATCGCGCTCGGCGCGCGCGTGCAGGAAGTCGTCACACTCGTTCTGCGTGAAGCGCTGTTGCTCGTCGCGATCGGAATCGTCGCCGGCATACCTGCCGTGTTTGTAATCGCGCGCTTTGCGCAAACGCTTCTCTTCAACTTGTCGCCGACGGATCCGTTGTCGCTGACACTCGCCGTCGTCGTGATGCTGGTGGTCGCTTTGCTGGCGGCTTACCTGCCGGCGCGGCGCGCGACGCGCATCGATCCCTTAGTAGCGTTGAGGTACGAGTGATGGAATCTGTAATCAAGGATCTTCAATATGCGCTGCGCGGCGTGCTCAAGCGCCCAACGTTCACCGCGATTGCCGTCATCACGCTCGGGCTCGGTATCGGCGCGAGCACCGCGATCTTCAGTGTCGTCAATAGTGTGATGCTGCGGCGTCTGCCGTATCCAAACGCGGATCGGATCGTCGCCGTCCAGGAGATCACTCGAGAAGGAGAACAGCGACAAGTCACGGCGCCAAACTTTCTCGACTGGCGCGCGCAAAACACCGTCTTCGAGCATCTCGCGGCGATCAAAACAACCAACGCCAACCTCAACCTCGCCGATCAGGCCGAACGAATCGACCTCGCGCAAACGTCCGCGGACTTCTTCGACGTATTCGGCGTGCGCGCACAACTCGGCCGTCTTTTTATTTCCGGCGATGAACAGGCGGGACACGCGCCTGTCGCTGTGCTCAGTGATTCGTTGTGGCGCCGGAAATTCGGCGCTGATCCGGCTCTGGTGGGCCAACCGGTAAACCTCGACGGGAAGACTTACACCGTCGTCGGCATCGCGCCGCCGCGTTTTAGTTATCCCGGCAAAACTGAAGCGTGGCTGCCGCCGTTGAAGCTCGCGCCGCAAATCAACGACCGCACCGAACCCACAGAACAGCGCGGCAGCGGCTTCCTGCGCGCCATCGCGTTGCTCAAGCCCGGCGTCACGTTGGCCCAGGCCGCAAGCGAAATGGAAACGATCACCGCGCGCCTGCGGCAGCAGTATCCCGACACGAACAACACTCGTTTCAATCGCGTCGTTTCACTTCAGGAGCATCTCGTGGGCAAATCAAACACGATGCTGTGGCTGCTCTTCGGCGCGGTGATGTTTGTGTTGCTGATCGCGTGTGCGAACGTCGCGAACCTGCTGCTCGCGAGCGCCGCGTCGCGTAGCAAAGAGATGGCGATTCGCGCCGCGCTCGGGGCGTCGCGCATGCGTGTGATGCGGCAGCTCCTGACCGAAAGCACGATTCTCGCGCTCGCGGGTGGTCTGCTTGGCTTGGGCTTTTCGAGTTACGGCGTCACCGCGATCACGAAGCTGCTGCCGCCGGACTTTCCGCGCCTAAATGAGATCAGCATGGACTGGCGCGTGTTCGGTTTCACGCTCGGCGCGTCGCTGCTCACGGGTTTTCTGTTTGGTTTCGCGCCCGCGCTGCAAATGTCCAAAACGGACGTGCAGGAAGCGATGAAAGAGAACACCCGCGGCGCCGCGGGTAGCGCGCGTCACACGCGTTTGCGTCACGCGTTGATCGTCGCCGAGGTTGCGTTGTCAGTCGTGCTGCTGGCCGGCGCGGGCTTACTGTTTCGCAGCTTCATGCGCTTGCAAGCGGTCAACGCCGGCTTCACGCCGCAACAGGTACTAACCGCGCAACTCTCTCCTGCTGGTCCAAAGTTTAAAAACGATCCTGATTACGTCGCCTTCTACGAGCAGGTATTGGACCGTGTGAGCGCGATTCCCGGCGTGCAAAGCGCTGGCGTGATCAATGTGTTGCCCTTGACCTACGGACCAACGGTCGGCTTCCGCGTCGAAGGACGCCCGATTCTTACGCCGGACAAATGGGTGCCGACCGAATTTCGCAGCGTCAGCAGCGATTATTTTCACACGATGAACATCCCGGTTTTGCAAGGCCGGGCATTTACGAAAGCCGACGACGGCAACGCGCCTCCGCGACTGATGATCAATCAGGCGTTGGCCGAGCGTGACTTCCCGAATGAAAACCCGGTCGGCAAGCGGATCACGTTTGGCAATAATGGTCCAGACAATCAACCCGTCTGGTTTGAGATCGTCGGCGTGACCGCAAACGTGCGCAGCCTCGAGCTACGTGAAGAAGCGCCGCCCGAACTCTACTTCGCGCTCGGACAAAATCCGTTCGAGCAAATGGGCGTGGTGGTCCGTTCGACTGTCGAACCGCAAAGCATCGCACCCGCGCTGCGGCAGGCAGTTGCGGATGTCGATCGCACGGTACCGGTTTCGGACGTGCAGACGATGGAACACATCGTCAGCGAGTCAGTCACGCAACCGCGCTTCAACCTGTTTCTGCTAGGACTCTTCGGCAGTCTCGCACTGCTGTTATCTGCCGCGGGAATTTACGGCGTTACGTCTTACACAGTCACGCAACGCACGCACGAACTCGGCATTCGACTCGCGCTCGGCGCGCAAGTCGGCGACGTGCTGCGGCTCGTGTTGGGCCAGGGCATGGTGGTGATCGGAATCGGCCTCGCGCTCGGTCTCGCTGCTTCGTTTGTGTTGATGCGTTTACTGCGCAGTCTGCTCTTCGGCATCGGCGAAAACGATCCGCTCACGTTCACAGCGATCACGTTCGTGTTGCTGCTCGTCGCGCTGGTGGCGTGTTACGTCCCGGCGCGCCGCGCAACGAAAGTCGATCCCTTAACTGCGTTGAGGTATGAATAGATGGAATCTGCGCTGAAGGATTTCAAGTTTGCGCTGCGTAGTTTGTTGAAGCAGCCCGGCTTCACCGCGGTGGCGGTGATTACCCTCATGCTGGCGATCGGCGTCAACACCACGATCTTCAGCGTCGTGAATACGGTACTGCTGCGAGCGCTGCCTTTTCCCCATCCCGAGCAACTGGTGTCGGTTTACAAACCCGCGAGCGGCGAGGGACTGCCGGGTCTCGCTGCGTACCAGTACCTCGCCTGGCATGACAAGCAGACGAGCTTCGCAGATCTCGGCGCGTACAGTGAAGACAGCTTCAATCTCACCGGTCTCGGCGAGCCCGAACGCATCACGAGCGCAGAGGTAACTGCCGGCTTCTTTAACACGCTCGGCGTGCAGCCGGTGCGCGGCCGCGTTTTCGCCGCGGAAGAAGACAGGCCGGGCGCGAACAACGTCGCGATTGTCAGCGAGGGATTCTGGCAACGACGTTACGGGCGCGACGAAGCCATCATCGGCAAAAGTCTCACACTCAACGACAAGCCTTACACCATCGTCGGGGTGATGCCCGCGGGTTTTCGTTTTCCCGGTGACTTCGAGATCTGGTTGCCGCTGGCGCTCGATCCCGCGAAGGAATTTCACGGGGAGTATTTCTCGATCGTCGAAGTCGTGGGCCGGTTGAAACCCGGCGTCTCGGCGCAGACGGCGCAGAACGAGTTGAACTTGATCGCGCGCAACGCTGCCGGCGAAGTGAAGGATCCGTCGACGCTCGCGTCGATCGAGGTCGGGCCGCTGCATCAACAACTCGTCAGCGGCGTGCGTCTCACCATGCTGTTGCTTTGGGGCGCAGTCGGGCTGGTGATGTTGCTTGCGTGTGTGAACGTCGCGGGCCTGATGATCTCGCGCACGCTCGCGCGTCAGCGTGAGATGGCGGTGCGCGCCGCGGTTGGCGCGCGACGCTGGCAACTAATTCGCCAACTACTCACCGAAAGCATCGTGCTCGGTCTCGCGGGCGGCGCGCTGGGTTTGCTGATCGCGATTTGGTCCACGCACGCCATCGGCTCGCTCGCGCCGGAAGGTTTCGCCACTTCGGTTTACGACTTGAGCAACGTGCCCATTGACTGGCGCGTGTTTGCGTTCACGCTCGCGTTGTCGGTCGTCACCGGCATCGTGTTCGGACTCGCTCCCGCGTTGACTGCTTCGAAACCGGATTTACTTCAAGCTTTGCGCAACAGCCGGTCAGCAGGCTTGATGAGTTTCGGCTTGCGCAGCCTTCGTGGCTGGCTCGTCGTAGCTGAGTTAGCACTCGCGATGGTCCTGTTGCTCGCGGCCGGACTGCTCGTCCGCAGCTTCAACAAGCTCACGACGCTCGATCTCGGTTTCGATCGCGAGAACGTGCTGACCGCACAAATCAGTCTACCGCGTTCGAAATACAAAGAACCGCAGCAGACACTCGCGTTTCAACAGGAACTGCTCGGAAGGATCAAAGCGCTGCCCGGCGTGCAAGCAGCGGGCACGATCACTCACACGCCGCTCTCCGGCTTTACGTTGATCGTCTTCACTCAAGTCGAGGGAGCGCCGCCGATCAAGCGCAACGAGCCGGCGATCGGCGTCGGCGCAGTCTCGCCTGAATACTTTCAAACGATGCGCATTCCGCTATTGAGCGGCCGCTATGTCGACGAGCGTGATGGTCCACAAACGCAGCAAGTGGCGGTGGTGAATCAGGCGTTTGCGCAACGATTCTTTCCGAAAGGCGACGTGTTGGGGAAACGAGTCGGCTTCAAATGTGAGAAGACCGAAGGTTTGTGCCGCACGATCGTCGGCGTAGTGGGCAACATCCGGCAGGAGAGCATCACCGACAATGTCGCCGCGGAGCTTTACCTGCCAAGCGGACAACTGTCGATCAACAGCCTGACGTTGTTCGTGCGCACCGCGTCCGATCCGCTTTCGCTCGTGACGTCGGTGCGTAACACCGTCACGACTATCGACAGCAACCAGCCGATCTTCGGTGTGAAGACACTCGCGCAACGCGTTTCCGACGCGACGGCGGTCACTCGCTCGCTGACGGTCCTGTTTTCAGCTTTTGCGCTGCTCGCGCTGGTCCTTGGCGCGGTCGGAATTTACGGCATCGTTTCGTACGCGGTCACACAGCGGACTCACGAGATCGGACTGCGCATCGCGCTCGGCGCGAACCGGCGAAACATACTGCAACTCATCCTCAAACACGGTTTGGTCCTGGTCCTCAGCGGCGTAGTGATCGGCGTCGTTGGCGCTTTTGCGTTGACTCGCTTTCTGACGACGTTGCTCTTCGGAGTTACCGCGACCGACAAGCTCACGTTTGTCGCTGTCTCGCTGATCTTCTTTGTGATCGCGATGTGCGCTTCGTTGATTCCGGCACGGCGCGCGATGAAAGTCGACCCATTAACTGCTTTGAGGTACGAGTAATGGAATCCGTAATCAAAGATCTCAAGTTTGCTTTTCGCAGTCTGTTCAAGCGGCCGGGGTTTGTGGCCGTGGCGGTGATCACGCTCGCGCTCGGCATCGGAGGCAGCACTGCGATCTTTACGGTCGTGGACGCGGCGCTGTTGCGTGGCCTGCCTTACAAGTCGCCCGATCGTCTTTATCACCTGTGGGAGAAGACGCCGCAGGAGGAATTCTCGAAGCGCGAGTTTTCTTATCCTGATTACCAGGACTACCAGCAGAACAATGTGTTCGAAGGTCTCGCCGCGTATACCGGCGGACGCGTGTTGCTGAGCGGCGCAGGCGATCCGGAGTTTGTCGGTGGACCACGCGTGAGCGCGAACTTCTTCTCCGTGCTGGGAGTGGAACCGATCCTCGGCCGCACGTTCCAGCCCGGCGAAGACAAGCAGGGTGGTCCAAAAGTCACGGTGCTCGATTACGGCCTGTGGCAAAGAAGGTTCGGCGGCGATCCCAACGCGATCGGCAAGTCGCTGACGATCAACGGCGAGAGTTACACCATCATTGGCGTGTTGCCGCAGAGTTTTCAGTTCGCCCTGCGGCCCAACGAGCTTTGGACTCTTTACCAACCCTCGCAGGGTCAGTTGACGCGTCGCGGGCTGCACGGCACGAACCTCATCGGCCGCCTCAAGCCCGGCGTCGATGCGACCCGGGCACAATCCGAACTGAGCATCATCGCGAGCCGGATCGAGAAGGAGTACAACGATTCGCACGCCGGCACGACGATGCGCATCGTGCCTTTGCATGAAGAAGTAGTCGGGAAGGTCAGGCCGATCCTGCTCGTGTTGCTCGCGGGCGTCGGCTTCGTACTGCTGATTGCGTGCGCGAATGTCGCGAGTCTGCTTTTGACACGCGCGCTGGGACGGCAGAAGGAAGTAGCGATTCGTTCGGCTTTGGGCGCGAGTCGCTGGCGCGTCGTGCGGCAGTTGTTGACGGAGTCGCTGGTGCTGTCGTTGCTCGGCGGCGCGGCTGGTCTATTGATCGCTTACTGGGGCGTGCCCGCGCTCGTCTCGGCGCTGCCGCAGAACCAGTTGAACGCGATGCCGTTTCTCCAGACGTTGAGTCTTGATGCGAGGATTCTCTCGTTTTCGTTCGGCCTCTCGTTGTTAACTGGACTCGTGTTTGGTTTAGCGCCGTCGTTGCAGTCGTCGCGTCTGGATCTGAACGAAGTGTTGAAAGAAGGCGGACGCAACACCGCGGCGGGCATGAGTCATCGTCTGCGCAGCACGATGGTCGTGACCGAGATCGCGCTCGCGGTCGTGTTGCTGATCGGCGCCGGCTTGATCATGAAGAGCCTGCTGCGGCTGCTGCAAACAAACGTCGGTTTCAGGACAGACAATTTGTTGACGATGACGGTGGTTTTGCCGGCCGCGAAATTCAACCAGCCGAACCAGATCATCAACGTCCAGCAGCAACTTCAGGATCGCCTGCAATCCGTGCCGGGTGTGTCGAGTGCGGGAACGATCGACATCCTGCCGCTGAACGGCGGCAACACCTCGCGATTCTTCGTCGAAGGCGATCCGATTCCGACACCGGGCCAGGAGCTGGAAGCAAATGTGCGCGTCGTCAGCGACACGTACTTCAAAACTCTCGGCGTGCCGTTGCTCGGCGGCCGCATGTTTGACGAACGCGACACGGCTGACAAACCCGGCGTGGTGATCGTCAGCCGCAGCATCGCCGATCGACTCTTTGCCGGTCGCGATCCGGTGGGCCGAAAAATTCGGTACTCCGCAACCGACGATAGCGCGGACCTGATCGTCGGCGTCGTCGGTGATGTGAAGACCACCGGGCTCGATGAAAGCGTCAGGCCGGTGCTGTATTACCCGTTCCGGCAATCAGCCGCGCCGATAGCGAACTTCGTTTTGCACACGGACACGGATCCGGCCGCGCTCGCCGCGACGATTCGCAAGGAGGTGCGCGACGTCGCACCCGATGCCGCGATCCTCAACGTCAACTCGATGGACCAGATGATCGCGCAAACGCCCGCGTCGTTCATGCGCCGTTTTCCGGCGCTGATGATCGGCATCTTCGCGCTCGTCGCGTTGTTGCTCGCGTCGATCGGCATCTACGGCGTGGTCTCGTACTCGGTCAGCCAACAAACACACCACATCGGCGTGCGCATGGCCCTCGGCGCGAAACCGGCCGACATTCTCGCGATGGTCCTGAAAGAGGGACTGGTGCTGGCGGTTGCGGGCGTGGCGATCGGCATCCTCGCCGCGTTCGGGCTGATGCGTTTGTTGCGCACTTTGCTTTTCGAAGTCAGTACGAACGACGCGGCGACGTTTGCGATCGTCGCGGGCGTGTTGTTCGCCGTCGCTTTGCTGGCGTGTTACTTACCGGCGCGAAGAGCAACGAAGGTCGATCCGCTCATTGCGTTGCGTTACGAATAAGGGATCACACAGATGAAAACGGATCTGATTTACGCGGTTCGCGGGTTGTTGAAGAAACCAATGTTCACGGCGATTGCCGTGCTCACGTTGACCTTGGGCATTGGGGCAAACACCGCGATCTTCAGCGTCGTCAACGCCGTGCTGTTGCGGCCACTGCCGGTCAAAGATCCCGATCGGTTGATGACCTTCTGGCACTCCGCGCCTGCGAAAGGCCTGGACCATCTCGATCTCAGCGATGCGCTGTTTGCTTACTACAGCGCCCGCACCCGCACGTTCCAGAGTCTGGCCGCGTTCGAAACCGGCAAGTTCGCGCTTACGGGCGGCGGCGAGCCGGAAGTCGTGCCGGGCGCCGTAGTCACCTTTAATTACTTCGACGTTCTCGGCCGCCAGCCTTTGTACGGCCGAACGTTCACCGCGCAGGAAGACACGCCGGGCAACAATCACGTTGCGCTGCTCAGCTACGCGTTGTGGCAACGCCGTTTCGGCGGCAATCCCAACATCGTGGGCCAATCGATCAACCTCGATAACGAACCAACGACGATCGTCGGCATCATGCCGGCCGATTTTGATTTTCCCGATCCTGCCGAACGCGAGAACAGCTCAGGTCACGTTCAGTTGTGGGCGCCGAAAGGACTCGACCCGCAGGATACGAGCGCCTACAACCTTTTAGCCGTCGGCCGCTTGCAACCAGGCGCAACGCGTGAGGATGCCGAGAAGGAGATGACGGCGTTGTACGCGACGTACGCGACCGACTACGGCAAACCGCGCGGCGCGGGCGCTGTCGACACGAATGTGACCACGGTGATGTTGCCGTTGCAGCAGCACATCGTCGGTGAAGTGCGCCGGCCGTTGCTCGTGCTACTCGGCGCGATGGCGCTCGTGTTGCTGATCGCCTGTGCGAACCTCACGAACCTGCTGCTGGCGCGTGCTGCAGCGCGCACGCGGGAGATTGCGGTGCGGCAGGCGCTCGGCGCGAGTGCGAGCAGAATTGCGCGCCAGACACTTAGCGAGAGTCTGCTGCTTTCGTTTGCCGGCACGATCGCCGGCGTGTTACTCGCCTCATGGCTCATCACCGCGCTCAAAGGTCTCGTGGCCTCACGAATTCCGCACGTCGAGACCGCTCGACTGGACGCGACTGTGCTGCTCTTCACGGTGGGGATCATGTTGCTCACGGGCCTGCTGTGTGGTCTCGCCCCCGCCCTGCGTTCGTCGCGTATCGACTTGCAGAACGCCATCAAGGAAGGCGCGCGCGGTTCCGGCTCGGCCGCAAACAAACGACTGAACAACGTCTTCGTCGTCTCGCAGCTTGCGCTCTCGCTCGTGCTGCTGATCGGCGCTGCGTTGTTCCTGCAGAGTTTCCGCAATCTTGTGTCGGTGAATCCGGGCTTTCGCGCAGACAACGTGTTGATGGCGCGTCTCGCCCTGCCCGAAACGAAGTACAAAGACAAAACGCAGATCGAGAGCTTCTACAACCAGCTTCGCGCGAACGTGCAGGGTCTGCCTGGCGTGCAAGCGATCGAGTTGTGCCAGGTCGTGCCCTTCAGCGGCGACGGCCAGGGTGGACCATTCACAGTCGAAGGTTTCGAGCAGCAGCAAGCGAAGGTGGCGTGGCTGCGCAGCTCTACTCCCGGTTACTTTGCGGCGCTCGGAATGCCGGTGCTCAAGGGCCGCGGCTTCGCGGCGACTGATACGGAAAAGTCTCAGCCGGTCGCGATCGTCGATGAGAAGCTCGCGCAGATGTACTCGTCCGACGGCGATCTCGTCGGCAAACGCATCCGCATCGCGGGTGGACCCTGGCTGACCATCGTCGGCGTTGTGCCCAACGTCAAAAACCGAAAGCTCGATGAAGCCGCGTGGCCTTACGTGTATCGGCCGTACAGCCAGTGGGTGCTCGGCGAGACGACGTTGGTTGTGCGCAGCGCGGTCCGTCCGGAACTGCTCGCGGGCGAGATCCGAAGCGAAGTCGCGAAACTCGATCCGGAGCTGCCGCTTTTCGATGTGACCTCGATCCAGCAGGCGATCGATCGCTCGGTCGTCACCACGCGGCTCACGAATTGGCTGCTCGCGGGTTTTGCGGTGACTGCGTTGTTGCTGGCGCTCGCCGGAATTTACGGAGTGATGTCGCTGAACGTCGCGAATCGCAGCCGGGAGTTTGGCATTCGTCTCGCGCTCGGCGCGCAAAGGTCGAACGTACTGCGATTGATCCTGGGAGATGGATTGAAGCTCGCGCTGTTGGGAGTGGCGTTGGGTTTACTGGCGGCGGTCGCCTTCACGCGCTTGTTGAAAGGTTTGCTGTTTGGCATCAATGCGAGCGATCCGCTGACGTTTGCGGCGATCGCCGCCTTGCTCGTTACAGTCGCTTTGCTTGCGTGTTACTTACCGGCGCGAAGAGCAACGAAGGTCGATCCGCTCATTGCGTTGCGATACGAATAGAGGACTCACCACATGAAAACGGATCTTGTTTACGCGATTCGCGTGCTCTTGAAGAGGCCGGCGTTTACGCTCGTCGCCGTCTTCACTATTGCGCTCGGTATCGGCGCCAACACGGCGTTGTTCAGCATCGTCGATGCCGTGTTGCTGAAGAAACTGCCGGTAACAGATCCCGATCGGCTCGTGCTCTTCAAAGCGAGTTGGAATAGCGAGAAGTTTGGCCCAGGTGCTTTCGACGGCGGCAACCAGATCAACCGCGCGACCGGGCTCACGGTCGGCACCTCTTTCCCGCTGCAAACGTTGACGCGTCTGCGGCAGGAAAAGAGTGTTGTGTCCGACGTGTGCGCGTTTTATCCGTTGGAACTGAACCTCAACGCGGGTGGCCAGGCGGAAGTGGTCCAGGGTGGAATCGTTTCGGGTAATTACTTCAGCGTGCTCGGCGTGCCGGCGATCCTCGGCCGCACGATCACCGATGCTGACGACAACGCTGCGTCGACGCCGGTGGCCGTGCTGAGTCACCAATTATGGACCACGCGCTTCGGCAGCGATCCTTCCGTAATCGGCCGGCAAGTGAATATCAATAACGTGGCGTTCACGGTTGTCGGTGTGACGCCCGCGGGCTTCAACGGCGCGAGTAACGTCGGCACAACGCAGGACGTCGCGATCCCGCTCGCGTGGGAGCCGCAGGTGATGGGCGAGCAAAGCGTTTTGGAAGGCGCGGGCATCTGGTGGTTGCGGCTGATGGGCCGTTTGCAGCCGGGCGCCACGATCGAGCAGGCGAAAGCCGCGCTTACGGCTCCGTTTCAGGAATCAGTGCTCGAGCATCGTGCCGGACGACAGGCACGTCTGAAGACGCCGCTCAAGAACATCGACCCCAAAGATCTGCCGCGTCTCGAAACGTTCTCCGGCAGTCAGGGCGAGATAGACGCGCGTAACGGATATGTTAAGCCGCTCGAATTATTACTCGGCGTCGTTGCGCTCGTGCTGCTGATCGCGTGTGCGAACGTCGCGAACCTTCTGCTCGCGCGCGCTTCGACGCGTAAGAAAGAGATCGCGCTTCGGCTCGCGCTCGGCGCGAGTCGCGGGCGCCTCGTCCGCCAACTGCTGACCGAGAGTGTGCTGCTCGCGACCGCCGGCGGCGCACTCGGTGTGCTCTTCGCGCTTTGGATCAAGGACGGTCTCTTGATCGTGACGGATTGGGCCGGTCGGGAAATGGGCGGACTCAATCCGACGCTCGATTTGCGTGTGCTCGCGTTCACGCTCGGCTTGTCAGTGTTGACCGGACTCGTTTTCGGCATCGTGCCGTCGCTGCGCGCGACGCGGTTCGATCTGACGCCGACGTTGAAAGACGCGGCGCGCGGATCGAGTGTCGTCGGGCGTTCACTGCTCACGCGATCGCTGGTCGTGGTCCAGGTCTCGTTGTCGCTGCTGTTGCTGATCGGCGCGGGGCTAGTCGTGCGTACGCTGCGTAATCTGCAGCACGTCGATACTGGTTTCAACGCTACCAACCTGCTGCTCTTCGACATCGATCCGAGCCTCGTCGGCTACGACGAAAACCAGCGGGCGACGCTTTACGAGCGCATGTTCGCGCGGCTCGAAGCGGTGCCGGGCGTGCAGGCCGTCACTTTCTCACGCCACCCGCTGCTCGCACACAGATCGACCACGAGCGACCTCTTCGTCGCCGGCGAAGTTGGACCAGACGGCAAACCACTCGAAGCCGGGGCAAAAGTTCACGAGGCGCGGGAAAACTTTTTGCAGACGATGGAGATCCCGCTGTTACTCGGCCGCTACCTGAACGCGCAGGACGATGCCCACGCGCCGCAGGTCGCGATCGTCAATCAGGCTTTCGCGAAGGCCCACTTCGGCAATGAAAGCCCGATTGGCAAACGCTTCAGTTTCGACGCGGACAAACCCGGCGAGATTGAGATCGTCGGTCTCGCACGCGACACGAAGTACACCAGTCAACGCGATGATATCGAGCCGACGGTTTACCGCTCGTGGCGACAGGTGTTGCGCCGGATGCAGTCGGGAACGGTTGAAGTGCGTACCGGCGGCGATCCCGCGGCTTTCGTTGCGGGCATTCGCTCGGCGATGCACGAGGTCGATAGCAACCTCCCGTTGAGTAACATCCGCACGCAGATCGAACAAGCGGATCAGACGCTTTCGATGGAACGCATGTTTGCGAAGCTCCTGACCCTCTTCGGCGTGATGGCGCAAGCGCTGGCGGCGGTTGGGTTATACGGCGTGATGGCGTTCACGGTGGCCCAACGCACGCAGGAGATTGGGATTCGCATGGCGCTCGGCGCGAATCGCGCGAACGTGCTGGCGATGATCCTGCGACAGGGAATGGCGTTGACGTTGATCGGGATCGCGGTGGGGCTCGGAGCGGCTTATGCGTTGACGAAGTATCTCGAGAGTTTGACTGGGTTGCTGTTTGGCGTTGAGCCGCGCGACCCGTGGACGTTTGCGGCGATCAGTGGACTGCTGGCTGCGGTGGCGTTGGTGGCGTGTCTGGTACCGGCGCGACGGGCGACGAAAGTGGATCCGCTGGTCGCGCTCAGGTACGAGTGAAAGCCATCCACAGATTACACAGATTATGTTGAAAGACGTGCGCTATGGAATTCGCAGTTTGTTGAAGCGGCCGGGCTTGACCGCCGTCGCTTTGATCACTCTCGGCCTCGGCATCGGCGTGAACACGGCGATCTTCAGCGCGGTCGATTCGGTTTTGCTGCGACCGCTGCCTTTCAACGATCCGGCGCGGCTCGTCGCGGTGTGGGAACACACGCCGCATCTCGGCATCGCGCAGAACCACATGGCGCCCGCGAACTTCTTCGATCTGCGCAATCACAACGATGTGTTCGAAGGTGTCGGCGCGTTCAGTGAGCTCAGCACGAACCTCACCGGCGCGGGCGAGCCGGAGCGTCTGGCAGGACAACTCGTCACGGCCAACGTCTTCAACTTGCTCGGCGTGCAACCAGCGTTGGGCCGCACGTTCGCAGCCGACGAAGATCAAATCGGACGCGAACACGTCGTGGTCTTGAGCGACGCGTTGTGGCAACGGCGCTTCAATCGCGATCCGGGCATCATCAATCGCAGCATCAACCTCAACAGCGAATCGTTCACGGTGATCGGCGTGATGCCGCGCGGGTTTTTCTTTCCCGAGCGCGAAGCGGAGTTGTGGATTCCGTGGGCGATGGAGCCGGACCAGGCGAGCGGGCGCGGCGATCATTACCTGCGAGTGCTCGCGCGTCTCAAACCCGGCGTGACGATCGAACGCGCGAACGCGGAGACTGAATCTCTGGCCGCGCGTTTGGCCGCCGATTATCCGCGCACTAATGAAGACCTCGGCATTCTCGTCCGCTCGTTTCAACAGGATTACGTCGGCGATCTGCGTCTGCCGATCTTGATTCTGTTTGCCGCGGTCGGCGTGGTGTTGCTGATTGTCTGTGCGAACGTCGCGAACCTGCTGCTGGCCCAGGCGACGACGCGACGGCGCGAGATCGCGATCCGTATGGCGGTCGGCGCGAAGCGTTGGACCATCGCGCGACAGGTTCTGATCGAGAGTCTGTTGCTGGCCGCGGGCGGCGGGCTGCTAGGCGTGCTCGCCGCCATTTGGGGAGTCGAAGCACTCGCGAAATTACTGCCCGAGAGTCTTTCGAAACTTCAGGCGATCGGCATCAACGGACGCGTGCTGCTGTTCACACTCGCGGCGGTCGTCGTCACGGCGATGGCGTTCGGCGTCGTGCCTGCGCTGCACGCCGCGCGCGCGAATCCCGGCGAGAGTTTGAGTGAAACGAGCAGAGACCTCGCCGGGGGAATTTCCGGGCGTCACGTGCGGCGTTTGCTCGTCGTTTCGGAAGTGGCGTTGGCGGTCGTGCTGCTAGTCGGCGCGGGACTGTTGGTTCGTAGTTTTCAAAGACTGCGTGGAGTCGATCTCGGCTTCAAGACTGACAACCTGTTGACGATGCGCATGGAGCTGCCGCTGCCGAAGTATCAGAAGGCCGAGACTCGCGCGGCGTTTTACGGCGAGCTGCTGCGCCGCGTCGACGAGATTCCCGGCGTCGAGTCAGCGGGCATGATCTCGTTTCTGCCGTTGTCGACCAGCGGCATGAAGTTCAACTTCAGTGTCGAAGGTCGCGCGATGCCGGGCGACGCGAATTTGCCGTTCGCGCTTTATCGCTCCGTCAGTCCCGACTACTTCCGCGCCACCGGAATTCCATTGCAACGCGGCCGCTTCTTCGACACGCACGACGCCGCCGACACGCAGCCGGTCGCCGTGGTGAATCGCAAGCTCGCCGAACAATTCTGGCCCGGTGAAGATCCGACCGGAAAGCGGTTGAAGGTTGGACCACCGGACGCGCCGAATCCGTGGGCCACTGTCGTCGGTGTTGTGGGCGACGTGCGCCAGAACGGTTTTTATGGCGAACAGCAGTTTGAGTTGTACGTGCCGTACGCGCAGGAGCGCCGCTCGTGGGTCGCGCCGCGCGATCTCGTCGTGCGTACGCGTGGCGACGCGGCTTCGATCGCGGGCGCGGTGCGCCAGGCAGTTTGGGCCGTAGATAAAGACCAACCAGTTTCGAACGTGCGCACGATGGACCAGGTCTTCGCCGCCGCGATCGCGCGCGAACGTTTTCAGATGTTGCTGCTCACCTTGTTTGCGTCGCTCGCGCTCGTGCTCGCGTGCGTCGGTCTCTACGGCGTGATCTCTTACGCAGTGGCCCAACGCACTCGCGAGATTGGCGTGCGCATGGCGCTCGGCGCACAACGAAGCGATGTGCTGCGGCTCGTGATCCGACAGGGAATGGTGCTCACGCTCGCGGGCCTCGTGCTCGGCACGCTCGGTGCGCTCGCGGCGACGCGCGTGATGACCGATCTGCTTTACGGAGTCACCGCCACGGACGCGATCACATTCATCAGTGTCGCGGGTTTGCTGCTCGTGGTTGCTTTACTGGCGTGTTACTTGCCCGCGCGCCGAGCGACGAAAGTCGATCCGCTCGTCGCGCTCAGATACGAGTGAAAATCATGAACACTCTACTTCACGACCTGCGCTACGCCGCGCGGATGTTAGGGAAGCAGCCGGGATTTACTCTCGTCGCGATCGTCACGCTCGCGCTCGGCATCGGCGCAAACACCGCGATCTTCAGTCTCGTGAACAGCATCCTGCTGCGGCCGCTGCCTTATCGCGAGCCGGATCGCCTCGTGCGCATGATCCAGTCGAGCCCGAAACTCGATCTCGCGACGTGGGGTGTTTCACAGGCAGACTTCGCGGCTTATCGCGATCAGAATCGCACGCTCGAATCCGTCGCGCTTTTCAACAGCAGCGGCACTAATCTCACCGGTGTTGGTGAACCCGAACGCTTGGCGGTGACCAACGCGACCGCCGATTTTTTCAAGGTCCTCGGCATCAATCCGCTGCTCGGACGCACGTTCGATCGCGGCGAAGACAGCGCCGGAAAGAACGGCGTATGCGTCATTAGTTATGGACTGTGGCAACGTCGTTTCGGCGCCGATCCAAACATCGTGGGCCGCACCTTGAACCTCAACAACACGCCGACACAAATCGTCGGTGTGATGCCGGCTGACTTCAAGTTCCCGCGCGTCGAGATCGATCTCTGGGTCCCACTCGCGTTCGACGAAAAACGAACCGCGCCGTATTTCTACCAGGTGATCGGGCGGCTCAAACCGGACGTGCAACTGGCCCAGGCACAGGCAGACACCACGCAGGTGCTACAGGATTTCGGCCGGCAACATCCGACTTCGAGTGAATACGTCGGCATCCCGGAAGGCAATGGTCCACGGACCATCGTCAAGCCGCTCAAAGAAGTGCTCGTCGGCAAGACGCAGAAGCCGTTGCTCGTACTGCTGTCGGCAGTGGCGCTCGTGTTGCTGATCGCGTGTGCAAACGTAGCGAACCTTTTGTTAGCGCGCGCTACGGCCCGCACGCGAGAAATGTCCGTGCGCGTTTCGCTCGGCGCGACGCGTTGGCGCATCGCGCGTCAACTGTTAACGGAGAGCCTGCTGCTTTCCACGGTGGGCGCGATCACCGGCGTCGGCATCGCCGCTTACGGTATTCGCATCATCAACAAGCTGCCGATCGCCGGCATTCCGCGCATTGAAGAAGTGCGTTTGAGCGGCAGCGTGCTGCTGTTCACCGCCGCGCTAACGGTCCTGACCGGATTGTTGTTTGGCTTCATGCCGGCCGTGCGCGCGTACGCGATGGGCATGGCCGCGGGCCTGCGCGAAGGCGCGCGCGGGAGCGTGACGCATCGCCGCCTCAACGCCGCCCTCGTGGCCGTGCAGTTTGCGCTGTCACTGATCCTCCTGATCGGCGCGGGCTTGCTGCTGAAGAGTTTTCAACGTCTCAACGCAGTCGACCTCGGTTTCAATCCGGAACAAACGCTAACGATGGTCGCGACGCTCCCGGCCGCGAAGTATCCAAACGAAGAGCAGGCGCTTCAGTTCTACAATCGCGCGCTCGAGGAATTACGCACCGCGCCCGGAATAAAGTCGGCAGGAGTCACTACGAATCTGCCTTTCGGGGAAGGCGCGAACGTTGACGGCTTCTTCATCGAGGGACAAGCGCTGCCTTCGGGCGGCAACGTTTCCGAGTCGGCCCAGACACAATCAGAAATCCAGAGCGTCACACCCGGCACGTTTCAAGCGCTCGGGATTCCACTACTGCAGGGCCGCGACTTTAACGACAGCGACACGAGCAAGTCGACTCTCGTCACCATCATCGACGAGCCACTCGCCCGGCGCTTCTGGCCAAACGGTGATGCGATCGGCAAACGCATCGAGACCACGGGCGATCGCGAGTGGATGACGATCGTCGGTATCGTTGGCGGCATCAAGCACGTCAGCCTCACGGAAGAGAAGCAGCCGCACATCTACATGCCGCTATCGCAGGCGTCCGCGCCGCGTGCGTCGTTTGTCGCGCGCACTGATGGTCCAGCAAACGCCGCGCTCCCGACTTTCCGCGCCGCGATCAGGCGAGTCGATCCGGACATGCCTCTGTATCTCGTGCGCTCGCTGACCGAGATCATCGGCCGAACACTCAGCACCCAACGCTTGACGAACATCCTGCTGACGGGATTCGCCGTGATCGCGATGTTGCTCGCGGCGGTCGGAATCTACAGCACGATGTCGCTCTACGTGAGCAGTCGCACGAAGGAGTTTGGCATCCGGCTCGCGCTCGGCGCGCAGCCCGCGCGGTTGCGGCTGAGTGTGTTGGGCCAGGCGATGTTGCTGACTGCGGCGGGCGTCGCAGTAGGAATCGCGGGCGCGCTCGCTTTAACACGGACCATCAGCAGTCTTCTGTTTGAAGTGAGCGCGAGAGATCCGCTCGTGTTTACGTTGATTCCGCTCTTGCTGGTGATTGTCTCCCTGGTGGCTTGTTACTTACCCGCGCGCCGAGCGACGAAGGTCGATCCTTTGACAGCCCTGCGTTACGAATGAACATGCAAACGCTAAAACAAAATCTCAGCTTCGGCCTGCGCACGTTGATCAAGAACAGGGGCTTCACCATCACCGCCGTGCTGACGCTCGCGCTCGGTATCGGTGCAACCACCGCGATCTTCAGCGTGGTCTATGCGGTGTTTGAACCGATGCCTTATCCGAAGTCGGATCAACTCGTGATGGTTTGGACCAGGCAGCGCGGTAATCGCAACGCCGTCGCTGCCGGCGACTTCGTCGAGTGGCAACGACGCAGCACGTCGTTTCAGTCAATGAACTCGTGGGGCGGCGCGACTTTCAACATCGCCACCGACGATCGTCCCGAACAAGTTTCCGGTTCGCGCCGCACGCCCGGCTTCTTCACGATGGAAGGTTTGCCGATGCTGCTCGGCCGTGACTTCCGGCCCGAGGAAGCGCAACCCGGCAACAACCACGTCGTGATTCTAAGTCATCGTTTGTGGAGCGGGCACTTCAACTCGAATCGCGATCTCGTCGGTAAAGCGATCCGCATGAACGGCGAACCTTACACGGTCGTCGGCGTGCTGCAACCCGCGCCGTACGATCGTTTCAATTCGCAGTTCTTCATTCCGATGACGTTTCGGCCGGACCAGCTCACGCATGACTCAAACTTCAATCTCGTGATGGCGCGCTTGAAGGACGGCGTCACGCTCGCGCAGGCCCAGTCGGAGATGGACAACATCGCGGCGCAACTGGCAAGCGAGTTTCCGCGCTCGAACGCGAATCGCGGCGTGAGTGTCGAACCGCTGCACCTTGATTTCGTGACGCCCGAAACGCGTCGCAATCTTTGGTTGTTACTCGCGGCGGTCGGATTCCTGCTGCTGATCGCGTGTGTGAACGTAGCGAATCTTTTATTGGCGCGCGGCACGGCACGACAAAGAGAGATCGCGTTGCGCGCGGCGCTGGGCGCTTCGCGAACGCGTTTGTTCGGTCAGTTTCTAACGGAGAGTTTGATCCTGGCAGTTGTCGGCGGCGCGCTCGGGATGCTGCTCGCCGGAACGATCATCGACGCGATCGAAGCGGTGATGCCGCCGGTCGGTACGATGCTGCCGTCCGAAGCCAACATCAGGATCAGTGTACCGGTGCTGTTTTTCACGATTGGCGTGACGACGCTGGCCGGTCTGCTCTTCGGCGCCGCGCCCGCGTGGCAAGCAACGCGATTCGATCTCAACGAAGTGCTCAAGCTTGGTGGACGTACTGGCAGCGGCGGCGCTCGTCGCAATGCGTTGCGTGCGCTCGTCGTCGCGGAGTTTGCGTTAGCGTTGACGCTGCTCGCGACGGGCGGTCTCGCGTTGCGCGGCTTCTGGAACCTCACGCGGATCGATATCGGCCTGAACACCGATCGCGTGCTCACGTTTGGTTTGCCGGTGCCTGAGAAGCGTCTTCAGGATGCCGATCAGATCCGCGCTTACTACCAGCAGATGCTCGAACACATCAAGGCCGTGCCGGGCGTGACGAAGGTCGCGGCGAGCACGAGCACACCCGCGCGCGGCACGGGCTTCGGCGTGCGCGTGCAGATCGTGGGCCAACCACCGCCCGCCAATCCGAATGAGCGTCCGGGCTCCGCGTTTCAGATGGTCACGCCCGACTACTACGACGCACTCGGCATTCAAATCACCAAAGGCCGGCACTTCGACGAACACGACACGCCGACGAGTCCGCGTGTCGCGGTGGTGAACGAATTCTTCGCCAGCCGCTACTTCCCGGGCGTCGATCCGATTGGACAGCGAGTTCTGGTTGACGAAGTCCTTCCCGGCACGAGATCCGTGCAGCAGGTCGAATGCCAAGTCGTCGGCGTGTTTCACAACATACGCCCGGCCGGCGTGCGCGAAGAGTTCGCCGAGCTCGATGTGCCGTTTGCGCAGAGCCCGTGGCCGCAGTCGGCGATCGTCGTGAAGACAGACCGCGATCCGAAGGCGTTGATTCGCAGCATCAGCGGCGCGGTGAACGCGGTCGATCCGGATCTGCCGCTGGCGGGTGTCAAGACTGTCGACGAGATCGTCGGTGAAGCTTTTGCTATCGATCGTTTCACAGTGGTGTTGTTCACGTCGTTCGGCGTGCTCGGGTTGTTGCTGGCGGCGGTTGGGATCTACGGCGTGATGGCGTTTGCGGTGGGCCAACGCACGCATGAGTTTGGGATACGGATGGCGCTCGGTGCGCAGCAGTCGCGCGTGCTGAATCTGGTGTTGAAAGAGGGCGTGATACTCGCGACGAGCGGCCTAATGATCGGACTCATCGGCGCTTATTTGGTTGGGCGAGCGATGCAGTCGACGTTGTATGGCGTGAGTGCGTTCGATGCGTATGCGTTCGGTGGCGTGGCGCTGCTGTTGTTGGTTGCGGCGTTGTTGGCGTGTTTTGTGCCGGCATGGCGGGCGAGCAGAGTCGAGCCGTTGGAGGCGTTGAGATACGAATGATCACAGATCTCAAATACGGTGTGCGGTGGCTGCGCAAGAACCCGGGCTTTGCGTTGTTGGCGGTGCTCACGCTCGCGGTGGGCATCGGTGTGAACACCGCGATGTTCAGCGTCGTCAACGCGGTGTTGCTCAGCCCGCTGCCGTTTCCGGAAGCCGATCGCATCGTGTGGATGAACGAGTCGGGACCGGAGGTGAAAGACCGCTGGGTCTCGTATCCAAACTTCGTTGACTGGCGCGCGCGTAACAAATCGTTCGAAGCGATCTCCACGTTTCGCGCGTACTCCGTCAACTTCACTGGCAGCGACAAAGCCGAGAACCTCGACGCGCGCATGGTCAGCGCCGATTACTTCAAGGTGATGCGCGCGACGCCGCTCATGGGCCGCGACTTCACCGATGACGACGACAAAACCGGCGCGCCGCCCGTCACGATTATCAGCTACGGCTTCTGGCAAAAACGTTTCGCGGGCGATCCGAACATCGTCGGCAAACAGATCGCGCTCGACGACACGCCGCACACAGTCATCGGTGTGATGCCGGAAGACTTTGCGCACCAGGGCCCACCGCCGCTCTGGCTGCTGTTCAGTTCACAGGACTGGAAACCGCGTTACGACCGCACCGCGGGCAACGTCATCGCGCGACTCAAGCCGGGCGTAACGATCGCGCAAGCACGCGGCGATATGAATCGCGTCGTGCGCGAGCTGTTGCAGGAAAATCCGGTCGCGAACGCCGGCGCCGACAGCGTCAACATCGTGTCGTTGCAGGACAGCATTACGAAGAACGTCAGTCCGGCGTTGAAGATCCTGTTTGCTGCCGTCGCGCTCGTTCTGCTGATTGCGTGTGCAAACGTCGCGAACCTGTTGCTCGCGCGCGCTGCAACGCGTCGCAAAGAGTTTGCCTTGCGCGCGGCGTTGGGCGCTTCTCGTTTGCGCCTCATCAGGCAGTTGCTGATCGAGAGTGTGTTGTTGTCGTTGACAGGCGGTGTGCTCGGATTGTTGTTCGCGTCGTGGGCCATGATGCCGCTGGCGCGTGTGGCCCACGGAACCGTGCCGCGGCTCGCGGGTCTTTCGCTCAGTCGCGAGGTGCTCGCGTTCAATCTCGTCGCTTCAGTCGTCACCGGCATTCTGTTTGGTCTCGCGCCCGCGCTCAGACTTTCCAAAACGCAGTTGCAAGAGACGCTGAAAGACACCGGCGCGACGAGCAGTGAACGACAGGGAAAGAAACTGCGCGGCGTGTTGGTCGTCGCCGAGGTCGCGCTGTCCGTCACGCTGCTCGTGGGCGCGGGTCTGCTCGTCAAGAGCATGTTTCGGCTGCTGCGATCCGACAACGGTTTCGATCCGAACGGTGTGCTGACGATGGAGTTGAAGGTTTCGCGTGGCCGGTTCAACAAGAAGCCGGAGCTGAGCCGGTTACTGCATCAGGTGCTCGAGAACGTGAAAGCCGTGCCGGGCGTCGAACACGCGACAATCTCGGCCAACGTGCCCGGACTCAAAGACGACCTGCAAAACGACATCGCTGCCGAAGGTTATCAATCACGACGCGGCGAACTCATCGAGGTCGATTGGTCCATCGTGACCGCCGACTACTTTCAAACGATGCGGATTCCGCTGCTCGCCGGCCGCACGTTTACACAAGACGAAGACGAACAAGGGAAGCCGGTGGTGCTGGTCGACGAAACGCTCGCGCAGCGCTTCTGGCGGCACGAGAGCGCCCTCGGTAAACACATCGCTTACGACAGTCCGATCCAGCACGAAATCATCGGCGTCGTGAAGCAAGTCGGGGTTTTCGGTTCCGAGACGAAACCGTTGATCAAGCTCTACACGCCGTTCGGTCGCTTTCCGCAACGCAACGTGACGCTTTCGATTCGTTCCGCGACGAGCGATCCGCAGGGTTTGACTGCAGCGGTTACGCGAGCGGTGCAGCAGGTCGACAAGGACGTGCCGGTTACGGAAGTCGCGACGCTCGATCAGGTGCTGGCGCGCGAAGCGGCGCCGAGACGTTTTAATCTCACGCTGTTTTCGATCTTCGCGGTGCTGGCGCTCGTGCTGGCGGCGACGGGTGTTTACGGCGTCATCGCTTATTCGGTGGCGCGGCGAATTCGCGAAGTCGGGATTCGCATGGCGCTCGGAGCGCAGCGTCGCGATGTGCTCGGGTTGTTTATTACTGACGGCATGAAGCTCGTGCTGGTTGGGTTGGTGATCGGGTTGCTGAGCGCGTTTGCGTTGACGCGGTTGATGTCGAGTTTGTTGTTTGGTGTGTCGGCGACGGATTTCGTGACGTTTGCGATCGTGGCGGTGAGTTTGGGCGCGATCGGTTTGTTGGCTTGCTACCTGCCGGCGAGACGGGCGACGCGTGTCGATCCCTTGGTGGCGCTTAGGTACGAATGAGGAAACACAGATGACACAGATGATCACAGATATACGTTACGCACTGCGGATGCTGATCAAAAATCCCGGGTTTGCGTTCGTGGTGGTGTTCACGCTCGCGCTCGGCATCGGCGCGAACGCCGCGATGTTTTCGCTCACGGACAAAGTGTTGTTGCAGAGCCTCCCGGTCGCGAAGCCCGAACAACTCGTGATGATCTCGTCCGCGGATTCGAAACTCGGCAGCTCGTTCTCGTACCCGATGTATCAAAACCTGCGCGACAAAAACGACGTCTTCTCCGGAGTGATCGCGCGCGCTGGCACGCAGATGAACGTCAGTTATGGCGATCAAACCGAACGCGTGAGTGGCGAGCTCGTCAGCGGCAATTTCTTCGACATGCTCGGCGTGCGTCCCTGGGCGGGAAGACTCTTCACCCAGGAAGACGATCGCAATCCCGGCGCGCATCCGGTCGCGGTTGTGAGTTACAACTTTTGGGACCGGCGCTTTGGTAAAGATCCGAACCTGATCGGCAAAACAATTCTCGTTAATGAATACCCGTTGACCGTCATCGGCGTCACGCCGCCGGGTTTCTACGGCGTGAACCTCTCGAACAATCCCGACGTGCGCGTGCCGATGATGATGACGACGGTGTTCAATCCGCGTCCGGCCGACCGTCTGAATCGTTGGCGGCTGCAATGGCTGACGCTGATGGCGCGACGCAAAGACGGCGTCACCGCGGAACAGGCGCAAGCCTCGCTTGCCGTGCTCTACCATCAACTGCTCGAAGTAGAAGCGCAGCAACTGCCGCCCGACACGAGTGCTTACGATCGCCAGCAGTTCCTGTCGCAGAAGATTGCGGTGTTGCCGGGCGACCAGGGCTTTCGGCATTTACAAACAGAACTCAAAACCTCGCTGTGGCTGATGTTCGGCGCGACCTGCGCCGTGCTGCTGATCCTTTGCGCAAACCTCGCGAACCTCATGATGGCCCGCGCGACCGTGCGCGCGCAGGAAACCGCGGTCCGTCTCGCACTCGGCGCGGGCCGTTGGCGTCTGTTGCGGCAGTGGCTCACAGAGGGCGTGGTGCTCGCGTTGATTGGCGGTGGGCTTGGCGTCGTGATCGCGCTGTGGATCAAGTCGGGGCTGATGGCGTTTATTCCGACGGACTATCGCGTCAATCTCGCTGGTCCATTCGAGTGGCGGTTGTATGCCTTCATCCTCGGTGTCGCCGTCCTGCTGGGTCTTGCGTTTAGTCTCGCGCCGGCGCTTCAGGCAGCGCGACAAGTGTTTGCGCCCGGACTACGTCTCGAATCGCGCAGCGCTACCGCCGCGGGCAAGCTCGTCAGTTTGCGCAGCGGACTCATCCTGGTCCAGGTTGCGTTATCGTTGCCGCTGTTGTTCACCGCCGCGCTTTTGGTCAGGACATTGCAAAACCTGCGCGCGCTCGACCTCGGCTTCTCCAAAGATAACGTGCTGATCGCCAGCGTAAATCCAACGCTCAACGGCTACACGCCGGAGCGGACCACAAACTTCTACAACGAACTGCTGGCGCGGACGCGCGCGCTGCCGGGCGTGAAATATGCGAGTCTCGCGTCTGACTCGCCGCTCTCGGGTGGTTGGGACCGATACGGCATCGTGGTCGAAGGCTACACGCCGCAACAAGGCGAGCGGATGGGCACCGACGTCACGATCGTTTCGCCTGACTATTTCAAGACGCTTTCGCTCCCGCTCGTTGCTGGCCGCGACTTTAACGATGCGGATCGCGTGGGTAGTCCGCACGTCGCGATCGTCAGCGAGAAGATGGCGCAGCACTTCTTTGGCGCGACCGACCCGCTCGGCAAGAAGATCGGTCTCGAAAAAGTTCCTGACATCACGATTGTCGGGGTCGTTAAAGACGCGCAGTACGTGAATCTGCGCGAGGATGTGCGGCGTCACTTCTACTTGCCGGCGTCGCAGGAAAAGGTGCTCACCAGTCTCACGCTGCACGTCAAGACAGAGACGGATCCACGCGGCGTCGCTGAATTGCTGCGTGCGCAATTGAAGTCTCTCGATCCGCATCTGCCGCTTTACGACATCAAGACGCTCTCAACTGAGATCGACGACTCGTTGATCCAGGAACGTCTGGTGACGTGGCTGTCGTCGGCGTTTGGTTTGCTCGCGACGCTGCTCACGGCGCTCGGGCTTTATGGCGTGTTGACGTTTTCGGTGGCGCGACGCACACGCGAGATCGGCATTCGGGTGGCGCTCGGCGCGCAACGAAAGGATGTGTTTCGGTTGATCATGACGCGCGGTGTGTTGCTGGTCGGTGTTGGTGTGCTGGTTGGTGTGGGCGCGTCGATCGCGTTTTCACGGTTGCTGGAGTCGCTGTTGTTTGGTGTTAAGGCGAATAGCGTGGCGACGCTGGCTGGTGTTTCGGTTGCGCTGATCGCGGTGGCGTTGCTGGCGTGTTGGCTGCCGGCAAGGCGGGCGACGAAAGTGGACCCGTTGGTGGCGCTCAGGTACGAGTAATTTTTTATGCAAACCATATTACAAGACATAAAGTTTGGCCTGCGGGTGTTGTGGAAGAAACCGGGGTTCACTGTCATCGCGGTGCTCTCGCTGGCATTGGGCATCGGCGCAAACACGGCGATCTTCACCCTCGTCGATGCGGTGCTGATCAAGACATTGCCGGTGCGACAACCGGAGCAGCTCGTCCTATTCGGCAACGGCCGCAACATGGGCGTGAGCGTCGGGATTCCGAATTCCAGCTTCGATCTCTTCTCCTATCCGTTTTACCGGCAAGTGCAACAACGCACCGATATTTTCTCGGGCGTGGCAAGCCTGCTGAGCCTCCAGTGGAACATGCACGGCTTCGTCAACACTCACGGATCGAGCAGCGAGATCGAGCAGATGAAGGTGCAGCTCGTCTCCGGCACGTATTTCCCGGTGCTCGGACTCAACCCCGCAATGGGACGTCTTTTGAACGATGCTGACGATCAAACTCCCGGCGGTCATCCGGTCGCGGTGGCGAGTTATGCGTGGTGGCAACAACGCCTCGGCGGCGATCCCTCCGCCGTCGGTAAAACGATCACGATCGACAACAACGCTTACACGATCGTCGGCGTGGCGCCGAAAGAGTTCTTCGGCACATCGGTGGGTTCTGCTCCCGATCTCTGGATCCCGTTGTCGATGGAGAAGCTGTTGCCGCCCACGCACTGGGACGAACGCAACAATGACAACTGGCAATCGCTCTACATAATCGGCCGACTACAGAACGGCGTGACCGCGGCGCAGGCGAATGCAGTCGTTAACCTGCTTTTCAAACAGTCGTTGCACACACGCGCGGGAGCGCAGCCTACAGCCCAGGCCCTCGATGACATTCAAAAAGCGAGTGTGGAACTGACGCCCGTAAGCCGCGGTTTGTCGCTGCTGCGCCGGCAATTCTCACTCTCGTTGAAAGTGCTGATGGGCGTGGTCGCGCTCGTGCTGCTCATCGCGAGTGCCAACGTCGCCAACCTCATGCTGGCCCACGGCGCCGCACGCAGCAGAGAGTTTGCCGTGCGGCTCGCGATCGGCGCGGGACGCCTGCGTCTCGTCAGGCAGTTGTTCACTGAGGGCGCGCTGCTGGCGCTTTTCGGCGCGATCATCGGCGTTGCGCTTTCCTGGTGGGGCAGCCGCATGCTTTTGGTGATGGCGTCAGACGGACCTGAAGCAGTGCCGGTCGACGTCACGCCGAATCTTCGTGTCCTCGGCTTCACGATTGGTGTTTCAGCGCTTTGCGCGATTGTCTTCGGCGCCGCGCCCGCATTCCGTGCCGCGCGAACCGAACCAAACACGTCGCTCAAGAACAAGACAAGCTCGGCGCTGAAAAATCCACTCGGCAAGACGTTCGTGGTCGTGCAAGTCGCGCTTTCGCTTTTGCTGCTAGTGGGCGCGGGTCTTTTTGTGCGCACCCTCATCAATCTTCAGAGCGTGCCGACCGGTTTCAACCAGGAAAACGCGATGCTGTTTACCGTGGACACGTCCGCCACGGGTTACAAGGCCAAAGACCCGCGTCTCGGGCGGCTGCTGCGTGACGTTGAAGACCAGGTCAGGTCTGTGCCCGGCGTGCAGGCGGCTTCGTTTGCCACGTACACCTTCAACCAGGGACTTTGGACCACCACGGCTTACACCAGCGCGCAGAACTCACTCACCGACGAAACGCGCACCATCCGCAACAACGTCGTGGGCCAGGACTTCTTCGCGGCGGTGGGACTGCCGATCGTGCTGGGCCGCAGCTTTGGACCACAAGACACGGAGAAGTCTCAGAAGGTCGCCGTGATCAGCGAATCGATGGCCCGACTTTTCTTCCCAAACACGTCGCCGCTCGGCAAACGCTTTGGCACCGATGGTCCGTCATCAACCGAACAGATCGAAGTCGTCGGCGTAGTGAAAGACGCGCGCTATCAGAGTTTGATTGAAGAGCTCAAGCCGATCGCGTTCTACCCGCATTCACAGAACGTGGATTCGCTGCTCAACTTCGTCGTGCGCTTCTCGGGACCGGCGAATAACGTCGTGCCGCAGATCCGGCAAACGATCAAGCAGGTCGATCGCAATCTTCCCATCGACGATGTCGTGAGTTTTTCCGATCAGATCGGCCGCGCGCTCGTGCAACAGAAATTGATCGCGCGGCTCGCGACGTTCTTTGGCTTGCTCGCGTTGTTGTTGGCGTGCGTGGGCTTGTACGGCGTGATGTCGTATGGGGTTGCGCGCCGCACGAACGAGATCGGTATTCGCATGGCGCTCGGCGCGCCGGGCCGCAGTGTGTTGTGGCTCGTGTTGCGTGAAGCGTTGTTGCTGGTGGGGATCGGGTTGGTTGTTGGCGTGCTCGCGTCGCTGGCGCTTACGAAGACGGCGGCGTCGTTGTTGTACGAGCTGAAGCCGAACGATCCACTGACGATCGCGGGCGCGACGTTGTTGCTCACGGCCGTGGCGCTCGTCGCGGGTTATCTGCCCGCAAGAAGGGCGAGCAAAGTTAATCCGTTAGTAGCGCTCAGGGACGAGTAAAAAGGAAGGGACTTAAAACGATGGAAACCATCATTCAAGACATCAAGTTTGGCCTGCGCATGCTGGTGAAATCTCCGAGCCTGAGCATCATCGCGACGATCGCGCTCGCGCTCGGCATCGGCGCCAATACCGCCATCTTCAGCGTCGTCAACGCCGTGCTTCTGCGGCCGCTGCCGTTTCCCGATTCCGGCAAGCTCGTCGCGCTGTTTGAAACCGCTCCGCAAGAGGGCAGAGTGCGCGGCTCGCATTCATATCCAAACTTCTTCGACGTGCGCTCCCAAGCCACGAGCTTCGACAAACTCGCCTGCTACTACAGCAGCGACTTCATCATGACCGGACGCGGCGAGCCCGCGCGCTTGCCGGCCGCGGTCGTCGCCGCCGATCTCTTCCCGCTACTCGGAACCAAGCCCCTCTACGGCCGTACTTTCGTTCCTGACGACGACAAGCCGACCGACACCGGCCGCGTCGTGATTCTCAGCGAGCAACTCTTTCATCGACGCTTCAACTCCGATCCGTCGATCATCAATCAGTCGATCACGCTCGCCGGCGTCAATTACACGGTGGTCGGTGTGATGCCGGCGTCATTCGAGTTTCCGATTCAAAACGAACCGGTCGAACTATGGACCACGATCGCCGGCGACGCGACGGGAAAGACGCCCATCACTTCACAACGCGGCGCGCACTTTCTGCGCGTCATAGGCCGTCTCAAACCAAACGTGACGCCGGAACAAGCGCAGGGTGAGCTCACGGCGATCGCCGCGCGTCTCGAACAACAGTATCCCGACACCAACACGCACAAGAGCCTGCGACTCGAGTCGGCGTTGTCCGCGCTCGTCGGCGACGTACGTCCGATGTTGTTGATCCTGCTGGGCGCGGTTGCGTGCGTGCTTCTGATCGCGTGCGCCAACGTCGCGAACCTGCTGCTAGCGCGCGCCACGAGCCGGCACCGCGAGATGGCGATTCGTTCCGCGTTGGGCGCGAGCCGCGTGCGTGTGATTCGCCAGTTGCTGACCGAGAGCATTCTGTTGTCGCTCGTCGGTGGCGCGGTGGGTTTGTTGCTCGCGGTGTGGTGGTCCGATCTGCTCGTCGCGCTCGGCAAGGAAGACATTCCCCGCGCGGTCCACGTCGGCATCGACTGGCGCGTGCTCGGGTTTACGTTCGGTGTGTCGGTGCTGACGGGCGTGATCTTCGGTCTGTTTCCCGCGGTCCATTCTTCAAAGACCGAGCTCGTCGAATCGCTCAAGGAAGGCGGGCGCGGCTCGAGCGACGCGGGCCGGCGCAATCGCGTGCGCAGCATTCTCGCGGTCGGCGAGCTGGCGATCGCGGTCGTGTTGCTCGTGGGGGCTGGCCTGTTGATTCAGAGTCTGTGGCGTTTGCAGAACGTCAACACAGGCCTGCAACCCGACAACGTGATGACGTTCAACGTCGAGCTGCCGGAAACCAAATACAACACCGACAAGCAATCGCGCTTTTACGAAGACTTGAAAGCACGGCTCGAAGCGACACCGGGCGTGCAGTCGGCGAGCTCGATCCAACCGTTGCCGTTGAACGGCGATCGTTTCGTGATCTCGTTTCAAATCCAGGGGCGTGAAGTGTCGCCAAAAGACGAGCCGGCGGCCGACATCTTCATGACCGGCGTCGGCTACTTCCGCACGATGGGCATTCCGATCGTCAAGGGCCGCGATTTCGACAACCGCGATCAGCACGGTGCGCCGGGCGTAGTGATCATTAACGAAGAGTTTGCGCGCCAGTACTTT
>CAMLLD010000049.1 GCA_946480785.1 uncultured Blastocatellia bacterium | reverse complement strand
GCACTTTCAACTCCAGCGGTTCCTTTAGCTCTGCTGCCGTTATCGCTTCTGCCGCTAACGCATCGAGCAACAGCCGCCACGTCGCCGGCGTGGCCTGCATCACCGTCGCGCGCCTCGCGCGCAACAGCGCCAACAATCTCTGTCCATCCGTGGCCGTCTCCCGCTCCGCCAGCACCAGCCGACCGCCGCTGATCAGCGGCAGATACAGTTCCAGCCCCGCAATATCGAACGAGAGCGTCGTCACGGCCACCAGCGTGTCTGCGGCCGTCAGCCCCGGTTCGTCCTGCATCGATAATAGGAAGTTCACGAGATTGCCATGCGTCACCTGCACGCCTTTCGGCCGCCCCGTCGAACCCGAGGTGTAGATCAGATAAGCGAGGTTCTCGCCGTGGAGGTCACTCGCAAGCTCTGCTTTGCTTTGTTCGGCGATCTCTTTTCCAGCCTGCTCCAGATACTCTTCGGTGAGCACCAGTTGCACACCGGCATCTTCGCGTATCCACTCCAGCCGTTCCTGCGGATAACTCGGATCCAGCGGCAGATAAGCACCACCAGCTTTCAGCACCCCCAACAACGCCACCGGCAGCATCACCGTCCGCTCCAGACACACTCCCACGGTCGTCTCTGGTCCAACACCGCGACTGCGCAGATAGTGCGCCAGTTGATTCGCCCGTTCGTTCAACTCTTCATAAGTGAGTTGCTCGCCACTACTCACCACTGCCAACACTTGCGGCTGCTGCGCTGCCTGCGCCGCTATCAACTGCGTCACGCTCGCGTCACTTCTGTACTCCCGCTCCGTCTGGTTCCAGCCATAGAGAAGCTCCTCGCGTTCTGCGGCACTCAGCCACGGCAAATCACTGAGCTTACTGTTCGGTGCAGCCACCACACTTTGCAGCAACCCGGCCCAATGCCGCAGCAGCCGCTGCATCCGCGCTTCACGAAACAACAGCGCGTTGTAATCGAGCAATACCTGTAACCCCGCTTCCGACTCTGTTACTGACACCGTCAGATCGTAGTTGGTGCTGCGCGTCGCCACTTCCAGCGTGCCCACTTCCAACTCGCTCAGCGCCGGCATTTGCAACGGCGCGTTCTGCATTATCAGCATCACCTGAAACAACGGCGTGCGGCTCAGGTCCCGCTCCGGCTGTAACTCCTCCACCAGCTTTTCAAACGGCAACTCCTGATGCGCATAAGCACCCAGGGCTGTTTCCCGCACCCGGCCCAGCAACTCGCGAAACGTTGGATTGCCCTGCCACTCCGTGCGCAGTACCAGCGTGTTTAGAAACAGTCCCACCAACCCTTCACTCTCCACCCGATTGCGGCCTGCCACCGGCAAGCCCACACTGATGTCCTGCGAAGACGTATAACGACTCAACAACAACTGCAAACTGCCGAGCAGCAGCATCAGCAGCGTCACACCTTCGCGCCGGCTCAACGCCTGCATCTCACTACTGAGCACAGCATCGAATTGGTAACGAAATGTCGCCGCACGGTAACGATGTAGTGCCGGTCGTCGGTAGTCGGTGGCCAGTTCCAACGCTGCCGGCGCCCCCTGCAAGCGTTCGCGCCAGTAGCTCAACTGCTGGTCCAGTACCGCCCCTTGCAACCACTCGCGTTGCCACGCGGCATAGTCGGCGTACTGCACAGGTAAGTTCGGCAGTTCCGCTGCTGCACCTCGTTCGTAATAAGCAGCGGTTTCTTTCAGCAGGACTCCCAACGACCAGCCGTCACAGACCGCGTGATGCAGCGTGAGTAACAACAGGTGATTGTCAGCCCTTAGCCGCAGCAGTCGCGCTCGCCACAGCGGCGCCTGGGCCAGATCGAAGGGCTGGTACAGTTCCGCATCTGCGATCCGCTTTGCTTCTGTGTCTCGCTCACCTTCACTCCAGCCACTCAGATCGATCAGCGGCAACTCCAGCGTGAGCACATCCTCGATCTGTTGGACCGGCTGACCATCGACTTCGCGGAAGCTGGTGCGCAGTACTTCATGTCGCTGCAATACACGGTTGAGGCTCTCCTGCAGTCGCTCATGGTCCAGTGCGCCGCGCAACTCCACCCGCACCGGCACGTTGTAAAGGTGCCGGTCGGCTTCAAACCGATCCAGGAACCACAGCCGCTGCTGCGCAAACGACAACGGCAATGGCTGGCCGCGATCCACTCGTCTCAGCGGCGGCGCTTCGCTCCTCGCTTCGTCACTACCGCGTACCTGTTCGAGATAACGAGCCAAACCGGCGAGCGACGGCGTCTCAAACAACACGCGCACCGGCAGCTCTACCTGAAACGCTTCCCTGATCCGCGAGATCACCTGCATCGCCAGCAGCGAATGACCACCCAGCGCGAAGAAATCATCCTGTCGACCGACCCGCGGCACTTGCAGCACTTCCGCCATGATCGCCGCCAGCACTTCTTCCACTGCGGTGCGTGGCGCTTCGTATTCTGTGCGACTCAGGTCTGCGCCCGCCTCCGGCTCCGGCAGCGCTTTGCGGTCCAGCTTCCCATTCGGTGTCTGCGGCAGCGCCGCCAGCACCATGAAGTAACTCGGTACCATGTACTCAGGCAGTCGCTGCTGTAAGTGTCGTCGCAGCAGTTGTCCATCCACTGTCTCGCCCGTAGCGCCCACCACATACGCCACCAGCCGCTCACCCCGCACCGCCACGGCCGCACTCGTCACACTCTCATGCGCGCGCAGCGCCGCCTCAATCTCTCCCAACTCGATGCGATAGCCCCGCAGCTTCACCTGCTGGTCACTGCGGCCCAGGTATTCAATCTCTCCGTTCGCCAGATAGCGGCACTCATCTCCCGTGCGATACAGCCGCTGCCCGCCACGACGACTGAACGGGTCGGGCACAAACCGCTCGGCCGTCAACTCACCGCGTTGCCAGTAGCCACGCGTTACGCCGTCACCGCCGATATAAAGTTCGCCCCGCACGCCCACCGGCGCCGGCTGCAGCGCTTCATCCAACAAATAAAGTTGCGTGTTAGCGATCGGACGGCCGAGCGACACAATCGGCGTCGAGGAATCCGTCTCATTCACTTCATGCGTAGAAGACCAGATAGTCGTCTCTGTTGGTCCATACATGTTGTGGACTGTTCCGTTAACTGTCTCACGCAGTAGTCCAGCCAAACTTCCCGACAGCGCTTCGCCGCCACACATCAACTGCTGCAATCGGCTCAGTCCCGCACGTGTCTCCCCTTCCTGCCACAACGCTCCCGCCAGCGTTGGTGTGCATTGCAGGTGCGTCACCTCGTGCCGTCGCAACTGCTCTCCGATAGTGATGCTTCGCTCCTGCCGCCGTCGCGCCGCCACTGCTTCAGCTCGAGCCCGGCGCCGCACCTCTTCGAGGTACTGCAAACTCTCAAACACTTCCGTTACGCCTGGTCCGAAGTCAATCAAACATGCAACTTCATCGATCCCCAGCCGCCGCAGTCGTCCGATCATCCGCACGCACTTCTCCACCGGCCCCAGCAATCCGCTCCTCTCGTAGTAGCGCTCAAACGCGTACTCAAGAACTTCGTCATAGTCGCTGCCACTGAGCCCCGCTCCCAAATCCTTTCCCAGACTCTTCGCCATCCGCTCGATCAAGCCCAACGAACTCCCAAGGTACTCCAACATCGGCTGCCGCACCTGCCGCTTCACTTCCGTTTCGTCCACGCCGACAAACGTGTGCAGCATCAACGTCACTTGCCCGCGTCCCGCATGCCCGGCTTCCCGCCAGGCCTCGCGATATGCCGCCACCTTCGCGCCCAACTCTTCCACGCTCTGTCCCAACAAGTGCGTCAACACTCCCGCACCCAAACGTCCAGCCTGACGAAACGTTTCTACTGCTCCCGCCGCGGTCACCCACACAGGCAACTCTCGTTGCACCGGACGCGGCTGAATCCGCACTTCCACTTCCTGTCCGCTGCCACCGCGCAGACGCGCTGCTTCGCCGCGCCACAACCGCCGCACCAGATCGATTCCCTCTTCCATCACCTGATGCCGTCGCGCATAGTGTTCCGGCGCTAAGACAAAGTCGTCCGCATGCCAGCCAGACGCGAACGACACGCCCACTCGTCCGCCGCTCAAGTTATCGATCACTGACCACTCTTCTGCCACCCGCACCGGGTTATGCAGCGGCAGCACTACGCTCCCGGCGCGTAACTCCACTCGTTCTGTGAGCGTCGCCAGCGCCGCACTCGTCACTGCCGGGTTCGGATACAAACCACCAAACTCGTGAAAGTGCCGCTCCGGCGTCCACACCGCTTTGTAGCCATGCTCGTCCGCGTAACGCGCTCCTTCCAGCAGCAGCCGGTAGCTCTCACGACCTGCGCCATAACCATGGCCATTGCTGTGGCCATTGCTACCGGCTGTCGCCGCGAAGTAAAAGAGGCTGAAGTCCAGTTGCCTGGTCTCAGCCTCTTCTCCCTCGGCGCTGCCGCTCTCACGCAGCGATGCCTGTTCCACCTGCCGGGCCAACTCGGGTCCTGACTCGCGTGCTGCCTCTCTCGTCACCACTTCACTCTGCAGCACCACCCGGCTACCACGACGCAAACTCCACAACAACTCCAGCACCGAAATATCAAACGATACTGACGTCACTGCCAGCCACGTCTCCCGCTTTCCATCCGGCACTCCCGCTCTCGCACCCAGACTCTGGTCCATCCCGCAGAAGAAGTTCTTCACATTCCCCTGCTGCACCATCACCCCTTTCGGCCGCCCCGTCGACCCGGACGTGTAGATCACATAAGCAAGGTTCTCGTCTCTTACTACGCCACTCAGATCCGCGCGACTCTCCCTCGCGATCGCTTCACTCTCAACGTCCAGACACACAACGCGTCTTCCTGGAGTGGCGCCGTACTCTCCCAGCACCTCTCGCAAGTGCTCTTCACTTAACACCACCTGCACGCCCGCGTCCGTCAACATCCATTCCAGTCGCTCGCGCGGATAACTCGGATCGAGCGGCAAATATGCGCCGCCCGCCTTCAACACTCCCAGCAATCCGACCACCAACTCGACCGTCCGCTCCAGACACACGCCTACTACTGTCTCTGGTCCCACTCCCAACTGCCGCAGGTAATGGCCCAACTGGTTTGCCCGCGCGTTCAACTCCTCATAACTCACCTCTTCCCGCCCACTGACAAGCGCGACCGCACCCCCAAGCTCCCGGGCGCGCGCACCGATCTCTGCCGCAATACTCAGCTCGCTCGCAACCAAAACTTCCGTCGCATTCCACCCGTAAACGATCTCCTCCCGCTCACTCTCACTCAACCATTCCAACTCCCACACCGGCTCTCGCCCTTCCGCACCCGCAATTGCCGTCAGCAAATTCTGAAAATGCCGGGCCATGTACGCGATCGTGCGGTAGTCAAAAAGATCCCGGTTGAATTGCAACGAGGCCCCCAACCCATCACCTGCTTCGGCCATCATCAACGTCAAGTCAAACTGTGCGACACGCTGTTCCAGGGCCATCGACTCGAGTTGCAGTCCACCGACATTCATTTGCGCACCGGCTTCACCCAAAGCAAATTGGGCCAGGTCTTCTTCTTTGTCTCGTAGCTGTGATTGATGCAACGTGAACATCACCTGGAACAACGGGGACCGTGCGGGATCTCGATCGGGTTGCAGCCTCTCAACCAACACGGCAAACGGGTAGTCCTGATGGCGATAAGCATCAAGTACGGTCTGGCGCACTTGATTCACAAACTCTCTCACCGTCGGATTACCGGAGAAATTCGCGCGCAGGACCAGCGGGTTAACGAAGTAACCCACTAAGCCCGCAAGGCCGGCTCGTCCTCGTGCTGCTGCCGGCGATCCGACCAGAATGTCTTCCTGTCCCGTGTAACGATGGAGCAGTATTTGGAACGTAGCCAGCAGCAACATGTAGAGTGTGGCGCCCTGATCGCGCGCCACGGCTTTGAGCTGCTGCGTCAGGGATGGATCCAGTTTGAAGGCGTAAGAGGTCCCCTCAAAGGTCTGCACTGCCGGACGCGGTCGATCGGTCGGAAGATCGATCACGGGCAAGTCGCCTGCAAGTTGCTTTTGCCAGTACGTCCAGAGTCGCTCGCCCTCGGGGCTGCTCAACATTTGTTCCTGGCTGCGAATGTAATCTGAGTATCGCAGCGGAAGCTGATCGAGAGCGGCCACTGTCGCCGTCGTCAGTGAGCGATACAGAAGACCAAGCTCGTGTATCAGAACACCGAGCGACCAGAAGTCAACGGCGATGTGATGGACCACGAGTAACAGGACGTGCTCGTTCGCAGACCGTCTGAACAGGCAGAGTCTCAATAACGGACCCATCTCCAGGTTGAAAGGGACGTGAGCTTCATACTGCAAACGCTGGTCCAACTCTGCGTCGCTCCACGAAGCAGCGTCCTCTTCATCAAAAGAGACTGCGGCAAAGTCGAGCACCTCTTGAACAGGTTTTCCGTCCCGCTCGTGGTAAATAGTTCGCAGCGACTCATGGCGATCAAGCAAAGCTTGAAACGCTTGCTGTAACGCCGTCACGTCCACTTCGCCGAGCAGACGAACGGCGCCGGCGAGGTTGTAAGCAGCGCTTTCGGGAGCCAGGCGATACAGAAACCAGAGCGCCTGCTGGCCTCGCGAAAGGGCCTGCGATGCGGCGGGAGTTTCTTCAGCAAGTTCAGCCCGACTGGTTGCAGACTTATCCAACTCGGCCCGTATTTCAGCGGCGAGATCAGAGATGCTGAAGTCTTGTAGAAAACTCGCCAGCGAAAGGCTGACGCCAGTGGCGACCTCGGTGCTGTAGATCAACTCTAAAGCGGCGAGTGAGTCGAGGCCGTATTGTGCGAGTGGTTTTTCAAGCTCCAATTGGGAGACCGATACCTTGAGCGCGCCGGCAATTTGCTGTTTGAGCCAGGTCTCGACGTCGCCGATCTCCTGAAGCGAGCGCTCGGCCGGCAATTCATCTGTCGTCAGATCGAGTTGCCAGTCCGCAATCACGTCGAGGCTGTGGTCCAGAAAACCCTTTCGACAAGCATGCCGCTGAATCTTTCCACTGGAAGTTTTCGGAACGCTTCCCTGACGAATGAACGCCACCGCATAAGTCTGGAGTTCATGTTCTTCCGCGATCGCCCTGATGATGCGTTCGCGTAGATCACTCAGGTCCACTTCCTGCCGCTGATCGACTTCATAGACCACCACCAAACGTTCTTCACCAGCAACTTCAACCGAGAAGGCCGCGCCACAACCGGGCCGCAGGGCGCGATGACATTTCTCGACAGTCAGTTCTATGTCCTGCGGGTAATGATTGAAGCCGCGAATAATGACCAGGTCTTTCAGCCGGCCGGTGACAAAGAGTTCGCCCGCATCGATAAAGCCCAGGTCACCGGTACGCAGGAATGGTCCTTCATTAGTACCGGCAAGACGCGCGCGGAAGGTCGCTTCCGTGAGTTCCGGTTGCCGCCAGTAACCCTGAGCGATGCTCGTCCCCGTAACCCAGATTTCACCTACTTCGCCGGGGGCACATTCGACACTGGTTTCGGGGCGCACAATGACGATCTTTTGCGAGCCCAAATTTCTGCCGCAGCCAACCAGCAAAGGATCGTTCTCACCGCCGGCAACCGCCGACTCAACCACGCGATGGTCCAGCAGGGCTTTCGCATTTACTCGCTTGCTCACGGGAGCGCTGGTTTTTAATGAACCGGAGACCATCAACGTGGCTTCAGCCAGGCCATAACAGGGATAGAAAGCCTCGCGACGAAAACCACACGATGCAAACGCTGCCGCGAATCGTTCCAGCGTCTCCAATCGAATCGGCTCGGCGCCGTTGAAAGCCACAGTCCAACTACTGAGATCCAGCGTCGCTTTCTGTTCAGCGTTGACCTTGCGCACACACAGTTCATACGCAAAGTTTGGCGCGCCGCTGGTCGTCGCGCGGTACTGTGTGATCGCTTCGAGCCAGGACAGTGGCCGCTGCAAAAAGGAAGCCGGTGACATGAGAATGCTTTGGAATCCGCCGTAGAGAGGCTGAAGGATTCCCGCCATGAATCCCATGTCGTGGAAGGTCGGCAACCACGATACATATTTGTCACCGGGCGCATGGTCCACCGCCGCATAAACGAGCGCGGCGTTGAACAGTAGATTCTCGTGAGTGAGCATGACCCCCTTTGGCCTGCCCGTCGAGCCGGAGGTGTATTGCAGAAAAGCCAAAGAGTTTTTGTCGATAACGGATTCGTGCCACTCGTACTCCGATTGCTCAGCGAGACTATCGGAAGCAAGCAGGCGAACGTTTTTCAGTTGCGCTGTCTCGGCAAACCAGGGCTGCACTTTCGCCAGCGTGGCGCCCGTGGTCATCACGATTGAGGATTCAGAATCTGCGATGATTGCGAGTAGTCGAAGCAGATTGCGATTACGCCGCGGCGGGTAAACCGGAACCGCCACCGCACCCGCGTATAGACAGCCAAAGAACGCCGAAATGAATTCCAAGCCGGGCGGGTAAAGCAGGAGCACACGCTCTCCCTCGGCGTCGATCGATTGTAGTTTGGCGGCAATCCGGCGCGCGTTTCGATCCACTTCCGCGTAAGTCAGAGTGGCTTCGATCACGTTTCCCTCAGCGAGAAACGTGTGGGCCAATTGGTCGGCCTGGTGCTCCGCCCGCCAACGAAGTAACGAGACCAGCGTGGAGCGATTAGGAAGGTTGTCAACCAGTTGATCAGGATGGCTGTCGATAGTGAGTGACATTGAACCTCCCGAGGCTTCAACCGAAGTCAATGAAGGGTGTTGGGGGATGGCGAGGTTTTAGAGCGTTCTAAGAAATGCGATCAGTGCTTTGCGTTCTGATTCCGAAAGGTCGAGTCCGAACGGGTGTCCGCGAACGGCGTGGGGTTTGTTTTCGTAGCCGCGAAATCCGGTAGGCACGTAGTTGTCGTCGAGCCGGTGAGGATCAAACCAGTCTTCCAGCGTCGCAACTGAACCGCTGTGCTCGAAGGGTCCGCGATACCATACGCCTTTGAGTGACGGAACTTTGTAATAGCCGGTGGCGCGCCTGCTATTCAGCGCCAGGCCTGGTGCGGTACCCACCCGCTTTCTCATCACATCATATTTTTTCCAATGGTCCTCGGGGACATCAAAACCGTCGACGGGAGTCAAACGGTTGTTGGTGTAAAGCGGCGGAGTATGACAGCCGGCACAGCCCTCGCGCTCGAAAATCTTTTGACCTTCCGCAGCCAATGCGTCGAACTTATTCGGATTCGGTGGCGGTTTCAGCGAATACAGATAGAGACTTAGCGCGTAGAGTGCCGCGTCGCTGAAACGAGGTCGCAGGCTCTTCGGGCTGATTAATGGTCCACGCGGAATGAATCCTTTGTAGTTCGAGAGAAAGTTTGCGCCCTGATTGAGAGATGCGTAGCGCATCATATCGCCTATCGACCGGTGCAGTTGCAGGCCGGTGCGATCGAGATAGCGCCTGTCTTTGACGCCAATCAAATCCGGAACCACAACGGGATACCAGAGACTCACACCCGGGCGAGCCTGCACCCCAGGAATGAGCGCACCCATGAGATCGGCGAATTGGTTGAGAGTTAACTTGTCAAATACTTCGAGTTCGTCAGGCTTCACCCAGGGTGCGTAATAGCCAAGGATGTACGCACCACGAGCGCGGTTTTTGTACTGTGCCTCATCGGGCGCACCCACGTGCTTTCTGACATCCAGCTCGTCCAACCGGCCAAGTGGATAATTCCCCTGTGCTCCTCTAACCACTGTGCCGTCACGCAGCACGCGGGTATGACAAGTGGCGCAGGAGAATTCGCCATTCTCAACTGTTCCCTTCTGCCGTACGACGTAAACATTGAACGGCATAATGCCATCTGCGGACACCGGCATTTTGGTCCGCTCGTACCACGCCGGATCTCGCAAATCGGAGATCTGGTTAAGTGCGTTGTAGAAGACTGGGGCATTGAAGACTAGTTCACCGGCTTTGATCCAGTCCTCCGTAGTTTTGAGTTTTTCAGGATCGAAAGCTATCTGAGGCTCCTGCTGCGCGAGCCATTCCATATAGCCTGGCGGCTCTTTTCCCGGGGCGTACACAGGATAGCTTTTGTAGATGCGCAATTCAGACATTCGATAATAAAAATCGGCCGCGACGTAAGTCGGTGTGTACTCCTTACTCGCCAGCGGCAGTTCCATTGAGCGCAGCTCCTCCTCGTCCCAGGTTTTAGGGATCTCGATGACATCCTGTTTGGGAGTCTTATCGACATCCTTCTCCTGAGTCTGTGCTCTCCCTGGATGCAGCAACACAAGAAAACCGACTGTTACGAACAGAATAAGAGCCAGCAATTTGAGAACTCGGTATTTCATAACTCACACAGTCCCGGCGGCGATTCTTTCAGCAATGATCGATAAAGGATCAATGTTGCCGTGCTTATTTCCGTTACCGTTTGTGAAGACGAGTCGCCTCGCTACTACGTGCATTTCCGTGCACCCGGAGATGAAGGAGTCGACCCGGTACTTTGCGAAAAGACTCTTGAGAGTCGGTACGAATTCGTAGACGTTACGACTCTTTTTGAGCTTACAAATCAACTCGTAATGAATCAGCTCCTGATCGCGCTCATCGGGAAGAACGATATACTCCCGCGCCGCCGGCCAAAGCTCGTGGTCCTCAAACAGACGAGTTTTTCGCGTGCCTTTCGAGCAAATGAGCAGGCGCTTTTCAGGTGACTGGATAATCTTTTCGAAAATAACGTCCACCAGCGAGACTAGCTTCACCTTCAAGTCCGGGGGTAAGTTTTGCAACAGGTTGTGCGCGGTCACGCAACAAACAATGACTTGCGTCGCCCCGAGGAACGTCAAAGCGCGCAGGCTTGAGGCTAACTTGTCGAGCACTTCACTGTTGTCTCCGGAGAGGATGGCCTCCGTGCGATCCGGAATAGTTGGATCGGAATACATGATCACCCGGGGCGCTTCCTGCTCCTGTTCACCGAGACTATTTTCATAGATGGCTTTCAGAAACTCGGCCGAAGCCAACGGTCCTATGCCACCGACGATCCCGACGACTTCGTCTCTTGCGGATCTTCCGTTAAGACTCTCACTTGTGAGCGTTGTTTGAGTAGTTAGGTCTAGCATGGCCAACATCTCCCGCGGACCGACTGAAAAGTACTCGATATTCTCCGGCAACTAATCAGCCCCGACACCCACCGGGTTGACGAGTTGCGTGATCAAATTCTCAACTTCTTTGCTGTCCAAATTCGCTTGAATCTCGGGCGTGTTCATGAGGTAGTCGATCATTGAGCGTTGCTCGCGGTCGATGCGCAAGGCTTCGACGTAGGGAATACAAGTGAACGCGATCATCGAGTACAAAGGCAGGTAGCGATCGGGGAACATCTGATTGATCTTGCGTTCGAGCGCTTTTCTCAGCAAAAACTTTGGATCACCTAACAAGTCGCGAATCTCGACATAATGCTCAGTAACCAGCGCTGAGATCGCGTCCATATTCGGTTTCCTCAGTCGTTCGTACTCGCTGAATACTGTTTTCCAATCGTCGCCGTATTTCTCCAGACACTCCATCAACACGGAGCAATCTTCGAAGCCGGAATTTGCGCCTTGCCCGTAATAAGGATAGAGGACGTGAGCGGCGTCACCGATGAGCGCGACCTTGCCCTGCAACGTCCAGGGCGAGCATTTCACCATCACCATCGGGTGCGGCGGACTGCTATTGAACTCTTCAACGAGGTTCGGAATGTGATCGATGACGTCGGGGAATTTCTCCTGGAAGAAAGCGATCACTTCGCTCTCTGTTTCCACTGACGCGAAAGACTCAGGACCATCAAAGGGCATGTGCAAAGAACAGGTGAAACTTCCGTCCGGATTCGGAAACCCAAGCAGCATGTAGCGACCGCGCGGCCACATGTGCAACACGTTCTTTTCCGCCACCCAATCCGCGGTAGCTGTTGCCGGCACAGTCAGTTCTTTGTATCCCTGGTCCAGGAACTCCTGCGCGTAACTAACCCGGTGAAATCTTTGCAAATAGGTCCGCACTCCGGAAAAGGCGCCGTCAGCCCCAAAAAGAAGGTAAGCCTTCTCACGTCTCTGTGCTCCGGTCTTTGTGTTTTTGAATTCGACCTCGAGCGGCGCTAACGCGAGCCCCACACACTTTTCATGAAAATGAAACTGCACGTTCGGCTGCCGCGCGGCAAAGTCGACCATGGCCGCACTCATGTCCGATCGCAAAATAGAGTAGAGGGCCTCGGAGTTATTGCCGTAAGGCTGATAAGCCAATTCACCTTGTTCGTTATGAACAAACCTCCCGTAGGCCGGAACCGAAAGACTACGAATGTGATCACCGACTCCAACCTCATCGAGCGCTTTGAAGCCGCGGTCGCAGAGGGTCAGGTTGAAAGCCTTTCCGGTTCTGTTCTCGTTACTTGCTTCTCGTGGATCAGGATTTCGATCGTAGACGTCCACCCGATAACCTTTTCTTGACAGGTAGACGGAAAGCAACGATCCGACCAGCCCGGCGCCGGAAATAATTATTCTTTCCATGTTCTGAAGGGCCTCCTTGAGAAAGATGAGGAGCGGTTTAGGCGTTGGCCTTGCAGCTTGTTAAGTGAGAATTGATGCTGAGGAGAGGATTAGACCTGATCAGTTAGTCTTTGGCTTCTCCGGAATGATCCACGCGCCTCTTGTTCCCGTGGGATTCGGACGAGCGCGAGTCGTGGTCTCGATGAATACCAGCCCGTCATATGTAGGTTGCAAGCTGACACGCAGAAAGCTACTCGCATCGCTCACGAAGCCAAGACCGATAGAACGCATAGGTCTTCGTTTGTTGAGCCATTCCTCAATCACTTCCGTCTTCGCAGTGTTGCGGAAATCGATGATGAAATTCCTGATGCCGGTGCGATTTAAATACCATTCGACGGAACCTTCGGGCGCGGCACTCACGGTAAACTCCTTCAGTGGCCCCATGGTCACGTGCGCGGCCATTTCGCGCGCTTGAAAAGAACCCTCATTGAAACTGAAACCCAGCGCGTAGTATTCAGGTCCGTAAATCGACTGCAGGTAACTGCCCTCTGCGCCTTTAGCTTTTCCTACATGATCGTTGTGGGCCCAGATGATCATCCGTGTTCCCGGTTTCTCTTCGTTCATTCTACGGATTACATTGTGGGCCATATAAAGATCTCTGGCCGATCCGACAGCTCCACTGGTGTTAAGCGGCCGGCGGTAGGTGTCGGCGAATTCAGCCAGGATGGTTGCATTCTCGAAGGCCTGCGCAAATTCCGCGGCGGATGTTTGTAGCGCAAACCGCGTCTGGTTCAAACAAAGAAACCCGACCAGTTCGTTTAGTGTCGCCGACGTCTGGGTTTTGTCGGCAACGCTGACTTGCATGATGTACTCGAGATGCTGTCGTCCCGAATCGTCCGAGCGGAAGAGTTGCACTGCCTTGTTATAGGCTTCGAGCCGATCAGGCGCGACCTTTGCCAGATAATTACCGACAAGATCGATTGCCTGGTTGTTATTGTGAATGTCGAAGCCGGCGAACCTGACTTTTTTCTCCGCCGGCACGCTGCTGTTGTATTGCCGCAGCCATTCAATCAGCTCAGTAACTTCCTCAGTGTCCCAGGCCCACGTCCCTTGCCTGGCGAGCATTTTAGCGAGGTCGCCTTTCCCGTTGAGCACGTACTCGTTGATGTCTGACGAGGCGGCGTAGCTCAGCTCCATTGCAAAAACAGTAAAGCCCGCTTCTCTTACCAGGAATTCGACCAGCCGGCGTTTCAGTTGAAAGAACTCGTGCGTGCCATGGGTCTCTTCTCCGAGGCCGACGATGCGCACGCCTCGCAAAACCTGCTTGAGCGGTTTTAGATCCGCAAAGCTTTCTTTAGGCTCCAGACTCTTCAACGGAATCGCGTTACTCGTTAACCACTTGTTGATTTGTTCAGTCTCGTTTCCATCCTGCGCCCGAAGAACCGGCGCAGCAAACTGAAGAGCAACAAGGAGGCACACACAACAACCGACAGTCTTTCTCATCATTACGACACCACTTACACGCTTATTCGTGTGATCCGCTTTTCGGAGGATCAACGTTTGAACGGCTCGCAACCAGTTGCATGAGCGACTCACACGCCAACTTGCGCGTCGATACGTGTATCGATCCGCCCTCAGCACTACGAAGCGTTACGATTCCGAGACCGGCAGACGGAAGAAAGTCGGACCTTGCGATGTAACCCGCCACGAACCCGCCGTGTCCCCAGACTGTCGTCTCTCCGCAGTACCTCACCTGGAAACCAAGTCCATAGCCGATCATGTCTTCACTCGGTCGATTCAGCTTTGTGATGCGCTTGTAATTCTCCTCCACCAACTGCTTTTTCAGCACACTCTCGGGCGCTTGTCCTAACTCGAACGAAAGTAAACGAGCCATGTCCCCGATCGTGCTGTAGACTGCGCCGTTGGGAACTTTGTAGCCGCGACCCTGATGCTCGAGTTCAGGAACCGTTCCGTCCACCTTGTCTCCCGTCACGACATAGCCTTTAGCGAGCCACGGCCTGGTAGCGGCATTTGGCTCAAATGACGTGTGCTTCATCCCCAAAGGCGCGAAGATTTTCTTTTCGACATAACTTGTGTACGGCTCACCGGCTACACGACTCAGCGCCGCTCCCAGGATTGCGTAACCAAGATTCGAGTAAAGAAATCTCTCGCCCGGCTTGTAGGTAAATTTGGTGTGCGGAAGAGCGGCGATCAATGTCTTTTCCCAACTGGCCACTGGCCCACGGCTGTAGGTGGCAGCATCATCGGGTTCGCTGGGAAGTCCTGAAGTATGCGTCGCCAGTTGTAAAAATGTGAGGGGCGTGGCATCGCGTCCCTGGACGAGGTTTATCTCGGGAAAGTATTTGTCGATGGGATCGGAGATCCCGATTTTTCCGTCCTGGACCAGTTGCAACAACATGATGGCCGTAAACTTGATGGTCATTCCGCCAATGCGATAGACCGTGTCCTTGGTTGCTAATTCCTTTTTCTCCATGTCGGCGTAACCGTAGCTTTTGGTCCAGACGAGGTTCGGGCCATCGACTACACCCACGGTGATGCTACCGAAGCTATTTTTGGCAAACTCGGCGGCCACCAAATCATCCACGACCTTTATAGCTCCATGCAGATCGGCGCCGTTACCTGCTGCAGTATTGATTGGCACCCCGGAAAGGAAGACGACTGTTATGAGAAACACTAATGCGAGCCGTTTCATTTTTGCACCTCTATTAAAATGTGTTGCGCGTCTAGAGCGACGGCACCTGTGACACGTGGGCGGCAACCATCTGCCAGCGGTCTCCGCGCTTAACGAACGCCAACGTGAAGCAGAGGGTGCCCTGATCTTTCGCCTTCCAGGAGCCGTTGCCGAACACGACCGCCATGTCACCGAAAACTCGCGCCACATAGTCGTCGCCCGTAAAAGAGAGACCGCCGCCTGGTCCTTTTGGATCCGGTACCACCATCTTTTTCGTTACTCTCGTTCCGGACGGAGCGGTGCCTACGAAATCGTCGGCGAGTAAACGATCGAGCGCGGCACCATCGCGCCGTCCCTCTGCGTCAACCCACTCCTTGGCCAGCTTTATCAAGGCTTCTCGAGTGGCGCCGTCGTCAGCGCCCGGCTTCGGCGCCGTCTGCGCCCCGGCAGAGAAACAGCTAACCGTAACCAAAGCCGCAATGATCAATAATTGCTTCATGGAATCTACCTCCTAAACATTTATCTAAGTCCGGTAAGACTTACTTCGTGCACGAAGTTGGCTCCATCTTCGATCTTGCCAAACTCCAATTGGACGATGCGGTCTGCGAGGTGGTAATAGCGGTCCTCATGACTGATCACGACAATCGTTTTGCCGCGTGCTTTCAACTCCGGCAACACTTCGAGGAAAAAGACCTTCTTGAAAATGGGGTCCTGGCCTGAGTCCCACTCGTCGAAGACGTAGACAGTACGGTCCTCCAAAAACGCCGTGAGCAACGCCAACCGCTTTCGTTGTCCATGCGATAGTTCGAGAGTGGAGAGCTGGCCGTCTTTAACCTTTACTTTGTGATCGAGATGAAGCTGGTTGAGAAAGGCGTGTGCCGCTGCATCGAGTTTGGCATCGCCATTGTTGTCCTGGCCGTTCTCGCTCAGGCCTAAGAGATTTTCGAAGAGATAAAAATCGGTGAACAGCGCGGAGAAGTTCTGGCGGTATTGATCGCGATTGTTGTCGGTGACCAACTCGTCGTTGATTCGTATCTCTCCACTCGCCGGAACATAAAGACCCGTCAATAGCTTGGCGAGCGTGGTCTTGCCACTGCCGTTGCCCCCGACGATCCAGATCGCTTCGCCGGAGTGCAACGTGAGATCGATTGGACCAAGGACGAAGTTACCATCCTCCCGATCGCGATAGTACGAGTGGGTTACAGCTTTCAATTCCAGCGTTTTGAACGGCGCTGTTTCAGCCTTCTTAACATCGTTGTCGATGTCTCCGGCAAACTGTGAGAGCGCAAAACCCAGATCCTCCAGCTTCCGCAGCGAGACTCCTGCCTGGGCGAAGTACGGCAGCAGGACCATGAGCCCGATCACATAGGAGCGCATGAAGAGTACGGCGATGGCATAGCCGGTCAGATCGGCGCGATCTATCCGGCGATCGAAATCCGGCAAGATGAAAATCAGCAGTCCTACTACGATAAAGTAAAGGACCGTTCCCCACCCACTCACGAAGGCGTAGGTGGTGAAGGCCTTCGTGTTGTTTTGTTTGAGCTGGCCCACGTTAACTGCCAGAGTTGAATTGAAGAAGGTTTCGCGGCGGCGGCGATGCAGCTTCAGTTCCTTCATTCCTTCGGCCAGCGAAGTAAAGGTTTTTACCAACGCGTCGAAGTTTTCGCGCGCCCGTTTCATAAAGACCTGAGCTCTCGCTTCGAGCAGCTTTATGCTGACCACAGCGATTGCCACCAGAACAATCAGGGCGGTCAACATCGTCGACGAAAGCTGTCCCAGATAAAGAAAACAACCGATCAGTACGCCGATACTCACGCAGACTTGCGGTATTTGAATGCAGGCCATCGTGATGTTCTGAATGTCCTGAGTCAGAGTTGCCAGTAGCTTGTGATTGCCGGTTTCTTCGAGCTGGCGCAAAGGAGTGCGGAGAATCTGCCGGCAGAGTCGCAGGCGCAAGTCAGCGCCGGTTCTTTCGGCAACCTGGGTCGCGAGTATGCCGGGAATGATAGTGAGTACGAATTGCGCGAACGCCAGCGCGACGAAGATCCAGATGAATTCTTCAACCCCGAGGTCCGGATTGGAAATGCGACTGTTAATCAATCCGATCAGAACAACGCTGGTGGAGCCGGCCAGCAGACCCACCAACACTGCAAAGACCACCAACGGTCGAGAGAACTTCAGATAGAAGGCGAGCAGCCTGAATATTATGGAAAACATAGGATTGTGGTTTAGAAGGCCGGGATAGGCCGTCGGTATTTATCGGGAGGGAGCGCAATCAGTTCGGGCAAAGCCCTTTAACACCGACTCTCTTATGCGCTCGAAGAGTTCCTGAAATTCGCGCGGTGACTCGTCGCGGGCTGCGGCATCAAGTGCTCTCACGGCGCCACTCAAGCTGTCGCGCACCGCCGCCGCATGCGGATGATTATGTTGGATGTCCCAGTAAACTTCCGGATTGGCAGTGCTCAAACGATGCAACAACGAGACCAGCATCTCGTGCGGCGGCGTGGCCAGCGCCTGCCCTTTTTCGACGTCATAACCAAGGTCCAGCAAGACCATTCCGAACGCCAGGATCGCTGCGTGTGTCGCCACCTGAATAGCTGCCGTTAACTCGTCGTGTTGCTCCGCCGTGACCGTCTCGATCATTGCGCCCAGTGAGCTGAGTCTCCGCGTGAACTCCTGGCTTTTAGGACCACTGGAAACTTCGACGAGGGCAACCGAGTGACCCGCAAATCCGAGCGCCGGCGCAAACATCGGATTTATAGAGATCAACTCCAGCTTCTGTTCGTAACTCCGCAGCAGCCCACATATCTTCTGCTTCACGGATAAAGTATCAACCCACAACGCTCCGCTCGACATGGCATCGAGAATTGCCGGCGCCGCGTCGATAGCGGCGCGCTCCGGAACACACATCGCAACACAGTCGGTTGCAGCAATCGCTCGCAACAACGCACGATCAGGCCGCGTGATGTCTGCTTGAAGATAACTTCCCTCCCCGATTGCTGCAGAACCTGGCAGCACGTCGACAAACAGCACTTTCGTTCCCGTCGCTGTGAGGGCGCGACCGATAAGATCGCCGGCCTGGCCCAACCCTCCCAGAACGATCGCAGCGGAAAGCGTCATCTTTATCGACCGTTTGTCTCCAATATGACTTTCATCACCCCATCGCTGCGCCCGGAAAAGAGCGTGAACGCGTCCTGCGCTTTGAGAAACGGAAACTTATGCGTGATGAGCGGCGTCACATCAATCGCGCCGGTCGCAATCAACTCTACCGCAAGCGGAAAGTCGAGCTGAACGTCGGGTCCGACACAGCTAATCAAGTGAGTCTCCTTGTAGAAGAATTCGTGAATCGCGACGTTGAAAGTATAACGATTGGGGAGCCCGAACAGAATCACGATGCCGTTCCGGCGAATCAGATCGGAGGCGAGATTAAGCGTCTCTTCTTTACCGATCGCTTCCACCACGAGGTCTACCCCAAGTCCATTCGTGAGATCGCGCACGGCTGTTTTCAACTCCTCGATGTCCTTACCGAACAAGTGAGTTGCGCCCATGCGAGACGAGATCCGCAAGCGCTCTGCCAGCCTGTCCACCGTGATCACGCGCTCGGCTCCCATGTGTCGCAGCAACGCGCAGAACATCTGGCCGATAGGTCCCTGACCGAGTACCACCGCAGTCTTGCCGAGTAAGTTTGGCAACTTCCGGCAGGCATGGACCACGGTTCCGAGCGGTTGCGAAAGGACGAGTTGTTCCGCCGGGCCTGCAGGAAGAGGAACGGCCAGACTATCGGACGAGAGAAAGTATTCTGACATTCCCTGGAGATAGTGGAACGGCAAAGCTAATACGCGATCACCCTCTTTGAATCGCTTCGACTTCGACTCGTAAACAGTTCCGAGCAGCTCATGCAGAGATAATCCCGGCCGCAGAGGCAGCGGTTCACCGGCCACGGAAGGATGCGCAGCATCGTGCAGAAAGTAAGGAATATCGCTGCCGCAGAGCGAGGCAGTCTCGAGTTTTACAGAGAGTTGTCCGTCCGCGATCTGAGGTAGCGGCTGCTCGACAAAATTCAGTTGGCCCGGAGCTGTGATTTGTCCTGCCAGCATCGTCTTGTTCACACTTCAAGCTCCTGGTTGAAGCTTTCAATCAGTTGGGCAGCTTCTTCTTCTATGTCGATCGCCAGGGCCGCTATCGAACCGGCGGGTGCTATACGTGAGACAGGTCTGATGGGCGCTCCACCGGCACCGCTCTGAGCACCTGAGCCGGAGTCGATCATCTCGGCCACAACAGCAACCGTCGGCGAGGTAAAGAAACTACGCAAGGACAGTTCTACGTCGAACTGTTCTCGAATACGTGAGACGACTTGCGTAGCCAGTATTGAATGTCCGCCCAGTTCGAAGAAGTTGTCGTAGACACCGATACTCTCAACAGCGAGTACCCGCTTGAATATGTCGACCAGCGTTTGCTCCGTCGGCGTTCGTGGGCCAACGTAAGCCTGTGATGCTGTCAGTCCGTTCTCATCTGGCGCCGGCAGCAGGCGCCGGTTCAACTTGCCATTCGCTGAGAGCGGCATCTCCTGCAGCAACACAAATGCTGCCGGCGCCATGTAAGCAGGCAGTTTCTCGCGCAGATATTGGGCCAGGCGGCTAATCAACTCGTACGAATTATTTTCCGCGACAGCAGCGGGCTGTTGCGGCACAATGTACGCGATCAAGCGCTTATCGTTCGTAGCATCCTCGTTGACCAAAACCAGCGCCGTGCGCACTTCCGGATGTTCCGCCAGCACCGTTTCGATCTCACCCAGCTCGATGCGAAAGCCGCGCACCTTCACCTGGTCGTCAATGCGTCCGAGGAATTCTATGTTGCCGTCCTCGCCATAACGGGCCAGATCGCCGGTGCGATAAAGTCGCCTGCCAGGCATTGGCCCAAAAGCATCAGGAACAAACTTTTCAGCAGTAAGATCCGGGCAATTCAAGTAGCCGCGCCCGAGACTCACGCCGCCAATGCACAGTTCGCCGGGGACGCCGATGGGAACCGGCCGCAGTTGTCTATCGAGCATGTAAACCTGCGTGTTGTAGATGGGACGGCCGATCAATGGGGCGCCGTTTGAGTTTGGCGTGAGCGGGATCGTCCACGTCACGATCACAGTCGTTTCGGTTGGCCCATAGCTGTTTACATACGCGAACGGAAGTGATGCCGGTGGGTGACGCCGGGCCTTGTCAGAACCGGTCATTAGCAACCGCAGACATAATTGCTCCGGCCAATTGTTATCCAGCACAGTCTCGGCCAGGACGGGCGGCAGCCAGCCGATGGTGATCTGTTTCTCCACGAACCACTCACGCAGTCTGTCCGGTGAATGACGTGTCTCGTCGTCTGCCAGATGAACACTCGCGCCGGCAGTCAGATAGGTCCATAGCTCCCACACCGAGGCATCGAAGCCCATCTGGGCAAACTGCGGAGATCGATCTGTCGAGGTCACTTCAAAGTCACGTTGATGTGAGAAGACCAGGTTAAGCAATGAGCCATGGTTGGTCATTACTGCTTTCGGTTTCCCGGTCGAACCGGAAGTGTAGGTGACGTAGGCGAGGTTGCCGGCGTGGGCTCGAGGTTCGAGGTTCTGATCGCTCTCTGCCGCGAAGTGGTCCCTCTCGGTGTCCAGACAGATGAGTTGGGCCTCGGTCAAAGAAGCCAGCATGTGCTTGAGACGTTCCTGCGTGACGAGAACGCGCACGTTAGAATCCTGCAACATGTACGAGAGACGTTCTTGCGGATAACTCGGATCCAGCGCGACATAAGCGCCACCCGCTTTGAAGATGGCGAGCAATGCGACTATCCAATCCAGCGAACGGTCGACGCAGATGCCGACCATTACTTCGGGCGCGACGCCGAGTCGTTGCAGGTAGTGGGCCAGACGATTCGCCTGTTGATTCAGTTCGCCGAAACTCAGTTGCCGATCTTCGCAGGTCAACGCCAGCGCCGAGGGCCGGCTCGCGGCGTGCTGCTGTACTAACTCGTGAACGCATGCTTCGTACGAATAACTCGCAGTCGCCTGGTTAAACTCGATAAGCAACCGGCGGCGCTCTTCTTCTCCGATCAAATCCAATTGCGCGAGGCGTTGTTGCGGCTCAGCCACGATGCTCTCCAGCAACTTCACGTAGTGCTCACCCATGCGCACCATTCGCGACGCGGCAAAGAGTTCCGTGTTGTACTCGAACGCGACGTGCAGGATCCCGTTTGTTTCTCTCACCGCGACGCCGAGATCGTAGCGGCTGATTCCGCGTTCAATCTCCATGACGCTCAAGTCGACACCCGCGAGATTAGTGGCGAGCGCACCGGTCGGTGCGTTTTGCAAGGCGAAGAGAACTTGAAAGACGGGTGAGCGGCTGAGGTCGCGATCAGGTTGAAGCTCTTCGACCAGCTTCTCAAAAGGAAAGTCCTGATGCGCATAGGCGTCGAGCGCCGTCTCCCGCACCCGCTTCAAGTGGTCGGTGAAAGTCATCTCTGCCGTGAGTTCGCTGCGCAACACGATTAGGTTGACGAAGAAACCGATCAGTGGTTCCAGCTCGCTTTGACTCCGGTTGGCGACCGGCGTGCCGATCAGAAAATCCTGCTGTCCCGTATAGCGATAAAGCAGTGTTTGAAACGCGGCTAGCAGCGTCATGAATAACGTCGTGCCTTGCTGGCGGCTCAAAGCTTTGAGTTTGCCGGTCAGCTCTATGCCAAGCTCGAACGCGTATGTTGCGCCTTGATAAGTTTGGACAGGAGGACGTGACCTTTCGGCCGGCAAGTCGAGAACCAGCGGGGCGCCATCCAGTTGCTTTCTCCAGTAGGCCAGCAGCGTTTCCATGGCCTCGTCGCGCAACCAACGCTGTTGCCAACCGGCATAATCTGCGTACTGGATTTTTAATTCTGGCAGCAGTGCAGTCTTGTCGCAGGAGAAGGCTTCGTACAAAACGCCGAGCTCGTTGATGAGCACACCGATGCTCCACTCATCGCTGACGATGTGATGCATCGTGAGCAGCATCACGTGGACCTCTTCAGCCAAACGCAGCAGGGTGGTCCGAAGTAGCGGCCCGCGGCTCAGGTCGAACGGCCGTTGTGCCTCCGCCACAGCCAGGCGGTGGACCTCGATCTCTCGCTCGTCGGGTTCTAACTCTTGCAGGTCTACGATCGGCAGTGGCAACTTCACCGTAGTCGCAATGACCTGACGAACGTCCTCTCCGGCGCCCTCAAAGGAAGTACGGAGAACTTCGTGACGCCGCAGCACCTCGTCGAGCGATCGTTTTAAAGCGGGAATATGAAGTGGCCCACGAAGGCGCACGGCGCCACCTAAATTGTAGAAAGGGTTGCCGGGTTCCATCTGGTCCAGAAACCACAAGCGCTGCTGCGCAAATGAGAGCGGTAACTTCTCTTCTCTTGGTAAAACTTCTACCGGCGCCACCGCCAGCGCCCGCCCTGTTTGCAACTCCTTCTCCACCCGCGTCGCTAACGCCCTGATGGTCGGCTTACTGAACAGCAATCGCACTGGCAGGTCCAGTTTGAAAGCGTCGCGCAGGCGTGAGATAACCTGCATCGCTAGAAGCGAGTGTCCGCCGAGATCGAAAAAGTCGTCGTCGATGCCGATCCGCTCGATTCCCAGCACTTCCTCCCAAACGCCCACAATCAACTCTTCCGTCTCTGTCCGCGCGGCGATATAGGTTTGCGCCAACTCGGGTCGCGCGTCATCCGGAGCGGGTAATGCTTTACGATCGACTTTCCCGTTAGCGGTCAACGGCAATCGGTCCAGCAACACGTAAACTGACGGGCGCATGTAGTCCGGCAGCCGCTCACCAAGATCAGCACGGAGCTGCGGGACAATTTCGGAGCCGGCCACAACCGATTCCTGATGTGGGACCACATAAGCCACCAGGCGCTTGTCGCCGCGCTGGTCTTCGCGAACGACAACGACTGCTTCACTAACTGACGAATGCGCTTCCAGGGCCGCCTCGATCTCGCCCAGCTCGATGCGGAAGCCGCGCACCTTCACTTGATTGTCCACGCGAGCGATGTATTCAAGCTGTCCGTTCGGCAGGCGGCGAACGAGGTCGCCCGTGCGGTACATACGCGCACCGGATCCGGCGTTGTAAGGGTTCGGCACGAATTTCTCGGCAGTTAGATCAGCCCGGCGTGCATAGCCGCGCGCCAGTCCCGAACCGCCGATATATAACTCCCCGATGACGCCCTCGGGGACGAGCTGCGCATTCTCATCGAGCACGTACAACCGGGTCCGTGCTATCGGCTTGCCGAGGGAAATGTTTGCTTGCGGATCGACGCGCCAGATGGCAGACCAGATCGTCGTCTCGGTTGGACCATACATGTTCCAGAGTTCTGCGCTCCGGCTCAACAACTGTTCGGCTAACGCCCGGCCCCAAGCCTCTCCACCGCAGAGTGCTTTCAGCCCGGCGCGCCCGGGCCAACCATCTTCAATCAACATGCGCCAGGTTGCGGGCGTGGCCTGCATGACCGTGACCCGATGGCGCTCGAGTGACGACGACAACTGCTGCGCATCCGCGGCGGTCTCGCGGCTGGCGAGGACCAATCGCGCGCCCGTAACGATTGGCAGGAAAATCTCCAGACCCGCCATATCGAAGGAAAGAGTCGTGATGGCCAGCAGCGAGTCTTGGGCATTGAGTCCGGGTTCCCTGCTCATTGAGAGCAGAAAATTAACCACGGCTGCATGAGGGATTTGTACCCCTTTAGGTGTGCCTGTCGAACCCGATGTGTAGATGACATACGCCAGGTTCTCACCCGACACTTCAGCGCTTGGGTTTTCAGTATTTTCCGTGGCGATCCGGTTCGATTCGCCATCGAGGTTGACCACTTGCACAGCAGCAGCGACCGGCGTCTCCCAGAGCCCGGTCGTGGTGAGCAAGACTCTCATTCTTGAATCGCTCACCATGAAAGAGAGTCTCTGTGACGGATAAGCAGGATCGAGCGGCAAATAGGCTCCGCCCGCTTTGAGTATTCCCAGTATCGCCACCATGAGGTTCACGGAACGCGACAGACACACGCCGACGATCACTTCTGGTCCAACTCCGAAGCGTCGTAAGTGATGGGCCAGTTGATTGGCCCGGCGGTTCAGCTCATCGTAGGAAAGCGTCGTCTGCTCGAAGACGAGTGCAGGAGCAAGCGGCGTTCGCTCAACCTGAGATTCGAACAGAAGCTGAATACCGGTCTGAGAATAGTCTTCTGTCTCGTCATCGTTCCACGGGACAGTCAACCGTTCGCGCTCAGCGGGCGTCAGCAGATTGAGTTCCGAAACCCGGCGGTGCGGATCGGCGCCTATATCCGCCAACACAGTGCGCAAGTGATCGAGCATCCGCGAAGCGACGGCGGAATCAAAACGGGAGCAATCGTAGACCAGCTTTAACAGTAGTCTCTGACGCTGATAGACCAGCAGTGTGAGCGGATAGTTGGTCCATTCAATGGCCCGGACGTCTCGCACTCGCAGGTTACCGAAGTCTTCCCGCGCGAGCGCCCCCTCGACGGGGTAGTTCTCGAATACATAAAGACTCTCAAACAGCGGCAGCTTGCGCGGGACCTCACTCCAGCCCTGAACCTGGATGAGCGGGCTGAAGTCAAACTGCCGCGATTCAACCTGCTGCTCTTGTATGCCCCTCAACCACTCAGTCAGCAACTCTCCGCCGGATACCCTGACGCGCACGGGCAGCGTATTGATAAACAGCCCGATCATCGACTCTATTCCGGGCAGCTCCGCCGGACGGCCGGACACCGTCGCTCCGTAGACGACGTCACGCTCGCCGCTGTAGCGATTCAACAACAAGGCCCAACCGCCCTGGACCACGGTATTAACCGTCAACTGGTGTTGAGCGGCGAACGAGTTCAGCGCAGCCGTCAGTTTCGGAGACAGTTCGACCTGGACCTGGCCATAATGCTTGCCCTCGCCATTTGAATTGGAGTGCGTACCCAGCGCGAGCGGAGTCGGGACTGTGAAGCCGCGCAGCGAGTTGCGCCAGAAGGATTCCGCCTGGGCCAGGTTCTGTCGCTTCAACCAGGCGATGTATTCCTGATACGGCCGTGGCTGCGAGAGTTCCAGCAGCTCACGCTTTTGGAACGCAGCATAATGGCCGAAGACCTCTGCGAGCAGCAGGTTTATTGACCAGCCGTCCAACAGGATGTGGTGGAAAGTCCAGATGAATTCGTAAACCTCGTCTCCCGTTCGCAGTAGCGCACAACGCAGCAGCGGAGCCTGCGAAAGAACAAACCCGGATTCCCGGTCTCGCTTGAGGTACGCTTCAAGGCGCTCACGTTGTGCGGCCGGAGATGCGTCGCGCCAGTCTTCCTCTATCCACGGCAGGGACACTTGCGGGTGTACGACCTGAAGCGGTTGTTTGCGATGTTCCCAAACGAAGGCGGTGCGCAGAACGGTATGACGATCCAACACGCACTGCCATGCTCTTCTCAAGCTGGCAGTGTCCAGCTCACCCTCGAGGACGCAGCGCACCTGATGAAAATAGACACCTGACTGCGGGGCATAGACCGTGTGGAAGAGCATACCCTGCTGCATCGGTGAGAGTGGATAGATGGCTTCTATTTGCCGACTCTTTTGCATGTCAGCGATGGCCGTCGATGATTTCGTCTTCAATCTGACAAGCTTCGTCTATGATGAGATCGTAGAGTGCCGTGACGAACATCTCGCGCAATCCCCTTGCTCGTCCTCTTTCCGCCGCGCGCTTCTTCACCTCGATCACGCGTCCGGTTTGCATCATCGGGATGCCTGTCTCTCGCTTGTATGCCGCTACTTCGCGGCAGATCGCGTAACGACGTGAGAACAGAGAGATAATCTGGTCATCCAGCGTGTCCAGTTCCTCTCGCCACAGTTGCAGTTTATCCATCTGAGTTAGCGCCTTTGTTTTTTGGTGAACCCTACCGCCCGACAACCGCGGGTGAGAACTGTTCGAATGCGTGGCGTAACGCCTTCGCCTTCAAGACAATCTCTTCCCATTCCGCAATGGGTTCTGACAACGCGACGATCGCTCCGCCCACGCCGATGCAGACCGACTCGCCCGCGAAGACTGCCGTTCTGATGACGATGTTCAGATCGGCGGAGCCGTTCAAAGCCAGGTAGCCAATGGATCCGGAGTAGATGCCGCGCGCTTCGTCTTCCAGTTCATCGATGATCTCCATGGTCCGTACTTTTGGAGCGCCGGTCATCGAGCCGCCGGGAAAAGCCGCTTGCAAACAGTCCACGGCAGTTTGGTCGCCGCGCAGATGTCCGGTAACTGTGCTCACCAACTGGTGGACAGTAGCGTAGCTTTCCACGCTCATGAGTTTCGGCACGGAGACAGAGCCGAGGCGGCATACTCTGCCCAAGTCGTTGCGCAGGAGATCGACGATCATCAAATTTTCCGAATGGCTTTTCGTGTCATGCGCCAGCCAGTCGCGGAGCCGTTCGTCTTCTGCGGCGTTCGTGCCGCGGCGGACCGTCCCTTTGATTGGTTTCGTTTCTACTATGCCGGTGGAACTAATCTTGAGAAATCGTTCCATTGATGAACAAGCGACTTCTACTTCCGGAAACTTCAGGTAGGCTGAATACGGCGCCGGATTCACAACGCGTAACACCTTGTAGTATTCGAACGGATTCACGCGGGTTGCGGCCTTGATCCGATTGGTCAAACAAATTTCGTACGACTCGCCATCTTTCAGGTGCTGCAAGCAGGCGCCGATATTCTCGAGATAACGCTCCTGCGACTGGCACTCTGCAAAATTAACCGGCTCGCTGGTAGATAGCGGCGGCAATGCAGAAGATCGTGCGTGAAGTTGTGGGGTTATGCTGTCAAACCAACTCGCGGCGTTGTCTTCGTCTGCTGCGTGTCCCAGATACAGCAGGTAAACGTCATTCTCCTGGTGATCGACAACCACACAGCGATCGACAGCAAGCAGGGCGCAGTCGGGATGATTCGAACGGTGTTTGGTCTTACACCCGAGGGCAGCCTTCAACTCATAGCCGAAGTAACCGACGTAGCCGCAGTTGAAGCCGAACGGTAAGTCAAGCGAAGGTTCGACAGCGCGCCGGGCAATTTCGCGCTTCAGGTAGGAAAAGACGTCTTCGTGTGAGACGGAAGCTGTCCCTCCTTTTCGTACTTCCAATTCGCCTTCATGAGCGTAGTAGCGGACCGTTTCGCCTTGCGCGGCTGAAGCACCGCCGCAGATTGAAAACCGCGCGAGTCCTTCCGAGCACAGGCTGCTATCGAGCCAGAAAGCCGTCTCCTCGCCGGCGAACAAGCGCGTAAACAGATCAGGTACATCTACGACCAGCGAGAGGCTTCGAACAAAGAGCTTGTATTCACCGGCGTTGGCTTCGCGTTCCGCCGCGTGCTGGACCGTCGCGTTTGCCGTGACTGCCGCGCTGCGTTTGCGGCCGTTGGTCGATCCACTCCGCGCTGACAGTCGCGCGAAGTTGTTGAGGAGCGTTCGACCGTATTCTGTGGAGATCGATTCGGGGTGAAACTGAACTCCCCAAATCGGCAGAGTTCGATGCGCCAAACCCATGATGATGCCATCTTCGGTCCAGGCAGTCTTTGCCAGGCATGAGGGGAGTGGATCAGCGCACGCGAGCGAGTGATAACGCACCGCCCGAAAAGGATTACTCACGCCGGCAAATAGATCCGACTCGTTGTGATAGACGTAACTGAGTCGTCCATGCATAGGCTCGGGAGCATGTTGCACAGTTCCGCCGAAGAGATGATCGATTCCCTGATGGCCCAGGCAGACACCGAGTATCGGCACACGCAGTTCCTGAATTACCCTGCGCGAGAGGCCGAAGTCACGCTCCTTCTCAGGATGGCCAGGTCCCGGCGAGATGATCACGGAGTCGAAATCCAGCAGGAGCAGGTCTTCCCACGCCATGCCGTCATTCTTGACAACGAGGGGCTCGGTACCCGTGATCTCTCCGACCAGCTGATAGAGATTGAACGTAAACGAATCGTAGTTGTCGATGATGAGGGCTTTCATGATTGGACCCGGTGGGCTGCTTCTCTGTGCCTCTGCGTTTCCGTGGTTAACTCTTCCCTATGCGTGCGTGAGGGCGCGAAAGTCCTTTAGTACCTGGCGGAAAAGTGGATGCTGGGCCGTGGCATACTCGCAGTCTTCAATTTGTGAGAGTGGCCTGATCTCCATCAAGGTAGCGCAGAGGAAAGCGCCATCAAATTTGGGGAACTCCTGCGGTAACACAACGCGTTCCTCGACAGTGATGCCGCGTCGCTGGGCGATCTCTAAAACGACGCGGCGCGTGATCCCGGGCAGAAACTCCGGCGAGACCTCCGGGGTTATCAAACGATCGTCACGGATGAAGAAAACATTCGCCGCGCTCGCCTCAGCGACTCGGCCGTAGCGATCCAGCATGAGTCCGTCGTCGAAGCCACGCTCTTCTGCCTCTTTCCTTGTCAGGTAGCAGTTAACGTAGACACCGCAAACTTTGCACTGGGTCGGCATCGACCGCGAAGACACACGTTCCATAGTGGAGAGCGTGCACTTTAACGGTTTATCGTTATCACGGTCTACCAGCACCGCATAGATGCAAACGTCAACCGGGTGCGCGTCGGCGCCAGTGATGAATAACTCCGGGCCCGCGCGCAGTGCGAGCGGGCGAATGTAGTAAGTTCGCGGCGGCACTACTTCCAACAATCTCATAATACCTTTTAGCAACTCATCAGTGGTCCAGGGAATGTGCAATGACATTCGCGAGGCGCCTCCACGCAGCCGTTCCAAATGGTGCTGCGGCCGAAAGACGTGGTAATGATCCTGATTCCAGTAGGCCATCATTCCATCGAACACGCCGGTTCCGATGTTCAGTGAAATTGAGGCGATTGACGGCGAGGCATCGCGGGCGTCTCGGATCTCTCCGTTGAGCCACACATGGCGGGTAATTTCGCTCATTGTTCCAGACCTCTCAGTTCTTCTTGCGTAGCGGTGCGCAGTCCTCTGCGTCCCCTGCGTTGCCTTGCGATCTTGTTTGATCGCGGCAGCGCAGAGGAACTCAGAGATACGCAGCGAGTGTCGCTGGACGCTCGCGTGTTGATGGGATTTCTTATTGCGCTCGGCCGGACTTGTTGAAGACGTTATCGTCCACTGCTACGTTGTGCCTGATCTCCGTGAAGCGGCGCGTCGCCGTGTCCCACGTGGCGGTGTTTGAGGTGATAATTGTGAAGGGCAGTTTGACGCCATCCACGTCCCTGTAATCCGCGAAGTCCACTTGCTCAGGCAGGAGCGCGATCGACGTTCGTATGGTGGTCAGTACACGCAGGAGGAGACCTGTCTGCGTATCGAAGTAAAACTTCCTCGTCGTGTCCGGATCGAGCGCGAGAGCAACTACATAAGTCGCACGGTCGCCGATTTTTTCGGTGCCCAGCACCTTCAATTGCGCGGCCGGCTCTACACCTCTGAGGGGTGTGTAGTATACAAGTGCGCTTCGCCTCAAACGGTCCAAATCGGCTTGGTTAACCGGGATCGTGCTGTTGCCGGTTTTGGTCCAGGTGGTCTCACCGTTAAGGCCCAGTACCAAAGCGCCCTGGGGTGTGGTCGTCGTGATTAGATACTTGTCATCTTCCTTCAGCGTTATCTCGACTTGAGAAGTGCGGCCTGCCGATCTTTCGACGGTACCCTTCATGACGGTGGTCTTAAACTTCGACGCGGCATCCTTGCCGCCGATCGCCGCGAAGTGTTTAGCCAATATCTGCTCGGCCGTCGGCAGTGTAGCTGCGGTTCGATCGGGATCGTGCGGCGGCAAAGTCGGCACGCGCACTGTTGCGAGGCTACCGCGATGACAGGTATTGCAGGTCACGGCCGTCTCGCCGTTGAAATTCGTGCGATTGAGGTCTTGAACCATCTTCATGCACTTGCGCGCGATCAGCTTCTGCGGCTTGTCGTCTTTTTCCCAGTGCCAGAGAGGACGGCCGTCCGCGCCATTCCCGGTGCCCTGTACGTGGCAATGGTCGCATTGGACATCGAGCGAGGCGTTGATGGTGTGCATCAGCAGAAAGAGTTGCGACTCGCGCACTCCCTTGAGCACCTGTATGTTCTTGCGCGTCTGCTCGACAGGTAGATCCTCCGCCGGCGTCTGGAGCCACGAGAAAGCGTTCGGCGCTTTTTCGAAGCCCTGCAACTCCGCCGCGGTGCTGGTGCTGCTGCGGGTTATCACAACGAAACCGAGCAACACCGCAGTTGCCAAAAACGTCATGATCCAAGTGAAGCGTTTCCAGGTCAAAGAAGTCATAGGGTGGCCTTTCTGTAAGGAGTAGCGGGAGGGACAAAAATACCGGCCCCCCGGATTTAGTGTCAACAGTAATCGGGTGTTAGGTAATGGATCAGTTTGAGTTGAGTGCGTCCTTGGAGTGCGCCCGACTTGTCGGCGCTTTGGCCAAAGCGGTGCTAAGGCACCGCACTCCAAGGAGGCGCTCAACTCAAACCGACCCACTACCCGGTGTTATTGACTCGCCTGCGGAGTTTTAACTCAGAGCATTTTCGCGGAGGAAAAGTTCGGCCAGGTGATTCGTCGCGCGATACGATTCGATTTCACTGTGTGGACTATGACGTGCTTCATTAATTGTGTGGAATGGAACCTCGGGAAGAACCTCACGGATGGCAGCCATTTCTCGCGGTTCGGTGCGTGGATCACCTTTTCCGTGGAGAAAGATCGTCGGAACCGAAAGCTTTGCCAACCGGCCCTGATAAAAATCCTCGTGGGGATTCGTAGCTTCGTCAGACAGCCTTAACCAGACAGTTGAGTGAGTGCGGATGATATCCCGCCAGTATTCTTCACCGTAATCAGGTTTCAGCTTTTCGCTCAGTTGCCTGGCCCAAGGGCCGGGATCGGAAGACCCGGTGGCGAAGAAAGCGCGCGATTCTTTCTTTACTCGGTAGAAGTGAAAAGCCTCTAACATAAGGCCCATAAACCTCTCTGGCGCTGACAAGCCCATCATCGCCGCGATTACTGCGCCGTCACTATGTCCCCATAACACGGCTTGCCTGATCTCGAGCGCGTCAAGAAACTTCATCATTTCCACTGCCGCACGTTGATGAAAATCAAGCGGGAGTTCCGGCGGCATCTTTGCCGAGCGGCCGTAGCCGGACCGGTCGGGTATTAAGATTCGAAAGCGATCTCCGAAGGCTTCTATCTGCTTGTCGAAAGGGTACGGTTCATAGCCCCAACCACTGTGTAGAAAGAGGAGCGGTGGACCATTTCCCGTTTCCCGATAGTGCAGCGTGACAGGATTGGTACCAGGCAGTAAAGGCGATTCTCCAATATCGAGAAAGGGCATACTTAAACAGTTCGCCGCGGTGGAGCTTTGAACGTACACCGGTTGGCGAAGAACCCCAGACGCTCCTGTACGTCATGAAAACGTTCCTGAGTAGCACGTCCGGTGGCTACAAGTATTTTACTGTCGAGAGATCCTTCCGATTCTAAATAAGCAGTCAACTCTCCCAACGTTGCTTCACTTCGATCGCTCGCCAGCTCGCACGCGCGCGCCAATCGCATCATCGGATCTTTCATCACCGCGGAGTCTCTCATGCTCTTGACGGCCTTGACCGCATCCGGTGAGCCGGTGAGCGATTTCGTCGATTCACCACCCAGATTATTTCGCGGCATGTGCAGGTGTTCCTCGCGCCACTCGAAGATGAAGGTACGCAACTGCAAACCATAACCGATTAAAAGATGCGCCAGCCACGCCTCATCACTCTCGTGCCGCTTGCCCTCAACGCTTCGAATCGCTTCTTCCACGCTTCCATCTGTCGACCCATTCGCCTGCTTGAGTAACAGGGCCGAGAGTTCGTCGCACAACTGCTCGTAAAGGTGCGTGAACATGTGAAAGCGCAAACACACCGAGTGACTGCCACTGGTCAACCCCAGATTTTCTCGGATCTGGTGATAGTCGGAGGTAGCCAGGTTGTCGGCCATCGGCGGGATAGAGGCCAGCATGCCTTCAGTCAGGATGTTAACGGCGCGTAGCCGATCCGCTGCCGACGACAAGCGGCCGTCGCGCATGTCGCGGATAGCCTGCTCGAGATTATCGTTCACTTCCTCGCCCAGCGTTTCCGGAACCTGATGTAGACCACGAAACTGTGTGAAGTAAGTATCGCCCTTCAGCTCACGCTCGTAAACCGCGTGACGCATCTCGCCGCTAACAACGAACTGCTCATAGGATTCCACCCGACCAGGAACCCTGATCTCCCTTAGATTGCGCTCCCAGACTGTTGATTCATGATTGCAGACTCGCGCGAGGTGAATCAGTTTGAACGCCACACTGTCCAAAGATTCCTCCGCCAGAGCTTTCTGCATAGGCAACAGACCTGATTCCACACTTTCCAATACGCATTTATCAAATTCGAGCAAGGCATCGACGTACTCGCGGAATGCGGGAGAGTCCTTAAGACGCAAACTTCCCTTCTCGCCTGTATGTCCCCGCATGAGTCCGAGTTGATGTGGCATCATGCTGAGACGGACCAGCACCCGATGAAAGCCGTGCGCCCAGGACATTTTCACCATTGCCGAGCCCAGTTTCGCCTGGCCCAAGTCAGCAATGGACCGGCGCATGACATCGCTGAGATTCAGCAGGATTATTTCTACCGACTGGAAGATGGCGCGCAGCATGCTCGCATCTGAAGCTTTAGGCAGAGGATTGGCTTCTCTCATGGCTTCGAGCACGGCGAGTCCTTGTAAGTCGTAATAGCTCTCAGCAATGACACCGCGTTCATTGTAGACGGCCGGCGGCCGGGCCGGTTCAGTATGTTGTTGGGCCTGGTTAACATCCGTTTCGCGTGCGTCCAGGTGATTATTCATCGCTGCGTCCTCCTATGGAATAGACTGGATGACTCAGCTAACTGATCACCAGGAAGAACTCTTTGAGTTCACGGCCTGTCTCTGCAGGCCATCCCAGAATTCAGGGTACTGAATCGGTCCTATCGATGTGAGTTAATTGAAGTGGAGAAGGTAGAGGTGACCGATGGATCGAGTTTAGTTCACACGCACACTCCCTCGGCTTTATTAAGCCAAGCTTGCAAGTGCTCCGCCAGAACCCCCACGTGTGGTTCGCTTAGCAGCGTGTAGTGATTACCGGGTATGACACGCACCTCGACTTCTTCCTCCGTTAGTGCGTCCCAACCCAGCGCCGCGCCTTTCCCGTTTTGCGTCACGTGTTCCTCCGCTTTGAATAAGGTGACGCGCACACGCTCGGCTCGCGGCGAGTAGCGTGACAGTGCGAGTACGTTTGCACAGTAGACGTTGAAGTAACGCTGAATCTCAGCCAGCTCAATGTTGAGCGGCAGCAGGTGTTCCTGCCTGGCCCAGTTCAATATCAACGCCAGCTTTTCATCCGTACTCAATTCCAGGAGCTTGTCCGGAGAGACAGCGACATGATCCGCGCGCAAGCCTATGTTTTGCGCAAAGCCAGTGAGCAACGCCATCTCGTCGACATTCTTTTCCGTGTCAGCAGTCGGAACGGCTGAATCTATCAGCCATAGTCCGGCGACTTCGTTACCTTCAGCTCGTAGTTGTCGCGCCATCTCAAAGGCGACCACTCCGCCCATGGACCAGCCGCCCAGGAAGTAAGGTCCTTTGATTCCTGCCTCGCGTATGGCGCTGAGATAGTCGGTCGCCATCGCTTCAATTGTTTCGGGCGCCGGTTCGTCGTCATCCATTCCAGACGCGTGCAAAGCATAAAGCGGCTGGTCAGAATCCAGGTGCTGTGCGAGGTTGAAGTAATTGAAGATACTGCCGCCGGCCGGAGGAACACAGATGATCGGAAGTTTGTGGCCACTGCGAAGTTGCACGAGCGGTGGCGCCTTCACCGTTTCTTGTCGCAACAGACCCGCCAGATATTCGATGGTTGCTCCCTGAAACACTGCTCGGATCGGAAGCTTCTTTCCGAATTCCTGCTCGATCCGTAATACCAGTCTCACTGCTACGAGCGAGTGTCCGCCGAGCGCAAAGAAACTGTCTCGCACGCCGATTGGACGAACTGGCAACAGTTCCTCCCACAGTCGGACCAGTTGGAACTCAACCATCTCCCTCGGCGCCACGTATGCGGCAACAGTTTCAGGACGCGAATCATCAGCAGCCGGAAGCGCTTTGCGATCTATCTTCCCGTTCGGAGTCAACGGTAGTTCTGCCAGCATCACAAAAGCTGACGGTATCATGTAGTCGGGCAAGCGCTGGCTCAACTGTTCACGCAACTCCACGCTGCTGACCGCGGTGTCTCGTACAACATAAGCTACCAGTTGTTGTGACCCACCGGGTTCGCCCCTCGCAACCACGACTGCGTCTCTCACGCCCGACAAACTGCGCAACACACTCTCTATCTCACCCAACTCGATACGATAACCTCTCACCTTTACCTGATGATCGGCCCGACCCAAAAACTCTATTTCCCCATTCTCCGCATACCGCGCCAGGTCGCCCGTGCGGTACAACCGCGCGCCGGACTCACCGCTGAAGCCATCGGGAATAAATCTTTCCGCAGTCAATTCCGGTCGCTCCCAATATCCTCGCGCCAACCCCGCCCCACCGAGATACAGCTCGCCGACAACTCCCAGCGGCACAGGGTGCCCACTCTCATCCAGCAGGTAGACGCGCGTGTTCGCGACCGGGCGTCCGATGGTGACACGTTCATTTGCTTTCACTGCGGTGAAAGTCGAGTAGGTCGTGCCTTCCGATGGTCCATACAGGTTGTAAACAACATCGACGCCGGTCTTCGCGTAGACTTCCGCCACTAACTCTTTACTCAACGGCTCTCCCGCCAGATTTGCGACTCGGACTGATTTCGGCACTGCTCCCGTTCGCACCAACTCGGCCATCGCCGACGGCACGGTGTTCACCAGCGTCACTTCATTCGCGGCCGGCAGCACTGCCAGCTCGAGGGCATTTTCAGCCACGATGACCTTGCCGCCATTGCTGAGCGTGACAAACAGTTCGAAGATCGAGAGGTCGAAACAGATCGAGGTGCTGAAGAGCACTCCACCCAGCGCTTCTGATGCGAAGATCTCGCTGGCCCACTGAATGAACCGGACCGCACTCTCATGCGCGATCGCCACTCCCTTCGGTACTCCAGTCGAACCAGAGGTGTAGATCACATACGCCAACTGCCGCTCGCTCACCGCGGTCGTCAGATTCTCAGTGCTCTCGCCGTTCGCGTCCGACTTGTCGACGTAAACAAGCTTCACGTGATCGTTATTTTCGAGGTTCAGCGTCGCATTCACTGATTGGGCCACCGCACGCGTCGTCAGTACGATGGTGAGTCCCGCATCCATCATCATGAAAGAGAGTCTCTCTGCCGGATACTGCGGGTCGAGCGGAACGTAGCAACCACCAGCTTTAAGCACTGCCAGGATTGAGACCACCATCGCGGTTGAGCGTTCCGATAAAATGCCCACTCGCTGCTCCGCGCTAATTCCCAAAGCCACCAGATGATGTGCGAGTTGATTGGCACGCTCGTTTAATTCACTGTAGGTGAGGCGCTCGTCGCCGGAGACAAGTGCAACTGCGCCGGGTGTCTGCGCAACCTGCATTTCAAACAGCCGTTGAATCGTTACCCCATCCGGATAAGCGCGCTCCGTCTGGTTAAGTTCAACCAGCAGCTTGTGCTGTTGGGCTTCTGAAAGTATCGAATAACGATCGTATTGTTCTTCTTCCTGAGCCTCAGCCATCGTCTCGAGCACGCGTTTATAGTAGTCGCCGATGAGCCGCGTCTGTTCCGCACTAATCTTCGACTCGTCGCACGCAAGCGAAACGTCTATCTCAGCAATCTCGGTTCTGAGTTGGAAAGTCACCAGGAGTGCAAAGTTGGTATCGGCGACTCCGCCAACACCGAGCACTTCGATCTCGTTTAGCTGCGATACTTCATCGAGGATGTGGAAGTGAACGTAGTTGAAGCAGGTATCGAACAGAGCCTGACCACCGTTCTCACGCTGTATCTGCGAGAGTGGATAGCGACGATAAGGCAACGATTCGCGTTCGGCACGGAATGTTTTCTCTAAAAGCTCTTCCCAAGTGCCGCCATCGAGCAACAAGCGGAAGGGCAACGTGTTCAAGAACAAGCCGATCACCCGATGGCCGTCGGCTGTTTCCGGTCGGCCATTCGAAACCAGACCAGTAACGACGTCGCGTTCACCGCTGATCGAACTCAAAACTCTCAGGTGCGCCGCGAGCAGCACCGTCTTGACCGGTACGCCAGCCCGGCGCGCCAACTCTCGTAGTCCCTCGCTGACGCCCTCGTCGAGCCGCATAGCAACGCTATGGACCACACCGCTTCCGGCTTCAGTGACTGCGAATGATTGCTCGCCGTTTTGCGGCCAGCGCGGTATGCGAGTCGGCTTGCTCTCACTCACGACGTTGTGCCAGTACGCGCGAGCGTCCGGCGCTGCCAGGGTCGCTCTCTCCAGGGCCACGAAATCACGATAACGGCTGGCAAGCGGCGCCAGCTCGATCATTGACGAACCAGCGCTTTGCTTGTCCTTTATTAATGTGACGTACTGTTGAAATAGTTGGCTGAGGAAGAGGCCATCGCTCCAACCATCAAAGATTGCGTGGTGCGCGGTGAAAGTAAACTGAAACGTGTCGTCAGTACGCCGATGCAGATGAAAGCGCACCATCGGCACGTCGCCCCAGGAAAAACTGCGCTGCTCTTCGACCAGCCACTGCGCCAGTGCTTCTTCCTGCGCCGCTTCACTGAGCGCGCGCAAATCTGTGACGCCGATGGGCACGTCGACGTCCTGATGGACCAACTGCAAGGGTTCGCTGAAATTCGTCAAATCAAACGACGTGCGCATCACTTCGTGAATAGCAGCCAAATCCGCGACCACTTTCCGAAAAACATTTTCATGGAAGGGCGCGCGCAAGTGCAGGCTGGTGATACTGTGATACAGAGGCGCCTCGGGCGTGAATTCGCTGTGAAAGATCATCCCCGCCTGCATCATCGCCAGCGGATAAGCATCTTCGATTTCCGCCGGCATTCGCGCGCGATCCGCCGCGGAAATCAGCGCGAAGGGTTCGCGCATGATTGCGTCGAGGATGGCCTCTTCCGCTTCGGTGGTTCCCGCATGCGCCGCCAGCTCGGCGATAGTTTGATACTGGAACAGTTGCTTGGTGGTGAGTTTCAGACCGGCGCGATTGGCCGGCACGACTATCTGAATGCTGAGAATCGAATCGCCGCCGAGTTCGAAGAAATTATCGTTAATGCCAACGTCCGGGACTTTCAGCACCTCCGACCAGATCCCGGCCAGTAGTTCTTCCGTCGCGTTGCGCGGCGCCACAAAGGCTCGCATGCTTTCCGCTTTAACTTTATCGGGCGACGGCAACGCTTTGCGATCGACTTTGCCGTTCGGCGTGAGCGGCAAGGCGTCTAGCATTACGAACACGGCGGGAATCATGTATTCCGGCAAGGATTGCTTGAGATAGTCCCTGAGTGAAGTCGAGATTTGTTCACCGTGCTGTGACACGTAGTACGCGACGAGTTGTTTTTCACTGCCGTCGTCGGCGCGCGCCATGACCAAACTCGTCACTACGTCGGGATGACTGTTGAGAACAGTTTCAATCTCACCTGCCTCGATCCGGTAACCTCTAATCTTGACCTGGTGATCTATTCTGCCCAGAAACTCTATCTCTCCATTGGCCAGCCACCGGCCCAAATCTCCTGTTCGGTAGAGTCGTCCTCCGTGGCTGTCAAACGGATTCGGGATAAACTTCTCGGCCGTCAACTCTGGTCGGTACAAATAACCTCTGGCGATGCCCACCCCTCCCAGATACAACTCTCCGGCCACGCCGATTGGCGCCGGCTGCATTCCCTCGCTGATTATGTAAATTTCACTATTCGCGATCGGTTTCCCGATCGTTACTACTGGTCCGATTTCTCCGAGCGTGGTAGCGCAGGTCGTCTCCGTTGGTCCATAGGCATTCATCAATCTGCCGCCGTTGCTTCGCTGCCGCCAACGGTCCGCTGTTTTCTTGTCGATGTGCTCGCCGGCTGCGATGGCGACGGTCAGCGTCTCCTGCTCTTCATCCAGCACACGCAATACGGTCGGCGGTAACGTTGCCGTTGTGACCCGCTGCCGGCGCAGTAACGTTTCCAACTCTCCTCCCGGCATCAGCACTTCCCGCCGTCCGAGCACGAGTGTTGCGCCAGCCGGTAGAGTCATGAAGATCTCGAAAATTGAGACGTCGAAACTCAACGACGCAAATTGCAGCACTCGACTTTCGGGCCGGATGTCCAGGGTCTTGAGCTTGACCTCGATCAAGTTGCACAGCCCGCCGTGCCGGATCATCACGCCTTTCGGTTTCCCGGTTGAGCCTGAGGTGTAGATCACGTACGCCAGATTCTCAGCCGTCGCTACTGTTAACGGATTCTCCGCACTCTCTGCGGCTATCATCTCCGCATCGCTGTCGACACAGACCACTTGCGCGAGGTGACTCGGCAGGCTGTCCAGCAAGCTTTCCTGGCTCAACAGAACTGCGACCTGCGCGTCTTCCAACATGAATGCGATGCGCTCCATCGGATAACTCGGATCCAGAGGCAAAAACGCCGCGCCGGATTTCAATATGCCCAGCACAGCGACGATCATCTCGACATTTCGCTCGAGACACAGACCGACCACCATTTCTTCTACGACGCCCAGATTCCGCAAGTAATGCGCGAGTTGATTCGCTCGCCGGTTCAGTTCCGCATAACTCAACTCATGGTCTTCGAAGACAAGCGCGATCGCATCCGGAGTTTTCTCAACCTGCGGCTCGATGAGTTTGTGGACGCAGGTGTCTGCGGGATAACTCTCGCGCGCTCCGGTTGACATCCGGAGTAGTTGGTCCAACTCTGCTTCATCGAGTAGAGACAGCTCCGAAATTCGTTGCTCCGGATTTGCGGCGATAGCTTCGAGCAACGTCTCGTAATGCTTGAGCATTCGTTTGATGGTGCTCTCGTCAAACAGTTCCGTGCTGTATTGCAGCCAACCGGTTAGGTAGTCTCCGTCCGTCATTGCCAAAACAAGATCGAACGGTGAACTGTTTCTTTCGATGTCGAGGAAAGTTAGCGTTAACTCGCGCAGGTCCAACACGCTGGTGGGAAAATTTTGCAGCAGGAGCTTGGTTTGAAAGAGCGGCGAGCGGCTGAGGTGACGTTCCGGCTGCACTGCTTCAACCAGCTTCTCAAACGGCAGATCCTGATGCGCATAAGCTTCCAGCGAGATCTCGCGCACGCGCCCGAGCAGTTCGCGGAAGGTCGGATCGCCGGAGAGATCCGTGCGCATCACGAGTTGGTTGATGAAGAACCCGAGTAGTGGTTCTATTTCGCGACGGTTGCGATTAGCAACATCGGTGCCCACCAGAATGTCAGCTTGATTAGTGTAGCGGTGCAGCAGGATGTTGTACGCGGCCAGGAGCGTCATAAAGAGTGTCGCGCCTTCCGCTTTGCTCAACTCTTTGAGCGCCTCTGACAAACTCCTGGACAACGCTAACGTCGCACTGCTGCCGTGATAAGTCTGCGTCGCCGGACGGGGACGATCGGTTGGCAACTCCAGCGCAGCCGGAGCACCTGCGAGCCTCTGTTTCCAGTAGTCGAGCTGCGTATCGAGAACTTCACCTTGCAGCCACTCTCTTTGCCAGCTCGCGAAGTCGGCGTATTGCAGCGAGAGTTCCGGGAGCGGTGAAGGCTCGTTGCGAGAGAACGACTCGTAGAGAATAGTCATCTCTTTGATCAGCAGCCCCATGGCCCAGCCGTCGGCAACGACGTGATGCATCGTGAAGGTCACCAGGTGCTCATCTTCTGAGACCATCATTAGGCTCATTCTAAACGGCGGGGTTTGCGCTAAATCGAAGGGCCGGCGCAACTCTATCGCCGCCAGTTGTTGCGTTCGTGTCAGTCGCTCTTCGGCGTGCAGGTGGCGCAGGTCAATCGTGGAAAACTCCTGCTGTTGCGGCGGTAATATGATCTGAAAAGGCTCGGCTTCGCGCGTTTCGAAAATCGTCCGCAGAACTTCGTGACGTCGGATTATCTCGTTGATAGTCTGCTTGAAGGCCGGGATATTAAGTGGGCCACGAATATGCAACGCGGTGTGCATATTGTAGACCGTGCTGTGAGGCTCCAGTTGATGCAGGAACCAAAGACGCTGTTGGGCAAACGAAAGCGGCAACGGCCCATCGCGCGAGACACGCATGCCGGCGGGAACGCTGCGTGCTCCCGAAACGGCGGCAGTCATCGTCGCGATTTCCTGGGCCAGCTCAGCTACGGTGGGCCATTCAAAGATGCTCCGCACCGGAAGGTCGAGATTGAAAACAGTTTTGATTCGCGATGTAACCTGCGTCGCCAGCAATGAATGACCGCCAACGTCAAAGAAGTTGTCGTGCACTGAGACTTGCGGCACTTCCAGCACTTCCGCCCAGATATTCGCCAACAACTCTTCTTCCGGCGTCCGCGGCGCCACGTAGCCCAATTCTTCGGCTACTCGCTCCGGCGCCGGCAGTGCTTTCCTGTCTACCTTGCCGTTCGCCATCAGCGGCAACTGGTCCAGCCTCACAAACACCTGCGGCGCCATGTAGTCCGGCAACTTCTCCTTTAAATAGCGCCGTAGATCGCTCGTTGTCGCATTTCCCACCACATACGCCACCAACTGCTTGTTCCCGGGGTGCGCCTCTCTGATTACGGCTATCGCTTCGCGCACTTCCGGGTGCTGGGCCAACACCGTCTCGATCTCGCCCAACTCGATGCGGTAGCCCCGAAGTTTCACCTGCTGGTCCACCCGACCTTTGAATTCGAGGTTGCCGTCCGGCAGATACCGCACCAGGTCTCCGGTGCGATACAGCCTCTCTCCTGGCTTGCCGGCAAAAGGATTCGGAATAAACCTCTCGGCGGTAAGGTGCGGGCGCCCGAGGTAGCCACGGCCTACGCCAACTCCACCGATAAACAGCTCGCCCAATACGCCTTGCGGAACTAACTGGAGCTCACTATCGAGTAGATAGATTTCCGTGTTTGCGAGTGGCCGTCCAATCGGCGCATTCTGCCGCCGGCTGTTCGACTGGCAGATCCACTCGGTAGCGGCGATCGAGGTTTCAGTTGGACCATAGGAGTGATGCAGCGCCGCGGACCAGCGCGCGAAGAACCGCTCCATCATCTCCCCCGGTAAGGATTCACCGCCGCAGATCACCTGCCTTAACGAGTGGATTGTCTCGAGGTCTTGCTCCTCCAGGAAAAAGTTAAGCATTGAGGGCACGAAGTAAGCCGTAGTTATCCCGTGCTCGATGATTGTGTCGACGAGGTAAGCCGTATCAAGCTGACCGCCGGGACGCACGATGACCACGCTTGCTCCCACCCACAAGGGCCAGAAGATTTCCCACACGGACGGATCAAAATTAAGCGACGCTTTGAATAAAAACCGATCTGACTCGGTTAATTGATAGGTCTCCTGCATCCACCGCAGGCAATTCACAACTCCCTTGTGAGTCGCCATCGCACCTTTGGGTCTGCCCGTTGAACCGGAGGTATAGATGACATAAACAAGATTCTCGGGACCGCTGACCGGCGCTGGGTTTTCGGTGCTCTCAAGAGCAATTGAGGGCCAGTCCGCGTCCACAAAAATGCGTCGTGCAGAGTGGTCGGGAAGAATTTCCGCGAGTTGTTTTTGCGTAAGCAGGATCTTCAGTTCGGCATCGTTTAGCAAGTAGGCCAAACGTTCTTCGGGATACTGCGGATCGAGCGGCACATATGCGCCACCAGCTTTCAGGATGCCCAGCAGTCCCACGATCATCTCGACGGAACGCTCCATGAGAACACCGACGAGCGTTTCCGGTCCGACTCCCAACCGCCGCAGGTAATGGGCCAACTGATTAGCGCGTTCGTTCAGCTGAGCGTAATTCAGCGTTACGCCTTCATACTCCACTGCCACTGCCGCCGGTGTGCGCGCCGCCCGCTCGGTGAACAAGTCATGCATCGTCTGGGCGAGCGGATACTCCACTGCCGTCTCGGTCCACTCGAGCAGTTGCTGCCGCTCCGCTTCCGTCAACAGCGGCAGTGTTGACAGCGATTGATCCGGATTCGCCACCGCGCGCTCCAACAACACTTGCCAATGCTCGAGCATCCGCGCCACAGTCGCCTCGTCAAACAGGTCTATGCTGTAGTCAAACCAGCCCACCAGTCCCGTCTCTGTCTCCATCGCCATCAGCGACAGGTCAAACTTGGTCGTATCCAGCTTGCCCTCGACCGGCTTCAGCTTCAGCCCCGGCAATTGCAGCTCGCCAACCGGCGCGTTCTGTAACGCAAACATCACCTGGAACAACGGCGAGCGGCTCAAGTGCCGCTCCGGCTGCAACTCTTCCACCACCATCTCAAACGGAACATCCTGATGCGCATAAGCTGCTAAACACACTTCCCGTACTTGCTTTAGCTGCTCGCGAAAACTTGCTGCAGCGTTCAACCGTGTGCGCAGCACCAGCGTGTTCACAAAAAACCCGATCAGTTCTTCGAGTTCACCTCGCGTCCGATTTGCGATCGGTGTGCCCACACTGAGATCCCATTGTCCGCTGTAGCGCGCCAGCAATGTTTGCCAGCCACTGAGCAGCGTCATGAACAGCGTCACTCCTTCGCGGCGGCTGAGGTCGCGCAGCTTCTCCGTCAACTCGCTACTGAACTCAAAAGTGAGCTGTGAGCCGCGGTAACTCTGACGAGCAGGACGCGGCCGGTCGGTAGGCAATTCCAATGTCGGCGCATTGCTCAACTGTTCGCGCCAGTAACTCATCTGCTCTTCGAGCACTTCACCTTGCAGCCATTCCCGTTGCCACACGGCGAAGTCTGCATACTGAATCGGCAACTCCGTCAAAAGCGGCGCTTCCGCTCGGCTGTAGCTTTCGTAAAGCGTGGACAGTTCTCGAATCAACACACCCACCGACCAGCCGTCCGTGACGATGTGATGCATGTTCAGCAGCAGCACATGTTCCTGCTCATCCAGCCGCACGAGCAGCGCGCGCCACACTGGTCCATGCGCCAGATCAAACGGCCGCGCGGCTTCTTCCGCCACCAACGTTCGGACGGCTGCGTCTCTGCGTTCTTTCGTCTGTGGTTCCAGATCGATTATCGGCAAGTCGATGGGTGTTGGCGGCGCGATATGTTGAACTGGTTGACCAGCGATACTGGGAAAGGTGGTGCGTAGCACTTCATGCCGCCGCGCAATCTCACTCAAACTTTGTGAGAGCGCTGTGGTGTCCAGCTCTCCGCTCAAGTTCATCGCTGCCGGCACGTTGTAGAACGGACTGTCAGGCTCGAACTGATCCAGGAACCACAACCGCTGCTGCGCGTAGGACAGTGCCGGCGCTGTGTCCTCCCTGCGCCGCTCGATTGGCGGCGCCGCGCCCATGACGTCTGCCTGCCGCTCGGCCACAATGAGCTGCGCCAGTTCTGCCAGCGTTGCTGTATCGAACAAGGCACGCAGCGGCAGTTCGATTCGAAACAGCGCACGGACTCGCGACACCACCTGTGTCGCCAACAACGAATGTCCGCCCAACGCAAAGAAGTTGTCGTGCACTGAGACGCGCTCCACTTCGAGCACTTCCGCCCAGATATTCGCCAACAATTCTTCTTCCGCTGTCCGCGGCGCCACGTTGCCTTCAGCCGCTTCGTCACGCACTTGCTCCGGCGCCGGCAGTGCTTGCCGATCGACTTTCCCGTTCGCCGTTAACGGCAGCGACTCCAGCTTCACTATCGCCTGCGGCGCCATATACTCCGGCAACTTCTCCTTTAAATAGCGCCGCAACTCAGTCGCCGATGCTTCGCCGGCTACATACGCGACCAACTGCTTCTTACCGGGTTGCGGTTCTCTTATTATCGCCACTACTTCCCGCACCGCTGGGTATTGGCTCAACACCGTCTCGATCTCACTCAACTCGATGCGGAAACCGCGTAGCTTCACCTGCGAATCACGGCGGCCCACGAACTCGATCGCGCCATCCGCCAGATGACGCACTACGTCGCCAGTGCGGTACAGCCGTTCACCAGCACGGCGCGCATACGGATGGGGCACGAAGCGCTCCGCCGTCAGCTCCGCCCGATTCAGATAACCGCGCGCCAAACCATCGCCGCCGAGGTACAGTTCGCCATTTACTCCGACCGGGGTGAGTTGCAGGGATTCATCGAGCACGTAGGCTTGCGTGTTTGCGATCGGCCGTCCAATTGGGACTGTGGTCGCGTCATCCGCGACTTTCGTCACCAATTGCCAGGTTGAAAAGGTGGTCACTTCCGTCGGCCCGTAGACGTGCAGCAGTCGCTCCGGTGGACCATTCTCCAGGACCGCTCTCACCCAGCGCGGATCCACCGCCTCTCCGCCGAACAATACTGTTCCTACCGGTGCGAACACGGCCGCGTCTGTCTGGACCAACTGATTGAATAACGCAGTGGTCAGAAACAGCGCGCTGATCCGTTGCGCGTTTAGCGCCGCAGCGAAGCGCTCCGGCTCGAGCGTGATCTCTTTGTCCAGCACTACGACAGTCGCGCCGTTCAACAACGCTCCCCAAACTTCAAAAGTCGAAGCATCGAAGGAAATCGTAGCTGCCTGCGCCACCCGGTCCGTGGGCCTTAACTGGACGTAATCAGTATTGAGCACCAGCCGCAGCACCGCGCGATGTGCTACTTCAACTCCTTTCGGTGTTCCGGTTGAACCCGAGGTGTAGATCACATAGGCCAGGTTATCAGCCGTGACATCGCTCTCCAGCTCCGCTTCACTCTCCGCGCTGATCTCTGCGGCACTCAACTGGACCAACTGCACGCCAGTCTCAGCGGCGATTGCCGCCAGCGCCTGTTCATCCGCCTGATTCCCCGTCAGTACGAATCGCAACTGCGCGTCGGCGATCATGAACCGCAACCGTTCCTGCGGATACTCGCGGTCCAACGGCACGTAAGCGCCGCCGGCTTTCAGAATGCCCAGCAGCCCCACCACCATCTCGAGCGACCGCTCCATACACAACCCAACACGCACTTCCGGTCCCACTCCCAACCCGCGCAGGTGATGGGCCAACTGATTTGTGCGCCGGTTCAACTCTTCGTAACTCAACCGCGCACCTTCGTATTCCACTGCCACGGCCGTCGCTGTGCGCGCTGCCTGCTCCGCAAACAAACCGTGAATCGTCTGCTCGCGCGGATACTCCGCTGCCGTCTCGTTCCACTCCAGCAGTTGCTGCCGCTCCGCTTCCGTCAACAGCGGCAACGCTGACAACGATTGCTCTGGACCAGTCACTGCGCTTTCAAGCAACACTTGCCAATGCTCCAGCATCCGCCTGATGGTCGTCGCTTCATACAGGTCTGTGCTGTACTCGCATGTGCCGGTCAGTGCTGTCATCGCCGGCGTCTCGGTCATGTTCACTATCAAGTCAAACCGGGTGGTGTTCAGCTCACCTTCGACCGGCTCCAGCTTCAGCCCCGGCAATTCCAAGTCACGCAGCGGTACGTTCTCTAACGCGAACATCACCTGGAACAACGGCGAGTGGCTCGAGTGCCGCTCCGGCTGCAACCCTTCCACCACCATCTCGAACGGAACGTCCTGATGCGCATAAGCTCCGAGGCACACTTCCCGCACTTGCTTTAGCTGCGCGTGGAAACTCGCCTCAGCGTTCAAGCGTGTGCGCAGCACCAGCGTGTTCACAAAAAACCCGATCAGTTCTTCGAGTTCACCTCGCGTCCGATTTGCGATCGGTGTGCCCACACTGAGATCCCATTGTCCGCTGTAGCGCGCCAGCAATGTTTGCCAGCCACTGAGCAGCGTCATGAACAGCGTCACTCCTTCGCGGCGGCTGAGGTCGCGCAGCTTCTCCGTCAACTCGCTACTGAACTCAAAAGTGAGCTGTGAGCCGCGGTAACTCTGACGAGCAGGACGCGGCCGGTCGGTAGGCAATTCCAATGTCGGCGCATCTCTCAACTGCTCGCGCCAGTAACTCAATCCTTCTTCAAGCACTTCACCTTGCAACTGCTCGCGCTGCCACACGGCATAATCCGCGTACTGAATCCGCAACTCCGGCAGCGGAGACTGTTCGCCTCGTGCATAGGCGTCGTAAAGCGCCACCACTTCGCGGATGAGCACACCGAGGGACCAGCCGTCGCTAATGATGTGGTGCATTGTCAGCAACGCGATGTGCTGCTGCTCGGATAATTTAAGCAGCACCGCACGCAGCAGTGGACCAGAAGAAAGATCAAACGGACCTCGAAATTCGCGATTCGCCAGCACTCGCGCCTCCGCTTCGCGCTCGTCTTCTCCCAGAATCGATAAGTCAATCAGAGGGAGAGGAACGTCCGCAGCCGGGGAAATAATCTGGACCGGCGTTTCGTCGACAACTGAGAAGGCAGTGCGGAGAGCTTCGTGGCGGCGGACTATTTCCGAGAGCGTGCGTTTGAGTGCGTCGACGTCGAGTCGTCCCGTAAGCCGGACTGCAAGAGGAGAGTTATAGGCCCAACTATCGGGCTCGAGCTGATCGATGAACCAGAGTCGCTGTTGGGCAAATGAAAGTGGAAACTGACGCGACGCACGCTTGGCCGGCTCGACTGCCGGCGCGTGAGAGGCAAGTTTCTTGTTAGCAAGACCTGTGACCAGTGCCGCATCTTCACGCAGTCCCTCGCGCGTTTGCTCAAGCGCACTTCCCAGATACTCGAAGTTACCATCTTCGAGAACCCGGCCCAGATGGCCCGTTTTGTAAACGATGTCGTTGGGATCATTGCTGAAGGGGTTTTGGATAAACGATGCGCGCGTTAATTCCGGCTGGTTGTAATAGCCGAGCGCGCGGTAAGGAGTGCGGATATAGATCTCGCCGATCGTGCCCCGCGGGCACGGACGTCCGCTCTTATCCACCACCATTGCGGCCGCGCCTTCTATCGGCTTGCCAATCGGAATGGTGCGCCTTTCCTGATCGGAAGCTTTCACGAAATAGGCAAACTTCGCCACCGTGGTTTCCGGTGGACCATAAAGATTGATCAGTTGAATGCGTTCGCCAAAGATGTGAGTCCAACGCTTAACGTCGGCAGGCAACAGCGGCTCGCCGGCCAGCAGAATGTACTTCAAAGATTGGAAGTCGCCGGCGGTGAGTGGTTCATTGAGCAACGAACGAAAGAGTGATGGATTGCAGTGGATGACGCTGATCCGTTCGCGGTCGAGCCACGCGATCAGTTCTTTGGTATCGAGGAGAGTGTCGTTGTCTTTGGGCACGCACGCAGTGCCTCCCGCGCAAAGCGGAATGAAGATGTCGCACAGTGATCCGTCGACGGATGGAGGAAGGATTTGGCTGACGCGCGCGTCCGCACCCAGGCCGAGCGTCTCGATTTCCCAGCGAATGAGATGGTCGACGCCTTTCAACCGTCCGGCAATGGCTTTTGGCTGGTCTGTAGAGCCTGAGGTGAAATACACATAACACATATCGTCAGGCTGCGCCTCGACCCTCGGCTCCGCTGGATTGAAGTAATTGCGGTAGTCCGTCAGGACCGTCACATGGTCCAGGCAGCAGGCGGCAGTTTCATTATCAACGCAGACAACGCGCGCTTTCTTCCTTGTCTCCTGCGATAGATTATTCACGCGACCGAGGAACTGTGTTTCCGTGATGAACCATTCCGGCTCGAGCAACGAGATCATTGCCGCCAGTCTTTTCTCCGGAGTGTTTTGGTCGAGCGGTGCAAAGACACAACGAGCTTTGAGAATTCCTAAAATGGCAATCAGGATCGCGACCCGGTCGTTTGTGAGCACGGCAACGGATGCAGCGGCGGAAGCGCCGTTCGCCAGCAGAAAGTTAGCCAGACTGTTGGACCGTTCCTCCAGCTCGCGATAACTGATCTGGCGTGGACCAGCCGCAATCGCGATATTGGTGGGAAGCTCGGAGGCGATCCGGCTGAAACACGAATGCACGTTCTCGCGCTTCATAAACGCTCCTGAATTTTCAGCTTGTTTTGCCTGTGCCGCTCAGTTGTTACTGAGTTCGCGGCAGGAGTGGATCTCGCCGTCTGTTAATTGTAAGCGTTGAGCTTGTCTTCGTTGATAACCAGACTGAGGTAGCGATCTTCTTCCTGGAACAGCAACCCCTTCTCTCGCAGGATTGCCATTTCTTTCGCAGCATTGAAACCGGCAATGTCGCTGAATTCTCGAGCCACATCGCCTACTCGTTTCGCCTTGTCAGCTAAGAAGTCGAGGATCCTGCCGCTGATTGGTTCTAAACGGTATTCTTTTACCGCGCCGGAACGCGAATCAGTAATCATGCATTGATCGCTGTTGCGGCTGAGAAGAAGTTTTGGACCACCTTTGCCATCGCGCCAGGCATTTATCCAGCGATCAGTCTTCTCTCTGATTCTCCCAATCCATTTGGACACTGTCCGCGCGTACTCGGCCTCAGTATTGGTATCGGTAAAGTAATAAGCCAGATTATCCAAGGCGTCTTGTGGGAAGGGATAAATTAGCGAGTAGTAATCCAACGGGTGCAGATTGAGCCCGTATTCCTTGCTCTTCACGAAGTAGGGACTATAGCGGTCGAATCGCACCGGGAACGCACCCGAGGGCGGTGGGAGATGTACCAGCAAAGGAAGGTCGTCGAGATACTTCCGATAGACGTCTTCACCTTCTCCGGGAAAGCCGACAAGAAGGTTCCAAGCGGGATCGATGTGATAAACGGCGCAGAACTTCAGCAGGCAAAGATTACGAAAGGCAGTGGTTCCTTTCTTCATCAACTTCAACGTCGAGGTGGCCAGCGATTCGATTCCTGGTTGAATTGATTTCACTCGCGCTTTCGCCAGTACCTGCACGTCTGATTCACTCAGATCGGCTTTCACCTCATAGAAGATAGACATGCTTTCCGGCGTTTTCATAAAAGGCAGTACTTCGTGCAGATAATTTTTCGGCAGGATGTTATCCACGGCTTCCAGGCGCGGTACTTTCGCAGCAAATTCAAAGAGCGATTCAAACTGCTTGAGAGCCAGGTCCGGACTCATCGCTCGATACGCCATAGACATTCCGTTCAAACCGCAAAACGTGCAATGAGCACGTTCTCCCCACCAACAACCTCGCGAAGTCTCAAACAGCAGGATGGGCTTGATATTATTTTGCGGAAAGTTTTTTGCTAGTGTGTTCACAAACGGCTTGTAGTCCAGATTGACCTGTACATCGATGCTCAACTCTTCACCAATCGCTTCCGGTCCTGACTGAAAGAAGTAGTTGCGCTTGGTAAACACACCCTTCATTGAATCGATTTTTCTTAGCTCTTTGGAGATGCAGTGCTGCACTAGTTGGGGAAACGTTTTGAGTGCCGGCCCGGAAAAAACGTAATCAATCGCCGTCACATGTTTCGCGATCACCTGGCCCATCGGTGATTCGCAATTGGCGCCCCCGATCACAGTGACGATTTTCGAATCCTTTGCTTTGAGCTTTCGCGCCATTGAAAAAGCGGCGGCGTTTTGCTGGAACATCGACGTAAACCCGACGAGTTGCGCCTGATCGAGTGCGTATTTCGAGATCAAACTATCGATAAAACTATCCAGCCCGCGGCGTTTTTCCATCACGATGTTTTTGAGCGCTGTAATCTGCGGTGTGTGATAAGGAAAGTATCGGGAAATATAGAGGGCCATATTATTGGCCTGATCGGGGAAAGCAATCTGGCGAAAGAACCAATCACCGAGACCGGAGTTTTGCGAGTCGGCGGAGTCTGTTATTCGATTGTAGAGTTCTAACCCAAGATAGTTGGCGAAGTCGTGGTTCAAGTAATAGACGTCAACCGATACTTCGTTTTTGAATCTCTCTTCGACAACAGCCTTCAACTGTGTGAGGGCGATCGATGGCATTCGCAGGTTCGCAAACGGCATATTGATCAGAGCGATCTTATGCATAAAACCTCCCCGATTTGCGCAGTAGTCTGATCGACGCGCAGAGGTAGCCCGTGGCGACCTTTATCACCTTGAGGGAAAGTGAAAGGCACCTATGGCCTCTTGGCCCAACGCATGAACTTATTGTTAGGGTTTACGGCCGGCGCCGAGTAGCGACCAGCTTTCTAAGGCCCGGACTATGAGTGACTCCTGAGGTATAAGTAAGGTTAAGTTGAGTTTATTTTAGAGGCAGGCTACCGCCATTTGAGCCAACGATTCAAATCGGTAGTTTCAGCAATTCTGCAATTCTTGTAGCGGACTGCCGCTGTGAAAGATGAGCACGCGTAGTGTTGCACAGTCAGATGTAAAGATCAAGATTAATAATATTGTGGGTGACGTCAAGCAGCTTGTGTAAAAACCTCGAGGGTGCGGGTTTTCCATTCCA
>CAMLLD010000048.1 GCA_946480785.1 uncultured Blastocatellia bacterium | reverse complement strand
AAAGTAACTCGCATCGCTCGCGGTTAGATCCTGTATCGCGAGTTCGATTGTCGCGACGGCAGCCGAGTTTTCTACAATCGTGATGCGGCGTGCGATGGAGTGACCGTGAAATTGCAAGGCATTCGAATAGTCGTAAGCGTCGTATATGCCGGGAGCAATCGAATAAGTTTGTAAAAGACCTGTTGCAGGGTCTACACAGAACTCTTCCTCGTTCCACTGTCGTCCGGTTGCCTGACTAACAGACGCGCGCGGACCCGCAATCAACGCGCAGGTCACGGGCTTTCCATTCCAGTTCGACTCGACCACCCGAATCACAGCATTCGTAAAATTCCCGAAAACAGGCCAGAAGATCGCTTGACGAATCGTCTGAAGACGGAGCGGCTGATAACTTTCGGGATGCGCATCATAGGCAACTCCATTATGAAAAATACGGACCTGTGAATAGTTGCCAAGATGCTCGGTCCATCTCCATGCCGTGCCTGAAAGCCAGCTCTCCTCCAGGTCGCCTGAGTCGGAGTTTGCGGTTGGCCCACTAAAGTTGAACGAAGCCTTGAGATTAAAAGGGTTCATTCCATTGATGTGCAGATTGTTGTTCTGGCGTGCGCGCTCAAGCAAATTGATAATCGCGCTGCGCTTCTCAGGTGTATCGGCAACGGTTGCCGACCCAGTCGCTAGCTCGAGTGGATCTCCCGGTATGGAGGCGACTTGTCTTACAGTTTGTCCATTGGCGAAACCACCCACGAATGTATTGAGGATCAAAAGAGCAGCGAAGAACGTGGTCCACATGGCGAACACCCCCTTCTTTAACGGAATAAGCAGCAAAAATTTACTCTCGTTAGCGATGGCGGGCAAGTCGCAACGCGCCGCAGCGTCTGGTCGAGATTCATCGTGTCGAGAACGAAGGCGACGACGTTTACCAGGCGCGGATCGCGGAGTTGTTTCACGACGCGCGGCCCGTCTCCTTCTGGATCGTTTCGACGATTCATCGCCTCACGAGTTGATCACATCTGTTCAACTTTGCGTTGCCGGCAAACAGCCGCCATCTACAAATACAATTAACGCAACATGTCTTTAACCATGACTCATTAGTTGTGTGAGATCGTCTCCGTCGTCGCAGTAACCCATGCGACCACGCAACTCCTCGTCGACCTCCTGTTCCAAGGTTCCTCATCGGCCCCTCAACGATAACCTCAAACTCAGGAGAGCAACATGAAGTACGATTTTGCAAAACACGCGCACTCGAACCGTATCTCACCAATCATCATCATCTGCATCTGCACTTTGCTTTTACCGCTAGTGACTCACGCTTTCACCAACGACGATGTATTCAGCGGATACCAAGCTGGCAACTGGCCTGAACCCACGTTGTCAGCCTCAACTTCCTGTCATGAAGGTACCGACTATGAGGTCACTGTCTCAAATACAGGCTCGCCAGTTACTGTCTTGTCGATACACGGCAACGGAATCGAAACAAGGACAAGCGACATATCCGCCGCATTAGCAAACCGGTACGGCTGGAACCGTTACGACTTTCTACCGCGCGCCACGTCCGGCTGTGTCGGCGGCGACAGTACGCAGTTGCACATCACGTCGACGCACTTCGATGACCCCCGGGCAGTAGCGCTCGTAAACGTGCCGAAGGCAGTCGCAATCCATGGTTACTCCATTTCAAAAGGCTGGCTGAAGGGAGACATCTGTGTGGGAGGCCTCGATGGCGCGTCGCGCAGTATCTTCAGGAACTACGTCCTTAACAGCACGTGGACCGGGGACGGCTCGTATCCGCTAAACCCCGTTGACGCTACTACGGCCACAAGCGGCGCCTGCTTCGATACCGAAATAGCTGGCAAGTCAACGGCGAACATCGTCAATCGGACATCCAGTGGGGGCGGACTTCAACTTGAGCTACATAACCAGTTGCGTCTCGATCTGGCAAACACAGCAGATCATCGTTTCGACCAGTTGCGCGACATCGTCTACGGTGCGACGAACGCCGCAATGCAAACAAGTCAACCCACGGGTTGCTCGGATGGCTGGTACATCACGGGTTATTACGTCCCACGCGAAGATGAACTGCCTGGGACTGCTGAGCAGATTTTTGTGGAGGGTCAGGGTAATCTGAGCTTCAGTCAAAACTTTCTGAGCGAAACTAGCACCGAGGGTTGGGGCATTACGCGTTTTGGATGGGCGCTCGGCTACTACTCGAATGCGTGGCACCGTTCGGACGCAGGACCGACGGATGCGAACGACAATTTACTTACCGTTGGCACCATCGCCGTTGATCGCTCTGTGATTCCGAACGGAGCACAGGTGCAGATTCCCACACTGCTGAGTCCGTGGGGGTCGACGACTTTCCATGCAACGGACACGGGCGGCGGCATCGTCGGGCAGCACATCGACGTGTTTACCGGCACGGGTTCGGCTGCGCGAGACGAGGCCTTCCGGATCACGTCAACCAATAATCAGGTCTGTTTGGGAAGTACTGCGACAGGCGACACTGCGCATTATAACTTTGAAAGTGGAACTCAAAATTGGCAGGCGCCTGGCGGGGTGTCGAGCAGCGATCTGCATTCGTTCAATGGTGATCGGTCGCTTGCGGTACTCATACTCAATCAGGCGAGTCAGCAGCAGGCTTATGTTCTCTCGCCCGGTGTGCCTGCCGGCACGACGATTACTTTTCGCGTTTGGGTGAGCGCGAATAGTGGTGTGTCGGCCATTCAGCCTTATGTATTGGAGGGCTCGGCAGGAGGCTGGCGCTGGACGGGCACTTACAAATCCATCGGACAGTTGCAGCTCAATGGCTGGAACGCAATCCAGGTAACAGTGCCTTCGGATGCAACAGCCTTGTACTCACTGGGGATTGAGTTTACCGGAGATGGTTCGGCTTCCGGCACCGAGTATATCGATTCGATTGACTGGTGATTAGCCGCTTGGCGCAAATTAGAGGGCGGCCGTCGGCCGCCCTTTCTTCCGTTACCGCCTTCGTTTCCAAAGCCAAGCTGAGAACGTATCTCGTGTCGGAGCTTGTGAGGTAATATCGCTGCCGCAATACGCGACGGCAGCCTGGACCATACGGTGGCGTGGCTATCGTCGAAAGTCTTTTGGTTAGGCAACGCGAACAATGTACTCAGCCGGCATAGAGCGACGTCCGCGAGCTCGCTTGGCAGGTTTGATAAGGTCGCGAACAGTTTCAATCAGTTCATCTGTTGTGTCAGGCGTGAATGAGGCTTCGCCGTCGATGGGGCATACCCAGGCATAGACGTTCGGCACTTCGATCGACACACCATCATCATCATAAATAAAGGTAGTCGGGTTCCATTCTTTTGGAACCTGGTGCTCACCGCAAATTGGAACAGTTTGGTTGCTCATACTTGTTTACGCCTATTGTTTGCGTCGGCGAAACGGAGGACTCTCCCATTCTTGCTCGTCTGGAATGTAAGCCGTTACGAATTCAATGTAAACAGAATCGGCGTATTCACTCGGTCAAACCCTTCCTTCAACGCATGGATCACAGCATGACTCTTTACGAGATAATTGCCATCTTCGAAGCGCTGCTTAATAATTCCAAGGATGAGGGAAGCCATTACTCTGTCTGCTCAGTCACTCCGAGCCTATGAGTGAGATGGAATTGTAGCATGTGGTGAAAGCGTGATGAGCGATGTTGACGAGCGGGACAATCGGGCGGTACATTTCTTCGCACCTCCGATATTAGCCCGCGTAGCTCAGTGGATTAGAGCGTTCGCCTCCGGAGCGAAAGGTCGCAGGTTCGACCCCTGCCGCGGGTACCATCAAACTGTTTCATTGCCACTTCTATCCATCGCGAACAGGCGGCAAGAAACGATCCTTACCGTGACGAAAAGTACATCAATTTCCCGCTCTATTTTCTTGACTCGCCCATCTTGCTAGGCGTATAAGGCGCGTAGTTGCGCTCCTCAAGTTAGTCCGCGATAACAAGCTCCTTACAGGCAAAGGCTCACTTCCCCGTAACGTGTAGTTCCTCCGCGAAAGTAAATCCCCAAAGCGACAGACCCGGAAAGTAAGAGACGTTAGATAACTGTTTGCCAGCTTGATTCCCCCGTACCTGACTGCTATGGGCCACTGCTTAGTGCAAGGAGGAGTGTTATGAGGAGCAAACGTGTTATCACGAGCAAATTAATTGCGAGCTGCGTTCTATTTCTGGCGCTGCTGCTGGGCGCGTCGGTGAACGCTTATGCGGATGCGATTTCGCTCACCTCAGTGAGTTTGACTAACGTGCAGTTAACCTCCGCGTCCGGGACTGTCGTGTTATCGCCGCCGCAAGTTGGACCAGTAACGTCAGCTTCTGGGGCGGCGCAAAACAGTTTCGGCCAGGAGGTCTCGGCCCAGTCGGAAAGTCCGACCCGGGCGCAGGCAGCCGCCGTCGTGATTTCCGCGGGCGCCAGTGGTCAGTCGGATCTCATTAACTTGCAGTTGAACGCAAACAGCAACGTGGGGCTGAGCGGATGTGTTTGCTCAGCTGAATCCGAAGGCTTAGCGTTTCTACGGCAGAGCTTCACGATCACCGGCGGCACTGGCAACGTTGATGTGACTTTCTCGGCACTACAGCAAACCATCCAGAATTTGGTGACAGACCAATTCAGTTTATTCGCGGTGTCGGAGGCGCGCATCAGTGTGCAAATCGTGGACGTCCGGACGTTTTCTTTCGACTCCAACCTCCGTATCGGACCAAACGAACTGACCTCCCTCGAAATGCAAAGGCAACTCTCCGAGATCTTCAACCTGCAGTTCGGTCAGCAATACGAACTCGTCGTTTTCGTTGGCGCCAACTCACGAGCCGCACAAAGTGAAGTTCCAGAACCGGCGACAATGGTCCTGCTGATTTCAGGCCTCGGGTTCCTCGCCGGCTGGCGGAGAAAAACCATGTGAATACTATAGTCTGTAGACTGACAGCCTCGATCTCCTAACAATGGCCTGCCGTTGACATGAATGAACCGCGCAGGTTACTCGGGAAACTCATCTCCCGCCATCGCATCGCGAAAGCGCTTTCGCAGGAACAACTCGCGGAACTCGCCGGAATTCATCGGACCTACATCAGTCAGATCGAAAGAGGACTCAAGTCACCGACCCTCGAGGTGCTGATCCGAATCGCGACGGCGCTCGATCTGCGAACCAGTAGACTGCTTTCGGAACTAGAAGGACAGCTTGGTCGATTACGCAAAAAATGAGACTTTCGCCATCGACTGTGGGTTCTCAGTAACTTGCAACAGCGTGGTTGAAGCGATGTCGCAAACCAATCGCATCCTCAAAGACCTGCCCTCAACACTCTACCGCAGCATCGATTACAAGACGACGAGCGCGATGATCGGCGCTATCTTCTGCGATACGCTTGCGGCGGCGCTGACGGACTGTCTCGTAAATCCCATCGAGAAAGGGCATCCGGATATCATTCCGCTTTGCGGGAAAGATTGCTCTGAGGCGGAGCTTCGCAACTATCCTCAAGGCCTGGAAGTCAAGACGACGGTAGGAAACATCGCGAGGGGCGCGAATTTGCGAGCGGGCCAGACACGAATTAAATATCTGGAGGGTATAACCTGGCAGGCACACCATCGCGAGGTGACTGAATTACTCGGCTTGGTGTGGGACTTCGTGAATGACGGAACCGAATTTAACTTTCCCGTAATTACGGCCGCATTTTACGCTAACGATCTGACACAGGATGATTGGGGAAAAATAAGCGGCACTGAGGGACGCAATACCAAAGTTACCGGAATGCTTTCGAGCGGAAAAACCAAAATGGGTCTGGGCTGGATAGCGATACTTAACGATGATGATTACATAAACGCGTATACGTCTCATCTGAGAATCCGACATTTTCAGCGAGACGCCGATCTGTTCGATCGTTAACGCGCCACTAGTTCCGTTTCCTCAAACAGTCTGCTCTGTCTTGCAGCCTTCGTTGACGAGTAGTAGATCTTTTCCTTGCTACTCTTCCCCGCTACTCCTTTCAACTCCAGCAAAGGTTCGAAAGGTAAATAGTCTCCATACTCGCCTTCACAGAAAATAACCTCGCCCCGTCGTTTTCTCGCCCATTGTGCAAGATGGTCGTAGTCCAGATGGTAGCTGCTGTGCTTGTATCCTCTACCTGAATTCCATTTGTATGGCGGGTCTATAAACCACGTCGCTTCGATATCCGGCGCCGCGGAGTAGTCGCCTTGAATAAGGGTCCAGTGTTTGATCTTGTGTAAGTTACCCGCCATGTATCGCTTGCTGATCTCCCAGTTCCGCGCCAGGACCGGCGTAACTTTAATCGTCTTATAAGCGAATGCCATCTTGGTCGCTGCATGAATTATGTGAAGGAATTCCGAGCTCTTGTCGCCAATTGTAAGATCGGGTAGCGACTGAATATCGCGCGGGTTAGCCTCATGAATCAGCCACCGCCAAATGGATGCGACGCGTTCGTCCTTTTCGATCAGGATTACGTTTTTGGTCCAATTCGTTCCGTGGAGCGAGTAGGCAGCCGAGCCGGCGAAGGGTTCTACGATTGTTGGGTAATTCGGAGGGGGGTAGTGCCTGGCGATCTGTTTTTTGCGTCCGTAGTAATAGAACATTCGCTCAATCGATAAACATTCGTAGAAATACAATGGCCAGCATTTGAGCCGCATAGTAGCACAGGTTCAAACAAAGTGAGCGGGCCTTACGAAGTGGAGTCGCGTTGAACCGCTTCAAGTATGTCGTTCCCAAGAACGACGGTTTTTTGCTACGCTAAACGCACCTTCCCCGACCTGGTCCGCCCAGAAGACCAAGGACCACAAATGGACCCTGCGAACTCGAGTTCTGAAAACAAGAGCGTTTCGAACAGCGACGAACAACGCCCTGATAGCGACTCGCGCCGCACTGATAGCAGCGACTCGCGCCGTACCGTACTCATCGTTGATGATTTCGACGACACACGACTGCTGCTGCGGACGTGGTTTGAGCGGCGCGGGTTTCGCGTGATTGAGGCGGAGAACGGTGTGCAGGCGATCCGTCGCGCGGAAACTGAGGCGCCGGATCTGATCATCATGGACATGCAGATGCCGCAACTCGACGGTCTCGCGGCGACGCGGCAGATACGCAGCGTGAAGGCGCTCGGCACGGTGCCGATCGTGGCGGTATCGGCGTATGGCGCGGAGCAGTTTCGCGAACTCGCGCTCGCGGCCGGTTGTAATGAATACGTTTCCACACCGTTTGAGCCTGCCACGCTGGAAACTATAGTTCGCGCTCTCGTGCAGTAGTTGAGCCACGGATTAGACGGATTGAATGTATAATCGCGCGCATGTTGCGAACGTTCCTCCTTGTCCTGTTCCTCGCAGTCTCGGCGTCTGCTCAGTGCACGCAAAAGCTCGCGACGCTGCCTGCTGCGCCCGAGCTCTTCGGCTTTCGCCTCGGGATGACGCAAGACGACATCCAACGGCTCGTGCCGCAAAGCGTCTTTCCGCGCACCGATCATTTCGGCGTCGCCAAAACAACGATCAACCCGCACTTCGATCCAAAGATCGATCAGGTGAAGTACAACGGCGTGCGCAGCATCTCGCTCGATCTGCTCGACGACAAACTAACGTCGCTGTGGATCGGTTACGACGAAAACTTCAAAGTGCAAACCGTCGATGAGTTCGTGAAGCTGATCTCGGAATCGTTAAAAGTTTCCGGTCCGTGGTCGTCGTGGAAATCGCGCGGACAACAGTTACGCTGCGCCGACTTTCAATTAATCGTGAGCACGCTTGCTGGTGGTCCAAGTCTGCGCATCGTCGATCTCGCCGCCGAAGATACGATCGCCGCCCGACGCCAGGAGAAAGAAGAACAAGACGAGGCCCGCGAAGCCGCCGCCGCTGAAAAGGAAAACGGCGAAAGCGACGCAAGCAAAACGAGCAAAGAGAACGAAACGAACAAAACCCAAAGCACTCGACCCAACGGAACGAACGAAACCAACGCAAACAAAAGAACGACCGACCGTACCGACAGCGACACGCGCAAGAACAAAACGAACGAAGCCAGCAACACAACTACAACTAACACCACCGCAGCTAACACCACCGCAACCACCGATCCACCCGCAATCATTGGCGACAAACAAACAAAGACTTACTATCCCAACGGTTGCCAACCAGCAAAGGAGATCTCCGAAACAAACCGGGCCGTGTTTAAAACTGCCGCAGACGCCCAAAAGGCCGGATTCAAGTTGGCCAAAAACTGCCACTGAGGAGGTAGTCAAATGCTAAGAGAATTCAAGGAGTTCATCGCCCGCGGAAACGTCATCGACCTCGCCGTCGCCGTCGTCATCGGCGCCGCCTTCGGCCGCATCGTCACGTCGCTCGTCGAAGGCATCATCATGCCGCCGATCGGCCTCCTGTTAGGCCACGCCGACTTCTCGAACTTATTCATCGATCTTTCAGGACAGCGACCCGCATCGTTGGCCGAAGCGCAGTTGAAGGGCCTGCCCGTCATCGCCTACGGCACGTTTCTCAACGACGTGATCAGCTTCCTGATCATCGCCTTCGTCATCTTTCTGATCATCAAGGCGATTAACCGGCTGCGCGCCGAGCCGCCACCGCCGCCCAACACGAAGGACTGCCCGGCTTGCCTGACGGCGATTCCGCTTGGGGCGACACGTTGTTCGGCGTGTTGTGTTGATTTACCGGCGCCGGCTCGTTAGAAAGTTGTATCTGAACTAATGCGTGAGTGTCCCCGTTGCGAAGTTTGCTACGAAGACAGCGTTGAGTTGTGTCCGCAGGACCAGGCGAACACGAAAGCCACGCTGCCCGGTCCACGTCTATTAGCCTCACGTTACCTGCTCGAAAAACGGCTCGGTCGCGGCGCGATGGGCCAGGTTTATCTCGCCCGCGACCAGAACCTGATGACGCGGCAAGTCGCGGTCAAGACGGTTCGTCCCGACATTCTCAACGACGAAGATCTACAGGACGGCGAAGCGATCGCGCGTTTCGAACGCGAAGCACGCGCGGCCGCTTCGATTCGTCACCAGAACGTTGTCGGCGTGACGGACTTCGGCCAAACGTCAGACGGCGTGTTCTTTCTCGTGATGGAATACGTCGAAGGCGAAACGCTCTTTCAACTGCTGCGACGTGAAGGAACTGTCAGCCCGCAACGCGCCGCGAGCATCATGCGCCAGGTCGTCGCGGGAGTCGAAGCGGCGCACGACGAAGGCATCCTGCATCGCGATCTGAAACCGGCGAACATTTTTCTGATGCAGCAGAAGCGCAAGGTCACGGGCGATGACGGCTTCGTCAAGGTCGGCGACTTCGGTCTCGCGAAGATCGTGAATCCCGATCGCTCGGATCTAACTTCGGGCAGTGGACCAGCGTCGCGCGGCATCATCGGCACGCCCGAGTACATGGCGCCCGAACAGATGCAGCCCGACGGCCAGCTCGACGCACGCGCCGATATCTACGCGCTCGGCGCGATCGCTTACAACATGCTCGGCGGGCGTCCGCCCTTTACCGGCAACATCACGCAACTGATCACGCAGAAGTTGATGCAAGCTCCGCCCGCGTTGTCGTCGTTGCGTTCAGACGTGACGGAAGAACTCGACGCCGCGATCATGAAAGCGCTCGAGAAAGATCCGAAGGACCGTCCTGCGACTGCGAGTGAATGGTTCGAAGGTTTCGCGGCCGCGGCGGCGATCGATTCGGGCACGTTGAAACGCGGCGACTCGCGGCTCGTGATCATGGCGCCTTCGGGTTCGGAGGTTTACGTTGACGACGAACGCTACGGCAGCGTGGGCCGATCGGGACGAGTGATTCTGACTTCGCTCGCGCCGGGCCAGCACGTGTTGCGTGTGTCGCGATCGGGCGAAGCAGACGACGAACGCGTGATCGAGATTCGCAGCGACATCGCCGAACAGATCATCGAAGCGCAGCTCAAGATCGGCGTCTCGAGTAACCAGTTGACGCCGTCGCGCGGCGGCAGTCTCGACAGCAAACACGGCATCAACTCGACGACACTCGTCGTCGTGATGTGTACCAAGTGTCACTCGCGCTTTGCGGAAGGAGTGAAGTTCTGCGGTCGTTGCGGCAACACGACGTTCGTGCCGGTTTCCGGTGAATTACCAACACCATCACCGACTCCGACAACGGCCAGCGGCAACACCTGTCAACGCTGCGGCCAGACATATTCCGCGGCCACAAGGTTCTGCGGACGCTGCGGCATTCCGTTGGGCACGGCGAACCTCGAATGGCGCGCGCCAAAGCCCGTCGAAGTGTTTTGCGGGAAGTGCAAGACGAGTTATCCCGCCGGCACAAAATTCTGCGGACGCTGCGGAATACGCATCACCGCTTGAGCAACTTTGAAGTTTTCTTATAAGCTGTGGCGCGATGAAGCGCTGCCCGACGTGTAACCGCACTTACACGGATCTTTCCCTGAACTTCTGTTTGGAGGACGGCACTCCTCTTCTAAGCGACGCTCCGGGAACTGATCCGAACGCCACCCTCAGATATCCGCCGGCGAGAGATACTGCCGAACCGCCGCCGACAGAAATCTATCGACCCCCGACCACGCCAATCGCGCGACCGGCGCCGCCGCCTCCACCTCCGCCGCAACCGCAACAACCACCGCCGCAACAGCCGCAGTGGTCGCCTACGCCGACTCTGCCGCCGCGCAAAAAGTCGAACGCGGTTTGGTGGATACTCGGCGGACTTGCCGCCCTCGTCGTGATCGGCGTCGGCCTCGTCGTGATGATCATCGCGCTCGCGAGTCTTAGCTCGAACACCAACGGCAACCTGAACGCGAACACGCGCGAGGCGAACCGCAACGCCAACGTCACGGCCAACGTCAACAGCAATGCAAACACCGCGAACGCGAACACGACCGTCACCCCAGGCGGTCCACTCGTCGATGACTTCAGCGACAAGAAATGGAATGTCGGCGTTTCGCAGTTCGGTCGCATGTGGTACGACAACGGCGAGTATCACATGGCGTCGAAGCCGCAGACTTACATCGTGATGTACGCGCCTACCAACGACTACAGCACCGAGAACGCGACCGTGAAAGTCACGGCGCGCAGCGTCGACGGCAGCGTGCCTTCGGCGGGATTCGGCTTAGTGGTCCACGGCGGACATTCAAAGGCCAAACGAATCGAAGACTACGCGTTGGTGATTTATCCGGGCGAGCAGCCGCAGTACGAGATCGTGATGCACAAAGACGGCGAGCAGTCATCACTCGTTACGCGTACCGTGTCGGATGCGATAAAGTCCGGCTCGAGCCCGAACCAGTTGGAAGTCAGAATCAAAGGTACCGAGTTGGCCTTTTATGCGAACGGTCAACTCCTGACGCGTATCACCGACAGTGAAAACTACCGCCGCGGCCTGGCCGGTTTTTACACCAGCGATGCAACGGAAGTCGCTTTCGATAATCTTGAAATCGATCGTTAGCAATGCAAGTCAACCTGAAAGTGATCGCCGGTCCTTACAAAGGCCGGATCTTTTCTTTCACGCAACACGACAGCTTCCTGATCGGCCGTAGCCGCGACGCGCATCTCTGCCTGCCCGACGATCGTTACTTCTCACGCAATCATTGCCTGTTGGAAATAAATCCGCCGCGTTCGTTTCTGCGCGATCTCAATTCAACGAACGGAACGTTTCTCAACGGGCGTCGCGTCGCGCATGCGGATCTCAACGACGGCGATCGCATTCAATGCGGCGAGACGATCCTGATCGTCGAAGTCATCGCCAACGACACGAGCGATCTTTCGGAAACAACCCAGGACGCATTACCACGACGCCCTGTGCTCGTCATGGTCGAATGCTTGAACTGCGGCCGGCGCGAGCAAGCCCAGGCCTCGGCGCCCGACGAGCAACTCATGTTTCTTTGTGAAGACTGCCGCATCGAGTTGAAGCGTTCGCCGCAGGCGATACCCGGCTACGACACAGTCAAACTTTTGGGACGCGGCGGCATGGGTTCGGTCATGCTCGGCCGGCAACAAAGCACCGGACGCGCAGTCGCGATCAAGACGCTCTTGCCGGAGTTTGCAGTGAGCGAAAAAGCCTTGCGCCGTTTCATGCGCGAGATCGACGTCGCGGCGGCGTTGAAGCACCAGCACATCGTCGAGTTTATCGATCGCGGCACGCACAACGGCGTGGTCTACCTTGTGAGCGAATACGTCGACGGCTCCGACGCCTGCAGGCTTGCCGAAATGAGCGGCGGCTGTTTGCCTTACGACGACGGCATCGCGATCGTCTCGCAATCGCTCGAAGCACTCTCCTACGCGCACGCGCAGGGCTACATTCATCGCGACTTCAAGGACCAGAACATTCTCGTCTCGGGCCGCTCGCCGCATCTCGTGGCGAAGCTGACTGACTTCGGGCTCGCGAAGAGCTTCGCGCATTCCGGCATGAGCGGCGTGACGATGGCCGGCGAGATGGCGGGTACGCTGGCGTACATGTCGCCCGAGCAACTGCGTAACTTTCGCGACGTCAAACCGCAGTCGGACATTTACGCCGTGGGCATGACTGCGTACAGCCTGTTATCGGGTTCTTTGGCCCTCGACCTCACGAACAAATCGAGCGTGAACGACACGATTCGGGCCATCTTCGAACAACCCGCGGTGCCGTTGCGACAGCGCGCGCCGCACCTGCCGCCGGCTGTTTGCGAGATCGTCGACCGCGCGCTTGCAAAAGATCCTGCGCAACGCTGGCAAACAGCGACCGCCATGCGCAACGCCCTGTTGCACTGCCTCTGAGTCTGTCCCATCCGTGGCACAAAAAGCCTTTACTAAAGGTCTTTTCGACCGCATAATACGGGCCAGCGCGGGTCTATAGCCCGCGCTTTCGCATCAGGAGACCAATATGAGATCTATCTGGAAAGGTCACATACGCTTCCTGCTGGTTGCCATTCCGGTTCGTATCTACAACGCTATCGAGACCAGCGAGAAGATCCAGTTCAACCAACTGCACCGCGACGACTTTGGTCCAATCGGCTACGACAAGCGCTGCAAGAAGTGTGGCGACGTCGTCAGTAACGATCAGATCACGAAGGGTTATCAGTACGAACCCGATCGCTACGCGATAGTTGAACCGGAAGACATCGCCAAGATCAAAATCAAGACTACTAAGGCCGTGGACATCGTCGGCTTCGTCGATCGCGACGAGATCCCGACGACGTTTTACGACGCACCGTATTTCGCCGGACCGGACGGAGCAGTTAGCGAGAAGCCGTATGCGCTCCTGCGCGAAGTGATGAAACAGACGGGCAAGATCGCGGTCGGCAAAGTGGTGCTGCGCGATCGTGAAGATCTCGTGGCCGTGTTTCCGCATGAAGACGGGCTAGTGTTGCAGAAGCTTCATTACCCGCACGAGCTGCGCAAGATGGAAGACGTACCCGAGGTCGACAAGGTGCAGCAGCTCGACGCGACGAAGTTGAACAAGAACGAGTTGAAACTCGCGACGACGCTCGTGCAGGAGATGGCGACGACGCTTTCAGAAATCGACACTGCCGACGCTTATCACGCCGCGCTCCGCGACCTGATCGATTCGAAGATCAAAGGCCGGCAGGTTACGGAAATGGAGGTTGAAGAAGTTCCCAGACTTGATATTATGAGCGCGCTGAAGAAGAGTTTGCAGGCATCGAGTCGTAAACCGATGGTGAAGGCGCCGGCGGCGGCGAAGAAAGAAAAGCCGCAGATCACGTTGGTCAAGCCGCGCGCTGCGAAGAAGCGAAAAGTCGGGTAGATTGTCCGCCACAATTTTTCGTTGCTGATGAAAGATCCGAGTCCGAAGGTAATCTCATTTCCCTCACCCGTGCCTTCCAAGGCAGGTTATCAACCTGTCAAATCTTCCTATACCGTCAAAGAGATCAAACAGCTCTTCGGTCTGAGCGAGAAGACGATCCGGCGTTGGACCGAACAGGGGATCATTCATGCTTCGTCGCCTTCGCAAACGCCTGATTTCGTTTACGACTTCCAGGCGTTGACGCAGTTTCGTCGCGTGCGCGAGTTGCGCGCGCAGGGACACTCGATTCGGCAGATCGAAGCCGAGCTTCAGGGACAGTTGAATCTCTTTCGCGTCGAGACCAGCCGGCTCGCGCGTTTGCTGACGCCGTTTGAAGAAGCGTTGCTGCTGCACGAGCAGGGCGATCCGAAAGCGGCCGAACACTACGTTGAAGCGATCAACGAAGGCGACAACGTCGCGGAAGCCTATTGCAACCTGGGCATCCTCAATCTCGAACGCGGCCAGCTCGCCGCCGCGCTCGACAACTTCACGCTATCGTTGAAGAACGATCCGCGACACGTTGAAGCCCACTACAATCTCGCCAACCTTTATTACGACGCGGGCGATTTGCAATTAGCGAAGCTGCACTACGAAGCGGCGGCGCAGATCGAGTCAGGGTTCTCCCTCGTTTATTTCAACCTGTCGCTGGTCTACCACAAGCTCGGGGATTTGGAAGCCGCGTCTGCCACGCTCGAAAAGTATCGCCAGTTGGAACCGGAGGATGAGGACTTGGAAGTACTTAACCAACTGCTGAAAGCGATGAAGAGTCCGTCGCCGTTTACGCAAAAACAGTAGGATTGCTGGCGGTGGGCAGGAGGGCTGCCCACCGTTCTGGTACTTGGATCGCAAGAAAGGTAACGATCCGAATTACCGAGGTATTTAAATCAAAGGGTGAATTTCCGTTCGCTTCCAGAATGCAGTACAATCCGAAGGCCCTTTCAAGGCTTGTTCGATTTTTCCCTTAGATAACGAGTCTGACCCCAAGGTAGGAGGTTTCCCTGTGGCTGCTGCGAAATGTAGCGTTCTTTGCGTGGATGATCATCACGATACATCCGAGATGCTCGAGTTATTACTGGCGAAGGAAGACTATCAAGTAGAGACTGCCGCGACGATGGAGGAAGCGTGTCGTGTGGCAGCGAAGAAGCAGTTTGATTTGTACGTGCTCGACCGGCGGCTGCCCGACGCCACCGGGTTGGAGTTGTGTCAACGTTTGCAGGAGCTCACCCCCGGCGTTCCCTGCATTTTCTACAGCGGCGACGCGTATGAGCTTCATCGACGCGAAGCGATCGCAGCGGGCGCGGCAGCGTACGTTGCGAAGCCTGACATTGATGGATTGATTGACGCGGTGCAGAAGCTGTTGGCGAACAGCGAGTGCGCCACGGCGAAGTAGTTGGTTGCGAGTAGTGCAGCAGCGCTGTTAGCGCAATCGCGCAGTTAGCGTAGTAGCGTTGTAGCTCGGCTCACAAGGAATTAGATCACTTCGAACGAAACAGCGTACAGGTGCTTCTCCCCGCATCTAGCATCTCTGTACACTACAAACACGGTCAGGTCATGTAACGAATAGCGAGCACACGTAACGAACATCGCACAGTTACAAACAGTCAACACACGTAACGAACTTCACTTGCTTGACACTCCCCTACCGCCACGTATAATTTCCCGCGTCACACGAATGGGCCGATAGCTCAGTTGGTAGAGCAGCTGACTCTTAATCAGCGGGTCGCAGGTTCGAGCCCTGCTCGGCTCACCATTCATTAGGAATAATTTGCGGCAGGTTCCATGGAATATTGGACCTGCCGTTTTTCCGTTGCGACAGGCTATGTCGTCTTTTGTCCATAGTCTGACACGTCGGCAAGTCGGCCCTGCGCAGATGAAACAATGTCTTTAGTAGCAGCCTCACTAGAGGGGGATGGCAAGCGTTAGAGCGTCATCAACCTTGCACGACTGAATCCTGTGTAAGCGAAAAAACAACTTCCTCCTTGAAACCTACAACTCGACCGTGCCGAGCAAAGATAACGACTGCGGGGGGCGAGGGTACGCCACCCAAAGAACGTTTACCTTCATAGACCGCCCCACACCGAGCGATGCAGTTCTGGAATGCTGAGCGAAATGTCAGCCGAGTTTAGAATTAACATCTGACATCGTGAGAGTGGCCGCTCAGTGTCACTGGCGGCCTTATCCTTTTTGAAGGCTTAATGCCCTGGCCACCCTAGCCAGTGCAAGACAACTAACGCGAGCGGGGGATGGCGTATTCCCTTAATTCAGATGCGAAGCACTCTTCGCATAGGACTACAACAGTTGGGACAGTGGTAAGATGATCTATTGGAGAAATAAAAGTGTGGGAATACGAAGCAGTTAATGGGGGAGGTCGTACTAAGTTACGATTGTCTTGATCCGGCAACGAAAGGTGATACGAAATGATCGAGATAACTCAAGTGGTGGAGGCAGTGGTGCCCTACCTGATTATGGCGTCTCCTTACCTAAAACAGTTAGGCAGCTCCGCAGGCGACGAAGCGGCAAAGCAGATCGGGAAAACCGCCGCTAATAAGCTGGGTGATAGAGCCTGGCACGTGGCACATCGTATTTGGCAAAAATTGCGCGGAACAAAAACTGAAACACCCATTGCGGTCGAGTCTGCACTAACTAATCCTCAAGAGCATGCAGCTCAGGAGACTCTTAGGCTGTATTTGCGGGAGGCGTTGAATGACAACCCCAGTTTATTACGCGACCTTTCGGAGATTCTAACGCAAGCACACTCAACGACCATCGAAGATTCAAGAAACGTGAACGTTGGCGACCAAGCCAGCAACAATACCGTATTGATTGGGGATGGCATTGTTATTGGTAATGGCAACGTGAACTTGGTAAGTAAGAAAGATAAGTAAACCACTACATTGGACATTACACCCAAGACAATAATACACGCCATTGAAGGCAAACTAAGTGAAGGAGAAATTTCGAGTCTTCTCGCACAGATACGTGCTTTGCCTTTATCAATGGCTTCACAACTCGTTACAGAAGCACGTATCCATATTGCTGGTGACGGCAATGTCATCGGCGATAATAATATCAATATCGTTATCAAAGAAGAGTTGGCCCAGGTGCTCCGCAATATCCTGGAGCGTGGCCGCTCGCTTTTTCAATTACCAGCGCCGCTTGCAGATTTTGTCGGTCGTCAAAACGAGATTAAGCAATTGGAAATGGTCTTGGGGGCACATGGTAGTGAAGTTATCTGTATCAGTGGCATGGGGGGCATTGGCAAAACTGAATTAACTTTACAAGTGGCCACGTTGCTTCGAGAAAGATTCCCTGATGGACAATTGACTATAGATATGCGCGGTACTACCACAACGGCGCGTGAACCCGCCGAGGTAATGGCACAGTGTGTGCGCGCTGTCAGGGGGCTTGAGGGAAAGTTACCAGACAACATCGACGAACTGAGCAATCTCTATCGGAGTTTATTGAGCGACAAACGAATGCTCTTGTTCTTAGACAATGTAGCGGACGCTGCGCAAGTCGCACCTCTGCGTCCGCCACCAGGGTGTAGCATGGTTGTTACATCCCGTACTCCAATTGCATTGCCAGGGATAAAAAACATTTTTGTCGAGGAGTTTTCTCCAACAGAGGCGCGCGAACTACTCTCCTCGATAGCAACAGGAGTCAATTCGGCTGTCGCTGATGAAATCTGTGAACTCTGCGGATATTTGCCGTTAGCAATACGTGCGGCTGGGAGCTTGTTGGCAGTAACCGTCGATTTAATCCCTTCCAGTTTTGCGAATGAATTGCGTGACGAACGGACTCGACTTGAGAAGCTGGGAACAGAAGGGGTGGATATTAGTGTTAGGGCGTCCTTCAATTTGAGCTACGCGCGTTTATCAGAGGAATCGGCTGCAGTGTTTAGGCAACTGGCTGTATTCTCTACCTCCTTCGACTCCCAGGCGGAGGAAATTATATGTAGAGATGAAAACCATCAACAGCTGAGCGATTTGGTGCGGCGAAGTCTGGTGCTATTTGACAAGAAGAACAAACGCTATCGATTGCACGAACTTGTTCGGATTTTTGGGAGATCGCTAACCACAAATGAAGAGATCTTTAACTCAGAAAAGCGATTCGCTCAGCACTATCTAAATGTGCTGACTCAAGCAAATCAGCTGTACCTACAGAGCGGGCCAATTCATTCGCAGGGATTGGAAATCTTCAACCGTGAGAGTGAAAATATTCGACGGGGCTGGGGTTGGTCTTCAAACGATGCGGAGAGAGCTGACGATGTTGCTGAGATCTGTTGGAGCTACACAACTCGAGGCGGCAACATACTTCTTAACCGCCTCCCTCCCAATGAGCTAAAGGTTTGGTGTCGACGATCCATCTCGATTGCTGAACAGTTCAACAACCGAGAAGCAGAACTTAACCCTCTAACTTTGTTAGGCCTTATCCATCAATCAGTAGGGGAATACAATTCCGCCGAACAGGTCTTCAGTGAGGCAATAGATCTTGCGAATTCCTTGGACGACCAAAATGGAGTTGCCATTGCTTACCAGCACTTAGGTCGCGCGTTGGCAGATTCAGGGAAGTTGTACGATGCCATTCAATGCTATGAACGCGCAAAGCAGATTTGGTGTGATTTAGGTAAACATGAAAATGAAGTGAGACTTATTGCGGATATTGGATTGGCGTACTCAGGGTTACGAGAAACCAACCTAGCCGTCGAACGTCTTCAATGGGTAATAGATAACGCTCGTAAGGAGGGAAATCAGTTTGAAGAAGCTAATGGACTGGCGAATTTGGCGAATGTTTACGGCAAAAGTAGCCGCAGCCAAGCAATTTCTCTAAGCGAGCAAGCAGCACAACTCTTTCAAAAGCTTGGTTACAAACATTGGGCGGCACAAGCGTTGTCAACATCCGGATTATGGCTTGCCGAAATCGGCGAGACTGACAAAGGGATTCAACGGATTGAGCAATCCATCGGTATTCTTCAAGAAATTGGCGACCGTCATCGGGAGGTGCTTGCTGCGGGGCAGCTTGGTGAAGCGTATATGGAATTGAACGAGCCGCAAAAGGCGATCGCCGCTTTCGACAGGCAATTGCAGCTTGCCCGTGAAGTAGGTGATCGACATCGAGAGGCGAATGCTTTGGGTGATAAGGGAATCATGTTGGTCGCCGCCGGGGAGATAGATCTAGCGATACTTTCTTTCGATGAGGCTCGCAACGTGGCCCAACTTACCGGTAATCTAAATCATGAATTCAACACGTTGTGCAAGGCGGGCGAGGCTTATGTAAAGGCTGGTCGTCGTGACGAAGCCATAAAAACGTTTAAAGACCAAGTAAGAATAGGGGGCTTGATGGGAATCGTGAGCAAGCAACTTCACGCTCTCAAGCATCTTGCCGACTCATTTGCAGAATGGAAAGACCTTGCTCGCGCGAAGGCGTATATGCAAACGAGAGTCATTGTTAGCCAAAAGAGCAAGGATATGCACGATTATCCCGATGCTCTGTTCGAGTCAGCCACATTTTTCGCTGGAATAGGACAGTTCCACGCAGCGATTTTACAAGCTGAATTTGCCAGTGAGGCATTTCTTCGAAATAACGATACGTCGTGTGCAATGAAGGTGTGCAATCAAATCGACGAATGGAAGCGAGCGCAGACGCAAAGTCAGTTGCAAGTACCCGATATGAAAATTGATCAATTATGCACTGACCCACAGAACTCCCCGTCGTAGTGACGCTTACTAAAACGGTTCACAAACACTTCGATGGGCCTTAGCTGATCCTATTAGTCATCATTCGCGCGATCCGTCTGGCGTAGATGCGTTAATTCAGCATTCAGTGCCTCAGCTTGGAAGGGCATAATCTAACCATGAAAAGCAACTTTGTGGAAGATGTACTTGAAGCTAACTCCTTGCTTCCTTACGTTATCTCGGTTCATCTCTATCTTGAGCGATGGCTTAAAGAGCTCCTCTTCATGTCTACGTCTAATCCAAAAAGCCTGCGTTCTAATCTTTACTTCGTAGATCTGATTAATTTCTGTCAAAAACGACAAATTCGAGCCGGATGTCGCTCACGTTTTTCCGGATGCCGCCACCGTCAACAAGCTTTGCGACAATTTATCCACCGCATTCGTGCGTAAAGATTATGAAAAAGAAGTTCGCTCGTAAGAAAAGTCTAGGAGATGAAGAAACGTCCTGTTCAGAGTATCGGTTCGACTACAGCAAGTCGCAACCGAATCGATTTGCAGGAAAGATGTCCAAAGGAACGGTGGCTGTTGTGCTGGATCCACATGTCGCGGAAAACTTCAGATCATCAGAGTCGGTAAACTCTCGTCTACGGCCCATATTTGCGGTCTCTATGCGAACGGAAAACGTCACCACACTGAAGCGCGATACCACGCAGATCTTGAAGCAACTCGAAAAGAATCGAGAGCCGATCCTCATTACTCAAAATGGTGTTCCATCAGCATATCTCGTCGATGTTGAAACGTTCGAAACGCTTCAGCATCGTATGAAATTGCTCGACAGCATTGCCCGCGGGGAAAACGCAATTAAAGAAGGCAGATCACTCACTCATCAGCAGGCGAAGCAACGACTCTCCCGATGGCTGAAGTAATACGCCCCCCCAATCAGCATAGCTTGATGGTCCCGCGGTGAAGCTCTACACGCGTCGCGTCAGTCGCCAGCTCGCTATAATTCTTTTAAACTGTCGCTGATCGGCGGCGTACCTGCCCGGTGAGGTAACCAGTATCAGCTCGTACTCGACTCCTTTGTATAAAGCCACGATGTGGTCGGTGATCACCGGCTTGTTATTTCGAGAATAGCGGGCCTCGAATCGACGCGTGCGCAAGGTCCCGAGCCGGAACCATTGAGAGCGAACGACGGTGACGTGTTGGTTTTGTTTGTCGTCGGTCAAGAACGAGACCGCCTGTCGTTCGTGATCACGCACGGACCAATCGGGTTCCATCTGATAACCAACAAACGCTTCGATATGCGCATCGCTTGAAAGCGGGATGAAGCGGCCGTGGTCGTTCATGCAAATACAGCCGTATTTTTCGTCGGGCGCGCAACGCGGTGAATTCCAATAGCCCTTGAGGCCGCGCGGGATCAGAAGCGAGAAGCCAAAAACATAATTGCGATAGCGGCCGGTCCATGCGCGTTCGTCCGGGCACGGAGGCGTCGAAGCGCGCGGGTTTTGCGCCGCAGCACTTACACCACAGCAGCAGACGAGCAGAATCATTAAAGCTGTTCGACTCATTACATCAGCGACGCGAGCACAGAACCACGCAAGGAATAGGACCACGCAAGGAATAGGACCACGCGAGGCACGGGACCACCGCGCGTCCATCGCGCCGGATTACTTCACCATGTGTTGTCGTTACGCTGCAAGCCAAAACTACAAACTACGAGAAATGAACACAAAGAGCCTCATCAGCAAAGGGCACTTCGATTGCGATACTGAGTTTGTTATCTCAGCACCCAATCGGAGAAGTGACTATGCAAAAACGCTTTCTCATCCTCGCCTTGAGTACGCTCCTCGTGTGCGTCAGTTGCGTACTTGCACAGGCGCAGAACAAGACCGTTTCTGATGACGAGAGGGTCCCGACACATGAGGTCGGCGGGCAGATTTTTTCCTTTCATGGTCATGACCTGGGATTTGGTTGGGGTGCAGGCACCAGATTTACCTACAATCTCAGCAACGCGATCGCGTTCGATAGCGAAGTGAATTTTTTTCTGCCGGACGAAGGACCACCTTACGCGGTCCAGAGTCTCTTCGGAATCAAGGCCGGCAAGCGCACCAAACATCTGGGCGTCTTTGCGAAAGTAAGGCCGGGCTTTCAGACTAACTTTGTCGTCAACCAGCGTGAGCAGGCTGAGTTTGCGCTCGACGTTGGTGGCGTTGCCGAGTTTTATCCAAACCGTCACGTGGTCCTGCGCTTCGACGCGGGTGACATGATAATTCCTTTCGGGGATAAGGTCGCTGGTGAGGGATTGTTCGCTCAGCGACTCGGCACTACGCACAATTTTCAGTGGAGCCTGGGTGTCGGTTTTAGATTCTAAGGAGGTTTACGACATGGCCCATTCACAAAGCTGATGGTTGTGTTATAGTGTGCGCACAACTCCCAAAATGAAGCGGGCCGACTCGTGCTACGAACACGAAATCGACCCTTGAACCTCAACCTTCACTAGAAAGGATGAAGCTCATGCTTAATGATAGTAGCGCAACTGCGCGCGAACCTCACGCTAACCAACACGTAAACCAAACAACTAACACCGCAAACAACGGTAAGGATCCTAAACCGAGCGACCTCAGCGATCTCAAACGAAGAGCGCAGGCAATCGTAAACGACAAGTCGATCGATCCCGACAGCCGCAAGATCATTAGTTATGCCTTGCTGATTGATGATCCGTGGCTGTCCGAGCTCGTGCGAAACCTCGATGCCGGCGAGAACGATGCCGGCGAAAACATTGCCGAGCCTTTAGAGTACGCGCGGCTAGAGTACCCGCGAGCGGTCGCCGTCGTTGAAGACATTGCCCGTGCCGAAACGTGCAATGAAGAAAAAGTCGAAGAACTCGCAGAGATCATCTGTGGGGCAAACCAAAGATGCGCAGCCGCACTCGTCGTGCTGATGCGGACGCTGGAAAAATCCATCGACGCAAGACCACTAGTAAATAAAGCGAAGCACTTTGCCTTCGCACGTTGTGCTGAAGCAAACCTGTTAGGTTTGGTCGATACTCAGACCGCGGTAATCGAAGCCGAGTTGTTTGCCGGCAAGCTGCGGATGGTCTAAGGCGCAAAAGAGCGAGAGCCCCAGTGGGAGCTGGGGCTCTCGCGCCGTGAATGGCTATACTCTTGTTTTGTCCTTAGTCAAAAGTTATCAATCTGATTATTAAACGTCCCCTCCTTTCTAGATAAGTGAAAGAGCGGCCGCATTCTAACGGACGCTTACCACTCACAAAAGAAAAAAGATCTACGATTGGACCACGTAGTTGTTCGTTGCCATGAACCTTGCATGTGCAACGTTTTCGGGCAAATTATCAAAGCGCGATTTGATAAATAATTGATTTTTCTCTAAAGACTTTTCTTTCCTTCCTCAACTACCCTGCCGGCGCTTTAGGTTCACGAGCGAAACGCACTTGCCGCTAGTGCTGCTCGCTGCTCCCGTCTCTCCATTGTGTTTGCAACCGTGGCTCTGACGTAGCCCAGAAACCTTCGAGAAAGAGCACAAAACACCATGACCAAAACCTATCGACGTAGATACAACCGCGATCAGTGCAGATTTAAACGCGCAAACAAAAACTGCAAGTACTAGTTGCGAAACTCTGTTTGCTTTCGTCCAGGAAATGACTAGCGGACGCCGTCCGATGTTTAGCTGCGACGGAGCGATGTCTTGAGTACGGAAAACTGCAACTGCATTTCGCGGCAGGACAACTAGAACCGCCGAGAAGCTAAGCAAGAATCGCTGTGCACAAGCAACAGCGTAGAGATTCAAGACTGAACTTCCGCGACTCAACATGCATTCTCCGCGACTCAAGTCATTACCTCGCGGCAGATAAACAGCAGCTCACTGCTCTTAACTTGTCTCCCTGAGTCTCAAAACAACAATTGCCCAGAAAGGAAAATCCCATGGCTAGAATCAGATTGAACCTGAGACATCTCACTGTTCCGGAAAAGTTAGCGAAGGGCCGGCAAATCGTTACGGCGATGACGAACAACGCGAGCTTCCAAAATCCGACGCCGGCGCTGGCCGACGTGACTGCTCGTTTGGACCAACTCGAAAAGGCTTTCGCGTCCGTCCAGGCGGCCAAGTCGGAAGTCTCGACGCGCGTCGTGACGCAGGACAATGCTGCGACGGAGGTGGACCAGATCCTCACCCAGCTTGCCGGCTACGTGGAATCGGTTGCCGGTCGCGACGACACGATCATCACGAGCGCGGGCATGGAGACCAAAGCATCTCGAACACCGCCCTCGACTCCTGGCGAACCCGAATCAGTGGGAGCGGTGGCTGGAACGCACGAAGGCGTGATCCTGCTGTCGTGGAAACCGGTTCCCAACGCGAAGAGCTACACGATCGAATCGAGCACGGATCCGGCGACCGCGACGAGTTGGACACACGTGGCGATCGCTACGTCGGCGGCGAAAGCGATTAGCAATCTGAAGAGTGGAACACGATATTGGTTCCGCGTGGCGGCTATCGGCGCCGGTGGGCAAAGTGGTTGGAGCGAGCACGCGACGAAGGTTGCTCCGTAGGTGAATCGACATCGCCTCATACTTCGTGGGCTCGTATGAGGCGGCGGGGGCATCACAGGCGCGACTGAGTGGGGGGTGATGCCCTCGTAATAAACCAACGTTTGTAGAGGTAGCTCGCCGGTGGAGTTTAAGCGCTCAAACTGCGACGGATCTGGTTTGAGTTTCGGGAATGCGCGCGTCGATCCAGCCGTTGATGTCCGCCATCACGGTTTCCTTATCAAGATCATTCAGCAAGTCGTGATAGTGGCCCTCATAAAGCTTCAGCGTTTTGTCGGTTGAGCCGGTGTTGTCGTAAAAGAACTGGCTACCACTCGGGTTCGTGGCCTTGTCTTCCGTGCCGTGCAGAATGAGTACCGGAAGTTTGATAAGGGGAAATTCCTGATGCAGTCGGCGAGCAGCATCGATCATAACGCTCGCGGTCTGCGTTGGCTCAGACTCGTCCTTGATCAGCGGGTCGTTATTCATTGACTCGACAAACAGCGGATCGCGGGAGAAGTTTTCGTTTTTCAAGGTGTAGACGTGGAGGTGCGGCGCGATGTGATCGAAGCCCTTGAGTATCGAAAGAACGAACCCGGGCACCGGCAGATCGTAGGCGAAGCTCTCGCAAATCAATCCGTCGATCTCTGCTTGATGGTCCAGCGCATAAATACACGAAACGACACCGCCCGCGCTGTGACCGAGAACGAACACCGGCACACCTGGATTTTCCGATTTCGCGGTTCTGACTAACGTCGCCACATCCTCCGTGTAGTCTTCCATCTTTTCAACGTAGAAGCGCTCGCCTTCGGAACGCCCGCGCCCGCGCAAGTCGATCGCATAAGTCGCCAAACCCTTCGCCGCGAATTGCTCCCCCACCCACAGATATTGCCCGCTATGCGAATTGAACCCGGGAACGATAACGACCACGCCGCGTGTTTTCCCTTCCGGTTGCCACGAGCGGGTAAAAATTTTCACTCCGCCGACTCCTGCGAAAGTTGATTCCTTCATTGCTTCAATCTCCTTGGATTTCGGTTTTTCATTCCTGCACCGGCACTAACGCCGGCGCGCCCTTGTCCTTAATAAAGAACACGACGAACTTTGCGGGCTTGGTGCTGCTGGCGTTCTTACCCACGACATGAACATCGTCGGGACCTTCATAGAAAGTCTGGCCCGGTGTCAGCGTCACTTCTTTTCCACCTTTGACCTGCATGATGATCGAGCCTTCCAGCACGTACACGAACGCATGCGCATTGTGGCGGTGAATCGGATCCACACTGCCCGGCGGATATTCCACTGTGATCATCAGGACTTCTTTGCCGGGAAACTCCGGCAGATCCTTCGAAGTGAGCGGTGTCACCGAAGCCTGTGGCGCCTGACTCGCCGCCGGCTGTTGGGCCATCAGCATGCCCGGCAGCAGAAACAGGAAGACGAGCATTAATGTCTTGTTCTTCATGGTTACTCCTTGAACGGGGAGTTCAGCAAATAGTCCACGGTTGATACCGGCTTGTAACCCGGCACAAAGCGCTCGCCAAAATCACGGGCGAAGTTGTCGTAGGTCGTTGTGGGGCGTGTCTCGACAATTCGGCAGACCGCGTGCGTGAATTGTTTCTTCATTTCCAAACGCGGAAACGCGTCAACGATTTCAGCCACTTCAACATCGCTCAGCGCCTCCAACCCCCAGCCACCCCAATCAAGCCCGATGCCCATCGTCGCCAAAGCGATCTCGGCTTCTTTATAAAGTGCGATGGAAGGAGTCGAGTTCAGTGCGACTCCGTCCCAGATCAACTGTGTGCGACGATCATCCATACCCTCTTTACGTGCGAAGCTGCGCGCGGCATTGGCTCCTTCCACTTCGAATCGCAGTGGTCCAGCGAAACTTTCTGTCAAACCGATGTCGTGCAGGATCGTGGTGACGGCGAGCACCTCGGCGTCATACGCAAGCTGTTTGCGCTGCGCGAAGAGCGCTGCAAAGAGCCACGAGCGCATGGCATGATTAAACAGGTAAGGCTCAGACCGATCACGCGCCAACTCTATCGCGCGTGCAATCAGTGCCGTGTCGGGCACGGAGACGCCGGCCAGTAAACGTGTCGTAATCTCCGGTTGTGTTTTTTGGGCATTGGCAGCCATGGGTCCTCTCCTTTGTCTTACTCACCTGCGGCTGCCGCTTGTTCACCCGAGATGAAAGCGAGCAATTCCCGATTGACCTGATCCTGGTGTGTGGCAGTGAGGCCGTGGGGAGCGCCCGGATAGTAGACTTCCTTTGCGCCCTTGATCAGCCGGGCCGATTTCTTCGCCGAGTCTTTGACGGGAACGATCTGGTCGTCTTCACCGTGCAACACGAGCGTTGGCACGTCGAATTTTTTCAGATCCTCTGTTTGATCCGTTTCGGAAAAGGCCTTGATGCTTTCGTAGGAGTTCAACAAACCCGCTTGCATGCTCCAAAGCCAGAACTGATCGAGCATTCCCTGTGAAACGTTTGCTCCGGGCCGGTTCGCACCATAAAACGGCGTCGCAAGGTCCTCGTAGAATTGCGAAGGATCCTTGCGCAGGTCGGCGCGCATTTTGTCGAACAGCTCGATCGGCAAGCCTTCAGGGTTGGCGGGAGTCTTCAGCATTAGCGGCGGCACTGCCGCGATCAGGACTGCCTTTGCGACCCGTTTGGTCCCGTAGCGGCCAATGTACCGGGCGACCTCGCCGCCGCCGGTGGAGTGGCCCACGAGCGTAACGTCCTGGAGATCGAGCGCCTCAATGACGGCTGCGAGATCATCGGCATAACCATCCATGTCATTGCCGACCGGCGTTTGCGTCGATCGTCCATGACCCCGGCGGTCGTGCGCGACAACACGGAAACCGTGCTGCGCGAGGAAAAGCATTTGGCCATCCCAAGCGTCCGCGTTTAGCGGCCAGCCGTGCGAGAACGTTATGGCCGGACCAGTGCCCCAATCCTTGTAGTAAATCTGCCTTCCATCTTTAGTCGTAATAGTACTCATGACACTCTCTCCTTTTTCTCTTCTCGAATCTTTAAGTTTGGGAAGTGGCGTTGAGCGCGATTGTTGCCGGTTGTGGCTGCGGAGACGGAACTTGATTCGTGTTTACGGGCTTCGATCCGATTAGACCAGTCCCACCGATCACTACGATCTCCATGTCGCACTCTCCTTATTTTTGCAGTCGATGCTTTTGCGAAGCTGGTTTTATTTCCGTGCTCGCTAAGACCGGATAGCCTTCTGGTTTGTGACAGGTTTTTTTAGCTCAGGATGCAGGTTTTGAGGTACCGACTGAGGCAAAGTAATGCGCCACGCGATCACGACCGAAAACGGGATGCCGGGCTACGTGTAAAGCGCCCCCACCATCAGCGTACGAAACAACGTCGGAGGCAAAGAGTTTTTCGAGCGCCGGCAGATCGCCCTTCTGTGAGGCTACGATGAAAGCGTTGAGCAGACGTTTTTGTTCGGTGGCGCTGACGGTTTTGCGACGACCTTCGGTGATGTGCTTACGCGCCCGGGTAACAAGTTGCCGCGCATTTGCTTCGGTCGATCGGATCGTGTGGGCGATTTGGTCGTAGGAATAGTCAAATGCTTCCCGGAGAACGTATGCGGCGCGTTCGGTGGGAGAGAGTTTCTCGAGTAACAGCAGGACGGCGAACTCTAAAGCTTCGGCGCGTTCGGCGCCCAGGCGCGGATCACCGGAGGTGTCTACCGGTTCCGGAAGCCAGGGGCCGATATAGGTTTCCCGGCGAGAGCGGGCGGACTGTGCAAAAGTGATTGCCAGGCGCATCGTTGCGGTTGCCAAAAACGCCGCGGAGTCCTGGACCACGCTTCGATCCGTGCCCTGCCAGCGCAGCCACGCGTCCTGAATGTCTTCAGCCTCAGCCGCGCTGCCGAGCATGCGATAGGCGATCCCGAACAAGCGTGGACGCACACTCTCAAATACCGACACACCGTCGTCATTCGCTACTGTTTGCACGTGGGAATGGTACTCACAATCAAATGATATGGAGATCTCGCTCAGTTGCCAAAAAACTCTTTCAACGCCGCAGATGTCTCAACTGGTTTCTCTTCCATTAGCCAGTGACCTGAAGAGAATACATCAGATGATTGCGACTGCTAAGTTTTGACGTCTCTGGCGAAAGGCATGAGCTTGTTCGAATGTTCTCATAGTTCTCCCTCCTCCCGTTAGCGATTCAAGAATTCGCGCCGCGGAATGTCCTCGCCGAAATGTTTCGTGGATGCAAACGATTTCATATTTGACGACTGATGAGGTAAGACGTTATCTTACCTCGCCATGAGAACGACCGTTTCCACCAAAGGCCAAATCATCATTCCCGCCGAGATACGGCGTGAAGATGAGATCAAATCGGGACAGGAGTTTGAGATCGAGCGGCTTGATCGTGGCGAGTATCTCCTCAAACGGCGGACCGGGACCCGCAACCAGGGCCTGGTAAAGCTTTTGCTTTCCTGCCCTGTGAAAGGTTGGTTTCAGCCTCTCGACCGCACTGAAACTACCGCCGACATCCGAGCGCCAAAGTTCGGATGATCTACCTCGTCGATGCAAATGTCCTAAGTGAACCGACCAAGCCGACCGCAGATCCGAAGGTGGTTGCGTGGCTTACTAAACACGAAGCCAATCTTGTCGTGGATCCACTCATTATCGGCGAACTGAGAATCGGTATTCTCGCGCTGCCCCGAAGTCCCAAACGACAGCGACTCGAGCAATGGTTGGAAGATGTTATTGAGATCGTCGAGTGTGTTCCGTGGGACGCAACAGTAAGTCGCCGGTGGGCGGCGTTGGTCGTAGAACTAAGACGTAAGGGTGCGACGGTCCCCTTGCTGGATGGAATGATTGCCGCAACAGCTCTTCAACATAATCTGACCGTCGCAACGCGGAATACTCGCGACTTCAGCAAAACAGGCGTGAAAACTATTAACCCCTTCGACTAAACGTTGACCAATCGGACAGATCCAAAATCGGACTTAACGACATGGTCAGCAACTCTTGCCTTAATGAAAGTGTCACTTTAGTATCACACTATGCGAACTGAACTCGTTACGACACTCAAGCGCAAAGCTACGGAGATCCTGAGCCAACTGGAGAAGGATCGAGAGCCGATCCTGATTACGCAACATGGCGTTCCCCCAGCATATCTCGTCGATGTCGAAACGTTTGAGACTCTACAGCGTCGCATGACATTGCTCGAAGGCATTGCCCGCGGGGAAAAAGCGATTGAAGAAGGCAGATCACTAACTCACAAGCAGGCGAAGCAACGGATGTCCAGATGGCTGAAGTGATCTGGGCGGAACCAGCACTCAATGACCTTGACGCAGATCGTCGAGCCGCCGTGCCGCATCTTCCTACCGAGAAGATTCCGAACGAGTTTTGATACTTCACGTGATGCGAGCAGAACGCCTGCTCAGGCCCGAGCTACCTAAAGAGCGAGAGCAAGGTCCTCGTCAGACGTAACAAACCTCGGCGCATAGACCATCAACTCCAAGCTTCTCTATGCCAACGCCCGCTAAGCACAGTCCCAAACTCCGCAAGGTTACAACTGTGCGAAGATCGTTTTCATTGCGGAGTCGTTCTTCTTGTAGTTTGGGCCGGGATGGGTGAAGGTCTCGTTGAGGACTTCGAGATCGACGATCTTGGAGACGTTGAAAAGGGGCTCGCGTTGGGCGCCGCCCTTCAACTGATGAACGCGCAATAGTTCGGTGCCGCGCGTGCCGATTCCGTAACATTGAGGCTCAACAAGACGCGGCCTGTGGTCGTACACGAAGCGCAGTCGTTGCTTTTGCGTGATCGCATTTACAAGCACTTCGTTCATTACGGCAAGTTCATCGAGACCTCGGTCATCACGGCTTTGCGGCTTTGAAGGTGTCGAAGATGACGGTTCCGGGGGCGATCGATTCCGCTTGCCACGTGCCCGCTTTCAGCTCCAACCAGACCGAACTTAGCGGGACCGACACCGTGTCCCAACGCTCGCTGTAGCGCATGGTCCAACTACCTGCCACATCAGGACTACCACTCGCCGTCTCAAATACAACATTCCCCGTTGACGCGTCGTGACGGATACGCCAGAAACGATCTGTTGCCGGACTATAAGCCGAGGTAAACAGGTCGTGTTTCACCCCCGCGATCTTCGACTGGCAAATGAGAGTCCCGTCTTCAACGTAAATGCGATAGTAGTTATTCGCGTCAATGCCGATCGTGAACATCGCATCCGCTTTGGTCGACGTAGCCGGCGCCTGGACCAACTCCACGTAACCGTAAGCGCCGCTGAAATTGAAACTCTGCGCCGACCGGATGCCGTTGTAATGCGAATTTGCCTTTCCGGTCAGCAACGGACCGGTTTGATAGCTTTGCGCCGTCTCGAGCGACGGCAACGCCGAATCAGTGAAGCCGCTGAAAAGATTGTTCGGCGTCCACTTCGCGAGATCCAGCGAGTTGTCGTTGAAGTCGTCTGCGAGCAGTATCGTTTCAGACGCCGGCGGCTGCGTGTAAGTAAAGGCGTTCGCGAGTGTGCCGCTCAGTCCATTCGGATTCGTCACCACAACATTCACAACACCGGCAGCGTGCGCAGGTGCATTAGCCGTGATCGAACTCGCGGTGACAACGTTGACGTTCGTGGCCGCAAGGTTGTCGAACTTAACCACCGCGCCCGCAGCGAAGTTACTCCCGTTGATCGTGACCGCAGTGCCGCCAACCGTCGCACCCGAATTCGGCGCGATGGAGCTGATGGCCGGAGCTTGCGGCGCGGGCGGCGAGCCGCCGCCGGACGCCGGCAGGATCGTGTTGTCGTTCTTCAACGCGCCCGGCGAGTTGTTCAAGTAAGTTCCCGGCGACAAGACGATCTGATCGATCGACACGCCGTCTTCGCGCGCCTGCACGCGAATGGTATGCGTGCCGGTGGTTTGAAAGAAGATTTGTGGTCCAAAGACACCAATGCCCCAACCGTTGTCCTGCCAGCCCCAGCCGCTGACGCCGCAGCCCGAACAGTCTTCGAGATTGACTTCCGTGCCGCCCGTTGTGCCGATGCGAAAGACGGGAGCGCCGCTGCTGTTGATGCTGTCGGAAAACTGCACCCACACCGAATCGTTGCCCCAAAAGTCGTCCTGCGCTTTGGCGCGCAGCCACAAGCGATACGGCCGGCCGGCTTCAGCGTTGAAGGTCATCTCGAAATAGTGCGTCGGGTTAATCGCAGCGGTCGTGATCTTGGGCACACCTGCGTCAGGTTGAAAGATGCGACTGCCAGCGGCCGCGGACAAGTCAGACACGATGGTCCAACTGCCTACACGCGTCGTTGCCTGCCCCGCGTAAAGAACAACTTCGGATGCCGAGGTTGGCGGCGGAGTCGGTGTCGGAGTAGGAGTTGGTGTCGGCGTTGGCGTTGGCGTCGGTGTTGGTGTCGGCGTCGCGGTAGGAGTCGGCGTTGGTGTGGGCGTCGGCGCTGTGCCTGACGCAGTGAACCGCCACACTGGACCACTCGCCGTCTGATTCGCCATCGTCTTACTTACTATGCGCCAGTAATACGTCACACCACTCTGCAAACCCGAAACGAGATAAGTCTCCGCACCACTCGAGCCGAACGTCCCCGTCACCAAGTCGGACTTCACGAGCGGCAGATTGTTCGGATCACTACCGAAGTACACGTCATACTTATGCGCCCAACCGCCGCCTTCCCAATTGAGCATCACCGAAACTCCGCCTGTGCCGCCATCCGCAGGCGACTTAAGCAGCGGCACACTCGGCGGCTGCGGCACGAACGGCTCATACTCAGTCGCCGAGTTCCACTTCCGATTGAACTGATCGACGAACCACTGAAAGAACCACGCCTTGGTGGTGAAGTAGTTGTGCTCCTCCTGGTAATTGAACGACTCCCAACTCCAATTCGAAGATCCGAAGATCGTCAGCCCGCGGCCGTAGAGCGACACAGACTTCTGATGGTTCAGTCCGCTATGCTTGCGCATGCGGATCTGCACGCCCGCCGCATACAAACGATCGACGTTGTAAGGTCCGGTGAACTCAGCCCCCAGCCGGCTCGCGTCAAAACGATATTCGGCCGGTTCCGCGAGCAGACGCACCGGCACGCCGCGAGCTACCGCACGCAGCAGCGCATCGCAAATGCTGTTGTCCGTCAGACGATACATCGTGAGATCGATCTTCTGTGTCTCCTGATCGATCTGCGCGATCGTGCGCGCGCCGTAGTCCTCCGCCGCATTGTTGTTCGGCAGGAAGTTCAGCGCGGGGTCGATGGGAAACGTCGCATAGCGACGCGTCAACGCGCCCGAGACATTCGCGTAGTTGCCGTAGAGAATCGTGTCTGTCCAAAGATCGTCGAACCTCGTTTTGAAACTATTCACGACTGAGGAATCGTCGCTGAAATACCACGCGCCATCGACATAGTTGTCATACGGCACGTACGGCGCCACGTCCGCATCGCCAAAGTTCGAGCCGGTGAATACGACCTTGTTCTGGCCGGCGAAGACGATCTCCTTCGCGTGAATGATGCCGTCGCCAAGTTTGTAGCGCATGGGAATGCCGGCGGCCTGAAACTTATCCAACAACGGCTGGTTCATCGGAAACTTCAGGTTTCCACGCGGCTCGACAATCAGACGCACGGGAACGCCGGCTTGATAACGCGCGATGATCGCGTCGGCAAGCGTTGGCAGCTCGATCATGTAGAACGCGACGTCGAGACCGTTGTTCTCGTTGCGGACGAGCTGTAGCAATGGCGAGTAACAGTCTTCAAACGACGGATCGCAGAGCCGTTCCTGCGCGGGTGCAGTTGCCGGCACGAGCAGCGCGAAGATAACGGCTAACAACAAAGCGAGTGGTAAGCGGGATGTTGGTTTCATGGCGTGTATAGCGGGGAGGCGGGAAGTCTATGCGGGGCGAGTGGAAAAACTCTTTCGAGACTGTCGCAAACAGTTCGCGGCGCGCGCGAAATCGTGCCCTTAACAACCGAAAAGATACGTCAAATTTTATGCAACCGACGCGCTATCAGATCCATCCTAGTCTCGGTTTTGCGATAAGTTCAGCGGCCCCCGAACCAAGCGTTCGAAATCAAAACCACCCGGCGCGGCATTAAACAGGCTCGATTTACAAGGAGATTTTAATGAAGTCCATCAGAAAGTTTTCCCCAGCTATTTTTGCGCTACTCGCGCTCGTGTTCACGATTGCACCAGCCGCATCTGCTAAACGCAACGAGAAATTCCCCAACGTTAAGATCAAGAATTTTGGCCAAATGGATGATCGCTTTTTCCGCGGTGCTCGCCCCAAAGACGAAGACTACCAGGCGCTCGCGCAACTCGGCGTCAAGACCATCATCGACCTGACTGACAACTCGCGCGAATACGAGCAACCCGCGGTGGAAGCTGCCGGACTGCGCTACGTCAACATTCCGATGGAGGACAAGAGCTATCCGAGCATGGACCAGATCAACCAGTTCCTGAAGGTCGTGGACGATCCGTCAACGGGTAAGTTCTTCGTGCACTGCGCGGGTGGCCGCCATCGCACGGGCGTGGTGGGCGCTGTCTATCGCTTCACGCATGACAACTGGAACATCGATCAGGTGATGAGTGAAATGTACCAGTACGAGTTCAACTCGGGCGTGGGTCACGGAAAGCAGAAGAGCTTCGTGCAGGATTACTGGAACCAGTTCCAGGCGCAACAGGCGCACGCGCAAACGAAAGTCAGCGCTGCCGCGACGAACAACAAGTGAAATAAACCCCTATCCAAACTACGAGGGCCGCTCAAGCGAGCGGCCCTTTTTTTGTACGGCTGAACTCCGAAGGAGTTCGCGAATTCTAGCCCAGGGTTTATACCCTGGGTAACAAGAGAAAAGCGCGCGCGAACGCTGAAAGCGTTGGCTAACTCCTGTGGAGTTGGTAACGCCAAGAATAAACATGGTCCCCAGGGTATGAACCCTGGGCTGGCATTAGTTAACGCCTTCGGCGTTCCAGCTCTTGTGCAAGGCCTTATTGAGTTGGTGCAAGCCTATGAGTTGGTGTAAGCCTTGAGAATGCGATCACGACTCGTCGTACGCACGCTTCGCTTCGACCGTCACAAACTCATCCGTCTCGATGATGTACGCCGTCAACGTGTGACCATAAACGCAACCGGTATCGAGGCCGATCGCTTTCTTTCCGCGGCGCGGCTCGGGCGCGGGCCAGTGACCGAAGAGGACGGTCTTCTCACCGTAATAGACGTGATACCACGGCGTGCCTTCATCACTCTCACGATCGCCGCCGAGTGTTCGCAGCCGCGTCAGATCCCCCGTAGTTTGCGAGTAGAGCTCGACGTTCGGACGCAGGCCCGCGTGCACCACGAGATGCGTGCCGAGGTCGATCGTGAACGGTAGTCGATTGAAGAAGCTCGCGTAGGCGTCCTTCTCCCCTTTCAACTCCTTGTGCGTCTCTTTCTGCGCCGCCTTCAGCTCGATCTCCTCGCCGTTCCACTTCCGCCGCAACGCCAGATCGTGATTACCGATCACCGTGGTGAAGCGCGCATCGGTCATGAACAACTCGAGCACTTCGCGGCTCTTCGGTCCTTTAGTGATCAGATCGCCCACGGACACAACCCGGTCGTCGTCACCGAGTCCGACTTTCTCGACCAGATCCATCAGCTCGTCGTAACAGCCGTGAATATCTCCGACTACAATTGTGCGGCTCGCCATCCAATCCTCCGATACTTATTCAGCGCGTGCTCGCAGTCTATTGCATCGCCGAGATTCAATCAACACGCAGCGCTGGCTACTTGTAAAGATACGTTTGGGCTTCCTTCTGTTCCCACTCGACGCTGTCGATGTTGTCGCGATCCGCGGAGAGTATCTCCTCGCTCAGCTTGCTCGTGCTGACGCTCGGATCGAGATTTATGAGATAGACGATCCGACCCATCGGCTCGTCCTGATCCTGCCGATTGAGCTCGCGCAGTTCGTAGTCAGACTTATGCCGCCGGAACAGTCGCTTCAAAATCTCATCTGCTTTGTCGACGTCGCGTGTCTGCACCGTGATCACCATCGAACGAAACACCTGATACTTCTCGAAGTACTCGAGCACGGCCAGCGACAGCAGCACAAACAACGTCAGGATGATCGCCATGTCCCAACGCCCGACACCTGCGGCCAAACCTACGCCGAGACAAACCAGCAACACCGTGATCTCTTTCGGATCGCGAATGTTCGTGCGGAAACGCACGAGTGACGCCGCCGCGAAGATACCGAAAGCACGCGCCGCACTGTCACCCACGACCATCATCATGCCGCCCGCAACGACGGCCATCAGAATCTGCGTCTGGGCCACGTAAGGATTGCGTCGATTGACGGGCACGCCGCGTCGCGGACGGAAGGCGAGCAGCGAAGCGAGAAACGCGGCGAGTGCAAACCGCAACGCGATGCGCGCCGATGTCGCTTCCCAACTCGCAAACGACGCGGGTGAAAGACCCGAAGCGTCTGGTCCAAAGAGTTCGCCGAGTAGCGGCACTCGTTGGCGCGCTTCTTTGTCCGAAGCGGCAGGCGCGGCGACTTGCGCACCGGGCGATGCCGAGGGCGCGGCCGTGGTCGTGGCCGGCGTGCCCGGCTGATCGCTCAGCACGTAAGCCAAAATCCCGCTCCCCACGAGGATGACGACAAACGTCGCCAACACCGCGACGGTCAGACGGTTCATATTCGTGATCCTTTCTGCGCTAAGTTAGAGGACCGTAGCCAACGCTTTCAGCGTTCGCGCGTGCGCTTTTTGGGCACCCAGGGTAGAAACCCTGGGCTGGAATTTGCGAACTCCTTCGGAGTGAAACCGCTCGCCCGGACCATGGGTGAACCTCGGAGTTGAAACGGTCACGACAATGCCTGGTTGCCGCCGCCGGGCGAGCTGTTTGGGCCTTCGAAGAACATCTGGCTGTTGAAGGGTTCCTCGCTCGCTTCCGTGGGTGGCATTTCGTAAGCGCCGTCAGACTTCATCACTCGCGCCTTCACGTTGTCGCGCAGATAAGCGGCGAGCACGGTGTCCTTCAGATAGCTTTTCAAATTTTCGTCGAGCACGGGCACGACCACTTCCACGCGTCGATCGAGATTGCGCGCCATCCAATCGGCGGAACCGATGTAGACCTCTTCTTCACCGCCGTTGGCGAAGTAAAACATGCGGCTGTGTTCGAGAAAGCGCCCGACGACGCTGCGCACGTGAATGGTTTGCGAGAGTCCCGGCTCGTTGGGCCGAATCATGCACGAGCCGCGCACGATCAGATCGATCTTCACTCCCGCCTGCGACGCCTCGTAAAGCGCCTCGATGATGTTCAGGTCGGTAAGACGATTGATCTTCGCCATGATGTGCCCCGTTCGGCCTTCGCGCGCGTGCGCTGTCTCGCGTTTGATCAGGGCCGTCATGCGTTTGCGCAGATTCAGTGGCGCGACCAGCAACCGGCTGAACTCTTTTTGAATCGAGAAGCCGGTCAGGAAGTTGAACAGATCCGTCGCGTCGTCGCCGATGACGGAATCGCTGGTTAAGAGTCCGAAGTCGGTATAGAGCCTCGCCGTGGTCGGATTGTAGTTGCCCGTGGCGATGTGCGTGTAAGTTTGCAATCCGTGCTCTTCGCGCCGCACGACGAGGGTCACTTTGCCGTGCGTCTTTAAACCCACCACACCATAGACCACGTGCACGCCGGATTCAGCAAGACGCTTGGCCCATTCGATGTTGTTCTCCTCGTCAAAGCGCGCTTTGATCTCCACCACGGCCGTCACCTGCTTGCCGCGTTCGCTAGCTTCGATCAACGCCTGCGGAATCGGAGACTTCGGCCCCGTGCGATACAGACACATCTTGATCGCAACAACATCGGGGTCGTGCGCCGCTGACTGAATGAAGTCGACGATCGACATGAACGAGCAATACGGATGATGCAGCAGCACGTCCTGGTGTTTGATCGCGTCGAAGATGTTGTCGGTCTTACGCAACGCCGGCAGCGTGACGGCCTTCAGCGGCTTGTCTTTGAGCTCCGGCTTGTCGAGGCCGTAAAGCTCCATCAATTTCGGCACGTCCAGCAAACCGTCGATCTTGTAAACGTCATCAGGCTCGATCTTCAAAGAGCGCGTCAGATACTGAACCATGTCGCTCGGCATCGACGACGCGACTTCCAGCCGGACCGGCAAACCAAACCGGCGCTCCCGCAACGACTCTTTGATCAACGCCAGCAGATCCGCGGCCTTGTCGTCGCGAATCTCGACGTCCGCATCGCGCGTCACGCGAAACAAATGTCCCTTGCTCAGGTTCATGCTCGGAAAGAGCGAATGAATGTTTGCTTCGATCACTTCTTCGACGAGCGCAAACTTCAACGTCCCCGGACTCACCGGAATTAACCGCGGCACGACCGGCGGTACCTTGATGCGCACAAACCGCACTTCCCTCCCGAGCGGCGATCCCGCAAGTGTGTCTTCCGGATTACTCTCAACTGTCAGACCGATGTTCAGGCTGAGGTTCGAGATGTAAGGAAACGGGCGCGCGGGATCGACAGCCTGCGGTGTCAGCACCAGAAAGATGTTTTTAATGAAGTACTGCGACAGATACTGCCGCTCGGAATCCGACAATGACTGGTACGGTGCGATGACGACGCCGTTCGCCGCGAGCTCCGGCAACACTTCTTCGCCCAGGCAGCGCGTCTGCTCTTCAACCAGCGGCAGCACGCGCTTGCGAATAACCGCGAGTTGTTCGGTCGGCGTGAGCTCGCCCGGCATTGGGCCAATGTCTTCGATGGGCAGCATCTCCTTGATACCGGAGACGCGCACCATGAAAAACTCGTCGAGGTTGGAAGCGAAGACCGAGAGGAACTTCAGCTTCTCCAAGGCCGGCGTCGATTTGTCAGTCGCTTCTTCCAGCACGCGGCGGAAGAATTCCAACTGGCACAGATCGCGGTTGAGAACTGACCAGGCGAGGAACCGGTTCGGCTTTGACTTAGTTGATTCAATTCCCATGGATCTTCAGTAACGAAATGCTGGTTCTAGTTTGAGCAGCGAGCGTCGATGATCATGCGCGCCTTGCGCACGAACTCGGCGGTCCACTCCGCTGCGGGCCGATCGCGCTCCGCATTGCGTGAAGCCTCAAACACGCGCGTGATCGTGTGGTTCTGTTGCTCGGCGTCGAGCAGACGCTGCAGGTTGCCGGCCAAAAGCTGGCGGCCTGCTTCGGAGATCTTCGTGTCGCCGACGCTCTTTGCGTTCGCCGTACACTCGCCGCCGCCACTCACCTTGATCGGATCTTTCTTGCGCCAGTTGTCGAGCCGAGCTTTGCTTTCGCTCGAGGCCGAGTAACCGAAAGTCGAACCCATGTCGCTGACGTAATAAACCGCCTGTCCGGGTTCGCAAATGCGTGTGTCGCCGTTCTTCTCTGACTTCAAACACGAGAAGCTCTGGTTGTCAGCCTTCGTGTCGCCGTGATCGATGAACGCGAGCCACAGTTTGAAAGCGTCGATCTCAGCGCGCGGCGCGCCGTTTTCAGCGAGCGTCTTCAGCGACTTATCCAACGCGCCATACGATTTGTGATCGCAGTTGACGTCGATGCCGGTACCGAGCGGCAGCTCAACGCCGGCCGCAGGCTGAAACGGCGACCACGGAGCGCCCTGAAACTTTTTCGTCAAACTCTGCTCGCAATCCTGACAGGTAACGTCCGCGACCCATTCGTCGTCCGCAAAGAACCCCATCGCTTTCGAGAACCGCGACGACAGAAATTCGCCGTAGACTTCGCCGTTGCGCTTGTCAGGTGATTGACCTTTAAAGTGCGGCTTTATCTTGTAACGAACCAGTTTGCCGTTATCGTCCGTCACGCTCGGGACCGAACAATGAAACTTCGGCGTGGTGCCGGCGCCTGGTGATTCGTCTTTGTTAGCGACGCAGTTGATTGGTTTCGCGCGACCATTCTCATCGACAGGAGGCGCACCGGGCCGCGGCCCATTCGCGGGGTTGTAACCGAGCGCGGGGTCGTAACTCGGATCCGGCTCTCGATAAACTTTCGCGGTCTTCTCGGCGCGGTCTCGTTCAGCCTGCGTGAAGCAAGCCTGGTCACCCTTTTTGTGTTTTTTCTGCGCCTGCAGCGGCGCCGAACCAACGAGCAACACGACGAAAAGAACCAGCAGGCTCGGGAACCATTCCCGAGATAGACCTTGACGCATTTCCCCATATCCTCCCACAATGAGTCTGGTTCGAGAGCGAACAAGATAACAAATGTGCACACCCACTGTCTTTCGTTGTGCACACCTAAATTGAACACTCCAATCCACCTTTCAACAGAGCCGGGGAAAATCGCCATGACTCGTGCCGTCTCCCGCAATCAATCCAGTTGGCATCGTCGTTGCCATACGCAGCGCATGCGCCGCCCGCTCATCCAAACCTTCAGTCTCGCCTGCATCGTGATCGCCGCCGCCGCGGCCGCCGCCGCTCGGACCTTCCCGCTCGAAAAAATCACGAAGGGCAACCAGGAATTCTTCGGCACGGTCTCTTACGACGTGGAGAAAGCTTACGCCGGCAATCACAACCTCGAGATCGCAGTCTCGCTCGGCAGCAAAGAAACCGCGAAGCTCGAGCTCGCCGGCTTTGACGCACCGGACCAGACCCAGATCCAGTTCCGGGAGATTAGCAACGACGATTCTCTCGATCCCCAAACGGGACTGCACAACACCGAGTACAAGTACCTCGCCGACATTCCCGAAGGCACCGAGCCGCGCATCTACCTGATCACGATCTCTTTCGCTTCTCCCGGTGACCGGAACATCAACCGCACCTTCTGGCTCTACGTCGGCGTGAGAAACAAAGGCAAGTTGAGCGTCGTCACGGACAGCACGAGCACGACCGAGTTCTACACCGGCACCATCAACAAGTACCAACTCCAGCTCGAGAACAACTTTCCCGATTACCCGGTGAACATCAAGAGCATCACGATCAGGTCAGATCCGCGCGGCCTTATCGACAGCAAGACCGTCGAGATCTCGAACATGAGCATCGACCCCGCCCAACGCGGCGTAATCGATCTCGATCTCAAAACCGCGCCGATGTCGTTCACGAACCTCTTGAGCGGTTTCAGTGACTCGACTCGCTTGATCCTGGACGTCACTTACGACGACGGCTACGGCCGCACCGTTACCGATCTCAGCCAGGCTGTGAAAATAAAGATCCGGCCGCGCGATCGCGTACTGGTGATCGCGATGCTGATCGGCGTGATCGTCGGCGCGATCCTCAAGCTCTACCTGCAACGGCTGCAACAACAAGGCATCATCAGCCGGCGTGACGTGTTCGTCGCCGTCGGCATCACGAGTTTGATCGGCCTGGTAGTGTCGTTCGTCGCCGTCGTGGGCCGCATCAAGATCATCGCCTTCGATCAGATGGGTTCTTATGACAACCCGGCCGTGATCTTCGTGATCAGCCTCGCGGGCGCAGTCGGCGGAGCGCAGTTGCTTTCCACGTTCTTCAAGTCGAGCAGCAGCAGTAATGCGTCGAACACGTCGTCAACGACGACGACTTCGCCGGCGGCTGCAAAACCTGCGTCGGGAGGAGCGTGAAAGCAATGAACTCGTTAAAGATCGTCACGCTCGTGTGCGTGATCTGCGCTGCAACTACCATCGTCTCGGCCCAGGTCGAGCAAACAATCGCGCAATCGAAAGCGATGCCGGCGCAACAACGCGGTCTGACGCCCGACAAACTGCTCTCGCTCGGCGATTTCTACTACCGCAACAACGACATCTCAGACAAAGCCGACACTTACTACAAACAAGTCATTCGCAACTCGCCCGGCACGCAGACCGCCGGCTACGCGCAGTACAACCGCGGCAACTACTGGTTTCGCAAGTTCTACGTGGTGAAGGAACAGTATTCGAAGGAAGATCGCGCGGCGCTGGTGGAAGCGGAAGGACAGTTCTACGACTTCATCGACAAGTTTGCCAAACAGACCAACACCGTCGGTTTACTTTCAGATGCGGAGTTCAATCTGGCGTTGGTTTACTTACAACAAGGCAAACGCGATTATGCCGTCGGGTGGCTTAATCGCATGCTGGCTGAGGCAGTGAAACAGGATCAGACGGTGTACGTCTACAAAGTCGTGTGGACTTCAAAACCGGCCGACATTGTGGACCGCAACGTAGACGCCGCACAACTCGCCACCTATGCTCGCCAGGCGATTCAAAAAAGTGGCGACATCAACTCCGTAGTCCTCGACATCAAGCGCTGGTGCCAGAAGCAATAGTTTTCCTGGAGTGCGGTGACTTGTCACCGCTTTGCCAAAGCGCCGACGAGTCGGCGCACTCCAAGTCAAATCGCACCAGTCTTAAAGGTTAAAACCGTAACCCTAGTTCTCTTTGCGTTTGCGAGTTCGTCTCCGGGCAAACGCTGCAGCGCCTGCTAAACCGGTACCCAACAAAAGCATGCCGGTCGGTTCCGGATTCTGCGTGACCTCGACGCTCGGAGTGCGCGGATTCGCCAATCCGAACCTCACGCCATTGTGAAACGACGTCACGCTGAACGTGAACTTGCTGCCGTTGTTGTTCGCAAATCCAAAATGGTTGCCGTGGTTGTTGTTCTCGATTTCGTTCTCGTTGTCGTCGTCGCCCGCAAGGCTGTTCAAAAAGCCAAAGTGGTTGCCGTTGTTGTTCGAGAAATGGTCGGAGAGCAGACCGCGAACATCATCTCGACTGAGATCGATAATGTTCAACGATTCAAAGTCACCCAGATTGAGTTTGTTCAGTCCCGGTGCGGTATGCACCGGATCTGCGCTAACTAACGAAGCCAGGGTCAAAAGAAAAACAGCGCTTAAAGCGAAAGCAAATACTCTTGTTTTGCTCATAGATCTACCCAAACGGTTCAATCGTTTCCGCACGAATGGGGGCCGCAGGAGAGTTGTTTAAAACAATTTACGAGTTGGCAGAGGTTAAACGCGAAGTGTTCGCATTTTGTCACCGCATTGCAACATCTATGTTTTCATGCGAGTGATCTTCGCTGAAGGCTGGCTCTTGACGATGAAGTTCAGTTTGCGCTGGCCGGGGTTGTACTGGCCTTCGCTCGCGTCTACCGAGACTGAGAATCCCGCGCCGTCGGGACGCGCGCTTACCTTCGTGCGCCTGTAAACACCGCGTTTGTAAGCGGGACTGAGTCCGTCGTCTTCGTAGAGGCTTCCGGACGCGAGTCCTTTGTCGTCGGGATAGATGTTGAACGTGATCGGATCGTCGGGACGCTCGCCGACATAGTTGTGCGGCGGCGTAGTTGGAATCATCGCTCCGGCGCGCACGAAGAGCGGAACGGTATCGAGTGGAGCATCTACATAGATCATCGTGCCGCCCGTGTATTTTTTGTTCGTCCAGTAGTCGTACCACGCGCCGGGCGGGAGATATACCAGACGCCGCGTTACATCCGGCTTCATGATGGGCGCGACGAGCAGGTCTTCGCCAACCATGAACTGATCGTCGATGTTGTAAGTGTTCGCGTCGTTCTGGTAGTTGAGTAATAGAGGACGAAACAGCGGCACGCCCGTGCGATGCGCTTCTTCGAGCGTCGTGTAGAGAAACGGCAGCAGCTCGTAGCGCAGTTTCAGATACTTGCGAATGATGTCTTCATAATACCTGCCGAAGCGCCACGGCTCCTGATCGTAACCGTCGATCACTTTGTGGTTGCGGCAGAACGGCGCGAGCAAGCTCACCTGATACGAACGCACCAGCAGTTCGCCGTTGCCGCGGCCGATGAAGCCCCCGACGTCACTGCCGACGAACGGTTCACCCGAAAGTCCGAGCGTCGTGAACATCGGGATATTCAATGCGAGCGCGTCCCAGGTGCTGTTCGTATCCCCGGTCCACATCGTCGCGTAACGTTGAATGCCGGCGTAACCGGCGCGCGTGATGATGTAGGGCCGCCCGTCGGGGCGCAGGCGTTCGAGTCCTTCGTAAGTCGCCTGGGCCATCAGCAACGCAAACGTGTTGCGGTTCTTCGCGTGCGTCGTTCTCTCGCCGTTGTCGTTACTGACGACGTCCAACTGGTTCTTGCCTGTCTGGTCCACAAAATCAGACGGTTCGTTCATGTCGTTCCAAATACCCGCGATGCCGTTGTCGACGTAGACGCGAAAGAGATCGCCCCACCAGCGCCGCGCCTCGGGCAGCGTGTAATCGACAAACACGCTCTCGCCCGGCCACACGCGCGGCACGAACAACTGGCCATTACTGCGACGCTGAAAATAGTTCTTCTCGAGTCCCTGTTCGAAGACGAAGTAACGACCGTCGGGGGATGCTCCGGGTGGATCGTGTTTGACGCCGGGATCGACGATCGTCACGAGCTTTATTCCCTGCCGCGCGAGTTTCTCCGCAAGCGCCTTGGGATTCGGAAAGCGCTGCTGATCGAAAGTGAAGACGCGGTAGCCGCGCATGTAATCGATGTCGAGATGAATCACGTCGAGCGGCAGGTCGCGCTCGCGGTACTCGCGCGCCACCTGTTCGACCATCTTGTCGGGGTAGTAGCTCCAGCGGCTCTGCTGATTGCCGAGCGCCCACATCGGCGGTAGAGGCATGTGGCCCGTGAGCTCGGCGTAGCGGCCGAGGATCTTCTTTATTGATGGTCCATAGAAAAAGTAGTAGTTCAGCTCGCCGCCTTCAGCGCCGAACCAGACGCGTTGCTGCGACGAGCGGCCGAAGTCGAAATAGCTGCGGTAGCTGTTGTCGAAGAAGATGCCGTACGCGGCGCCGTGTTGCAGGCCGAGATAGAACGGGATCGTTTGGTAGATCGGATCTTTGCCTTCCGTGTAGCCGGGCGTGTCGGAGTTCCAGTTGACGAAGAAGCCGCGGCGTTTGTCGAGGCGTGCGGCCTTTTCGCCGAGACCGTAGAAGTGTTCGTCGAAGCCGAGTTTCTTGGAGACGGCGATGAAGTTACCGGCTTTGGGATCGAACTGCATCGAGGCAAGCTGGCCTTTGGCGTCGTAAGCCATCGGGCGTTCGTCGGAGTTGATTGGTTGGTGGGTGCGAGCGTCGCGAAATTCGATCAGTAATGGTGAGCGATGCACGACCACTTCGAGTTCGTCTGTTGCAACCATTATCGATTCTGCCGTTTCGGTTGAAGTCCAACGCGGTGTGGTCCAATCGTCCTTCGCAACCGCCCACGAATGATCTGTCCCGGGAATCTCCTTGCCAAACGCCGCACGCACACGGATCAGATCCGGTGCGAGAATTGTGAGTTGGACCTGTGAGTTATCGCGGCACTTGAACGTGACGGTGTTTTCGGTCTTTTGAAAACTCGCGACGGGTCCGATCGCATCGAGCGCGGTGATGTCCTGCCCCGCGACTACGCCGGTTAAGGTGATTAGGAATACGAGAGTGATCAGTAGTTTTCTCATGCGGTGAACCCGAGTCGGGCGGCGCCCAACAGCCCCGCATCGTCGCCGCACTTTGCGCGCACGATTTTTACGCGGGCCGCCAGCAATGGAAACGCACGTTCCTCGACTTCGTGCAGCATGTGTTTTTCGAACAGATCCCAACCGTTCACCACACCGCCCGCGATCACGATCATTTCGGGATTCAAAATGTTGATGAGGTTCGCGAGACCGATGCCGAGGTAAACGCCCATGCGGCGAAAGATCTCGAGCGCGAGCTCATCACCCTGCAAGCCGGCCTCGAAGATCGATTCCGCAGTGAGATTGCGGCTCGCGTGCAGCACCGACTCGGGATAACGCGGACTCGCCTCGCGCGTCATGCGTACGATCGCCGTCGCCGACGCGAACACTTCCAGACAGCCGCGACTGCCGCACGTGCACGCAACGCCGCCAAACGGATCGACACACATGTGCCCGATCTCCGCCGCCGCGCCGTCAACGCCGCGCCATAACTCGCCGTCGAGAATGATCCCGCCACCGACGCCGGTTCCGAGCGTTACGCAGATGATCGTGCGGCAACCCTGCGCCGCGCCTTGCCACATCTCGCCGACGGCGGCCGCGTTCGCATCGTTTTCGAGAATCGCAGGCAGACCGAGCTCGTTCGTCAACGCGGCGGCGAGCGGGAAGCCGTCGAGACACGGAAGGTTCGGCGCTTTGACGACCGTGCCGGTTTCGACGTTAACCGTGCCGGGCACGACTAACGAGATCGCTTTCAAGCGATCAGGCTCAGCCTGGTCCTGGTCCGCTGAAGCCCCGAGATCTCCTCTGTACTCCTGCACGGCGTGGACGACCGCCGCGACGATCTCGTTCGGATCGGTCCCGTGGGGCGTGTTCTGCTTCGCGCGAAAATGGATCTTGCCGCGGCTGTCGACGGTCGCGGCGCGCAGGTGCGTGCCGCCGAGATCGGCTGCGAAGATCAGGTCGTTGTTTGATCCGTTCGTCATCGTGCGGCGTACCGTTGCGCTACGAGATCCGGCGTCTCGAGATTGCGGCCATGCTGGAGATTTAGCGCGAGCCGAATGAACTGCGCCATGGACCACGCGAGCGGCGTGGCCGAGCCGGTGCCTTCGCCGAAACGAAACGCTTCGCTCGGCGAGTCGCTTCGGTCCCAGACTTGTTCGGGAATCATCAGGCCGTCGTTTGCGAACGCCGCGAGCGTGTCGAGTCGTTTGCGCGCGGCAGCAAGATCGCCCGCCGCGATCTCGTATTCACCGCGTTCACCCGTGAGAAAGGTCCAAAGACGTCCGACCCCATTGCGGCCGTCGAAGTCGCCACCCATTGGAGTTTCGCCGTAGATGTCGCCGTTGTAGCGATACCACGCGTCGCCGGCGGGAGTGGTGACTTTGATCTTTTGATCGACGACTGCGAGCGCGTTGGTGATGTACGGATCGTTCGGACGCTTGATGCCGAGACGCACGAGTTCGAGAAAGCCGGCGTCGGTGACTGTCGTGTTAATCGGCTCGAGGTTCCGCACCCAGTCGTCGGCGGTTTTTAGATACGTGCCGGCGGAGTTTGTGTCGCCGTTGTTCTTCGCGATCTCTGCTGCACACACGAGTCCCGCGATCTCCGCGGCGACGGTGGCGGGAAAATAACCCGACTTTTCTTCCCAACGATCCTGATCCGTCTTTGGTCCACGCCGCACGATCAGATCAGCTGCGGGTTTTACGTGCGCGCGCCACGTTTGCGCGTCGTTGCGCTCGAGTTGATACGCAAGCACGAGTGGTAGCGCGACCTGATCCATTTGCAGCGCGTCGCCGATCGGCCGCCCGTCGACCCACGAGTTGCGCGGAAAGCTGCCGTCAGCTTTTTGCTGTACGCGAAAAAGGTAATCGAGCAAACGATTCGCGGTCGCGCGATCTCCGAGCGCGATGAACGCGGTCGCGACATGATAAAGATCGCGCGACCAGACCGCGTGATAACCGCTGATCGTCGCTTCATCGACGTTTGGACCACTACCACCGCCCCATGGTACCGACGGCGACGCGATCACCGCGCCGCGAAACGTCTTGTCTTCCAGGCCGCGCAAAACCATCGCGGCGAAGTTGAACTGTCGTTGATATTTCGCTTCGACGCGCGGCAACGTGGAGACATATCTCTTCCACCCGTTTTCATACTCACTCCGCACGACAGCAAAACCACGCGCGAGCGAAGAGCGCGCCGCGTCCATCGCGCTCGCTACATTCTCGCCAAAACCGAGGGCAATCGTGCACTGCAAACTTGTTTGCGGCTGGGATCCGCAGTTAGAGATGAGCGCGGAGTTGCCCCTGTTGATCTGCGCAGGTTCGTAATGCGTGGAAAGGTAAGAAGGGATTTTACTGTTGAACTGCACGTCGATCAGCACGCTGTTGCGTTGCGGATCGGTGACGTACGTTTTCGTGAGGGAATACTGACCGCTCTTTGCGGTGTTAATTTGACGAAACGTCAATGCCGCCTCGTTCGGCAGCTCGACATGATGAACCGTGTCGTGCAACTCGGTCTCCACGCGTTCCCCAGTGTGCACGTTCAGTCCCAACGTCTTGATTTTCGTTGCGTCGATCGTCGGATAGAACACCTCCGTCATCACACCGTTCGCCAACGTAAACCACACCTTTGATCCGAGCGTCGTCGACGTGCCGAAGCCGTTTTTTGCGGCGGTGGGCCAATCCCCTCCTTTAAAACCCTTAAACTTAAACTCCCACGCGCCCAGCGAAAACTTCTTCCCTCTAATCGTCCCGCTAAACGGCACACTCGAAAAATTGATCGCCACCAACACCTCTTCACCTTCCGCACGCCGCACAAACGACACGATTCGCGATTCATCCGAGTTCCGCACCCACTCGAGCGTCCCCCGCCGCAACGCGACACTCGCGCGTCTGCGCGCCATCATCTCCTTATAAAACTTCGGAAACTCCGGCCGCCTCTCCGCGAACGCCCAAAAGATCGGCATCTTCTCGAACAAAGCCGGCGCGCCCGACTCCGTCGTATCGCCAACCTCCATCCCGTTATAAATCATCGGCACGCCATCGAGCGCGAACACAAACGCCGATGCCGCCAGCGCCCCGCGCTCACCAAAACGCGCGATCGCGCGGCGCTCGTCATGATTGTCTGAGAAGCGCATGTGCAGCGCGCCCTTCGGCCACTCCCGCACTTCCTTCTCCCACTCTTTTCGCAACTCCGTCGCCGGCGCGCGACCCTGCAACACGTCCGTCAGCGCGCTGTGCAACGGCCACGAGTAATCGAGATCGAACGCCTTCACCTGCAAGTCAGGCTTGTGCGCTTCCGCGAGCATCACGATGTCCGCCTTCTCCTTCTCCAACGCGACGCGGGCCGTTTCCCAAAAGTCCGTCGGCACTTCACCCGCGACGTCGCAACGAAAGCCATCGACCCCGAAATCACGCAGCCAGTACCTCATCACATTCGTCATGTAGCGGCGCGTGCCGGGGTTCTCATAATTCAGCGCGGCGACGTCGGACCAGTCGTGCGGAGACACGATGTTGCCTTGCGCGTCGCGTTTGTAGAAGTCCGGATGCTGCTTCATCAAAAGTGCGTCCCACGACGTGTGGTTCGCAACGATGTCGATAATGACTTTCAAGCCGCGCTTGTGCGCCTCGTTGATGAGCCGGTGCAGATCGTCACCCGAGCCGTAGGCGGTATTGACCTCGAAGTAATCGCGCACCGCGTACGGGCTCCCGATCGTGCCCTTCTTTTTCTCCTGGCCGATCGGATTAACGGGCATCAGCCAGAGAATCGTGACACCGAGATCTTTGAGCTCGTCGAGACGCGCGGTGATCGCGTCGAAGTTTCCCTGTTGCGAGAAAGCGCGCGGATAGATCTCGTAGATGACGCCGTCACGCACCCAGTCGGGAACCGGACGCGCGGATTCTCGCTGTTGGGCCAGAGCGCCGGTTGCCGAGACCACAAGGATGGTGATGAGTAACGTTAGTGTAAGTCGTTTAGGTTTCACGGATTCGCCGACCTGGTTCGTGAACGTCGTTCACGATGAGCACTGAAACAGCGCTGATTAAAAGACTGATCCCGCCGAGCACTACGACGTTGCGCGCATCGCCGCCGAGTACGCGGTTGAAGATATTCGGTATCACGAGCGACTCGACGATCTGCGGGATCACGATGAACAAATTGAACACGCCCATGTAAACGCCCATGCGCGCGGGCGGTACCGCGGTCGAAAGCATCACGTAAGGCATAGACAGGATCGAAGCCCACGCGATACCGACGCCCGCCATGCTCGCGAACAGCAGGTACTTGTTCGTAATAAACAAAACCGAGATTAGACCAAGACCACCACAAACCAGCGCGATGATGTGTACGGTCTTGCGGCTCGTCGCTTTCGCCAACCCCGGCAACATGAACGCTACCGTGAAGCAGACGACGTTGTAAGCAGCGAAACACAAACCGCCCCACTCCGCTCCCGCGGCGAACGACGGCGACTTCTCATCCACAGCGCGGAAGACGTGATGAGCGATCGCCACGCCGAAGAACTGCCACATGCACGGCAGCGCAAACCAGGTGAAGAACTGGACCACCGCGAGCTGTTTCATCGTGGCCGGCATCTCGGCGAGCGAAGAAAAGATCTCGCCAAAGCCGCGCGTGATTCCCTTCTTCTCGCGCCGCATCCGCTCAAACGCTTCCATATCCTCCGGCGGATATTCTTTCGTCGTCAGCACGGTCCACAACACAGCGGCGAGGAAAACGATCGCGCCGATCTTGAACGAGTATTCCACCGAGAGGGGAATGCCGGTCGCCATCACGCCCACCACGCCCAACGCGGTAAACAAATACGGCAGCGCATTCGCCAGCGTCTGGCCGATGCCGATGAACCAGCTCTGCATCACGAAACCGAGCGTGCGTTGTTCTTCCGGCAGCTTGTCTGCGACGAACGCGCGAAACGGTTCCATCGTGATGTTGATGCTGGCGTCGAGAATCCAGAGCAGCCCCGCGGCCACCCACAACGCCGACGAGTCGGGCATGAAGAACAACGCGACGCTGGCGAGGATCGCGCCCACGAGGAAGTATGGACGGCGGCGGCCGAGACGGTTCCACGTGCGATCGCTCATCGAGCCGATAATGGGTTGGATCAGCAGACCGGTGATTGGACCAGCGAGCCAGAGATACGGGAGCGTAGCTTCGTCGGCGTGCAGATACTTGTAGATCGGGCTCATGTTGGCGAGCTGCAAGCCCCAGCCAAACTGAATGCCGAGAAAGCCGAAGCTCATGTTCCAGATCTGCCCGAAGCTCAAACGTGGTTTCTGCATCAGTCCTCCGTGAAAACAGCCACAGATCTTTTCGGTAACGTAACTTTCAACTTTCCGTCGCTGACAACAATATCCCGGCTTACGCCCAACCGGTCGTGAAGCACCGATCCGTTTTTGAAATCCGTGTCAAACTCGACTTCAGCCTGGTCGTTCTCATTGTTCAGCACTACTATCACCCCTCCGCGCGAGTACGCATAATGCTGCTCCGAAACATACAAATTAACCAACGGCGCTCTTCGCAGCGGCTCGAGTTCGCGGCGAAGTTTTATCAGTCGCTGAATATAGTCAAACAAGTCCTGCTGTTCTTTGGTCCGACCAGCGACGGTGAATGCTTCAGGCGGGAAATCAGCGCGCGTCGTCGGCTCGTCTGGTCCAGTCATCGCGATCTCGTCGCCGTAATAAAGCTGCGGCACGCCGCGCGTCGTCAACACAAATGCGTTCGCGAGCTTGAGACCGGCGATCGTCGCGCCCTTGTCGCTCATGAAGCGGCCATCGTCGTGACCACCGAGCAGCGTCACGAGTATGTTCGGGTTGGGATAAAGATAGTCTCGTGCGAGCGTCTGCGATATTTCCTTGATCGGCCCGCCTTCAGCAAACGCGTGCCGAAGCGAGTAGAACAATGGGAAGTCGAGCAGTGATTGCGCGCCTGTCTTTTGAAAATACGACGTGTGGACCACGTCGCCATCTTTCACCTCACCGACGACAGTGAAATGCGGAAATTCGCGCTTCAGCGCCGCGTTCCAGTCGCGCCAGAAATCGTTCGGCACGTATTGCCACGTGTCCATGCGAATGCCGTCGAGTCCGGTCACGCCGATCCACCACAACGTGTTTTGAATCAGATAGCGCGAGACTTCCTTGTCATGCTGGTTGAGATCGGGAAGGAAGTCGAGAAACCAACCCTCCATCGTCTCGCGTTTCAATTCTGCAACCGGACGCGGATCGTGCAGCACCCACGTTTGGAAAACGTTATTGAGATGGTTCGCTTTCGTGCCGTTGAACCACGTGGGCGTCGGGGGATCGTCGACCCAAGGATGATACGGACCGGTGTGATTCACGACCTCGTCCTGGATGATCTTGATGCCGGAGCGGTGCGCGGCGGCGACGAGCTCTTTGAGTTTCGCGAGCGTGCCGAAATGTTCTTCGACCGCGTAGAAGTCCTGCGGGTTGTAACCGTGAAAGCCGGTGCTCGGGTGGCCTTCTTTCAACTCTATCTGGTTCGGGCGATCGTAGTTGTCGTACCACGGTGTGAGCCAGATGGCGGTGACGCCGAGATCTTTTAAATAAGGAAGACGATCGATCACGCCCTGAAGATCGCCACCGTGGTAGTAGAACTTGTTTTGCCGATCGTAGAGCCCGCGCGATTGCGGCGGATCGTTGTTCGCCGGATCGCCGTCGCTGAAACGATCGATCATGATCAGGTACAGCACGTCATCGGGCGAGAAACCTTGAAAGCGGCCAGGTCGATCTAGTCGCGGGAGTATCTCGAAAGAAACGCGGGCGGAGCCGACTGTGATTGTGCGTTGACCGGGTGTGGCGTTTGGGGAGATCGCAACTTCGACAAAAGCGTAGGTGCCACGATCGTTTACTTTCGGCGCGCCCACGAGGCTCACGCCTGGGCCACTGATTTTGATTGAGTGAGTGAGATTCGTGCCGTGAATTAACAGACGAACCGGGTTGACTGAACTGCTGGTCCACCAGCTTGGCGGATCGACCTTTGAAATCTGTGGGCTTTGTGCCGTAGCTGTTAAAAGCCACAGATGAACACAGATGAGACAGATCAGAAGGCGGCCGTAGAGTGTTGTGAGCTTCTTGAGACGAGCGGCGATTTCATCTGTGAGGGCGCCGGCGCGGTAGCGCCACGACCAGTTTCCTTCCGTGCTG
>CAMLLD010000047.1 GCA_946480785.1 uncultured Blastocatellia bacterium | reverse complement strand
CGAGGATCGAGCCGCGCACTGTGCCCGCGATTTTTGAGTGACCGCCGGCGCGCCGGCGATAGTCAACCGGCACTTCCAACGTTCGCACGTGCGCGCGAGCCGCGCGCATTTGCATCTCCAACGGCCAGCCGTACGTCTCTTCGCGCAGATTGAGCCGCTCCAGGGTGTCGCGGCGAATAGCGCGGAACGGTCCCATGTCGGTCGAACGCACGCCGTACAAGATTCGCAGAAACGAACCGATCATGTAACCGGCAAAAACCTGATGCGGGTTCATGCTGCCCGGTTCGCGTTCGCCGCGCGTGCGCGATCCGATTACAAACTCCGCTTTTCCTTCCATGATCGGCGTGACGAGTCGGTCCATCATCTCGGGACAGTCGCTGCCGTCGCCGTCGAGAAACACGACGATCTCACACTCGGGTGAAACAGAGCGTACTCCGGTTTGATATGCGCGTCCGTAACCGGGAACCGGCTGTTTCACGACACGCGCGCCGGCGGCCGCCGCGATCTCCGCAGTGCGATCCTTGCTGCCGTTGTCGACGACGACGATCTCGTCGGCGAGATCTTTCGGAACCGCATTGATGACGTGCGCGATCGCTTCTTCTTCATTAAGCGCGGCGATGATCACGGAGATGAACGGCTTGGTATTCATTTACGGCGCAGGCTGAGGAGCAAAAACGGCACGAAGATCAGGCCTTTCAAGACGAGCATGCGATCGGGCGAATCGCCGAGCCACGTCAGATAAAGCAGAAAGCTCGCACCCGTCAGATAGAAGACCGCAAGCGACGGAATGAAGCAAAGAAACGGTATTAACCACACGAAGTACCACGAGAAGTGCGGCGCCACCAGCAACAGAAAAAGCGAAGCGATGATCAGACTGTTTCGCAAGTAGCGAAGATCATCCGTTTGCCGATCTCGCAGCATCCACACTGAAACAGCGCCGAGCACCGCCACAGCAAAAATGAGATACGCTGAAGTCGGCACGTGCGCGCTCAACACTCGTCGCGTCACCGCGAGCAGAAAGTATTGTTCGCCGCTCACCATGCCGCGTTCACTCGCATAACCCGGCAGGTATCCAAGCACGCCCACTGGTCCAACACTGAGATAAGGCAGATACGCGATGAGTATCGTCGCCGCAAACGCGAGCGGCATTTTCCAACTCCGCCGCGGATACAACGCCGGAAACAACACTGCGGGAAACAGCTTCACACACGTGGCGCACGCCAACGCGACGCCGGTCGAAATTTCGCTGCGCTTGCGATGAGCCAACAGCGCGAGCGCAATAAACGCAACGGCCATCGCGTCGAGGTGCCCGCTGCCGGCAAACTCCCAAATCGCGAGCGGATGCCACGCGTAGATCAAGACGCGTTGCCGCGCGAAACCAAACGAAGCCAGCAACTGAACGAGCGCCCAAGCGGCGACAACCTCACACCCGATCATCGCCGCTTTCATCCACGTCACCGATTCGCTGAATCGCGTTACGAGTAGAAAGTAAGCCTCCGCGACCGGTGGGTAGATCGTGTGTGCGGAGTCGCGCCGGTTCATGTTTGGGTAGATCTTTTCGTCACGCAACGGGGCGAGCGCTTCGTCGGCCGGGATGTAGCGATAAGGATTTATACCCGCCGCTTGCACGCGCCCGTCCCACACGTAGCGATAAATGTCGTCCGATAAATAAGGCGGCGAAAAAAGTATGCTGACGCGGAAAAGCGCGGCGAAGACGAGGCCCAGGAGCAACAGCGTGCGCGAGTCTTTGGTACGCAGACTAAGCCACACCGCGGCGAAGTAGATCAGAATCTGAACCGCGACGAGCTCGAGAAACCAAACGATGTCCGCCACGCCTTTCGAGTGGACCGCGATGCGATACAAGACGAGCGTTGCGACGCCGAGCGCCGTCAGCACCACGGTCGCTTTCTTACTTGCAAGACTGAACGCCGCGCGCGGTTGTTCGCTCATGTCGCTGTGCGGCGGTTTGAAAGTTTGGGACAGATACGCGCAAGTCCTTCCGCTTTGATTATCGAGTCGAGGAACGCGCGTGTGTGCGGCGCCGGATAAGCTCCGTTCGACGGTTTGCTAAAGAACAACTCTGCACACAATCGCCCCAGTGTTTCGGCGTCGTCGACGTCATACCACGGCGGCAGCAATTCAACCGGCAGATCGATTTCCGCGGCGCGTTCCAGCGTGCGCGCGAACACGTCCGGCGTGCTCCAGGCAATGCGATCGAAAAGATGTCGGTGTGCGTGCTTCAGACCAACCAGGTAGTAACCTCCGTCTTCCGCCGCGCCGAGAACCACGCGATCGCCTTCAGCCATAAGCAACTCGATTGCGCGCAGCAAAAGCGACTGCGGCAAAGTCGGGCTATCTGAGTTGATGAGACAAACGCCGCCATAACCCTGTTGCAGCAGATCGTCGGTCGCATTGCCCAGCCGCTCGCCCAGATTCGCGCCACGTTGGACCAGCAACTTGAACCCGGCCGGTAACACGCGATCGAACGCCGACTCCGCGCCGGCCGGCGTGTAGACCACGAACCCCGCAGCCGCCGCGATTTCATTCACGCTCTCGATATTTGCCGCCATGTCGCGCAGAAAGCAGATGTTGAGCTCCGCGGCTTCGCGTGCGGTCAGCGGCGGCACGAGGCGCGTTTTCGCCTCGCCCGCCAGCGGCGCTTTCGCCATCAGCCCGAGCGCGCAAACGGGTGGTGTAGATATTGGGGCGTGTGTCATGCGACAATCCGCAGCGTTCTAATTACATTTTGGATAACAGGTGCATCATGACTCATGAAGCGGCCGTTTTGAAAGCCCGCGAGATTGCCGGCAGTGTGCTCGCGCCTGCCGCAGCGCCGAACGACGAAGCGGGACGATTCTCTACCGAAGCTGTTCAGTCGCTCGGTGAAGCCGGTTTGCTCGGGTTGATGTTGCCGGCTGACGTGGGCGGCGCGGGGTTGGGCCCACGCACGTTTGCCGCAGTGACCGCGGCGCTGGCTGAGGCGGACGCGTCGGTCGCGATGGTCTACGTGATGCACGTGATGGGCGCGGCAGGTATCGCAGCGGCGCGCGCAGATGCTGCTGGATCGATGAAACCGATCATGCAGGACATCGCCGCGGGCCGTCACTTGTCTACGCTCGCGTTCAGTGAAGCGGGTTCGCGCAGTCATTTCTGGGCGCCGGTCTCTCGGGCGCAGCGCAACGGCAACGGCGTGACGATAAGCGCGAAGAAGTCGTGGGTGACGAGCGCGGGCCACGCGCAGAGTTACGTCGTTTCGTCGCTTGCACCGGAAGGCGCTGGTCCAACCGATTTGACTCTTTATCTCGTCACGGAGGGAACACAAGGTCTGTCCGTCGCTGGTCCGTGGAACGGCATGGGACTGCGCGCGAACGCTTCCGCGCCGGTAACGTTGGACCAATCGCCGGTGGCGGCGGATTTTCAACTCACCGACGACGGCGCGGGTTTTCCCGCGATGCTCAACGTGGTGATGCCGCTATTCAATCTCGGCTCGGCAGCGGTGGCGTTGGGCTTGTGCCGGGCGGCAGTTGCTGCAACCACGTCGCATCTCAAGAACGCGAAGTTCGAACACCTGGGCCAGAGTCTCGGTGAGAGCCTGCCGACGCTGCGTGCTCAACTCGCGACGATGCAGATCGAAACGGACAAACTAGCAGCGTTCATCGACGATGTGGTCGATCATCTCGAAACCCCCGGCGACATGACGATGCTGCGTGTACTCGAATCGAAAGCCGCCGCGGGCGAGACAGCAATCAGCGTTACTTCGACAGCGATGCGCGTCTGCGGCGGCGCTGCATTTTCGAAACACTTGAACATCGAACGCCTCTTCCGCGACGCACACGCGGGCGCGGTGATGGCGCCAACAGCCGACGTGTTGCGCGAGTTCATCGGCAAGGCACTGTTGGGAATTCCGCTCTTCTAATCAGGATCATTATTTATGAGCAGGACGATTTGGCTTGGAGCGGTGGCCTACCATCCGAAGGTGGTCACGATTTGGGAGGGGATGCGGCGCTACTTTCACGAGGAGGCGCAGCTTCCGCTCGAGGTGGTGCTGTTTCAGAGTTACGAGGCGCAGGTGCTCGCCCTCCTGGCCCAACCGGGTGACGCCGCGCCGCGTATCGACATCGCCTGGAACACAAACCTCGCTTACCTGCAGGCGGATGAGTGGAGCGGACACGCGTGCCGCGCGATCGGCATGCGCGATACTGATCTGAATTGGTTGACGAAGATCGTTGCCGTTACTGGCGGCCCGATTGCTACGCTCAACGACTTGAAGGGCCGCACGCTCGCGCTGGGCAGTCGCGACAGCGGGCACGCGGCGATTCTTCCCGTTTACTTTTTGGAGCAGCAGGGACTGCGCGAGGGAAGTGATTACCAAACGTTGCGCTTCAACAGCGACTTAGGCAAGCATGGCGACACGGGAACGAGCGAAGTGGACGTCGTGCGCGCTGTGCTCGACGGACGCGCCGACGCTGGCGCGATCGGCAGTCCCTTCTGGACCACGGTGCAAAACGAACACCTTGTTCCCGAAGGTGGTCTAACGGAGATCTGGTCGTCGCCGCCTTACAATCACTGCATGTTCACGGCGCGGCCGCATTTCGATCGCGAACTGGAGCATCGGTTTGTGGCAGCTTTGTCAGCGATGAACTACGACAACCCGGCGCATCGCGAGATACTCGATGCGGAAGGTTTGCAGCGTTGGTTGCCGCCGCAGCTCGATGGTTACGAGGCGTTGCGTGAGGCGGCGGGCGAACAGGGGTTCTTCACGCGCAGTTGAAGATCATCGCGAGCTTGCTTGCGTGTTCGCGTTCGCGATCGAAAGCGCGGCGCACAGCCGCGAACGATTCGGAGAGCGGAAAGATCTCGCGTGTAACGAGCAGGTCGTTGTCTTCAGCGCCAACCGGATGCCAGTAGACGCCTTCGGCCGTGATAGTTACTTCCGGTACCAGATCGGCTCGCGTTACCGCAACGCCTTCATTCGCCACGCCACGCAAAGCGATCCGCCGTATCACTCGATCTTCTTCCGCGATCTGTTCCTCGTCGAGAAACCGACGAAACTCCTCGGCTTCAAGATCGGTTGAAACAGTCGCTGCCAGACGCACGCGAAAACCGAGCTCGCGAGCGCGCTGAATACCTTCGCGGGTTCGCGCCCACGTGCCTGGCCCGCGATGCAGATCGTGCCGCTCCGGTGTCGGGCTGTCCAAGCTGATTTGCAACACGACGCGATCGCGCGGCAGCAGTCTCAAACTCTCTTCACGCCGACCTTTGAATAACATCCCATTCGTGAGCACTGTCGTCGGCGCGGCTGAAGCGCAAGCAAGCAGGATCTCGCCGATGTCTTCCAGGAGAAACGGCTCGCCGCCGGTGACGAAGATCTCCTTCACGCCAAGCGCAACCGCTTCACTAGAGATTCGCTGAATGCGCTCGAGACCGAGCTCGCGTCGCGGCGCAGTCGGCGAGGAACGCACGCAACAGTAGTCGCAACGCAGGTTGCAATCGAAATTTGTGTAGAGCCAAAGCCGCGAGCCGACCGGTCGTTCGTCACCGGCAATACCTGCGGCAGCGCCGTAGCGAAAGACCCATCGTGAACGATCGTTTTCGCGCGTCGTCTCCAACAGCGAGTTGCCAGTGAAGCGGCACCACCTTTCGAGCTCTGGTCCAACACCAGCTTCGTCACCGACGACTGCGATCAAATCACCCGCGCGGCTGCGGCGCAGCACCGCCGTCAACTCCGGCAACAAACCCGAAGAAAAAGTCTTCCCGCCAATGTCGAGGTCGATGTCAGCCTTCACGTGCAAAAACGATTACTGCGCGTTTACCCAATCTTTCGACCCCGCCACTTTAACTGCGAGGTCGGTGATGTAAATATGCACCGCGCCGCCATCCGCTGTGCCGTTATGGTCCGTCGAGATGAGCAGTGGCCCAGCCTTCTTGTAACCTTCCCACGAGGCGATGACGGTGCTCGGCTTCTTCGGCCCGCCGCGATGATAGACGAATTGCTCGACGCGATTGTCGTTGCCGACGTAGAGGTCCCACGTATCGCCCGGCGTGTAACCACCATCGGACGGATACTTCACCGAAACGAGCTGCGCCGAGCCGCTGCCCTGCGGCAACGGTTTCGTTCCTTGATTAATGATGCTCGCGCTCTTGTCCCAATACGCGTGCAGCGGAAACAGCAGCCAGTAGTTGTCGTTGACGAAACCCGGATCGACTTCGGTCTTGACGTTCGCCGGTTGGCTGTCGAGTTGCGAACGCAGATACGTGACCTTCACCGGCTTACCGTCCTTGTCTTTTCCTTCGTAAGTGACGCGGTTTGTCTTCGGCTCCCACGTCCAGGTACGACTGGCATTCAAACCGGGAAGCTGCGCGTTCCACGTATAACGAATCGCGTCAACCTGATCGAAACCATCGAGGCCGTAAGTCTTGGCGAGCTGTTCGGCGGAAATGGTTCTGGCTGGTTCGGGAGCGGCGGTGTTGGCGTTCTGTTGCGAAACGGCCGGACGGTTTTGCGAGCAGGAACTTGCGGCAACAATCACGACGACCAGCAAACAGATCGATTTCCAGTGGTCCAACTTCATCATCGAGTCCTCCTTGAGCCGTGCGAATACGTGGATGATGCGTCACCCGGCTGAGGAATGTCCATTATCCTTAGGTATAGTAAGCAGGCAGGAGCGATAAAATCATGAAAGCAGTCGTCATCACTCGTTTCGGTGGTCCCGAGGTTTTGGAAATCCAGGACGTGCCGGCGCCGCAACCCGGGCCGGAAGAAGTTCTCGTGCGCGTACGCGGTTCCGCGCTCAATCGCGCCGACTTGCTGCAAAGGATGGGTCGCTATGCTGCGCCGCCGGGTGTGCCGCAGAACATTCCAGGGCTCGAATTCGCGGGCGAAGTCGCGGCGTTAGGTACGAACGCGCGCCGCTGGCGTGAAGGTGATCGCGTGATGGGAATCGTCGCCGGCGGCGCGCACGCGGAATTTCTAACAACGCACCAGGACGCGATTGCTGCTGTGCCGCCGAATCTCGAGTGGCCGGCGGCGGGCGGCGTTCCCGAGGTCTTCATGACGGCGCATGACGCGCTTCGACAAGCGGATTTCAAAACCGGAGAGAACGTGCTGGTCCATGCGGTTGGCAGCGGCGTCGGGCTTGCCGCGACGCAACTCGTCAAAGCTTTGGATGGACGTGCCTTCGGCACTTCGCGTACGCCCGACAAGATCGAGCGTGCGAAAGCGTTTGGTCTGGAGTCAGGTTACGAAGTTCCCGAACCGAGTGCTTTAGTAAAGCTGTCTGATTTCGCCAAGGGTGTGACCGGCGGCCGCGGCTTTGACGTCGTGCTCGATCTGAATGGTGGTCCATACTTCGCCGCGAGTCTCGAAGCGATGGCGCTCGGCGGGCGGCTCATACTCATCGGCGGTGTAGCAGGTGGTAAAGCGGAGATCGATCTTTATCAGATCTTAGGCAAACGTCTTCACGTCATCGGCACGGTGATGCGCGCTCGATCTGTCGAGGAGAAGATCGCGACCACCGCTGCATTTGAACGAGAAGTTGTGCCGCTGCTCGCTAATGGACGCATTGAACCCGTGATCGATTCCGTGTTCCCACTCGAAGAGATCGCGGATGCGCATCGACGCCTTGAGTCCAATGAGACTTTCGGCAAGGTCGTGCTCACGATCTCGTGACTGTGTTCATTGCGCGGGTGAGTCAACAGGAAGCCGCACCTGAAAACACGTGTCGCCGGGTTTTGACTCGAATTGGATGTTGCCGCGATGTTTGCGCACGATGCGCGCCACTGTATCCAAACCCAGCCCCGTTCCTTCGCCTACACCCTTGGTCGTAAAGAACGGTTCGAAAATATGCGTCCTCACCGACTCGGGAATGCCCGAGCCGTTGTCACGTATCTCGACCATGATGTCGGTCGGCTCGCGCTTGGTGCGCACCTTCAACGTGCCGCCTTCGTTCATCGCCTCGATCGCATTCACGATTAGGTTGGTCCATACCTGATTGAGCTCGCTACCGTAAGCTTTCACCAGCGGCAAGTCTTCGGCGTAGTCGCGCGTGAGTGCGATGTTCTTCTTCCTGAGCTTGTACTTCAGAATCAGCAGCGTGTTGTCCAGGCTTTTATGAATGTCAACTTTCTGAACTGAAGCCTGGTCCATGTAGCTATATTCTTTGATCGCCGCGACGAGCTCGGAGATGCGCGCTGTGCCGGTCTTGATCTCGCGCGCCAGTTTCGCGGTCGTGATTTGCGCGTTCACGCGAGCCAGCACGTCTTCGATCGAGCCGGCATCGATCTTTTCCGCGAGCTGTTCGAGACTTTCGGCATCCATTCCGGCCTCTACGAGGTTGTTCGAAAGTTTCCACGGCTCGGCGACGCCATGAGCTTCAAGCCACGTCGCGAGCGCGTCCTCCCGATCGCTTTGTTCGAGTGAGTTGAGCGGCCGGGCAGTGGTCGCGTGTTCGATGGCGGCGGTTTCGAAAGCCCGAATCGCTTCGTGCTGTTCCGGCGTCAGGTCGTGACCGCAGAGTCGCAGATCCGCCGCGCGCAACTCCGCGAGGGTCGCGATCAGATCGTTTGCCGCGCGGGTCGCTCCGGCCGCCGGATTGTTGAGCTCGTGAGCGAGTCCGGCCGACAGCTTGCCGAGCGCCATCAGTTTGTCGCGTTGCTGATCGGCGGTCGTAACGTCACGCACACGATCGCTCATGATGCCGACGAGTCGCTCGACCAGCACCGGCATGCGTTGCATCAACTCGGGAAACAGTCGCACCGGAAAACGCAAGAGGCGCATGTGGGTCAACGCGCGTCCGGTGGCCGACCACTCCTTCATGCGCGAAAACGGCAGCTTACCGCTGACTTCCGTGTTCGGCTCACCCGCACGCGCGATGTACACGTAACCATCGTGGGCCTGCTCGTCGCGATACGCGCGCACCTCGCCTTCAAGATAAACAGCCATTGAGTCGGCCGGCTCACCCTTGCGGAAGAAAACATCGCCGGGGTTCAGGTGCAACTCCTCGGTGTTGTCGGCAAACCACCGCAACTGCTCTTCCGGCAGGTCCGCAAAAACGTGCACGCGTCGCAACGCTTCGACCTTGTCGGCAGGCGAGCTTGTCGTTGCAGTGTCCGCTTCAACCACGCCCGAGACGGGCACCGGAGTTCCCACACCTTCGATGTTTGTTTCTTCCATCTCTCAGACCACCTTGCTGAGATATTGATGCACGAACGAGATCGCCACCGAGCCTTCGCCCACACCCGAAGCCACGCGCTTCACCGATCCATGCCGCACGTCACCGACGACAAAAACTCCGGGCACGTTCGTTTCCAGCAGTCCCGGATCGCGGTCCAATTGCCAACCCTTCGGCCGTTTGCCATCGCGCATGAGATCGGGTCCGGAGAGAATGAAGCCGCGGTCATCGCGTTCGATGATGTCGCCGAGCCAATTCGTATTGGGTGCGGCCCCGATCATGATGAACAGCGAGTTCGCCGGCACGCGGTTCACCTCATCCGTGGTTGAGCAGTGGATAGAAAGCGCTTCGAGATGATCTTCTCCGTGCGCTTCAACCAGCGATGAGTTGAACTCGATCTGCACGTTCTTTGTTTCTTTCAACTGGTCGATCAGGTATTGCGACATTGAGTTTGAGAGCGACGAGCCGCGCACCAGCATCACTACGCGTCGCGCATATCTAGAGAAGTACATCGCGGCTTGTCCCGCGCTGTTTGCGCCGCCGATAACGAAAACGTCTTCATCTTTCGTCGAGAGCGCTTCGGTCATGGCCGCGCCGTAATAGATGCCCGCGCCGGTGAGACGTTCGACTCCCGGCGCATTCAGCTTCCGCCATTGCACGCCGGTCGCTACCAGCAAGGCGTGACAACTCAGCTCGGCGCCGTCGGCGAATTTCAGCAGCCGATATTGACCATCGAGCCGCAGGCCGGTGGCTTCCGCCGAGAGTATCTCCACGCCGAAACGTCTCGCCTGGACCACCGCGCGCCGTGCGAGATCGCCGCCGCTGAGTCCACTGGGAAATCCGAGATAGTTTTCGATGCGACTCGACATGCCCGCCTGGCCGCCCGGAGCTTCGCGTTCGACCATCACGGTGCGCAAGCCTTCACTCGCGCCGTAAACCGCGGCCGCGAGTCCCGCTGGACCACCGCCGACGATCGCCAGATCGTAGAACGCTTCCGCGGCGCGCGTTCTGAGTCCGACGTTTTTAGCAAGGTCCGCGAGCGTGGGTTTTTGTAGACGTAACCCGTTCGGAAAGATCACGAGTGGCAGGTTTTGCTTTTCTTCATCGTCGAGCAGATCGAGAAGCGCGCGAACTTCACTGTCCGTCTCCGCAGTTTCGATGTCGAGCCACTGATACGGCACGTGATTACGCGCGAGAAAGTCTTTGATGTTGTGAGAGTCGGGCGACCAGCGATTGCCGAGTACGCGAATGCCTTCGAACGGCGGCGGAAAATCGGCTTTCCAGTCTTCGAGCAGATCGTCGATGACGGGATAGAGGTTTTCCTCAGGCGGATCCCACGGCTTGAGTAGGTAATGATTGACGCCCGCAGCATTGATCGCGGCGATCGCGGCGTCAGTGTCGGCGTACGCTGTTAAGAGCACGCGCTTCGCATCGGGAAAGAGCTCGAGCGCCTGTTGCAGAAACTCGACGCCGGAGAGGCCCGGCATTCGTTGGTCCACCAGGAACAGCGCGACCGGGTTGTTCCGCAGTTTCAACTCGCGCACGATCTCCAGTGCCGCCGCGCCCGATTCGGCCCGCAGCACGCGATATTCGCTCGCATATTTGCGACGGAGATCGCGCTCGATCGCCCGCAATACTTCCGCGCCGTCATCGACGGTTAACAATGCCGGTTTCGTCATGATTATTTCCGGCATTGTATCAGGACGTTGTGAGGCCGCAAGCGACCGGCCTCACAACAACGTCAACACGCCGCCGGTGTGCCAGAAGAGCACCCGATCTGTTCGTCTAAATCGTCCTTCGCGGCAGTACGCGATCAAGCCGGCCGCGGCTTTGCTCGTGTAGGTCGGATCCAACAAAATGCCCTCGACGTCGGCAAAGAGTTGCGCGGCTTCCTGTGATTCGTTCGTCGGCACGCCGTATCCGCCGCCGATGAAACTGTCGTCGACGTACAGCTCATCCGTAGTCGGCGTATCTGTGCGGCCGATGAGTGAAAGCATTGGTCCAACCGCGCGCAGCGCGTTCTCGCGGATCGTCGGCGCGGGATCGTCCGCACTCACGCCGAGCAGTTGCAAGTGGTGATAGTTGAATAGTCGTTTTCCCACTTCGAGTCCGGCTTGTGTTCCGCCTGACGAAGTCGCGAAGACGATGGCGTCGAACTGTTCGCTGAGTTCGAGTTGTTGAATGCCGAGTTCTTCGAAGGCGGACACCATTCCGAACGAGCCGACTTCGTTCGAAGCGCCGAGGGGAATCTGATAGACGCGCTCGCCGCGTTGTTCGAGCTCACGTGCGACCTCTTCCATTCTCGGCGCGCGCTCGTTACCGGTTGCGACGCGATGAATCTTCACGCCGAGCAGTTCGTTGAGTCGCGAGTTCGCATGCGCTGCTGCTGGATCGCCGCCGCTCAGGATGAGCTCACACTTCAGCCCGAGACGCCTTGCCGTCAGTGCGGTAGTGCGCGCGAGATTTGAAGTGATCGATCCGGTGGTGACGATCGTTGTCGCGCCGTGTGCGAGCGCATCCGCCAAAACATACTCGAGCTTGCGCAGCTTGTTGCCGCCGCCGAGATACCCGGTCAGGTCGTCGCGCTTGATCCAGAGTTGTGGCGCGCCCGGAATTGTTTGTCTGAGTCGATCGAGTCGTTCGACCGGCGTGTTGAAGTTGAGTAAGCGGAGGCGAGCGATGTTGGTAAACAACTCCAGCGCCGAAGCTTTATTGCTGGTCCTGTTGATTCTTAACCGTTCGGTGCTCATAAATTCGTCCTTCCTACTGCGTATTGCATTTGCGCTGTGACCGGACGCCTCGTGTTCTGTGCCGGTCTGATCACTGTTTCGGCAAAGCGTTCCATCTCTTCGAGCTGCGGGCTGCACTGCAACAGCAACAAGTCGACGCCCGCTGCTTCAAACTCGGCGACGCGTTCCGCGACTTGCTCCGGCGTGCCGACTAACCCGGACCGCAGTCCGCGATTCGAAACGCTGTAGTCTTCAAGCGAAACCTGCTGCTCCAGCTTTGTGCCCGCCAGCCATTGGCGATAATTTTCATAACCCGCCGCGTGTTGTTTGACGTTGGTGATGCGTTCCACCTCACGTCGCGCTTCGGCTTCGTTGTCACGCACGATCGCATACGCCGCGACGCCAAACTTCATGGGCGGCAAACCGTGCCGCTCTCTGCGCGCGGACAGATCGCGGACCTTCTCGCGCACGCGCGCGGGCTCGTCGCCGTGCATCACGTACGCGTCACACCAGCGCGAGATCAGTTCTTTCGCTGCTTCCGATTCGCCGCCCGCGTAGATTGTCGGTCGTGGCCGCGTGCGCGGTTTGGGTTGTAAGACTGCGTCTTCGACTCGATAGTATTTTCCGGCGTAAGAGAAGTGGTCTTCCTCCCACAAGCGCTCGACAATCTCGAGCCACTCACGCGTGCGCGCATAGCGATCGTCGTGTTGCTCGAACGCGACGCCGTATTTGCGCGCCTCGTCGGCCCACCACGACGAGACGACATTCAACGAGAGCCGGCTGCTGCCGCCGATGTGATCGATGTTCGCCGCCTGTTTCGCGAGTAGCGGCGGCTCGTGAAACGTGGGACGCACGGCCACCATCAACTCGAGTCTTTCGGTAACGGCCGCCAACGCCGCGGCGGTGGACCACGCATCGAGCGAAGGCGCTTCGGCGCCCTTGATGTCGTTGAGATTGAGCTCAGCGATCAGCGTGAGGTCGTAGCCGATCTGCTCGCTGCGTTTAGCCAGCCGGCTGACGTAGCTCCAGCTTGCTTCCATGCCTTCGTCTTCAACGTTTCTCAGCCAACCGCCGAAAACCGGGAGCCAGTAACCGTAGCGCATCGCCTTACCTCCTCTTCCAGAAAATCGACCAATCGCGCGTGCGGATCGAAGCCGATCACGCGTGTCGCATCAGCGACAAAGTTGGAAAGGGCATTGATGTCGTAATAGAGCAGCGCTCCGTCGCGATCGTCGATGATGTACTCAACGCCGCCGACGTCGATCTGCGCCGCCTGAACGATTCGCTCGACGGATCTGATCACGTCGCGCGGTGGTTCGAATGCTTCAACACGCAGACCGGATCGCGGCGCATCGACGGGGCAAGCCGCGCGTACCAATTCGACGCCGCCCGTGGTTTGGCAAATATCAGCGGGGCAGAGATTGAACGTGTCGCCCGTGGTGAAGACTTTGATCGCGTAGAGATACTTGCCGCCGAGTGTTTCGACGCGCGTGATGTGTCCGTTGCGTGGTGGAATGAACTCCTGGACCATGCCGGTGTCGTCGATACCGAGATCGAGCTGGTCGTCTTCTGCCGACTTAGCCAGCGCATCGCGCGAATCGAAGCGCACGATGCCCGCGCCACTGCCGCCAATGTTTGCTTTCACCACGATCGGAAAGCGGAGACCTTCTGAAGCGGCGAGGGCGAGTCGTGGCGTGTTGAAAACGTGTGCTTTCGGGTAAGCGAGATCGAGTGAATCGAGTAGTGAGAGCTGGCGTGCTTTTGAGATCTCGACCGCGAAAGCCGTTTGACCGTTGATGACTCGCGTGCCGAGTTGTTCGAGGTAATTTAGATATTGAAGGGTGTAGAAGATCCCGTGACCGTGGCCGCGCAGGTAAGCCGACGGGCTCATACGATTGAAGACCACGTCGTAATGCTTTTCGTTCTCGCCCGGATCGTAGCAGTGCTCGGTCGCGTCGAGCCTCGTGTAAGGAAGTTTCCGGCGCTCGAGTTCGGCGAAGAGGGGCCGGAACCAGTCGGGGTGTTCGTAATAGATGGCCAGATTGCTTGAGTCGTACATGATGTCTCCTCGTTTGCTTCGTGTTTGCAAGCACAAAAAAAGGCCGCTCGAAAGGAGCGGCCCTGGTGAATGCTAATGATTGCTAATGAATCTATGTTACATACACTTCGGTCCGCTCAATCGTCGGCTGACAACAACACAAACAAGCACACATCTGATCGTTCTTGCGCGATGTGCATGGTTGTGAAGTCGCTGCGTTCATCATTACTTCTCGTTTGAGGCGTCAACCATACTCCACGCGCAACACACTGTCAACGATTCGCTGCTCCAGGATCATGTGAGAACTAGCGGGCGTCACCTAACCCTTAGACACACTTCTACCCTGTCGCGGTGAGGCGACTGTCACGAGTGAAGCAAACGCAGAAACGCTTAACGGTGAATCAGACTAACAATCGTCAGAACAATGGTCGTTGCTGTCGTGGTCGCGCTCGGTGTCGGATCTGGCGCTGGCGCAGGAGCGCCCGTAGTGTCCATGTGCCCGGCCAGTACGGAAACAGCAAGCGCGAGACTGAGAATTGTCGCCGCGCATGTTCGGAGTAAGGGTTTCATTTTCGTTGCTCCTGGAGAGTTTGCAAAAACTTTGCAACGCGCAAACGAAGCAAGCATGATCGGTCTGACAGTGCCTTGCAAGGCCCGGACGGACTACGTTAGATTGCGCTCGCTCTCTTTCCTTGCATTCAGCCTAAAGCGGCTCTATGACCTTACGTGCCTCACGACTGCGCGAACTCGACAATCCCAATCTTAGTGTCGATGCACGCGCTGAACTTTGCTGCGACATAGCGAGAGATTTCGAGAACAAAGGCGAATATGAAGAAGCCCGAAAGTACTTGGCGGCTACTGGCGGCGCATTGGTGAAAAGCCAAAGCTGAGCGGATTAGAGGAAAGCACCGCAGCCGAAGTGCTCTTACGTGCAGGAGTGTTGACCGGATATATCGGCAGCAAACACCGAATTGAAGACGCGCAGGAAAGCGCCAAAGATCTGATCAGTCAAAGTCAGGCGATCTTTGAAGCGCGAAAGAACGGCAAAAAGATTGCCGAAGCCCAAACCGAATTGGCGCTGATTTACTGGCGCACTGGCGAGAACAACGAGGCGCGGGATTGTCTGACCGAAGCACTATCACTCCTGAGCATAGATAATGACCTGAAAGCAAAGGCGGTAATCCGACTCGCGGTAGTTGAGTTTCGTGTCGCACGTCACGAGAAGGCGTTGCGTATCCTCAGAAGACACGCTCCACTATTCGACAAGATCCATAACCACACTCTTAAAGGCTCCTACCACGACACTCTGGCCAATGTACTTGAGGATCTATCAGTCCTGAAAAAGCGAGCGGATTACGTTGACCGCGCTTTAGTTGAGTATGCCGCCGCCGGTTTTCACTTTGAACAAGCAGAGCACAGAAGTTATCTCGGCTACGTCGAGAACAATCTCGGGATGCTGTATTTCAGGATCAATAAATGCGACGAAGCACACGAGCACCTTGATCGAGCACGACGCATTTTCAAGAGCCTGAAAGACGTTGGCTGCATGGCCCAGGTTGATGAGACTCGCGCTTGCGTGTTTCTGCGACAAGGCCGCTTTGTTGAAGCTGAGCACATAGCACGTTTGGCGGTTCGCAATCAGGAGAAAACAAACAGACACGGTCTGTTAGCCGAGGCTCTTACAACGCACGGCAGAGCATTAGCCCGACTCGAAAGATATGGCGCGTCGCTATCTGCGTTCAGACGCGCTATCGCGCTTTACGAGTACAACGACTGTTTGAAGCGAGCGGCAGAAGTAGCGCTCGCAATGGTTGAGGAAATCGGAGAACACCTTGCCGCGCCGGAAGGCGGGCAACTTCTTTCCGGTCGCGCGTTGGGCCAGGACAAACTGGCGTTGGAGCACCACGTTATAAAACTGGCTTTGCAGCAAGCTAAGGGCAAAGTCAGCGAGGCCGCGCGGCTGGCGGGCATGTCATGGCAAGCATTGGGATACGCACTCCGCACAAGGCACAAGGATCTGATGAAGTATCGAACGCCACAGCGGCGACGGCGATCACCGAAAGTCGAAACACGACAAATAAGTAGAGACAGCTAACGTGCCAAATGCGCGGGTCTGAATCTCAGGTTAGGAACACTACCCTGCCGAACCGCTACATTAGCTTTCGCCAATAGTTTTGTCCGAACGGAGTTGCTAAGGCACCAGCGCGATTTTGTAGAGCACGGTGTCCCAGTATTTGCCGTAATCTTCCGCTGTCACCGTTTGACCGTCGCCAAAGTATCTCGCAGCGATGCCCCACATTAAATAGCATTCCTGCGGCGAGCCGTACTTTGAATGATTCTCACCGGGAGGTTTACCCCGGCGCACCTGAATGAGTCGCGAAGGCAAGTTGAGCGTGACCCACTTCCGCGTCGACAGCGTGGTTTTGTCGAGCAGGTAAATTTTAGTTTGATGTGAAACAAACAACGCGTCAGACGTCGCTATCAGACTAACCGCAATCTGACGGTTATATTCAAAGCTCTGAGTCGGAGGAGTCCGGGAATCCCTATTCATATACGTCATCGAGTACCCAAGCTCTCTCGTGAGGATTTCGCGCGGGTTGGCAAGGTTGATGCGCGAGATCATGAGACTGTTACCGTCGGTGCGCGTGTGCGCGCAGAAGATCAAGTTCTCGGTACGATCCACCAGGATTGCTACTTCGTTACCGGTGCCCGGAAGGTTTACATCGATCTCTTTGTCACTACCCAGTTCCACCCCGATGACGCCCCCCTCAACACAGATGGCCATTACTCCTCCCGGGCGCACGTCCATCGGGGAGACGGTGTTCGGCGCCACCCACGGCGCGGCGCCCGGCACACGGCTGCGCCGGCCCATTTTGAAGAAGTCCATGATGCGATAAGAGTCTTTGCGAAGCGTGGCAGACAAGTTGAAGCAATCAAATCTGAAGCTGTGCGGGAACTGCCACCCTGGCTGTTCTTTCATTCCCAGGAGGTAGAACGCCGAGTCGTTGGGAGAACCCTTGAGGTGAGTTATCACGTCGTACTCGAACACCTGAAGCGGAATTCCCGGCTTCGGCCTCAACTCGTGATCAAAAACCTTCAGGTGTTTGCCATTAACGATAGCCAGGACCATATCTGACAAAACCGCTACGCTGTTCGGGCGCGAGAAAATATTCTTTCGCTCTTCTATATCGGCCTGTTTGCCAAGCTGTAGAGTGTTCGCGTCAATCGTCAAAATCTTGGCATTGGTCGAGTCATACTGCGCTACCGGCAGGTAGATCGTGGCTCCGTCTTTGCTCGGTACGCCGTCGCCGAGGTACCCAAACTGCAAAGTCTTCTGGACTCGATAACTAAGCGTAAACTCGTAAGCGTCGTATTCGCTGGTCTCGTTGCAGGAGAAAGAGTCGATTTCGAATGATCTCGGATAATTGTGCCTGATACGCAGCCGCACTTTCTGGGCCTCAGTTCCTGGTGACATTTCGATTCCCTTCGGCAGTGCGAAATCAACGTCAACGGGAAGTTCACCCACGCCATGCGCATAAAGAGAAAACGGCGGCGTGTTGTATTTGATGTTTATGACTTCGTCCGGCTCATACTTCTTTTCCTGATCCGCCACATTAGGCGCGGAAGGTGAACGCAGCCACAGTGTGTAAGGAGTAAGATTGCGAATTCGCAACCTAATGCCGTTGGTCAATTCCCGCGGAAACCTCTCGATGAGACCAAGAGCGACGGCCCCTTCCAGCTTGCCCGGCATTTCGGTGACCGAAACTCCGCCTTGAGCATTTGGGGTAACTCGCTTGAAGCAGATGGTCGAGTTGGAGAAGCGCAGGCCGAACAGCGTTACTTCAAGCACGTACTCGTGGTTGATGCCCGGCCCTCGATCCGCGCGGAAGCGCAGCGTGACCTGCGGCCGGTCGGCTTCGTTGTAATGCAACTCCACCGTCTCCGGCATGGCCGGGTCCGCGCCAGTTGGGAGCGGCGTGGCGAGAGCCACGTCAGTGGTGGCGCTGAAAGGCAAGAGGCCGGCTTTGGCACAAGTCTCATTCAGCGGCACGAACTTCATGCGGGTGTTATTGATGAACATGAACTCGCGCTTCTTTTCAAAATACGCCGGCAGCTTAAGGGCCTCATTTCGCGGCAGGTAATTGTCCGCGAAGAGTTGTTCCGAACTTATGGTCAGCGTGTGTGTGTCTTTCGTGGCAGGCTCGATCGCCCACAAACGCTGCGACTTTCCGCCACGGTAGGCGAGCACCATTCCCGGTTTGACTTGCAGGCCGCGGCCGCAGCGCATCCAGCTATCTTCCTGCGGGTTGTAAACAATATCCTGCGCGAACGTGTTGGGATTTCTGAGTGGCCCAACTCTCCGATGCGTGAGGACGTTCCTCAGGGCGGTATTCGTTTGCGAGTTCAGCGGCGGCAGCGAACTCGGGCCTAATACTGCGAGAACGCGACCTACGGGGACCAACTGGCCCTCCTTGATCATTGATGGGCCACCCGGTTTGGCCACCGCCGGTGCTGCTTTGCGAGGTAAGTCAAGAGTGCTGCCCGGCTTCAGAGGTAATTGCAGCAGCCGGCCGGAGTCACGATGTATCGCATAGAGCGCGTTATCGAAATTGACCAACCGATAACCAGGCAAACCTTCGAGCAATGGCTCTGCGCGCGGTGGTTGCTGAGTGGTCGCAGGCGGGGCAGGGAAGCTCAGTGAAAACGCGCGGCGGCTCGAGCCTGTGCGTGTTTCAACGACAACGTAAACACGACGGCCGTACACGGCCAAATCAACATTTGCGCCAGCTTGCACGAGCGGCCGCAGCTCCGTCGAGAAGCCGACGGGATTTCCCACCGGCGTTCCATCGTGACTATAACGTGCTACTTCCAATTCATCGCGTTCGTTTTGCCGCAGCACGACGAAGTCTTTGTCGAGAGCAGCGAGCGCAAGCCACGCCTTGGTCCTATCCGTAGCGGCGACAGGTTTGAAGGTCACCTGCGTAACATTTCCGTAGTTTTGCGGCGTAAGGTCGTCTATGCCAATGTCGTCGGCGATCCAGAGGCCGGCAGTCGTGAGCAGCGCCATGTGCGGCGCGCTCACAGCCACCCCGATTGGCTGCCCCTGAAACTGTGAGGGATTCATTTTTCTCCACGGGATTACGTTGAAAGTCGTCGTCGCCAAGTCCTTGACGCGCTTTTTGACCTGCGACCTGAGGATGACGTTTGTGATCAGTGGATCCGAGCCGGAGGGTTCTCCGGCAGTAGTGGGTATGAGTCCCGATCCCATGTATTCGCGGTTCACCGTCAAGTCGGTCAGGGTAATCTCCCAGGTAACATTACCGATGATGACCTTAGCGTCGTCGACGCCCCATGCTGCCCAATCAATTTTTACTGGTCCAAATGGCAGGACATCCCGCGGGAACACCTGTAGATACCCGTTCTCTTTGCCGGTCTGGATGTCGAGCGTGATCGCTTTCATTACCTGGACGTTGGGCGGCTTGCCGTCCGGACGTTTCACCTCGGCTTGCAAGAGGTAGGAGACACGACCCGTCGCTTTGAACTCAAACGAACCGTCAGTCATCTTGTAAGTCGAGGACGAGCTGTCGCTGAGCGTAACCTCTGCATTACCGTTCGCCAGTGGTCCACGCAAGGTTGCATGCACGCCGGAGCCGATATGCCACGAGATGATTACTTTATCCATCGGCTCGATCGCCGTTGGGTTTGTCTGGTTCGACTTCAGCCAGACGTCTGGCTTCCATTCGTCGGTACTTGCAGATTCGAGCTTGAGCTTGCCACCTAAGACACCCTGGTCGCCGTATTCGTAGGTGTAGGGGATGTCAATCGTTTGATACTTCGCCGCGTCGGCGTGGAGCGGAATGAGAATCGTCAGCTCGGTACCGGCCGCAAGTGTGGCCGGCGGATCTATTTGCTCGTTGGTCTCGCAATTATTTACGACGCCGGTGAGCTTCAGGTCATTGCAAAGCATTACGATCATCATCTTAGGGCTTCGGTCAGGCTTGGCCCATACGGAACATGGTCCTGTGCCGGTCACTACACCTTCCAAACTTTTTGAAGGCGGATCACAACCAGCAGCCTTAATCGCCGCCTTGTCGAGCGCCTCGGCGACCACGTCCGTGGGCAGGTAGAACTCGATCGTCAGCGGCCGATCCAGCAGGCCTCCGCTGACGTTCTTTAGGCTGATGGTCAGGTATCCGGGTGTTTGAGTGGGCAGGCTAAACGTAAGGATATTCGGCATAGATTTTCCTCGGCTGGATCAGTCGATCCTTATTCTTCATTCAAGAGCAGCAATCGTCCCTCCGCCGCGACGACGGGTCGATCGTTGAAATAGCGGGGATCGAGAGCGACGACGGCGGCAGGCTCTTGCCCGGTCAGCGGCCCGCTGAAATTCCACGTCCCCTTGTTGCCGGTGGGCGTGGGCAAAGCAATTCTGTCGGCTTGCAGCAGGATTGGGCCAACACGGAACGAAGCTTCCATTTGTGCGACCGTTTTGTTTAGTTCCGGATTCGCGAGCGTGATTGTTTTTGCCGGCACGAGACCGCACGTCGCTTGCACGGAACCCCACGGGTCCAGCAGCAGTGTTATTCGTTCCGGCGCGCCGAAACCAACTTGCAACCCGTGCACTTTCGCATCGCGGATGTAGTCTGAAGCCGGAACCTGCTTTGACACTTGCGGCACGACAATGCGTTCGTAAGCGTTGTCTTTGAAGTAGCCAATCAATCCGTCTTCAGTGCTGTGTGAATACCCGAGGTTGACTGCTACGCGTAGCGCATTGAGTGACTGCGCCGCCTCACTCACACCGTCGCTTGGAAGCGGCACTTGCGGATCCGTCCACGCTCGGCCGAAGAGTTCCAAGCCCAGGCTCGCACTCACGAGAGCGAGCGGCCGGCCGGCGAAAATCGTGTCACCACGCGTCGCGGCGGGACGAATGCGTTCGAGCGCGTTTTCCATCAGGTTCAGCAGTTCGAGCAGGCGAGGCTTTGATGACGGTGTCGTTTCGACGAGCGACTCGGCAAAGGCTTTCAGAGTGGGATTAGGAACGCTGGTAATCGCAATGCCGTTAGCGCCCGCTTCCCACTTGATCCCGCGCTGGTCTTTAGCGACCACGAGGTGGCCCATCAAGTCGCCCGTTGCGTCACACAGCACGAGGGCCTGGTCCAATGGGTTATAAAGAATCCAACCGCAGATCGAGTTGAGTGCGGGCTCACTCCGCGGCGGTTCGTTACGATTTTCCCCAGCAGCGGTAAAGCGAAAATTGAGACGAACAGGCTGAAGCACGCGCGGCGGCATCGCAAACACCTTTTTTTCGTCGTCGTTCCAGCGTATGCGGGGATGGAAAACCTGACCCGAGGACGTGCTGCGCGCCGTTGTGTCACCGAGCAGGTCCGCCCATTGACCGAAATCATCAACCAGCCACAACTCATCGATTCGTAGTGCGCCGGCTCGTAGCAATGAGAACGGAATCGTCGTTGTCACCACAGGGGCAGGTGGCGCGAGACGTTCTCCCGGAACATTGCTGTTGTTTGGTACGTCGAGCAGCGTTTCTACTTCCTTCTCGAGCGCCTTCAACGCCGCGCTCGTGCTCTTGATCCACGGGCGATTTGAGTCGGGATTGATGCGCGGAAGAGTAACGTCGCGGTGCAACAACGCCTGGTGAAAACCTGTCAGCGCCTGGCCCATCAATCCTCCGCGCGGCAGCTCGTGCAGCGTCTTATTCCACACGAATTCATAACGCTCCAGCACTTCGATCACTGCCGGCGGAAACGCTGAGTCTTTGTGTTCACCATTGCGGCGCGCGGCGAGCATATTGCCCAGGGTCTCGATCGGTTCTCTGAAAAGGCGCTCGTCGATGGGGCTGAGCAAGCTGCGTCCACGCACGGAATAGCCCTGCTGCGGAACGGACCTCTTAGCGGGAATGAAGTCGGCGTCGCCAAACCTCCAGTTATCAGCGAACGGATGTTCCGCGCCGGCGGGCTCCCGTGTCGGAAACCAGGTGATCTGCCAGTCAACGAATAGCGGCGACCATGGTTGTTTCACCCATAAGTCCACTAAACGTTCGGGACAGATATTCAATGCTTCCGGCGCGAAAGAAACCTGATCAGATGGCACTCCTGACCACGTCAGATCTTTGACGAGTCGGTTCGTCCACTCAGACCATTGGCCCGCATCACTCAAACGCTTGCCATCGGGCAAAGTGCGTTCGGCCAGATTGCGGACCGCTTGCTCGACGATCGATGCTTCGTTGAGTAGCGCGTTAACGATCGGCGGGCAGGCGGGCAGATGTTGTTGGGCCGCGGCGGCAATGGCTGCGACGCCTGTTGCCGTCGTGAACGTATTGGTAACTTGATTCACTACGACTTTAGCACTCGTAACAATCTGTTCCGGCAACCGGCAAGTAAGTTCGCGGGAAAGCAGGCGCTTCGTTGGTAAGCCCGAGTTCTTGACGACGATAACGGGATCGGCCGGCATCCAGAAGCGCGGCGCCGCGTCGTATTTGAGTTCGAGTTCTTCGTGCAGCGTGCGCGCGAGTTCCTGCGGCAGAGGTGCAAGGCGAGCTTTCAGGTCGTTGAGGTTGTCGCGGAGGTCCGTAAGCTTCGCGACTAAAGCGCGGCATTCTCTTTCTTCAACGGTGATGCGCGCGGGCACCTGTCTGGACTTGTCGCACAACTTCCACCAGCGCGCATACAACTCCTGTTGCGCCACGGACAGCGCTCGGCCAGCTTCGTCCACTTTGTCTTGTAGTTGATTGAGTTCCTTGAGCTGCGTGAGATTCTCAGCCGTTAGTTGTATCGCCGTTTGCGCAGCGGTCTCGTTCGGATCGGAAGGGAAGTCGCCCCGCTTGTTCGGCTTCGCACGTATGTACCAGATCGTGCCGGCTTCATGCGTGGCAAACGAATTCTGATGTACGGTCAGGTCACGCGGCGCGACATTCCAACTTTTCACGAGGGTTTCGGACTGACGATAGATAACAGCCTCGAGAGCTTTCCAGAGGTTCGGCTGCTCTTTCGCGAGACCGTCCTGCTCCTGCTCGCCGCTGTATTCACCCGCCACCAGCGAGACGAGCGCGTCTTCGGCACTGTTACCGACTCCCACCTTGAAGGCCGCCGTCGAAGTTGTTTTCACGCCGGGCACTGGAGGGGAGCCGGGATAGCCGAGCATCTGTCCTTTATAAGTATTGAAACTCCAGTAATTGATGTGGGCCACCAGACCATGAAACACAGAGCGCCGGCTACTTAGATCGAGAGGCGCTGCAGAAGAAGTGTCGATGGTCCAACCCGGCGGATCAATAAGCCAACCGAGAAATTTGTTGGTTGCATCTCGTCGCTGCGTTACCTTCGGCGCGAGCCGCGAGAGTGGTTCGTTCTGTGGGTCGCGATACCAGCCGAGCACGCAGTAACTGATTGTTGTTCCTTCGCGAATTTTTCCGTCACTGTCCGACGTGCGCAGGTCCTCGAGTTCGTCGTGCCAGGAGAAGACGTTGCGATTCTCGGCGATGGACGCCGTGAATGTTGGTGAGCCGGTGGCGTCGTGGCCCAGGGCGTTGATGGTCGTTCGTTCGGCGGGGGAGTTAGCAGTGCTGAATTTGTCGAGCGGAAATACTTTGCCAACACGCTTGCCGGCGTACTTATCCGCGCCGGGTAACAGCAGATTCGCTGGCGCATCTTCACCGGCTATGGCGCCGCCGTCGATAAACCATGCTGCCGTTTGCAGATTTGAATTCGTAAAGGCAAAGCGCACGATCAACCAGTGATCGGGTAGCGGTGGAAATTTCAGTTCGCCCGGTGTGTATGAGTGCCGCAAACCGGCCGGCAGGATCCAGCGCAGATACACGCCGCGATCTTTCTTTTGCGCGACTAACTTCGCATCTACAACCAGTTGCTGTGTCTGGCGTGGGCCGAACCTGCGCTCGGCGCCGTAAAACGGTGCTGGACCAGGTGTGCCCAGCGAGCTGCCGACTACGGCTTTGTAGTCGTACAACTTCGGCGACCAGTGGCTGTCACTCGCGTAGAGGCGGCCGTCAAATTCAACAACGCTGCCCTTCTCAACAACGAGGTCGTCGATTACGAGTGCCTGCACCTTGATCGGTACCAGCAAATGCCCTGAGTCCATGAGAACTCCCTTTCAAAGCCACTTGATTGATTGCTCTTCCGGGTCGCGAATCATCTGCGCCGCAAACTCCGCCGAGCCGGAGCTGCTCAGTTGTGCTCCCAACGTGGCGATGTTCACGACGCCTGAAGATCCGCGCAACAAGTCCTTCTTAACATCCAACGTCTGGCCCGTTTTTCTCGCCGTCAACTTCCCGTCACTCCCTACTCCAAACGTGAGACCTTCGCGCGGCTCGCGAAATCTCACCTCGTCTACGAGCCCACGCACGAGACAGAACAGAACGCCATCCGCGATCTGATCGAAACGAAGTATCTGCGGCAGATTCGGGTCCGTCGTCTCGCTCGTCTTCACCGTGAGCTCAATACCCGGCCAACCAGTGACGACTCGCGAACGCAACAGAAATCCCGACTTGGGAATACTCATGTAGCTCTCGTCGGACTCCCACGTCGGGTTCTTGCCCTGCAGGCGCAGCCGGTGTTGATAGACAATCGTCGACAAGGTCGCCTGCATATCACTGCGCAATCCTTTGCGTTCTTTAACGAGGTCGCGGACAGCGATGCTGAACGCGCCGTCGATGAGGGCGTCGACCCAGTTGTCGTCGAGATGAAAGAAGCGCAGCGATTCGGGTGGCAGCAGCGCCTGGTGCGGCACGAGGTAGTGAAACGGCACGGGATACAACAGCACGAGCCGCGCGATCCACTCGACCAGCTCGTCCGTGATCGTGACCTGCTCTGACTGCTTGTCGCCAGTGATTGGATCCTTGAAAGAAGAGCGATGCAGTTTGAGAAACTCTTCGATCTCGCGCGCAAACTCGGCGGCGTTCTGACGTCGTTCAACAAACAGCCGCAGCCCTTTCACAAACGCGGGCGACGACAGCGCGAGCAGTCGGCCTAACTCCCAGGCCGACGCGTACGACAGATCCAGAATTCCCTTACGCGTGTCGAAGATCATTGCCGCATCGGCGGACTCAAAAACAGTTTGCGTGAGTCTCTGTTTCGGCAACGGCGCCAACGGCCCGCGATACCATGCGAACGCCGGCGTGCTGTCGCTTGGTTTGTAATCCAGCGGCACGTAACCGCGCTCGAGTGCCGCGTCGACATACTTTTCGCCCGAAGTCGCGGGCAGCGTGATACCGAAGACACTCGAGCTCTTTGTCAGGTTCTCCATCAAACCGCCGAAGGTGTCGTGGCCCTTGGGATCGTTGACGAAGTTCCAATTTGCGAGAGTGATGAGTCGCACTCGCGCCGCGGGATGAAGAGTATCCGCGGCTGTGTCGAGCAATTCGGTCCAGCCTTCGAGTGAGATCAGGTAAACGGTGTTCGCGCCGAGCGGCGGAAAACGATTGGCGACTAGCACTGAGAACTCACCGTCGGCGACCATGTCCAGCGGCACTTTGTCAGCAGTGTCGACGTGCCGGATATGAGCGAGAAAAGGGAGCTCTGTGCGAATCGGGCAGATCCTGCGGAAGACGTCGAGATTCAGATCGAGCAGACGCACCGGCGTGTTCAGATCTTCCTCGCGCGTGAACTTCGGCACCAGGATTTGTTCGCCGTTCTCCGTTCGCCACCACTCAGTCTTCGAGCGCGGCACGAGGTCGTTGATGGTCCCCGTTTTGAAAAACGCTTTGCCGTCAACAACGTCCTGCTCGGAGACGACAAGCAAAGCGAGCCACGGTTCACCTTTGGCGCCGGGTCTTCTTTCCCACGGCAGGTTGCGAGAACCGAGCACGACATGCGGCAAAGTGTTGCGGTAATCGGCAACGCCACCGCTCGGCGGGAAATAAGTCTGGATTTCATCGGGCTCAATCGCATAACGCGGAGCAAGGACGGCGAATTTCTGATCGCGATAATAGAGGCGCGTTGCATCGCCTTCGAGGTTCACTGTTTGTTGCAGCACGATGCGGTATGAGCCCGCGGGCAAAGGCGCTTCGTAGTTGTCGTAGAAAGTTAGTTCGGTCGCCATGTTTTGTGTCTTGGTGTCTGCGTCAAGCAGCAACTGCGCCGGCCAGCGGGTCGGCTTGTAATTCCCGGAAACGAACTTCGGTTGCCGGCGCGGTCCACGCGAGAGTGAAGCCGGCGGCGGTGAGGGCGGCGGCGACTTTTTTCTGTTCGTCCTGCGTTGTTGCTACCGATGGACGAATGTCGCGGCTGGTAGTCGTGCTCGGAATCTCCTGTGACACCAGCGGCCGCGGCACTTCACGCACTTCGAGTGCGTGCCAGTCGAGTCGTCGCGGCGCAAACTTGCTTCCGAGTTTTCCGGTCGGTGGCCTTAGTTTCTTGAGTCCGGTGATACAACCTTCGAGCAGTTTTGCGCTGGGCTCGGAAGGTGTCAGGTTCGGCTTCGCGGGATCCCAAAGAGCAGCAGGCAACGCGCTGATCTCTTCTTCCATGGTCCAACCCGCGAGGTCGGTCGGGCGAGTTCCTGAAGCTTCGTCCTGAACTATCGTGACGTTGAGCACCGAATCGAGCTTCTTGCCCATGGGATGGACGCTGAAACTTTGCGGCTTGTTACTACGCAGCAGTCCCTTCAGCCGGCCCTTGTTTTCCAGCACTAACGGTTCCGTGACCATCATCGACTTGCCGCTAAGACTCGTCGGCTGAACACCCGCCGGTGGACTGTTCGTCATCACCGTGCCGACGTTCAATTTCGACACGGGCACAACCGTCGCCGCCGCGAGTTCCAACTCATCACCACGCACGATCCAAACGTCGTCATCGCGCTTGTCGCTCGGCTTATCGCGGCGTGCGTTGGGGATGTTGCTGACGTTGTTGCGTCCCGAGGCCAGAGTTGGTTCGACCACCGGAAACGCGTTGGTGGGCGTGTCGTTGCCGCTCAGGTTGAGGAAGTTGTTGCAGAACACCTGCCACGAGCTGACCAACTCGGGCTTCTTCTGCTTCTCGCCGAAATCGATATCAAACGAGATAACCGCCAGATCGATGTGTGCGATCCCGCCGACCGGCGGTCCCCACATCCGAATACTCGCGCCGATCGTTACCTTCAACGACGTGATCCACAAAGAAACTTCGACGCGTAACGAAATGCCGATGTCGGCTTCGAAATAAAGTGGCTGCCAATTCACGATGACGTCGAGGAACGCCGTGAACCACGCTGAGACGCGACCAGCCCGGAAAGTCATCTCCGACCTCATGCCCAGCATTCCACACGACGGCGTGATGGCGAGGTACAGCGAGCCTTTCATCGTGAGGTTGTCGCTGATGCGCCAGTTCACGCCAATCCGCGGAACGATCGGGTAATGCGCCGGACGAACAAAACGCGGGTGATAACCACCGAAGGTGATCACCCAGTCGCCCTTGTGCGGGCCGTCGAACCAGACGAAGAGCGCGAAGCCGCCCGTCAGCTTGCAGTCCTTGTTAACGAGCCACGAATTGTTTGTGAGCAGCGCCTGTAACTGAAAGGTCCCGTCCTTCGGTTTCAGCGACATCAGCATCTGCAGCTCGACGTAACAGATCGGCGTTGCCTTGGGATCGCGGGGATGCTGAAAACGCGCGAGACCGATCATCGAGAGTTCGATGTCTGTGTCAGTCCACTGCACGATGACCAGCGCGAAACAACTGATGATGCCGCTGACCGTGAAGCGGAGGCCGAGGCAGGCAAACTGCTGCCCCTGTTGCTGCACGACGTAGTCCTTCATGTCTGCCAGCACTGAAACCGGATCGTCGAGTGGTTTGCCGAGTTGCTTACTGATGTCGAACGCTTGCGCTTTACTTTCACCGAGGGCCATTTGGACCAGGGGAAACTTGGCTACTTCCTCGATGCGCGGGACTTTTAACGAACGATTGTAGCCATAGCCAAGCGCGATCCCGGTAAATTGAATCGGGCCGATCGTTGGCCCACACCCGTTGGCGGCACTCAACATCGCATAGATGAAGAATGTCTTCTCGGGACGCAACAGGTACACGTCGTTTTCGATGATCCTGACGGTGTACGGTGTCTTGTCTGCGGCAGTGAGTTCCCACTCGTTGATCGCATTGTTCTTCGTGACTGGATTGGACGCGGCCGGCGTGATCCTCTCGGTCAGTAATTTGTCTCCGAGCGTCTTCGGTATCTTGCCCTCGTCGAGCTCGTCGAGCATTTCTTTCTTGCGCCCGATCTTGAAGACCGTCATGCTGCCGTAGAAACCCATCGCGGAGAATGAGGCTTTCGGATGATCGATCGTGAGCATCCCCGCGTACTCGGGGCCGCTCATGAAAAAACTGCCCGAAGCGATCAAACTGCCGATCTTCACGGAGACATCGAAGCCATCAAACCCGAGCACCCAATTCGAGGGTTGGTTCAACTGGAAGCTCAGCCTGCCGCCGATCAAAGCGAGCTCAACAGCACTGAAACGTAAGCCGCCGGTGATTGAGACAGTCAGCCTTGCCTCGTTCGGAAAATTGCTCAAGTCGATATTTTCGGTGCCCTGCAACCCGATGCCGATCTGTTTACAATAGAACGGCCCAAGCGAACGATCGATTGTTATCACCGCCAACTTGCCGCGCACGCCCTTTTCGTCGTAGAGCTGAATGTCGAGCGTGCCCTTGCTGCCTTTCTTGAGCGGCGTGAGATAGCCGACGGAGATCGAAAACTTGTCTTTCTTCTTGGCACTGAGACGGGTTTTTGGCTTGTCGTCCTTGTCGGAAAGGACGTTTTTTAGTCCGGCCCTGATGTCGTCCTTCTTCTCGCCGTCTTTCGGCTCGTCGTCTTTTCCACTCAACGAGAGACGCAGGTCTTTCAACTTCACGCCGACACCGATCGAGATTTCTTCGAACCAATCCTTGCTCGTCGTCATGCCCTCGCTGGACATGCCCAGGCTGAAACGTATCTCGATCGCGCCCAAACCGAAGTGACCGGCGTACCCTTTCAGAAATGTAAGGCCGGCTTTGGTCGAACCCTTGATGTCGATACCGAGACTGAGAAGATCCGCGCGGAAGGTCCACGAAAAATCTGCCTGCTGCGCGCCCGTCTGCGGAGCTGTAGCCACGCGCTTGATCGGGAGGACGCGAATGCCGGGGATCGGGACGCGAGGTTTCTGTCTTGGATCAGGTAACGGCAGCAGGCGGCGATACCAATTGTCGTCGAGCGACTCGTCGCTAAACCACTTACCCAAGTGCAGGAACACTTCGACCATGCTTTTGAGTTCCGGTTCCTTGTCGGGTTTATGCTGCGCGTTGAACTCTGCTTCTTCCTCGTCGTCCCAGAAGATTCTCCGGTCCCGGGCGAAATTGTTCTGGTCGACGATGATCTGCACGATCTCGTCGTAATCCTTCGGCTTGTCTTTATCTTTCTTCTCTTCCTTGGGCGGCGTGCCGGGGGGCGCAGTCTTCAGCGGGATGTTGTAGATGATACCGGCCAGTCCGAAATTACTTTGGGCGGGGTTCGTTTCCGACGTCTGCGAAGCAAACGACACAGCGATGCGAGGTTCTTTTTCCTCCTTCGGTTTAAGGCCTTTGACATAGATCGGGTAGCCGTCGAGTTCAGCTAACATTCTGTTCACGACGTCCCAAACCGTGAGACCTTCGGCAATCTTGAATTTGTACTTGGAATCAGGCCGGCCCTCCGCGTTCATAAAGCCGAGGGACTCGAGCAGGTGGCCGAGTTTGCGCTGGCCCGCGTTTGGTCCAACCGGATCCTTCTCCGGCACTTTAATTTTATGAACACTATCCAGCAGGTCGATGGCGGCTTGTAATTCTTTTAGATCGCGTGCGAGGTCGTTCTTGACCTCCTTGGGCGACTGCCAGATAAACAGGTCCTCGAGTCCGGCCGGACCGGAAATCTTTTCCAGGAGCAACGGACCAATCGGGACGTTCAGCAATTCCCGGCCGTCAAGCGATTCGCAAAACTCTTCGACCCACTTTTTCCAGCCATCGAACTGCTGCCAATCCGAGACGGTGGATTCCGCGTTGTCTCTGATTCGCTTTTGCACGTTGATGATCGGCTGGCCGAAGATGGTTTCGAGATCGAAATCGGTTTTCCAGCGCGATCCGAAAGGCGTGCACAGGTTCATCCGCAACGCGATCAGTTCTTTCGTGCCGTCCTTTCCGAGTGGGCTCCCGTCGGAATAAGAAAGCGCGATCCCGGCATTGATCGAATTAGTTTGATGGGCCTCTCCTGCCGGTTCTGAGTTCGGGATTTCATAGAAGGGCACGTAAAACTCGACGTCGGCCTGGATCGCGACGCTTTCCGTTTTCCAGAAACGAGCCCGGCGCCTGACTCCGGCGCCCAACATGAAAACTTCTGTTTTGTCTTTTAGTTGATGTCTGGAAATGCCCAACGACAGCGTGTTGAAAAGACTGCGCGGGCGACCGTCCTTGCTTTTCAAAGCTGCCTGGATCGTTTCCGACACGCCTTTCATGTCGTTAGTGAACTCTTTGCCGAGGACGTCGATCGATGCGAGCACCGGTTCTGAGATAGCGACAAACTCGTTCTTATGACTGGCGATCGATCCGAACAAGGCGGCGATCAGCCAGTCACGAAAGCGGACTCCATCCCAGGCGGCCCGTGGGCTCTTTGACCAGTTTGAGTTTCCTCTTGATTCGCGCAGGCTGCGATTTCCGTCAGCAGCCTGGGTGAGCCAATAGGCCTGTCCTGAGTCCGCGTTAGTGGGAGGCGCTTTGGGAACGTAAAAACCGGCAATCAATAGGAGGAGATCTTTTATCGAAGGTATTTCGACCTCGGCCATCGAGTGCACCTCATTGACAAGCTAGTAGAAGAGCGGCGGAACGAACTACACCCCGGGATGGAAGCAGGAGAACAAGTTTGCTTGTGAACTTAGCGAGAAATTCCGGATGGCAGCGAGATGTGCCCTGACCTCTCGACTAGGTTGGACCTCTGACCGCGTGAGTATACGAGCAGAACTCAATCGCCGCAACAGAAAGTTGAAGCAAACGTCAGTCTGTGCGGAGCGCGATCAGCGGATCGACTTTTGTTGCGCGGCGCGCGGGGATGTAGCTGGCGAGGAGAGCAACCAGGAGAGCGCCGAGAGAGACGGTTAGAAACGTAAATGGATCGGTGGCGGCGATGCCGAAGAAGAGAGATGAGGCGAGCTGCGTAAGTGCGATTGCGACTGCGACACCGATGACGGCGCCGATCGCCGCGAGCTTCATGCCGTCGCTCACGATCAGCAAAAGAACGTTACGCCGTTGCGCGCCGAGGGCCATGCGAATGCCGATCTCGCTCGTACGTTCGACGACGTGATACGACAGCATGCCATAAATTCCGGTCGCTGCAATCAGCAACGCCAGCAGACTCACCGTTCCCGAAAACCACGCGCCTGTGCGCGCGGGTTCCAACATGCGTCGCACGTTTTCTTCCAACGGCTCGACGGAAACGAAAACGTCTTTGTCGAGGGAATGAGCCGTTTCTCTGACCGCGCTCATCGCCGCGGGCAGATTCTCATTAGTGCGCATCACGAAAGTCAGACCAGCCGACTTCGCCGGCGCGGCGGGCGCGTAGAACAATGGACCATCGAGTTTACCAACCTGCCTGCTGCTGATGTCCGCGGCGACACCGATAATCTGGTGCGTGCCGGAGTTGTCTCTGAAACGCTGCCCGAGCGGATCCGCGCCCGGCCAGAAACGATTCGCCATCGTCTGGCTGATTACGGCCGGTGCCTCGCCGCTGCGCGCATCGTCTTCGGTAAACTGGCGACCGCGCCGCAGCGGAATGCCGAGAGTCTGAAAGTACTCGGGTGAGACCGTGTTCGCGCCGACGCTCAAAGACGATCCGACGCCTTCGATGTCGATCGCTGTTTCGCGTGCGCCAGAGAAGGGCGCGACTTCCGCCAGACTTACCGACTTGATCGCGGGCAAAGCTTTCAAGCGTTCTGAGAGTTGCGCGTACAGTGTTGTCGCACGCGACTCGTCGTAACCCTGCGTCGTCAGATCCAACGACAACACGAGCAGGTTCTTTTGTTGAAAGCCGAGATCGGTGGATTGCGCTTGTTGTAAACCGCGCACCAGCAAACCCGCGCCGATAAGCAGCACGAGTGAAACCGCGACTTGTCCGATCACCAGCAGGTTGCGCAAGTGGGCGCGCGAGCTTCGCGCATTGTTTCGCGACGACTTGAGCGCGTCGGTCAGGTTTGGTTTAGTAGATTGTATTGCGGGCGCGAGTCCGAAGACGACACCCGTAAGCAGCGAAATCAAAAACATGTAAGCGAAGACAGTGGCGTTGGGTTTGAAGTCGATATCGAGACCGACTTCAGGAATCACCGAAAACAAGATCGGCGGCAAAGAAACTGCGAGCAACAACCCGACGACGCCACCCATGACCGAGAGCAACAGGCTTTCAGTCAGCAGGAGTCGCATCAAGCGCCAGCGACTCGCTCCGAGCGCGAGTCGCACAGCAATCTCTTTCCGTCGCGCGGCGGAACGAGCAAGCATCAGGTTCGACACGTTCGCGCACGCGATCAGCAGCACCAAACCAACGGCCGCCATCACGAGGATCGCGATCGGCAATCCCTCGCTGCGAACTTCAGGAAAATTGAGATACGACCCGGGCATAACATTGACCGTCGTTTTGCGTCCGGGATGATCTTGGTCCATCTGGCCGGCGACGAGTTGCATCTCCGCTTGCAACTGCGGTAACGAGACGCCGTCTTTCACCCGTCCGATTACGCTGAGCCAGCTACAATCAGGCAGCTCGAGAAATTTGTTGTCGGGCATGATGGCGGGCTGCATCATCAACGGAATCCAGACGTCGGGGACCGTCATCTCCGCGCCGGCGAAATCTCGCGCCGCGACTCCCACGATGGTGAAGCGCTGGCGATTCAATGTTAGCGAAGTGCCGATCACGTTTTGATCGGCGCCGAACCTTCGCTGCCAGAAACGATTACTAAGCACAGCGATCGGACACTGAAGAGCCGTCTGACATTCCTTGTCAAAGAAAGTGCGACCGAGTGCGGCATTGCCTCCCAGTAGCGAGAAGTAGTTGTCGCTAATCATCAACCCGTTGATCTTTTCAACGTTGTTTCCGCCGAGGTAAAGCTTCACGTTGGCGGAGGCAGCGAGGCCGGAAAGCCCGGCGACTCGATCTCGATAGTTCAGGTATTCGGGATAGGAGAGCAGCGCGACATTGCCCTGAACCTGGCGCGAGTATTCGCCGTCGAGAACCTGATAGACGTTTACGACGTGCTCCGGGTCCTTCACCGGCAACGGACGGAAAGCCACCGAATACAGCAGCGTGAAGATGCTGGTGTTTATGCCGATGCCGAGGGCCAACGTCACCAACGCGGCGAGGGTGAAGTTGCGATTCTTCAGCAAAGCGCGAAATGAATAACGCAGGTCGTGCAGGGTAGTGATGAGCAATATGTCTCTCCGGGGCCGTCAGTGGTAGGGCTTTACGAAGAAGAAGCTTGATCGGTTCGCGCCGGATTTGCTAGTTTGGACGTGGGCTTAAACACGCGCCTCAAGCTCTCAACCTCTCATCGCATTACACGCGAGGAAATCTCATGCAACAAAAACTCATCAAGCTCCTGCTGTTAGCGGTTCTCTTTTGTGCGCCTTTGTCCTGTTCGAGCGCGCCAAGAGCGGTATCGTTCGTGGACGACGACTCGATCGGCCGCGCGTTCAAAAACCACACAAGCGGGATAGAAGTCGAAGGCGAGGGCACGGTAATTCGTTTACTCGATGACGATGTGAACGGACCGCGTCACCAACGCTTCATCGTCGAGCTTGCCTCCGGTCAGACGTTACTGATAACGCACAACATCGACCTCGCCCCGCGCCTCAACGGCCTTAAATCAGGCGACCGCGTCAGCTTCAAAGGCGAATACGTCTGGAACGCCAAAGGCGGCATGGTCCACTGGACCCACCACGACCCGCAAGGCCGACACGTCGCCGGCTGGATCCAGCACAACGGCAAAACGTACCAGTAAATTATTGATCGCGTGTCGCGCCTAAGAAGCGCGTAGCTTATGGGGCGCGGTTACCAGGATGCTGCCGTACAGCAGTCGCAACACGCCCGCGTTCTCCAACTCCTTTAAAGCCTGCGAGGTCTTCTGCCGCGAGGCGCCGATCAGGTTTGCCAGATCTTGTTGAGTCATCTTTATTCTAACTGCGCCATCCGCCGGCGCCGCGCTCGACTCACTCCGCATCAGATCACGCAACGCTTCCCGAACCCGCTGCGAAATGTCGTTGCAGATAACGTTCACCAACTGAGCTTCGGCCTTCTTCAATCTCATTCCCACAGACTTGAGCAACTGAAACGACAACTCCGGATACGTCGCCAGCAGCGACTCGAAGTCCTTTAAATAGATCTCGCCTAATAGACAGGTTTCCAAAGCCTGGGCCGAAGTGGTGCGCGCTATGCGCAGGATCGTACTCGTTTCGCCAAAAATCTCGCCGGTACCGATCACGTCGTGTAACACTTCCTGACCATCTTCACTTAGACCGGTGATCTTCACCCGGCCTTTTTGCAGGAAGTAGATCCGGTCGGCGGGATCGCCCAGCGCGAAAATCCAGTCGCCGCGGTGGCGTTTTGTCGTTCGCATGAGCGCATTGAAGCGATGCCAGGCGGGCTGGCTCATTACACTCTGCGGCTCGAGATGGTTTGCAAACGAAGGCCTCGAAAGATTGCGGGCGTTTATCTGAGGCAGCATAAGTCCTTTCTTATTACGAGCTGAATTTCTACTCGTGAATCGAATCCGTTGCTGACGCAGAGTTCCGCTAATTACACACGTGGGTAATCAACGACCATCCTGTCGTCTGACAACGTGGACGCGAGGTTAAATGCTGGGGGCAGCAGTATACCGCAAGTCGGGCAAAATGACGCAACCGCGAAAGCGGAAATTGTCACCTGAGTGACATTCGTAATTCACAACGCACTGTATCTTCACCTTTCCTCAAGGTTGAGGTTGTATTTGAACCGTCACTCGTGGGACTCGGAAGTCTCTCAAGTTAGAACTGACACACTACTAACCCGCGTCAAGGTGTCCCCAGCTCACCTGATTCAAGGTTCGCAACATAGGTACGTGTATTTCTGCGTCCGCTAATTGCGGCCTTCGGAATTGCTCACTAATTAGTAAGGAGAAAAAGATGTCTGATAGAAACTTCTTTCTGTCACCCAAAGCCTCGAAAGCCCGCTTGCGAGAAGCTGAAAATGCTCGCAAAAATCGCTGGGATATCATCCAGGCGCGTTCTCATGGACAGGTCAGTCGTCGCGACTTGATCAAAATGGGAATCTTTACCAGCGCTGGTCTGCTGGTTCCGATCAGCGGCCTTAGCCCCTTTGCCCGCAGTGCATTCGCCGACTCCAACATCCCGACTGGACTTCCATCCAGCCCGTTGTTCGGTGTCCAGGCTTTTTCGACGCCGATGCCACGTTTCGACGTGTTTCAGCGGCAGCCAGTTGCGGTCCTGAATCCGGCTCCTACGGCCCAGGCGAACACTACCCAACAACCGGTTGACCCGGCGTTGGGCGGTGGCTTTGGTCCAATCGAAGGTAGACCGCCGGGACCAATCTGGGCGCACCAACAGTTCACTCAGCTTCCGCCCCAGGTAGCCGTCGATGCCTCGGTGGAGGGCGCGAAAGTCAATACCACTTACAATCCCCAGGTTTCATCGCTGCAGAATTCGGGCATCAATCCGGCGAATCCAATCCCGCCGCGATTTCACCCGAGTCTGCCCGATCAGTCGAACCTGAAGTTCTGGACGTACAACGGCAGTATTCCTCCGAAGCTCATGCAGGTTCGGTATGGCGAGCCGGTCCTCTTCCGTCTCCATAACAAACTCCCCGTTCAGCAAAATCAGAACGGTGGCTTCGGCATTCATACGATTTCTACTCACGAACATAACGGACACCACGGAGCGGAGAACGACGGCTTCACCGGCGCTTACTTCTTCCCGAACCAGTTCTACGATTATCACTATCCAATCGTGCTGGCCGGGCGTAACTCAATCAACACGACTGCCACCGACATAATGGCGTCGAGTCCGACGGACGCTGGTGGTCTTAACAAGATCCCCGGTGACTGGCACGAGACCATGAGCACCCACTGGTTCCACGATCACATGTTCAGCTTCACGTCGCAGAACGTGTACAAGGGCATCGCCGGGATGTTCAACATCTACAGCGGCCTGGATCGCGGCGCCGAAGATATTGTTGATGGCGTCAACCTGAGACTGCCGAGCGGGCGCGCCAGCGTCAGCGGCAAATCGTGGGGCAACCTCGACTATGACGTGAACCTGATGATCGCCGATAAGGCGTGGGACGCGCAGGGTCAGCTCTCGATGGACATCTTCGATTTCGATGGTTTCCTCGGCGACCGGATGACCGTGAATCTCACTTACAAGCCGTACTTTGAAGTCGAGCGGCGCAAGTATCGCTTCCGCATTTTGAATGGCGCAGTTTCGCGCTTCTTCAAGATCGCGCTGAGCGACGGTTCGAACATGATCCAAATCGCCAATGACGGTAATTTGTTCCCGCACCCGGTCGTGCTCACTCAACTTGACGAGCAGGGTATCGCCGAGCGTTACGACATCGTCATCGACTTCTCTCGCTATACCATTGGCCAGAAGGTTTGGATGGTTAACCTGGCTGAACATCAGGACGGCAGACGCGTGTCCAAGGATCTCAGTATTTCGGAAGCGCTCTCAGGTAACTCGCAGGATCCTTGCGTTGGCAAATTCCTCGAGTTCCGGATCGTTCGCGATCCCGCGCAGCCCGATATAAGCCAAGTGCCTTCTACGATGATTCCGAACCCGGATCTGTCCAACATTCCCGTCGCTCGCGAGCGTACCTTCGAATTCAACAGCGGCGCGGGCCAGACAACCAACGATCCAGTCACGACGTTCTTCGGACCGTGGGGTATCAAGACTGACAATCAGGGACCAACGCTCGCGGCCGACTTTGGTCGTGTCTCAGCGGCGCCACGTTTCGGCACCCGAGAGGTATGGACCTTGAGAAACGGCGGCGGTGGCTGGGATCACCCGATTCACATTCACTTCGAGGAGTGCCAGACCCTGGCTCGCGACGGAAGTGCATCGAAGGTTCCTGCCTGGGAGAAAGGACGCAAGGATGTTTGGCGTCTGAAGCCCAGCGGCGAAGTGAAGATCACGCTTCAGTTCCGCGACTTTGGCGGCATGTTCATGGAGCACTGCCATAACACCGTCCACGAAGACAATGCGATGCTCTTGAGGTGGGAGATCGACGATTCGGGAGCTCCGTTCCTGCAACCGTTGCCGACTCCGATACCGAAGCCGCAAGGCGTCACGTTTATGGCCCCGGACGACATACTTCCGACTGCTTTCTGAGAGACGGAAGAAAGGAGAAAGATCACATGAACACACAGCTAAATATCAAAGCGCGGCGACTGCTGTTCAGTCCGGTTGGTGTAGTTATGGTCCTGGCGATGCTGGCTTGGGGCGGTTCATCCGTCCAGGCACAGACCGCTACTACGGACAGCACAGCCTCGACGAATACCACGACTACTACTACCACGACTACTCAGCCGGCCGGTACGACCGACAGTAGCATCTTGATCCCGGTCAAGGGCTCGGTGACGGATCCGAACGGTACTACCACATTCAACGGCAACGTAAGTGTTGCCAGCCGCATGGTAGTTGATGTCAACAATGCCGTGACCACTCCGGTGGTACTGCTCGACTTCGATTTTTCCGGCGTGAAGGGAACGAGCGGTAGCTTGAAGAATCAGATTGTCTATACCACTGGAGACAATCACGCCAGTGAGCTGAGGCCGTTCCAGGCGTCCGACACGATCATCGTCTCGGTGCCTTACTACGACGTCAATAGCGGTCCTTTGTCCGCTAAAACGATGCTGGTGAACGTTACTCTTAACTTCGACACCAGTACGGGCAAGGTGACGAGTGGCAGCATCAGCGTTGGGAACAATGCTCCAACGGCTACGACGGTGGGTACGTTTACAACCACCGGCGCGACACCGCAATAGCGCTTTGCGGAGGCGAGTTTGAGGCTGAGCCATCCCCCCAGCTGAGACGTGCCCCGTTCGCGGGAAGCGTCAAAGGATCGCTCAGCCCGAACACGCCGCAAGAGAAGGAGAAGTAAGAATGAAACGAAGAAATACGAAGCTTCTTTTGCTTGCAGTGCTGGCGTTCGGCATCGCTCTGGTCAGTTATCAAATTCCGGGCGGACTTAGTTTCGCTCAGCAGCAGCAACAGGAAGACGAATACAGTTGCCCGATGCATCCGGACGTGAAGTCGAAGAAACCGGGTAGTTGTCCGAAGTGCGGCATGACGCTAACGCGCCACTCAGCCGCGGAAGAGGCGGCAATCACTCAGGCCGCGAATGCAACCACGAGCCATTTTCCCAATGTCGAGTTAATCACTCAGGACGGAAAAAAAGTTCACTTCTACGACGACTTGATCAAGGGCAAGACCGTCGCGATTGAACTGATGTACACGACCTGCAAATACAATTGCCCACTGGAGACTGCGCGTCTGGTCCAGGTGCAGAAGATGTTGGGCGATCGGATGGGAAAAGACGTCTTCTTCTATTCGATTTCGATTCAGCCGGAGATCGATACTCCGGAAGTACTCAAGGCGTATACCGGGAAGTATCACATCGGTCCCGGTTGGACCTTCCTGACGGGAAAAACAGCGGACATCAAGTTGATCGCGAAGAAGTTGGGACTGGATTCACTTCCTAACCCGAACGATCCGGACGGTCATACGCCGACATTGCTAATCGGCAACGAAGCGACGGGACTGTGGATGAGAAGCAACGCTATGGACAATATAAAGTTCCTCGCGTTGAAGATCGAACAGTTGACCGGTTATAACTCGCAGCCGATAGCCGACGCGGCGAAGGTTAACGGCAACGGCGCCATCAAACTCAATCTCGATAAAGGACAATATCTGTTCGCCAGTCGCTGCGCTGCGTGTCACACGATTGGTAAGGGCGACAAAGTTGGCCCAGATCTCATCGGCGTAACGAATGTGCGCGATCGCGCCTGGCTCGCGCGAATCATCGCTGAGCCGGACAAGCTGATCGCGGAGAAAGATCCGATTGCTACCGCGCTGTACACACAATATAAGGGGATTGTGATGCCCCGGTTGGGCTTGCCGCAAGAGGACGTAAATACTCTGATTGAGTACCTGAAAATGCAGACGGCGAGCGCTGATAACCGCGCGAAGTCGGGCACGCAGAATTAACCTTCGAGCGTCTCCCGTTCTTCAGCGAACGGCGGCGTCGCTAAACGATCGAGCGCTCCCGCATCTTTAGCCGCAAGTGCCTGGGCCCGTACGATGTCGGTCATACTAAGTAGTCCCACGAGCCTCGCCGGCTCGACTCCTTGGATGACCGGCATCTGACGGGTCTTTGTTTCGTTCATGCGCATGGCAGCGCGAATCAACGGATAACTCGGTGAAAGACAAGGCATCTTATCGGCCAACTCGCCGATGGTCTGTTTGCCGTCTTCGGCCAGACTACGACGGATTCGTGCTTCAGTAACCAGGCCGAGGAAGTGTTGCTGTTTGTCGACCACCGGATAAGTCGAGAAGGTGTAGGGCCTGATTCGTTCGAGCGCCGTCGCGGGCGTTTCGTCAGCCGGTATGATTACGAGATCGCTGGTCATCGCGTCCTCTACCGTCAACTGTTCGAGCGCGTGGCTGATGGGACCGCGACGATGCGGTAGATGAATCTCATCCTGCACCAGTAGCGCTTCGTAAATGGGAACGGGTCGAACGCGACGGGCCAGAGCGTACGCCGTCATGTTGGAGATCATCAGCGGCAGAATCAGTTCGTAGCTGCCGGTCATTTCAAAGATGATCAGCACCGACGTGATCGGCGCGCGAATGATACCGGCAAAGACCGCGCCCATGCCGACAAGTGCGAATGCTCCGACTTCACCACCGGAGTGATGCAACACCGCCACGTCGACGTGACCAAACAAGCCGCCCAGCATTCCGCCGATGAAGAGTGCGGGCGCAAAGATGCCGCCCGCGCCGCCGCTCGAATACGAGAACACGGTGGCAATGAGTTTGAAAACGCACAGCACGATCAGCGCGCGAATCGCGATGTTTCCCGACAAAGCCATTGAGAGCGTGGCATAGCCTCCGCCAGTTACGCCGTCCATCTGCAACCAGTAAAGAGCCGCGGCCGCGAGCAGCCCGGTCACGAGGCCGCCGATCGCGGGTCGCGCCCACGCGGGAATTATCGCTAGTCGTTGAAAATCTCCGCGCAGTCTCAACAGCGATTCAGTGAAGGCAAGAGAGACAGCAGCGGCCGCCACACCGAGAAGAGCATAGATTAGGAGCGAAGAAGCATGACGCAGTCCGACGTGAGTCGTTATGGTGAAGACCGGATGCTCGCCTAAGACACTGCGCTCGATGCCGGCCGCGATCGCCGCCGCGACTACGATCCACGAAAGCACGGCCTGGTCCAGGTCGCCAACAACTTCTTCGATCGTAAAAGTGACGGCCGCGATCGGCGCATTGAAAGCAGCCGCGATTCCCGCTGCCGCACCGACCGGAAGTAAACGTCGCAGGTTTTCGCGCGACAAGGCAGCAGCTCGTCCGATGCTGCTCGCAACGCCGGCACAGATCTGTACCGTCGGTCCTTCGCGGCCGAGTGAAGAGCCGGTTCCGATCTGCAGGACGCCGATCAAGAACTTGCCCGCTGCATCGATGAAAGGAACGCGGCCGCCTTTCACCGCATAAGCGACTTTGACTTGCGGGATGCCACTGCCGCGCGCTCCGGGCACGACGAAATAAAGCAAAGCGCCACTCAGTAGACCACCGGCTGTTGGCGTCAGGATCGTCAACCACATCCAGTGTGGCGCCGGCGCCGCCATCGCTCGATCGATTACGCGCGCGCCGACGGCGAGGATCGCGAGATGAAACAGTACCGCCGCGCCGCCGCAAAGTGCGCCCACGACCAACGTCAACGCAAAAACACGATGACTTTCGGCGGGCACCAGCCGCAGAAACGCGCGCAGCAACGACATGTTTGCTGCGCGCGTTGTTTGTCGAAACCGCTGCCAAACCTGTTCAAGTCTTGCGACTACTCTCATGCGTGGTTCAACTATACCGGCCACGGCGTACAGTTCAAACCGACACTCACACCGCTTTTATCAGCAGCTTATCGCGACGTCACCTGAACAGTCGAAGTCGCCGAATTGCCGGCCGCATCAAAGGCCCGCGCCTGCAGTTGATAAGTCACGTTCCGCGTGTTTGGCACGGACCAGTTGCAGCTATACGCAGCCGACGTGTCACTGCAGCGCAGCACGCCGTCCACTGAAAACTCAACGCGCGTCACGCCGACATTGTCACTTGCGTTTGCCGTTATCGTAACCGTTGTTCTGCGCGCCACCGTTGCTCCGTCCGCGGGACTGGTGATCGAAACAGTTGGCGCAGTGGTATCGCCGCCTCCGCCTCCGCCACCAGTGAAGCTGATGCGATTCACAGTACCTGCGCCGCGCGCGAGATAGTAGAGAAAACCGTCCGGCGAAACTTTCAAGTCGACCGGATTCGAAATGCCGGTCGCGAAATCAGTCGCCACACTCGGGTTGAGGGAATCGATCGTATGGATCCATCCGCCACAGAAATCCGAGAAGAAGTATTTGCCGACGAAGGTTGAAGGAAACTGAACTGTCTGCGGGTTATAAAACGTCCCGCCCGTGATCGCGCAATCGACGCCCGTGTTTGCGTAGAAAAAGATCGGGTCGGTGAAGTTCGGGTTCGGTGGATTGCAGGGGCCTTCGCAGATGGGCCAACCGTAATTCGCCCCGGCGATACCATCGTTGATCTCTTCCCAGGTACTCAGGCCGACATTGTTGATGAACATCCGGCCAGTGCCGGGTTGAAACGCGAACGTAAACGGATTGCGCAAACCGAGCGCCCAGATCGCACGATTGTTGCCAGTCGTCGAATTGAAGAAAGGATTGTCAGTGGGAATGGTACCGCTTGATGTAATACGCAGCATCTTGCCGAGTGTGGTGGAAAACGATTGCGCGTTGTTTCCGTTGGCGTTATCGCCGGTGGCGACGTAGAGATCGCCGTCTGGTCCAAAGTGAATGGCGCCGGCGTTGTGATTCGTGGCCGTGCTCAGGTTCGGCAGCTCGAAGAGGATCGTTTCGCTGCCCGCAAGCGCAACGTCGCCGTTCGCAATGAAGCGGCTGACGCGATTGTGCGCCGGAGTAGGAACGGTGTAGTAGACGTAGATCAGTTGATTCGAAACAAAATTCGGATCGAAGGCCACACCGAGCAGGCCGCGTTCGCCTTGTGAATCGACAGTGAGCGTCAGAAAAGGCGTAGACAACAGAGCGCCATTCTTAATTACCCGCAACCTGCCGCCTTGTTCGCAAACAAAGATGCGCCCGTCAGGAGCGAGAGCCATTGCCGTCGGGTTATTGAGACCATTGACGACGAGTGTATCTGTGAATCCTGTCGGCACAATCGCCGCAGTAGCGTTTCCGGAACCGGTCAAAGTTATGGCAACGCTGAGCAGAACAAGACCAAGTGAGTACCTTAAAGTGATGTGATTCATTTTTAGCCTCCACAGTCTGAAAGTTATTTAACTGGGCGCTTTTTGAAACTCGGGAGTGGGGAACTGAGAAAAGGCAGCACCTGGAGGTGACAGGGGAAGCACACTACATTGCCGCGACCGAGCTTACATCAGCGAATGCACCTATTCAAATGGGTGTTACCACTCACGTGCTGCGAAGTAGTTATACTAACCAGCACAGAGGCACAGTTCTGATGGTGTGGTATGGCAATAAGCATTAGGCGCCAGCTACTTTTGCTGATTCTCGGCATTACTGTTCCGTTCACTCTCGTAGGCGCGTTTGGTCTGTTGCGGGTGTGGAACATCAGCCGGGCGCAACTGAATGACTCTGTCCAGGAACAAGCCGAACTCGCCGCGCTCGCCTTTGAGCGTTGGGCCGATTCCCAACGACGCCCGCTGGAAACGTTCGCCGCCATCGCCGCCGACGGAAAGTTGCAGTCGTTGGAGAGCGTTCGATACGGCATCAAAACCCGCCCTTACTGGATCGATGTAAACATCGTCAGCGCGAACGGCGAGGTTCTCAGATCGTTTTCCGCCGGCGAGGAACACGTTCCCCCCGCTTTGATCGATTACCTGCTCACTGAAACCCGAAAGCGAAACTCGTGGGTGCTGGTTACCGATCGTACGCGTGATGAATCGCGGCCCGTCGTCGCTATTGCCACGCCGATTCAGACCGGAGGCGCGGTGATCCTGCGCCTCGATGGCGCTGCTATCAATGCGTCGTTTAGTCAGATACAACCGCCGGGCAGCGCAGTGATCGCCGTTTTCGATGCCCAGGGACAACTGCTCTTTCGTAAGCAGACGGCTGATACTCCGTTGCCGATCGACGAGGGCAGTTCGCCCTTGTTCAATGCCCTCGGCGCGCAACGCGTCGCGGTGGCAGAGCTACGCAGTCCTTACGACAACATCCGTCGCGTGTATGGCTTGTGCCGGGTTGGACCAACAGACTTCGTTATTGCGGTGGGCGTTCCCAGCGCGACCTTGTACGAGCCGATGCGCGTTCAGTTCACGCGTTATGCACTCTTCAGTTTTCTGGCTTTTGCTTGTGCGCTGGTCGCTGCGGTCTTGATGGGCACGACTTTCAACAAGATGGTCCAGGAGCTAAAAGAACGTGATGAACGTCTGACGGAGCTCGATCGCTTGAAATCGGAATTTGTCAGCAGCGTGTCTCATGAGTTGCGCACACCGCTGACCACCATCAGCACGCTCACACACGTGCTGCGTCATGCTCGTACTTCCGAGGCGGAGCGGCGCGAGTATCTCGACACGATTGCGGCTGAGTGCGATCGGCAGATCGATCTCGTGACCAATCTTCTCGATCTCGCGCGAATCGAATCCGGTGTGTACAAGGTGGAGTTCGGTCCCGTTGACGTAGGCCAGGTAATTCGCGACTGCGTGCGAACGATCAAGCACTCCGCTGCGAGCCGGCAACACGAGATCAGGACCGAGTTGCCGCCGGAACCGATCACGCTCCGCGCGGATAATCGAACGTTGAGACGAGCCGTTTGCACGATTGCGGAAAACGCGATCAAGTACACGCCCGATCACGGAACCATCACGTTGGGAGTAAGCACTGCGGACGACGAAGGTGGCATATATATAAAGGACAACGGTTGCGGCATCAGTCCCACAGATCTGCCGCACATTTTCGAACGCTTTTATCAGGGCCGCGCGACGAATGGAGCTGTGGAACCGGGTGTTGGCCTCGGCTTGTACATGGTCCATGGTTTCGTCGAGCAATTGGGCGGAAGGATCTCGGTCGAGAGCGAAGCCGGTGTGGGAAGTACTTTTACGATCTGGTTGCCGAAATGGACTGAAGACGAGCAGCGGGTAGGTGAGGAGAACAAGTATGCCCAAACGGCTGTTGATCGTTGATGACGAACCCAACCTTTTGAGAGCACTCGAGGCGTTGCTCGGCGCCGCAGGATTCGAAGTCACGACCGCGCGCAGTGGCCCCGACGCGCTGGTCAAACTCGCGCAAGCCGTGCCTGACTTGATCATCAGCGACATTCGCATGCCCGGCATGAGCGGTTATGAACTCGCGCGGCAGTTGCGCGATTCGTCACGCACAGCCTTGGTGCCGATCGTTTTCCTGACCGCGAAAGGTGAAACGGAAGATCGCATCGAAGGCTTTCGTGCGGGCGTGGACGCTTATTTCACAAAACCGTTTGTGCCGGATGAGTTGCTGGCGCTAATCAATAACATTCTCGGCCGGGTGGAACGCACGCATGCGGAGATTGCGAAGATGATGGGCCGTTCTGAGAAAGACGCGCCCGGCTTTCACGATGAGGGCTTGACTGAAGCGGAGAACAGGATCGCCGCTTCAGTCGCGCGTGGTTTGACCAACAAGGAGATCGCAAACGAAATGCAGATCAGCGTGCGCACGGTGGAAAATCACATCAGCCATATTCTCGATAAGAAACGTTTCAATAACCGCGTTGAGATCGCGCGTTATGTTTTGGAGAAGCGATAACGCGCGGGCGGCGGCCGGCCTGCGTTACCGGCGAACAAGATGGATAGACGGTAAATCGGGTCTGGGAGGTTCCAGCTTGTGCGCCCGTCTCACTACAAAGCTTGCATCGTGATCGTGACGATCGCGTTGTCGCCACTGGTGCGATTGTAAGAGACCCAGTAACCAGCCGCCGGGTATCGCTTCAAAGCGTAAATCGAGCCGTCGGGCTTGGGCGCGACGTCGGCGCCGAGTACTTCCACCGGCGTCGGCGCGTGACCGTTCTTCGTCAGGTAATCGATCGAGATCGCCGTCACTTTGCCCGTGCTGTCGTAATAGACCTGCGCCGTTTCGGCGTCTGACAGCACGAGAAAATCCTGCTTGTCGCCTTTGTCCTTCAGGAAGCTCTTCAAGCCATCACGTACTTCATCGGCCGACATACCGATCTTGACGCCCTTGTATTCCTTGAAAACGGGCGCAGCTTCGGCGGCGGGGTTCGAAACGGCGGCGCCGGTCGCTGCTTTGGCCACCTGCTTGTCGGCTTCAGGCTGGGACGGCGTTTGTTGAGACTGTGTTTGTGCCTGTTGCGACTGGGCTTGCGTTTGAGACTGCGCCATCACCACGGTCGCACTGGTTGCGAAAATCAAAGCGATGACCGCTTGAAAGAATACTCTCATGATGCTTCATTTTAGCGAAGTAGCATATTCTCAGCGTCAGTGGGTTCACTTAAATGGACTGAGTGTTTACACCTATGCTCTCGATCTAATCCCCCCCGAACGCCTTCGTCAAATATCACTCAGTCGCAGCCTTTGCTTCGACGATTAGCTTCGGTGGACCATCGTAATGCTCGCGCGTTGACTTTTATTCTGAACAAGAATAATCTCCCCGCCACTTTAAGGTTGATCCCGAGCCTCTGCGTCCTCGCACACTCGCAACTCAGCCGATAAATAACTACGAACGATCCAACGGTCGCTGACCTGCAATCAGCCGTCAGGCAAGGCTGCTACTTTTTCGCACATGGACCAGTGATTTACTTTTACCTAAGCATCGCAAGACTTGATGGCAACCAACAGGTCGTCCGGTTTTTTCACGACCTGTCAGACACAATTCGTTTCCGTCTCAACCTTCCGCCGCATGAACCAGTAGGGTTTTTTGACTCCGCTCTTACTCAACAGCCGGTTGAGTGGTCCCCAGAAACCAGTAAGGCCCTCAAAAGCTCGCCAGTCCTGGTAGCACTACTATCACCGGCCTATTTGCGTGACGAACGTGCCGGCAAAGAATGGCAGATCTTTTTGGACCGCATTCGCTTGCATCAGCAGCAGCAGTCCTTCGATCCGGCTATCGATTCGAAACGAGCAATCATTCCGATAACCTGGTTATCCTTGCGTGGTCCAACATCACACGTAGTGTCTGAGACTGCGGTGTTCTGTGGCGCTGCTAATGGCGTCAATCAACAACGTCCCGTTCTTGAGATGCTGAGATCCTTGCGAGACTACGGCCGTAACTATTCGCAATTCATTCACGATTTGGCGGACCATATCACTCATTTTTCTGAAACTGTTCTTTTGACCCAGCTCGAAACAATTGGCCCATTCAGGGACTGTCACAATTGTTTCGCGCTGCCGAATGAACCAATTGGAAGTCCCATCGTCGAAGTAGCGTCGGACGAGTCCCGCTCTTTCGCCGTAGAGACGGTTTCCGGAACACTCGCTATTCGGGTCGACGGTGTCTACCAACGGCCAATAGCTTACCCAAAATTGCACACACTCGATTTGCACCTCGACAGCGAGGGCAATGACTATGAGGAGACAGTCCAACAGAGGAACGCAGATATGAAAAAACTCGATGTATGGGTAATCGATGATGACGTCCAGATGCTAGGCGCTATAGAAGAAACCTGTAACCTATCCGGCTTGTTTGATGTTCAGGTTTACGACGACGCAAGTCTGGCGTTAAGAGATTTGGAGCTCCGATCTTTTCAACAGCAGGACGAACCTGATTTGTTCGTGGTTGATTTGGAATTGAAACCCGGTGAAATGCAAGGCCTTCAGTTTATCGAGGAGTTATCACAGAAAAAGATCAGGTCTGCGATCATGGCCGTCTCTGGACGACTGGCCGAGAAGTTACCGCGGGCCCTGGCTATCGGAGCGATAGCGGCAGTTCCGAAGCCATTTAGCCTCGATCACTTACTCGAACAAATGGAACACTGGGCTACGGTAGGAAGAAAGAATCGACAATTTGGCAGCAACGTTCAAGTGATCGATAACTCCAGAAAAGTACGGCCGGTGTTTCTTAGTTACTGTGGTCATGATCTGCAAGCAGCGGATTACCTGCGCCGAAACTTGGAATTTCGCAATATCGGCGTTTGGTATGCAGCAGACACATTGGAACCTGGTGTCGAATGGCGCGAAGAAATTCGGCGTGGTTTAACTCGAGCTCAAGTGTTCGTGCCCTTAATCACGGAAGCCTTCTTAGATTCTCCATACTGTAAAGCGGAGCTGGCTAATATGCTGCGCCTGCTCAAAACGGAGAGTGCGCATTCACGTTGGCTCATGCCGGTCCTCTATAACTATTCAGCCAAAGATGCGACTGACGAGTTACTCAAGCGGTGTTTCAAGTACCAATGCGTGAACATGAATGAGCAGAAGTTGATCGATGGATTCAACACGTTACTCGTGCGCATTCAGCAGGTTCTCAGGACAGTTAACGGCGGCCGAACCAAAGCGGCAGGAAAGTAAATAGTCGAATTTCAAGTGACCGCAATCGCCGTCGTGCGCTGCGGTCACCTCGCGAGAATCTTCTTACTGACTCAGATCGAACGTCGTTGGGCCGAAGCGTTGTTGGTATTCGAGCGAGGTCAGGAATGCTTTCACCATCTCCGCGTCGGCGAATTTGCCGTTGAACTGGTTTAGTTTGTCGAGCCAGAACTGATAGCCGTCGAAATTGTTGTCGGGCGCGTCGTCGGGGTTGCGCCGCAGGTAACCGAAGTATTGCATCAGCACAAAAGCCGGATTGAATTGCTTCTGGTTAACTGAGTTACTCTCAGCCACGCTTCGCAACGCCGCTGCCCGCCCTGCCGCATCACCCACGCCGAAGAGAGTGATCGCGGCGGCGCGTTCCGCAGTAGTCGGCGTTACGCTGTTGTTCTGGAAGAGCGAATCGACAAACTGATCGGCAGTTTGTGACAACGGATGTGCCGCCAGAAACTCGGGCCGCGTAATCCAACTCGCCACAAAGTCCTGCTTGTTCTGGGCCAACTTCTGTTCCCATCCGGGCGCGCCGACAACGACACCCGCGCCAATCTGTTGCGTGTCCGTCAGGAATTCCGCGAAGCGCGGCAGTCCGCGCGGTCGCGCTACGCTCGCCGCGAACGACGAAGTGTACAAGCGATGCACGAAATAACCTGTTTCCTGAAACTCGATCGACAGGAAGAACGCTCCCGACACGTTGATGCGTTTCACCGCCAGGCACGATGACTTCTGCGCCGGGTCCGTGAGGTTATTGCACTGCGTGATTTCGTTGGTCCAAAAGTTGAAGCCGGCCGGATCGTCCGCGGCCGCCCGATTTAGAAAATCCTGGTAGTGCTGCCGGACAAAGAACTGCGCGTTCGACAACGGATTCACTATTGTGGATGCGATGTCGTTATCGTTGATCGTGACGGTGATCGTGCTGCCGCCCTGCGCGAACTCAAATCCTGACGGGTTCTCGAGTTGCACCGTGAACTGTTCGGGTCCTTCGACCAGCACATCGTCCGTCAGCAGAATCGAAATCGACTTAATTGATTCATTGACCGCGAAGTCCAATCTGCCGAACGTCGAATTGAAGTCCGAGCGATCGGAAGCACTGCCGGAAATCGTCCGGTAAGTAACGCTCGCCGGCTCGGTCGTCGTGTTACGACTCACGGAAATAAAGATTCTGCCTTGCTGCTCCGACTGACTAGCGGTGGTCGTGACAAACTGCACCGTCTTGCGTATGCCGGAGAAATTGATCAGTGACGTCGTAGCCGGGTTAGTCACCGTGAAGCTCGCCGGCGAGAACTGGTAGTTCGGTTTCGTCGGCGTGATCGTGTAACTGCCGCAGGGTGGAATGCCGTTGAGCTGGAAAACTCCGTTCGCATTCGTTGACCCCGAAGTCGTCAGCGATCCGGTTACGCCAATCGTTACTCCTGAGGCGTCGCCGTTGAAAGACGAGACCTGTACCGTCGCGGTCATGGTTGGCGAAGGCGGAGGAGTCGCCGCCACGAAGTTCGGATCTTGTCCGCCAATCAACGCATTTTGCAGGAGGAACACCTGCGTCGAAGTGCGAAACGCCAAACCATTCGTGCCCCAGCGAATCAGACTCGAAACCGCGCCGCTGACGCCGGGCAGTTGCAGCTCGCCGATCTTGAGAAACGTCTTCATATCAAAGACGCGCAGGATCGTGTTGTTGTTTTCATCGAGCAGGAAATAGACGCGTCCCGCCTTGCTGTCCGGCGCGACGAGCGTGGCGTTGAAGCCAAACGAGTTGGGATCTCTGATGATGAAAGTTCCCTGGACCGTTCGTGCTTCCGGATCGACGACGCGACCGGAGACTGAGTACACGCGCCCGTTGTCTGCGCGGAAGTCACTGCCGAAACCGGTGCCGAGAAGATTTTCCGTGGTGGCGACAGTGATGCAACCACACGCCGCAACCGCCATCTTGCGAAAACCAAACTCGGTCGTCTCGGTGTTCTGGCCGTAAAGGACCTCGGGCGATTGCGAAAACTCGATGACGTTGCTGCCGGTGTGATCCGGCGTTGTCAGCGTTCTCTGAACTCCGTTATCAAAAACCGCTACGCCGCCATGACGCGGACTAACACCGACACGCAGTCGCGAAACCGCGAGCACGTCCGGTTGACCCGGCGCAACCGCCATGTCTTCCGCGCGGAATGGTCCAAAGAACGGATCCGCGCCGAGTGAAAACTGCAAACCCGGCGTGCGCGACGCAACGTCAAACTTGCGCACTCCATTCGCGCCATCGAGCGCAACCCACATCGTTCCGCCATCGGTGGACAGTGCAAGTTTGTTCGGCTCGCTGCCGATGAAGACGGAGTTGCCGGCCGTTCCCGCCACTGCGTCTATCGGCGTCACGCTGTTTCCATTCAGGCCCGCGGACGAAGGAACACTCGCAAAGATCGTCGTTGCTCCAGTCGCAGCAGCGAGATCGTTTGCGGTGAGTGTTACTTGTCTCAACTCGCCTGGACCAGGAGTCGGCGTCGGCGTAGGCGAGGGAGTCGGTGTCGGTGACGGCGTTGGTGTTGCGGTCGGCACTACGTCTTGATCGGAAACGAGTGTCGATTGAATCAGCACGACGTTTCCGCCGGTAGTGCAGAACGCCAAACCGTTCGTTCCCCAACGCACCATCTCTGTAGGCGTGCCCAAAACGTTGGGAATGTCGAGTGTGCCGAGCGGAATGAACGTCTGCTGATCGTAGACGCGCAACGTCACCGTCACTGGACCACCGGAAGAGAAGGGCGCCGTCAGAAAAAATACGCGCTTTACATTTGCATCCGGCACGAAGGCGGTGGTGTTGCCTGAACTCAAGCCAGTGAACGTGCCCAAGAGAGATCCGGTTTCCGGATCGATCGCATGACCGCTCGAGGTGTACAGTTTGCCGCCGCTGAGTTTGGCCGCGCCGGAACCCGTGATGGACACCGGGAAGACGGATGAAACGCCGTCCGGTGTCACGGTGAGCCGGTTAAGTGAGTTTTGAGCCAGAGCGTAGAGGCGCGTGAGATCGGTAGTGCTGAACACGACTGAAGAATTGGATGGCGCTGCGGCGGCGTTAGTTCTTTGCACGCCGTCGTCGAAAATTGCGACGCTGCCGACTGTGGGACGATACACGGCGAGCGTGTGCGGGTTAGCCGTTTGCACCGCCAGTTCTCCCGCCTGGATTGGACCATCAAAGTTGGTAGAGCCGAATGAGAATTGCGGTCCTGCGGTTTGCGTCGCGACATCGAAGCGACGGACCGCGAAGCCGCCTGTTAGTGCGACGTAGATAAACTGGCCGTTGTCGGAGATCGCCATCTTGTTCGGCTCGCTGCCGACGAACACGGGTGTTCCCAACGTGCCGCTGTTCGGATCGATCGGAGCGATCGAGTTGCCGTTGCTGCCGTTAGCTGAAGGCAGGCTCGCGTAAATCGTTTGCGTCGTCGGATCGACGACCAGGTCGTTGGCCTGCACGTTCACTTTCCGCACGAAGCTCTGATCCACAAAGGCCGGAGCTGCTTCCGCGGTGGTGTTGAATAGATTTAGAAATTTCGCGTGCGACTCAACAGCCAAAACGACGGCCGTCAAAGACAGAAACACGGCTATGGCGACGTGGGAGACAGCGGGAGTTTTTGCTTTCATGGGAGTTCCTTTACGGCATTATGTGAGATCGTGCCGGTTATTTTCTTGAAGGGGAGAAGAGGTTAACCGGCGCGAAGTTCTTACCATTTTTTGTGCGTTACGGCAATAGATTTGATTCGGGTACCTGATCCTCGCCGGTGTCTGCCTCGCCCACACCGCGCGGACGCTGTGGACGCTCA
>CAMLLD010000046.1 GCA_946480785.1 uncultured Blastocatellia bacterium | reverse complement strand
TGGGCGACGACCTTGCGATCCTGGTCACTGATCCCGATATCGATGGCCGGCGCCTTCGACTGCGCGTCAGGCGAGGCGACGGCCGGCGCGACGAGGTGCGGCAGTTCCGCGAGGCGTGCGGCGACGCCGCGGAGCCGCCGGACTGGGGGGCGGTGCACCGTACGGGCGCGCGGCATCCCCTGCATCCTGGTGACGAAGAACCAGCTGCTCGATGCGGTGTGGGGCTACGAGAACTATCCGAGCACGCGCACCGTAGATACACACATCGTTCATCTGAGACAGAAGCTCGAACCGAACCCGGAAGAGCCGCGTTTCATACTTACCGTTCACGGAAGTGGCTATAAGTTTGTCGGCTAATTGGCATTCATTCAAAGGAACAGCTCATGACTGCGGCAGTACTCCCATTTCCCCATGCCCAGCGCACGCAGTTAAGCGCACTCGAAGCCCGGCTCGAGACTCTGCAAAAGCAACACGCGGAGTTGCACAGCGCGATCTTCGAGGCCGCGCAGGTGCACCGGCGTTTGTGTGCGCCAACCCTCGTGCATTACGGCGCTTTTGACATCGCCAGCGAGATCTTCGCGGTGCGTCATTTGCCCGGTGACTTTTTCACGATTGAAGAAACAAACGAAGGCATGGTGCTCGCGCTCGGCGACATCGGCGGCAAAGGACTTGCCGCGGGCATGTGGGTGCCGCATCTTGCCGGACTAATTCGCAGCTACACCGCTGCCGATAGCCGTCCGGAAACGATCGTCGCCGGAGTGAATCGTGATTTCGCGCGGATGTCGGCGGTCGCGCCGTTGAGCAGTTTGTTTGTGGCGCGACTCGATGCTGATTCAGGCACGCTCGACTATTGCAGTGCGGGACATCCGCCGGCGTTGTTGCTGCATGACGGTGGCGAGTTCGAGAATCTTTCTGAAGGTGGACCAGTGCTCGGCGTCGTGCCGTCGGCGAAGTTTGACTGCGGCACGGTGCAACTGCGTCGCGGCGATGCCGTGTTGGTCTGCTCTGACGGTATACTGGAATCCTTCGACGAATCAGATCAGGAGTTTGGCAGCCAGCGTCTGGAAGCGGAGTTTCGCCGTGCGTACGGTGGTTCCGCTGAAGCGATGCTCTTTTCAGTGCTCGGCGCGGTGCAGGACTTCGCAGCGCCCAGACCGCTGACGGACGACATGACGCTCGTGCTGATCGCCAAACGCGAAAGGATCTTTCATTAATGAAAAAATTAAATTCTGTTGCGCTCTTATTCGCGCTCGTGCTTGCTTGTGCTTCTTTAGCCGTTGCACAGGAGAAGTACGCGAAGCTTGGTCAAAACAAGATTCACTACCAGAACTACGGCAGCGGCAAAGACGCGCTCGTGCTGGTCCACTGCTGGACGTGTAATCTCGAAATGTGGCGCGACCATATTCCGGAGTTTTCGAAACGGGCGCGAGTTATCGCACTCGATCTTCCCGGACATGGCATGAGCGACAAGCCCGAGACGACTTACAGCATGGACTTCTTCGCGGACGCGATCGATGCCGTAATGAAAGACGCGGGCGTCGAACACGCGGTGCTCGTCGGTCACAGTATGGGCACGCCGGTCGTGCGACAGTTTTATCGCAGGTATCCGCAGAAGACGCTCGCACTCGTGATCGTCGACGGCGCTTTGCGACCGTTCGGCACGAAGGAGCAGGCCGCGCAGTTCTCGGCGCCGTTGCGTACTCCAGGTTACAAAGAAGCCGGTATGCAGATGTTTGCGCAGATGACTTCGACGCTTTCGGATGCTGACAAAGCGCGAGTGAAAGCTTCGTTTCTCAGCACGCCGCAGTACGTGATGGTCAGCTCGATGGACGCGATGTGGAAAGATGAGATCTACACGCCCGACAAGATCAACGTTCCGGTGCTGGCGATTCTCGCGAAGTCGCCGTTCTGGCTGCCTGACACCGAGCAGTTTCTGCGCAGCCTCGCGCCTGACCTGACGTTTCAGATGTGGGAAGGTGTGAGCCATTTCTTGTTCATGGACCGGCCAAAAGAATTTAACGCCGCGGTGATAGCTTTTCTCGACCAAAAGAAACTATTGCAGTAATCCAACCAACGAAAGGGGATTCTCATGGCAGACGTAAAACCGATTCCGGATGGGTACCACTCTGTAACCCCGTATTTGATTTGCGACCGCGCGGCTGACGCGATCGAGTATTACAAAAAGGCGTTTGGCGCGACTGAATTGTTTCGCATGGACCACGAAGGCAAGGTCGGTCACGCCGAGCTGAAGATTGGCGACTCCCCGATCATGCTCGCGGATGAGTTTCCGCAGATGGGTTATCGCTCGCCGAAGGCGCTCGGCGGCACGCCCGTGAGCATCATGATCTACGTTGAAGACGTGGACACCGTTTACCAGCAGGCGATCGATTCAGGCGCGACGGAAGTGAAGCCGTTGCAGGATCAGTTCTACGGCGATCGATCGGGAACGTTGACGGATCCGTTCGGTCACGTCTGGACCGTCGCGACGCACAAAGAAGACGTCACGATGGAAGAGATGAATCGCCGGATGGCCGCCGCCCACGGCGCAAGTGCTTAATTCAATTAATTAACAGGCGTGCGGACTTCGCGCAGGCGGCGCTCGAGGAAGCGACGCTCGCTGTCGTTGGTGGCGAGATTCAAGGCGAGCTCGTAGTTTTCGGCGGCTTCGGTGTTCGCGCCGAGACGACGCCACATGTCGGCGCGCGCGGCATGCAGCAGGTGATAGTCGTCCAATTCACCCGACGCGGCGAGCTCATCGATCAGCTCCAGGCCTGCTCGTGGTCCACGAGCCATCGCCACGGCCACGGCACGATTCAACGCCACGACGGGGGACGGCAGCAGTTGTTGTAACAAATCGTAGAGCACGACGATGCGCGGCCAGTTCGTGTCTTCGGGCCGCGCCGCTTTGCAGTGCTCCGCCGCGATCGCCGCTTCGAGTGTGTATGGACCAGGAGCGTTGCTGAGCGCTTCGTCAACGAGGGTGAGCGCTTCGGCGATGTGCTGCTGGTTCCAGCGGCTGCGATCCTGTTCTTCAAGCACGACGAGGTCGCCTGCTTCATCGAGTCGAGCTTCGCGTCGCGAATCGTGCAGCAACATCAACGCGAGAAGCGCGGTTGCTTCCGCCGGCGGATTCGGTTCCATGAGCGTTCTCACGAGCCGGCCCAGGCGGATCGCTTCCGCGCAAAGGTCTGCGCGAATGAGCGGCTCGCCGCGCGTCGCTGCGTAACCTTCGGTGAAGATCAGATAAATGGCAGTCAGGACGGCGTCGAGACGCGCCGGCATATCGCTCGTGTCAGGCACCGTGAACGGAATACCAGCGTCGCGTATCTTTCGCTTCGCTCGCACGAGTCGTTGGGCCATCGTTGCCGTGGGCACGAGAAACGAGCGCGCGATCTCGTCGGTTTGCAAACCGCCGAGCGTGCGCAGCGTCAACGCGACCTGTGCTTCGAGCGCGAGCGCCGGATGGCAACAGGTGAAGATTAGCCGCAGACGATCGTCAGGAATTTCAGCGTAGTTGTAATTTGGTTCGTCCAGGAGCTCGGTTGGAAAAAACTCCGGATGCGCTTCCATCTTCTCCTTGAGACGAGTTTGTCGCCGCAGCCGATCGATGGCTTTGTGTTTCGCGGTTTGAATGATCCACGCGGCGGGCGAGTCGGGCACGCCTTCAGTGCGCCACTGATCGACGGCAGCGGTAAACGCCTCCTGCGCGGCGTCTTCAGCGAGCTCGAAGTCGCCGAACTGCCGGATGAGAGTGGCCACAATGCGGCCCCAGTCAGAGCGGTAGACTTGATCGACGGCCGTATTGGCGTTGGGAAGCACGTTTGATAATAAAAGAATTTTCGCGAAGGTGTCGATTCACGAGTATCGCGTTCGACTAACGAGCGGAGGGGGAAAACAAATGAAATACATGTTGCTGGTTTATCTCGATGAAAATTGTATGAACGAAGCTGAACGCGAGCAGTGTTACGCAGACTCCGCACAACTCACGCGCGAGCTGAACGAACAGGGCAAGTACCTCGGCGCGGGCCCGTTGCATCCGACTGCGACCGCTACGAGCGTGCGCGTGCGCGAAGGCAAGCGACTTGTGACGGATGGTCCATTTGCCGAGACTCGCGAACAACTCGGCGGTTATTATCTGGTCGACGCCAACAATCTCGACGAAGCGTTAAAGATCGCGGAACGTGTGCCCGCGGCAAAACACGGAACCATCGAAATTCGCCCTGTGCTCGAAATTTCCGGACTGCCGGCCTGAGAGTTAAAGCCGGCTCACTTAACAAAAGGAAACCTTAAATGAACATACTACTTTGGGTCATTCAGATTTTACTGGCGCTGGTGTTTCTGTTTTCGGGTGGCATGAAGCTGTGGCTACCCGCGGACCAGTTGCAAGCGCAGGCGCCGCCGACCATGATTCACTTTTCCAATGCGTTCATGAAGTTCATTGGAATTTGTGAAGTGCTGGGCGGGCTCGGCCTCGTGCTGCCGGGTTTGTTGCGCACCGCCAAAGGCTTGACGCCGCTCGCGGCGGTTGGCTTGACGATCATCATGATTGGCGCGGTTGCAGTCAGCGTGATGGGCTTGGGAATTACAGCGGGCATCATCCCGTTCATAGTTGGTTTGCTCTGCGTGTTTGTCGCGTACGAGCGTGGTGTGAAACACGTGTAATCATCGATAACCAGAAGGAGAGAAATCATGGAAGTAAGTCCGTACCTATTTTTCGGTGGCAACTGCGAGGAAGCTCTTAAAACTTACGAGCGTATTCTCGGCGCGAAGATCGAGGGCGTGATGAAACACGAAGGCAGCCCGGTGGAGCACCAAATGCCGCCTGACTGGAAAAACAAAGTCATGCACGCGCGATTCACGGTTGGCGGCCACACGCTGATGGCCTCCGACGCGCCGCCGGATCACTATCGCGCGCCGCAGGGATTCTCGATCTCACTGTCGTACCCGGACGTGGCGGAGGCAGAAGATATTTACAACCAACTCGCCGAAGGCGGTTCAGTGCAGATGCCGTTCGCGCCGACGTTCTGGGCCAGGGGCTTTGGCATGTGCGTCGACCGTTTCGGTATTCCGTGGATGGTCAGTTGCGAAGGAGAACATGACGATAACTAACAGGACTTATTGTAAATGAGACGATTCAATTGGCCGCTGTGGGCCGGATTTCTACTGACGTTGTTCGCGGCTTTCAGTTATTTCGCGTTCTTCGTATGGTTTCCGGTGACGCGCGATTTCCCGTGGGCCAACCTGCTGCTGTTTCTGTTGGCGGCTGTGCTGCTGGTGGTTGGTATACGCCGCGGGTTCGCGCGCGATCGGGCGCGGCCGAAACTCTCGAAAACAGTCACAGCGATCTTGACGACGTTGAGCGCAGTTATTTTCGCGTTCTTCATCTTCGCGGTCTTCATCGCGGCGCGCTGGCTTCCGGCTTCGACGGGCGCGCCGCACGTGGGCCAGAAAGTTCCCGAGTTCACGCTCTCTGATTCAACCGGGCGGCAGGTTTCGTTGAATCAACTCTTGTCGGAGCCGCTCGACGGCAGGACGCCGAAAGGTGTGCTGCTGGTTTTTTATCGTGGCTGGTGGTGACCTTCGTGCAACTCCGAGTTGCGGAGTATTGAAAAGAGTTTGGGCAGTTTCAATCGGGCGGGTATTCGTCCGGTGGCGATCAGTGTTGATAAGCCGGAAGTCTCGCGCGACCTGATGCAGAAGGCGGGTTACACGTTTACATTTCTTTCGGATCCAAACGCGGAAGTGATTCGTCGTTACGATCTCGTTCATGCGGGCGCCGGTGAGAACGGTCACGACATCGCAAGACCGGCGGAGTTTTTAGTTGATACTAGCGGAACAGTTCGGTGGGTCAACTTAACGGAGAACTACTGGATTCGGGCTCGTCCTGAAGACATTCTCGATAAAGCAAAGCTGCTCCCCTAAAATCCCTTTCCCTGAGTCGTCCGCAAGCGGAGTCACAGGGAAAGGGATAAGGGAATGAGCGTTAGCCGGCCCTTTCCTTCAGGCCGCGTTCGTTCTGTCCTGAGCGGTAACCTTCCTGGTATCCACGAGCGAAACCAGTGCGGTACGCTTCCGCGAAGTTACCAAAGCCCGCCTCCTTGAAATAATGGGAGCGCTCCGGGCTGAAGCTCTTCGCTTTCTTGCCATCGTCCCTACCGGTCTTGAAACCGTCCTTGTATGCCTGATTCACGGCGTCTTCGCCGTTATCAAAGACATAGTGGCTGTAGTAGCTGCCGTATGGACCCCACGGGCCGTAGCCCCAGCCGTACGGGTAACCCCAGTAGCCACGTCCGAAACCAAACGGACGATAGATCCGGTAAGGGGACGTGCGAACAATAACGACCCTCCGGCGACCCTGCGCCTGTACATCGCTCGGGGAAATGAATGCGATGCCAGTGAGCAGTAGCGCGGTGAGGATCAGACCGCCAATTCGTCGTAAGTATTTGCCTTTCATTTAAACTTCCTAACCTCCTTGATCTTCACTGCGACCGCACTTAGCTGATGCGCGTGCGGCTGATTAATCGCGTATCGACGCGGCCGTTCGGCAGGTACCTGACGACGTACGTCTCACGGTACACGCGGCGGCCTACACGCACGATTCGTGAACGCGTCACAGCACGTGTGTTGTAGCGCCGGTTATTGCGCCGGTCCCAACGTCGATTACGCTGCCATTGTGGCGCGGCATTAGCGGCCACTGTTGCGATTTCATTGGCATTTGCCGTTGTTTTCGCCTCAGTCGGGACAACAAAACCTAAAGTAAGCAACGCGAATGCGATTCCGAGTACTCTTTTCATCCTTTTTCCCCCCTCTTAATCCTAAAAAACTACGGTCGGGCATTTCCCGTCTTGCGTGGGAGAGCCCGACCTGATCTTTAAGACACGCAAACACCGTGCTTGGTTACATTATTTGCCCCCCCGCGGCTGCTTCGATCAGCTTCATAGCCGGCTCGCTGACAAACACTTTCGCGTGAAACTGGCGGCCCCATTCGAGCGCCGTCACGTCGCGATATTCGTAGGTGTTTTCTACGTCGTACTTCGGCCCGTAGCCTTCGTGCAGCTTCTTACGCAGCGAAGCTTTGATGTTGGGATCGGCGCCGCGCTCAAGGAGGAGTTGCGTGAACGGCGCTTCGTAAGGACCGCGATCGTTGTAGTTCATCCAGAAGTTCGGCTGCGATACGACCGTCCCGAAAAGAGCCGTATGCCCGCCGAACCCTTCCGCGTCCACTTCAGCTCTGACGTTCGGGTCCATTCCTTTGTCGAGTAGCCAGCGCGCGATCTCGAGCTCGTCATAATCGGCGCAGAGGTGCAGCAGCGTCGTGCCCTTGAGCGGCGTGCCTTGCGTGGCGAGGACTTCGTCGTGACAGGCGAACTCGGGCGGATAGATCTCTTCGTGAGTGAAGGTGCGTTGCAGCAACTCGGGATCGCGGCGCAGGTGATCTTCGAGTAAATCGAGACGGCCACGATGCAACGCCATGACAGGCGTGTCCGGAAGTGTGAGACCGTGTTCGACGTAGAGTTCGAGGATGCGGTGTTTCGCTTTCGGCTTTCGGCTGTCGGTTTCCAACACGATGTCGACGGGCGCGAGGCGTTTGCCGTTTTCATCGACGACTTTCGCGCCGAGCTCGAGGGCGAGCTGAGTGCCGGTGGCGCTCAACGTGTACGCCGAGCCGCCGAGTACGCCGTCGGGCAGCGCCGGTGAGCCCATCATTTCGTATAGCATGCGCGCGGTGTCGATCTTGCTTTGCAACAGCGCGCGGCCCATGGCTGATTGCAGATCTCGCGCGCCGAGATCGTAGAGGAGACGGATAATTTCGTTGCGGCCGAGATTTGCTGCGTACGTGAGCGGCGGTCCCCAGTTGCTGTTGCGAATACCCGCGTTCTCGTGCAGCAGGTTTGGATTTTGATCGATCAGCTTGCGAACCGCTTCGAGATCATCGAGCCAGATCGCGTCGATCAGTTCGCAGCTTTGGACCAGCCGCGGCCAGTTCGGCGCACCGTAGCTGCGCGCGAGTTTTTCCTGCGCGTCCGGCAGCGGGATTTGTTCTTCGTTGTGTAGCGTCTCTGCTTCGTTGCGAAGTTGCTGAAGACTGGGACGAACAGGAAGATCGCGGGTCGGTTTCATACGTGATTCACTTTATTCGCGCGGCCGCGCTCTGCTGAACGCGCCTTCGAAATAGACCGGCTCGAGTCCCGTAGACCAGTATTCGATCGCGGTGCGATTCGGTTGCGACGTCTCCTGGTCGGTGCTCAAGCGCGGCTTAGTTGCGTCAGTCGGATCAAACTCCAGCCAGCCCATCCACGTGCCGTCGTCTCGCTCTTCACCATAACTGCGCACGTCGTACGTGGCGCCGTCGGTACCAACCACCTGCACCGAATACTCCTGTAGCAGTACAGCCATTTTCGCCCCCTCCCATCACTCGATGTTTTGGGTGACATTCTTACATGCAGAACAAACTTTCCACAAAAGATGCTAGTAGAGTGTCGATCTGGCGTCCCTTCGTTCGACTAGCTGGTAAGAAAGCATCAAAAAGGAGATATTAAGATGGCAGCAACTAACATAACCCCCGCGCCCCGGGAGCAAAAGATCACGACCTTTCTTTGGTTCGATAACAACGCCGAAGAGGCAGCGAACTTCTACGTTTCGGTTTTCAAAAATTCGCGCATTCTGACAACAGCGCGTTACCCTGAAGGCGGTCCGGCCCCGACAGGATCGGTGATGGTTGTCGACTTCGAACTCGACGGTCAACGCTTCACGGCGCTTAACGGCGGACCACATTTCAAGTTCAGCGAAGCGATCTCGCTGCTCGTTCATTGCAAGACACAGGAAGAAGTCGATTACTACTGGGAGAAACTGACCGCCGACGGTGGCCAGGAAAGTCAGTGCGGTTGGCTTAAAGACAAGTTTGGACTCTCGTGGCAGATCACGCCCGACGAGTTGCTGAAGGTTTGGACCGAACCCGACCCGGCGAAAGCACAGCGTGTGATGCAGGCGATGATGACGATGAAGAAGCTCATCATCGAGGATCTCGAAGCGGCGGCGGCCGGCTGAGATCTCACATCTCGCCTTTGAAAGGCCGCCAGCGTTTTACCCTCGTGCAGCCGGCGACGTAATTGTCGGCTTTGATCTTTGGCATCTGACCGGGCGCAGCGTTCGTGAGTGTGAGCACCGCAGCTTTTGTCGTGCTGCCGGGCATCGCAGTCGCACAGGTATCGTCGACGACGGTGCCGAAATCCTGAATGACACGCATGCGCCCGTTTTGAAAACTCAACAACGCCGCGGTTTGGACCATCTCTCCCTGATTCATATCGCCGCCCGTCATTAGCAACTCATCGATTCCGTCGCCATTCAAATCCGTTTTCACCGCGATGCTGCCGCGGAAGTCGACGTCCATGTCAGCAACGAGTTTTGGCCCCGAAAAGATCGCGACGCGTTTCGAGCCGAAGTTGTCGGCGTGCGAAGCGTTGCACTCGTTGACGAAGATCACGTACGCAGTTTCGTTCTGTCCGGCAGCGGTGAAACTCCCGGTCACTACTTCCGCGATATCCGGCACGATCTGGCCCGCGCGGCGTGCTGAGGCGAGGTAGTCTTCACCCGCATTGAAATTCGCGGCGCATCTCTTCGCATCCGCTAAGTAACGGCGAAAGACTTTCGACAACACCTCGCGCTGAGTGGCGGCTGAAATTTTGGGCGGCGTGTTCGTCTGGTCGTTGCGAAAGTCGAAGAGGACGGTGGGCTTTGGTCTTTGCGCAAACGCGGAAACGGCGAGCAATAAAACGAGGAGCAGGGGAATTGTTTTCATATTCAAAGATTACACTGTTAGAATCAGCGCCGCTATGACTAAAACACTTCTCGCCCTCGTGCTTGCCACATTTATCTCCGGTGAAGAATGGTCGCAGTTTCGCGGTCCAAACGGCACCGGCGTCTCCGCGACTACCGGTCTGCCGGAAACGTTTGGACCAGCGAAGAACGTGATCTGGAAAACGGCGCTGCCGGCTGGTCACTCGTCGCCCGTGTTGACGAAAGATCGCATCTTCGTCACCGCGTTCGATAAAGAGAAGTTGCTGGTGATCTGTCTCGATCGCGCGAGCGGAAAGATCGTGTGGCAAAAAGAAGTGCCGCGTACGCAGACCGGGCGTTTGCAGAACGTGAATGGTCCGGCGTCGCCGAGTCCGGTGACTGACGGCTCAAACGTCTACGTGTTTTTTCAGGACTACGGCATGTTGTCGTATGACGCGAACGGCAACATGCGCTGGAAGGTGCCGCTCGGACCGTTCAATATGTTCTATGGCTTTGGCGCGTCGCCGATTCTCGTTGACGACAAAGTGATCCTGCCGGTGGACCAGGATTCTCCGTCGTCGTACCTGATCGCGATCGATAAGAACAGCGGGCGCGTGCGTTGGAAAGTCGAGCGGCCGGTCGTGATCTCCGGTTATTCGACGCCGATCGTTTACCAGCCGAAGCAGGGACCAAAACAGATCGTCGTGCCCGAGTCGTTTCAACTCTCGGCGTATTCGGTCGCCGACGGCAAGCGCGTTTGGTGGGTGCGCGGACTCGCGTGTGAGATGAAATCGATCGCGAGCCAGGACGGCGAGTATCTCTACATTAACGGCTGGGGTTTTCCGCAGAACCAGCCGGGCCGGCAGATTCCGACGATTTCGTTTGAGGAAGCGCTCGCGCGCTACGACAAAGACAACGACAAGAAGATCACGAAAGCGGAAGCCGTTGGCGACACGCCGATGGACAAGATGGTCAACGGCGCGTTCGAAGCTTTCGACACGAATCGCGATGAGAAGCTCGACGCGAAGGACTGGGAAGTGTTTCGCGCGATGATGGCGTCGGAGAATGGACTGCTCGCGATCAAGATGGGCGGACAGGGCGATCAGACCGCGACCGCGATTCGTTGGCGCTACACGAAGCCGGTGCCGCAAGTGCCGTCGACGCTGCTCTACAAAGGCGTGCTCTACATGATCAACGACAGCGGCATTCTGCTCTCGTTCGATCCCGCGACCGGTAACGTGATCAAGCAGGGACGTTTACACGGCGCGATCGACAAGTATTTTTCGTCGCCCGTGGCCGCGGACGACAAGGTGTTTCTGATCGGACAGGGCGGCCAGGTTTCAGTGTTGAAAGCGGCGGGTGATTGGGAAGTGTTGGCCGTGAACGAGCTTGATGATGAGTGTTTCGCCACGCCCGCAATCGCCGACGGCCGTCTCTACATCCGCACGCGCAGCGCGCTCTACGCTTTCGGCAAGAGCTAGCGCGGTCGTGTTGAGCGGGCGCCTCGGTCGGTAGCGCCGGAGGCGCGACTAGAAGGTAGCCAGGGCAAGAGCAGACGCCTCGGTCAGTAGCGCCGGAGGCGCGACTAGAAGGTAGCCAGGGGCAAGAGCGGGCGCCTCGGTCAGTAGCGCCGAAGGCGCGACTAGAAGGTAGCCAGGGGTGAGCGCGAGCGAAGCGAGCGCGTAACCCCTGGATTTTTTTAGGGGCGTTCAGGCCCGAAGGGCCGACAGACACGGCGCGCGCTACGTGTCTATCGCCCGTTCCGGGCTGATCGTTTTTGTTGAATAGATTCCAGGGGCTGCGTGCTCGCTTCGCTTCGCCCTTGCCCCTGGCTACCTTCTAGTCGCGCCTTCGGCGCTGCACTGCCGGGTGAGACGGCGCAGGGCGGGAAGAAACGCCTTAACGGTTTCCGCGGTTACGACTCCCGCAACTTCGCGGTGGCGGCGCGCAGTCGGTCGTTTCGCTCGCGCAGTTCGGGCATGAGTTGTTCGACCAACTCTTCCGTTTCATACATCGGGCGGATCTCGAGTTCCACGCCTTCGCCGAACGGCGCACGCTTCAGCCACTCGACCGCTTCCTCGATCGACTTCACTTTCCAAATCCAAAACCCGGCGATCAGTTCGCGCGTCTCCGCGAATGGCCCATCCGTAACGACCCGGTTCGTGCCCTGAAACTTCACCCGTTTGCCTTTCGAACTCGGCTGCAGTCCCTGGCCGTCGAGCATGATCCCGGCTTTCACGAGCTCCTCGTTGTAAGTGCCCATCTGCTCGAAAGCCTTCGGATCAATCACTCCCGCTTCAGACTGTTCAGTCGCTTTGACAATCACCATTACTCGCATTTCGTTCTCTCCTTAATGTTTTTCGAACTTTCACTGGTTAATCGAACGGCCGCGGCCGAATTCGACACCAGGACAGAAATTTTTTAAGCTGCCGGGCAAATGATCGTACATCTCCTCGACGGCACCTACGAACTCTTCCGCCATTTCTACGGAATCCGCCGTTTCAAAAAAACAGATCCGCCTTACGGCGCTGTGTCGGGCGTGTTAACAACTGTGGCGCAGATGATCGATGAAGGCGGAACGTACGTCGGTGTCGCGACCGACCACCTCATCGAATCGTTTCGGAACAAGCTGTGGCCGGGTTACAAAACCGGCGCGGGAATTGAGCGTGCCTTGCGCGCGCAGTTCGAACCGTTGGAAGAAGCGCTCGCCGCGATGGGCGTCGTTGTCTGGCCGATGGTCGAACTCGAGGCTGACGACGCGCTCGCGTCCGCCGCGTATCTCGCCGCGCAAGACGAACGTGTGGAGAAAGTCTGCATCTGGACGCCGGACAAAGATCTGGCGCAGTGCGTTGTTGACGATCGCGTCGTGCAAGTCGATCGCCGGAGCAATGTGATTCGTAATGCGGAGGGCGTGCGGGCGAAGTTTGGCGTTGAGCCGCGGTTTATCGCCGATTATCTCGCACTCGTGGGCGACGCGGCTGACGGTTATCCCGGGATTTCCGGTTGCGGACCAAAGACGGCGGCGCAGTTGATCAATCGCTACGGCGCGTTGGAGGAATTTCCGCCGAACGTGCTGAATGAAGAGAAGCGTCCGCTCGCGTTGCTGTTCAAAGAGCTCGCTATTTTGAAGACTGATGCGCCGCTCTTTGCGGATGTTGAGGAGTTGCGGTGGCGCGGTGCGACGCCCGAGTTTGAAGCATGGACGCAGAAGATCGAGAACCCGCGTCTGTTAGCGAAGGTACGCAAGCTTGAAAGAACTCTCCGGTAAAACGCGATTCGATCGATCGATAGTCGAAGGGCCGCTCCAGCCGGCGGTCTGGAAGATCGCGTGGCCCACGATGCTGACGAACGCGATTGGCGGTTTGCAGGGCATGGTGGACCACGTGCTCGTCGGCCATCTCGTCGGCTACAAAGCAAACGCCGCGATCGGCGTGAGCTGGCAGATTTTTCTCGTCGTGATCGTGTTCATCTCGTCGTTGTTTACCGGCATGAGCGTGCTGGTGGCGCGGTTTGCCGGCGCGGGCGACGATGAGAAAGTTAATCGCACGGTTTACCAGGCTTTCCTCACTGCGCTCTTCATCGCGCTCGGCATCATGGCGCCGATCGGTTATTTCCTCTCGCCGAATTTGCTCAACCTCGTCCACGCCGCGCCGGACGTGAAAGCCGAGGCGCTGCCGTTTCTGCGCATCATGTTCGTTTGCAGTATCGGCATGATGATCTACTTCATGTTGAGCGGCGCGTTGCGCTCGGCCGGCGACGCGCGCACGCCGATGACGCTCGGCATCACGATGACGATTCTCAACCTGCTTCTGAACATCGTGCTCATTCGCGGGCTTGGCCCGATTCCGGCGTTCGGCACGAAAGGCGCGGCGATGGGCACGTGCATCGCTTCCGGCACGATCGCGCTTTATTCGTTGGTCAAACTGTGGCGCGGCGATTGGGTCGTGTCGATTCCGCGCGGCTCGTTTGCTCCCGACTGGGGAATCATCAAGGCCATCTTTCGTTTCGGCTTGCCGACCGGAATCCAGGGCATTGCGATGAACATCGGTGGCGTGTTCATGCTGTCGTTCATCGGCTCGCTCGCGCAGAGTGCGGCGGCGCAGGCGGCGTTTGCGGTGTCGTACACGGAATTGTTTTCGCTGGTGACGTGGACGTCGGTGGGATTGATGGGCGCGGCCGCCGCGGTTGCCGGACAAAATCTCGGCGCGGGGCAACCGGATCGCGCTGACGCCGCGGTACACGTCGCGGCGCGCATCGGTTTCGCAGCGGCGCTAACTGTCGGTCTGTTCTTTCTCTTCTTTCCGCGCCAACTGCTCGCGGTGTTTGGCATGAACGAACCCGTCGTGGTCGAGATCGGCGTTCAGCTTTTGCGCGTGCTCAGTTTGTCGGGACTTTTTATCGCAGTCGCGCTGACTTACACCGGCGGTTTGCAAGGAACTGGCGACACGCGCAGTCCGCTATACATCTCGATCGTCTCACAGATCGTGATTCCGCTCGGCATCTGCTTCATCGTTCAGCAGACGAGCAAGCTCGATCCGATCGACATCTGGATCGCGATTCTCGCCGGACACGCGACGCGTTGCTTCTTGAGCGTGGTTCGGTTCAAGCAGGGAAGATGGCGCATGATCGCCGTGAATATCGACTCGAAGTAAGATTTGCCGGCCGACTGGCGCAGACTTATTCCGCGGTTACTTCTTAGCGCCGAGGCTCTTCTTCAACACCTGAACCAGATCGATGACTTTGTTGTCCGTGTCGGCTTCGGGCTCGACGCGCACGACGTTCCCGCGCTGCTTCTCTTTGCGCTTCACCAGTTTTAAGAGATCCTCATTCTGCTTGTCACCGAGCTTCGCCGGCGTGAACTGTTTCTTCGACTTGCTTTTGATCAGCTTCTCAAACTTCTTCACGGTCGCGGCCGGCGCGGCCTTCTTTTTCGGCAGCCCGACGTCTTCCGGCGAACGTATCTCATCGGGAAAGCGCATCGTCTCAGCGCGCAGAATTCCTTTTTCCGAAAAGATCGCCACGAGATATTCCTTGCCGCGCATCACAAACGTCGCGATCCCGGCGAGCTCGTTTTTCTCCATCGTTTCGGCGAGCAGTTTGTAAGCTTTCTGCGAACCGGACGCAGGCGTCAGGAAGTAGCCGCGTTCGAAGTAGAGCGGCGGAATCGAATCGGCCGGCACGAACTGCGTCAGGTTGATGTCGCGCGTCTTCTCGGGTTCGAGGCGCTCGAGCTCTTCATCGGTGACCACCACGTACTTGTTTTTGTCGACCTCATAGCCGCGCACCACCTCGTCAGCATCGAGATCCTTGCCCGTCTTCTCGGCGTAATAACGTCGCGCGAGTGGCTGGCCGTCTGGTCCAAGCATGCGCAACGACGCCCGGCCGCCGCGGGCAGCAGGAAACAGGCTCACCGGCACGCTCACGAGACCAAACGTCAACGTTCCCGACCAAAACGGTCTGCCTCCGGCAGTCTCTTCGTCGGCGTCCGGCTGTTGTTTACGAGCGGTGCGAGCCATAACTATGCTGCGCGTTTCTCCTTCTTCAAGGCCGCAATGCTCTTCGCAAGCACGTTGTCGAGTGCGGCACTCTGGCGTTTCGTCTTCACCGGCTTCAACCGCGGCGCGTGACCCTTCGCTTTCTTTTCAATGAATTCCATCACGCGCTGGCGATACTCGTCTTTGTAATCCTTCGGATTGAATTCGCCTTTGAGCATCTCGACGAGCTGCGTCGCCATCGCTAACTCTTTTTGCGTCGGCGCGGCGCCTGCGGGTTTCGGCAACTGATCGGCGAGGATGACTTCGTTCGCATCGCGGAAAGTCGACAGCAGCAGGTAATCGTCAACGGGGCGAAGCCCGCCCGCGTAGTATTTGCCGCGCATAACCCAGTGGGCGATGCCTTCACTCTTTTCTTTGTTCAGCGCATCGACGAGTGCGAAGTATTCCTTGTCGTCGTCATCCGGACCGAGATAATAAGGACGGTCGTACCACTGCTGGCTGATCTCATCCTGCGGCACAAACTCGACGACCTCGATGTCACGCGACGGCGGCGGCGCGAGTTTTTCGAGATCCTCTTCGGTGAGAATGACAAACTTGCCTGGCTCGACTTCGTAGCCCTTTTGAATCTCTTCACTCGGAACTTCGTCGCCGGAATCGGGATCGACCATGTGTTGCTTCACGCGCGCTTTCGCCTTCTCATCGAGGATGTGAAAGCGCACGGTCTTGTCCTGGACCGCTGAATAAAGTTTCACCGCGATCTTCGTCGTTCCGAGTTTTAACTGGCCCTTCCAGATCGCCCGGGCCGCCATTACTTTTTCTCCTTTTCCGAAGCGCGAGCTGATTTCGTGGCGCGGGCCGAATTACAACCGTGACAGAGCAACTCGATCGAGATGCTTTCCTGTACGCATACTGAACAGATGTTACCGTCGCAATCGAGACAGTAAGAGCCTGTTTGGTACGCGTACGTCTGGTGACACGAGGAGCAAACCTCAGTATCGCCGCTAAACCACCACGGTTCGGTGCTGGTTGTTTGTTGTTTAGCGCGCGTCAGCTCTCGCTATCCTCCTGTTCGACTTCAATTCCGCGTTGCAGCGCGACTCCTCTGGCCTTCATCACCACGTCGTCATCGATGGTTTCACTACCGTCGATAAACGCGGCGACTTGTTCGATTGAACGGCCGAGTGCGGTCGCCAGCTTCTCATTATCGCCGTCGAAGCCGCGATCACGCAGCGCCGTCAGAATTTGTCTCGCCTGTTCCTGATCGGTTCCCTTGTCGTCAACTTGTTGATCGTCCACTTGCTGGTCGAGCATATGACAGACTCCCGCCCTTCGCTTCTGTTCTGTTCCAGATCACTAATTAACCAGGCAGGAACTCAGCGCAAACGAAATGCCAGAGAAGGGGAGTTGAGGTTCATTGCGCTTTGGCCTTGAGCTTTTTTGTGCTGCCACGTTTCGCCGTGCGCTCGTATTCAGTGATGAGCTGAGCTTCCGCGAGCAGCGCGTTGCGAAACGAGCCGAGCACTTTCAGTAACAGGTCCAACTTCTTCAAACTCTCACGCCGCGCGCGCACGGTGCCGAGAAAGAACTCGAGTTGAACGCGACGGCGACAGTCGGCAATCGTCAGCATGCAGTGGCCCCACTTGTATTCGCCACCGCGACTCGATTCGACTTCCGCCAGAATGTATGAAGTGTGACCAGTAGATATCGACGCGAGGAAAACTCGCTTACGAAAAAAATTACTTTTCATGTGAGGTCACTCGCTTAAATTTTGTTTTAGTCTGGGCTGAGAACTTTGGTATCGCTCGATACCATTGAATTAAATTGCCGCTCGCGTATAATACGCGCGCCTCACAACCTTGTCAACGATATTAGCAAAATGCCGTCCTCATTCAGGATGAGAAAGAGTAAACAAAATGGATCTGTTGGACCACATCGCAGCGCGCATCAGAGAGCTGCGCGTGAGTTATAACCACGGCGAAGGTCTGTCTCAGGAGGCGCTCTCCATTCAGTTGAAAGTCGCCGCGAACACGATCTCACGTTGGGAAACAGGCGCGTATCGGCCGAGTGTTAAAGACGTCGAACGCATCGCGCGTTTCTTCGGTGTATCGATGATGTCGTTCCTGCCCGACGAGCTGGTTGATAAAGAAGAAGACGAAAGTCTGAAAGCGTTACTGCGCACTGCGAGGCAGTTGCATCCCGCTGATCTGGAAGAACTGCGGAAGTATGCGGAGTTTCGCCGCGCCCGCGCGATCTATGAGGGCAGGGCTCGTCCGAAGCCTGGCCGGAAAGGAAGTAAACAGAGATGAACCGGCAGGCTTATTACGAAGAACTCAAACTTTTGGCGCGGCAAGTCCGGGCCGAACACGGGCTGTGCTCGCCGCGCGTGCTCGCGAGCGATCTGCGACGCATCTACGATCGTCACGGCATCGTGATCGACTCGTGGCCGTATCGTCTGCGGCATCTGCGTGGCGCCTTTATTAATGATCATCTTGGTACGACCGTGATGCTCGCGAGCGGGCTGCCGCAGGATCCGATGGTCTTCACCATGGCCCACGAGTTGAAGCACTTCTTTCGCGACCGGGACCTCGGCGTCTACTACTGCGATCAATCCAATTTGAGCAGGGAAGTGGAAGTCGGCGCGGAGATCTTCGCGGCGGAGCTGCTGTTTCCGGATCAGGATTTTATCAAGCACATGCGTCTGTTGCGTGTGGGGCGAGATCAATGTCTGCCGAAAACATTGGTGCATTTGAAATGCGATACGCGGACGACTTTGAGTTACGCGGGCCTCGCGATCAAAGCGGAACGGCTCGGTTACGCGCCGCCGTGTTCGTTAACGAAGATCAAGACGTGGCGCAAGCTCGAGGAGCTTTACGGCCGCGGGCGTTGAGTAACGCGCGCAGTTGATGAACCACGTGAAACATCGTGCCTGTTGACAGTCGGTTGTTCGTGGGATATCGTGCGCACGCAATTCCCCCCTCACGAATACCACTTTAAGCATTGCCCAAAACGACCGTTCATTCACTTGAGCGGCAGGATGGAGATCTAACTATTGTCTTGTACGCAATTGCGAGTACCGCTATTATGGCGACACTCTCAGTAGGGAGCTTAGCCGTCTGAGAAGGGGTCAGCCGGACACGCCGCATGGTCGCTCGATGTCTCTTGCGGTGTTGTCCGGCCGGAGGTGAAGAGTATGACGCAACCTGCATTAGTTCTCGGGGACAAAGTCTGGTGTCCTCGTTGTGGCGAGTACGTGAAGGTCGTGAGAGTGGCCGGTGCGGCGAAGATTGTCGACGTCGATCGGCGCACTGTCTATAACTACGTGAAGCGAAATAAGGTTCACGCGATTAGGGTCGCCGGTAGCACGCTTCGCGTGTGCAGCCACTGCCTGCTCAGGGAAAACGCAGCGCACACCGCAAACGGGCCGAGCGATTACTCACTCGCGGTCGAGAGCGCGCTTCCAGTCTGAGCAAATCCTAATCGGATAATTTGTCGCGTTTTGTGAAAACTCGCGCTCATCGCGCCCTCACACCAACCGCGATTCTAACGACATAAACCACGAAGACTTTAGTTCGCTTCACCGCCATGTCATCAAAACCTGCGTTTAATGAAGAGATTTTTAAATCTCACGAGGCCGCCTTCATCGAGCATTACGACTGGCTCCGAAGGTGGGCCCTGCAGATGACCAATCGCGATCGCGAACGCGCGGAAGATCTTGTTCAGGAAGTCTTCGCTCAATTTGCGACTGCGCACACGGATCTCTCGGCGGTGCAGAACATTCCGGCGTATCTCTACACGACATTGCGCAACATTCATGTTTCGCAAGTGCGTCTGGCCGGTCGCAGTCATAACCAAACACAATCGATCGTTGACTACAGCGGCGCCGAGGCCGCGCTGGAAGCAACGGATCCCTACACGATCTTTCACACGCAGGATCAGTTGCGCCGCGTCTGTCAGTACGCATGTTTGCGCAAGCAGTCGTCGCGCGCCGGCAGCGTTTTGATCCTGCGGTATTTTCATGGTTACCACTTGAGTGAAATCGCGCAGGTTCTGCGCGGAACGTTTCAGGCAGTGCGGCAGCAACTGACCTTCGCGCGTAACGAAGCGCGTGTGTTTTTGGAAAATCCGCAGGCGCTGAAGATCATTCAGCACCCGCCTCTGGGTAATACGACGACGACCAATGGCGTGTGCTCGGCCGACAGGCTGTTGCTCGAGCTGCGCAATGCAATCTTCGATTCCTGTCAGGGCGAATGTCTGAGTCGCGAGCAGCTTAGCCGTTTGTATGCGCAGAGTCTTACCAGCACGGCAGACAGCTTCACGCTCGCGCACATTGTGAGTTGTCCGTTTTGTCTCGATGAAGTAAACGCTCGACTCGGTCTGCCGCTATTGGCGGAAAGACATCCCGCCGACACGCTCGGACCGAATAACAACTGGCGCGATGGGACCAGGGGACCGCGACACTCAGGGGGCAGCGGTAGTGCGGCCCCATCGCGCCGGCGGGGGAAGACGGAAGAAGAAAAGATCACTGGTCCAGTGTTGACGCAATGTCGTCGCCGGGCCACAGAGTTGTTTGAGCATTATCCGCGCGAGCTTTGTGTTTCGGTGAATGGCTATGTGCTCGGTTCGCAATCGGTGAGCTCACCCGTCAGCCGTCTGCGCCTGGACGTGACGATCGCGGAAGAGTTGAATTTTGTGGAAGTGTTGAGTGAGGAGCGGGCACGGCTACTCGTCATGACGATCGAGCCGCCGCCGCACGGCGATCCGATCCAATATCGGCGGCTTCGTTTGAGCGAGAACCGCAGCCTTGAAGTTAGTTTCCACTACGGTCATCCCTGGCCCATGGTCGAGGTGATGTATGAAGAGCCGAATTTCCTGGTCGAATCTCAACCGTTGAGCCTCGTTCCGGCTACGCCGCCGGTCGTGATTCGTTCGGTGCCTGCTGAGGCGAGCTTTTTGAAAGCGGAGTCTTTGCCCAAAACGAAATTGTCGGGCCTGTTGGGTGGGCTGGATTTGCGACGCTCGTTCTGGCTGCGACCTGGTTTCATCACGGCCGTTGTTTCGTTGGTCTTGATCGGAATCCTGCTGACGTTTCGGCTGGAAAATAATCCGAGTATCACCACGGCAGATTTGCTTGGACGTGCGAGCGCGCAGGAGTCATTACCGCTGCCGGCAAACGTGGCGCTGCATCGTGTTATGGAGTTGGAGCAACGCCGGCGAAGTGATGGCGCAGTGATCGATAAGAAGCGCATCGATGTATGGCGTGATGAAGAGCGTGGCCTGAGCGTGCGCCGTGTTTTTGACGGCAAAGGACAACTGATGACCGGAGTTTGGTCTGAGGAGAAGCCGGCGAATGGAAAACCGTTGCGCCGGATCTATCGGCGCGGTACCGGTCAGAGGATCGAAACCGGTGTTCAGGATCCGGCAAAGGCGATTCGCGAGTCGGAACTGTGGCAGTTGGATCCGTCGGCAATCGTTTTCAGTGCCCTTCTCGGCCGGCCGGAGGCTGCACGCGTAAAGGAGACTGCGGATGCCTATATCGTCGCTTACGACGCGGAGCAAACCCGCAGTGATGGATTATTACGAGCAGTGCTGACACTGCGAAAATCCGATCTTCATCCGATTGCGCAAACGCTGGTCATCACCGACGGCCGCGAAACCTACGACTACAACTTCGTCGAGGTCGTCTACGAACAGCCGCAATTGGATCTGGTGAGTCCGACAGTGTTTGAGCCGGACGCGGAATTAGTTTCAAGGGCAGATGCGGCGAAGACGACCGGCGCGAAGCACGCCGTCTCGGCGTCGACGACGTCTCCTTCAACCGTGGCGAGTGCGGAGCTGGAGGTCAACGTCGCTTACGCGTTGGACCAGTTCAGGACGAGGTTCGGCGATCAATTGAGTCTCGTCAAAACACCGGCGGGAGTGCTCGAAGTTCGCGGGGTGGTAGATAACGACGAGACGCGAAAGGAGATCGTGCGCGAGCTTACTCGCGTCGTAAACGATCCGTCAGCAGTCAGGATTCAGCTAGACACCACCAGCGAACTGCTGGCGCGCAAGACCAAGGAATCCGGAAGAGTAATCGTTAGAGACCTTGGCGGCACGGACCAATCCATTCCGCTCTATGAGGAGCTGAGTCGCTACTTCGCTGCGCACGATGGCGCCGCTCAAACAGAGCAATACCGCGATCAGCTCGTGCGCGAGTTTGCGGCACGAGTGATTAGCCGATCGCAACGCGCCCTTGCTCATTCCCTGGAGCTCAAACAACTCGGGTCGCGGTTCTCAGCGGCACAGTTGGACCAGTTCACCCCCAGCGCGCGGGCCAAATGGGTCAGTTTGGTTCGCAACCACGCCGAAGCTCTCCAGCGAGAGTTATCAACTCTGGATGGAGAGCTTCGGCAAATTCTCTTTTCAAATGAGAGCCTCAAGCCGGAAGCAGAACGCGTTGAGATCTCCACCAGCGCGGCTCTGCTAACCGAGATCGACCGTTTACATCGCCTCATCGTCATAATCGATCAGTCGGTGCGCTCCTCATTCGCCGCTTCCTCCGCGACGGCGAGCAACGACGGTGTGAAAAGCACCCGCTTTCGTAGCGAACTTGCTACCTCGTTAATTCTTGCGGAAAAAATTAGACGGGCAGTCGCTGGCAAATAGGCGGCTGCCCCTGTTGTTTTTACTTGAATACTGCCGCTCTTTATCTCGCAAGTGGGAGTAGAGACGAAGAGTGCAAAACTCACGACAACGCTCCGTCCCAGCAGACGCGTTGCTTGCAAAGATCGCGACGCGCGGCGGAAGCGTTTGTGATCCAGGAGACCTAATGCCGAGATTCGGAACCTTGTTTGTTCTTATCGCTGTTCTCTGTTTCCCCGTACTCACGTTTGCGCAGTCCTCGACGGCGACGCTCAGCGGCACTGTCGAGGATCAAAAGGGCGCGATCGTGGCCGGGGCTAGTATCGCGCTGGTCAACGTCGCCCAGGGTTCACAACGCTTGATGACGAGTAACAACGAAGGACGCTTCGTTTTCCCGTCGCTGGCGCCGGGCCAGTATTCACTCACGGCTACACGGACGGGATTTGCCCCTGTCGAAGTGAAGAACATCACCCTGAACGTCAACGATCAGGTGACGCTTCGCATTACTCTCGTAGTTGGCGAGATCAGCCAGTCAGTGGAGGTTCTCGAAGGAGCTTCGCTCATCAATGAATCAGCCGAAGTCGCAACCGTAGTCGATCGCCAATTTGTCGCCAACCTGCCGCTGAACGGCAGGAGTTTTCAATCGTTGATGACGCTCACGCCCGGTGTGGTCCAGACGAGAGTCGGCAGCAACGACCTGGGCCAGTTCAGCGTGAACGGGCAGCGGGCGGATACCAACTACTTCACGGTTGATGGTGTCAGCGCGAACACGGCGATGTCCGGCAGCCAGAATCAGGGGCAGACGCTCGCGGGCACGTTGCCGGGTCTTACCGTGTTTGGCGGCACCAACAACCTCGTCTCGGTCGACGCGCTCGAAGAGTTCAAGGTGTTGACTTCCAGTTACGCCGCCGAGTTTGGCCGCAGTCTCGGCGCGCAGGTCTCGATCGTCACCCGCTCCGGCACGAATGATTTCCACGGCGCTGTTTTTGATTACGTGCGGAACGATCTGTTTGACGCCAACGACTGGTTCACTAATCGGAGCCGTCTCGCCAAACCTCCTTTGCGGCAGAACGATTTCGGTGGGGTCTTTCATGGGCCGATTCTATTGCCGCGCTTCGGCGAAGGTGGCCGCCAACCCGGGTACAACGGTCGTAACCGATCGTTCTTCTTCTTTAGTTATGAAGGATTGCGTTTGCGGCAGCCGCAGGTGATCTCGAATGCCGAAGTTCCGTCAATTAACCTGCGGCAAACTGCGTTACCGCGGATTCAACCTTATCTGAATGCCTTCCCCGTGCCGAATGGAAATGACCTGGGCAACGGATTGGCCCAGTTCTCGGCTGGTTACTCAATTCCGGCGACGCTCAACGCAACCAGCATACGCATCGATCAGACGTTGACCTCCAAGCTGGTACTGTTTGGCCGTTACAACTACGCGCCGTCGGATACAACGTCTCGCGCGCAAACTCAGTTGAGTAGTCCGCGCACAGTCGCTTTCAAGACGCGCACGATCACCTTCGGTGCAGCCTATTCTCCGACGCCGACTGCGAATAATGATCTGCGGATCAATTACAGCGAGAACAAGGCGGGAGCGTTTCTGGCGCTCGATGATTTCGGCGGCGCAGTGCCAGTGCCGGACTCGGCGCTGTTTCCTTCGTTCGCTTCACCGAAAGATTCACAGGTGACCTTCACTCTCTCCTTCGGTGGTCGCCCGGAGTTGCGCGTGGGTAGCAGTACTGCGAGTTTCCAGCGGCAATGGAATGTGGTCGACACTTTCTCCGTTTTAGTGGCGCAGCACCAACTCAAATTCGGTCTCGATTATCGGCGGCTCAGTCCGCTCTTCAGCCTAAGCCGCTATTTCCAACAGGCTTCGTTCAGTAACGCTACTGCGGTGCGGAACGCGAGCGCGTCGTTACTCGGAGTGATGGCGAACCGGGATGCGGAGCCGCGGTTCAAAAACTTCTCCGCCTTTGCGCAAGACACCTGGCGTACCAGCCAACATCTGACACTCACGTACGGTCTCCGCTGGGAGGTCAATCCCGCTCCGCGTGGCGCTGATGGCAATGACGCCTACACTGCTACTGGTGTCGACAATCCGGCCACGATGACGCTCGCGCCGCAGGGGACCCCGCTTTACAACACGCGGTACCTCAATCTCGCGCCGCGGTTTGGCATCGCTTACATGCTGTCGCGGACGCCGGGCAGGGAAACTGTCGTTCGCGGCGGCGTGGGTGTTTTCTACGACATGGGCAACGCTCAGTCGACGCTCGGATTTACGCTGCCACCTTTCTCCACCGGCTTTCGCACTCCAATCCCGACGAATGTTCCGTTTCCGGTTAGCGAAGCTGCGGCCCAGCCACCCGTGTTTCCTAATCCGCCGTTCAATACCGTAGCGGCGTTTGATCCGGATCTGAAACTACCACGCACGTATCAATGGAACGTCGCTGTCGAACAATCGCTTGGGGCTGCCCAGACAGTGACTGCGTCTTACGTTGCCGCGGTGGGGCGAGAGCTGATCAGTGTGCGCCGGTTCACGAGCCCGAATCCCACTTTCCTGAGTGTCCAAATTGTGGGCAACGAAGCAACCTCCGATTACCAGGCGTTGCAGTTGCAGTTTCAGCGGCGGTTGTCGCACGGACTGCAAGCGCTTGCGAGTTACACGTGGTCACATTCACTCGACGACGCCTCTTCCGACGTCGGTATCGGACTGGACCACGCCTCTTCGGACTTTGATTTACGCCATTCCTTTTCCTCGGCGATCACGTATGACATTCCCGCGCCGCATTCACAACTAGGCCGTGCTGTCCTCGGCAATTGGTCCATCGACACGATCGTGCGAGTTCAGAGTGCCACGCCCGTGGATCTCATTGCCCGCTCGTTTTTCAATCTCCTGGGCGAGAACGTGAACGTGCGGCCCGATGTTATTGCGGGCCAGCCGCTCTACGTGATCGACCCGAAAGCACCCGGCGGCAAACTATTCAATAAAGCGGCCTTCGTTATTCCGCCTGTTGGCAGGCAAGGCACGTTGGGCCGCAACGTCCTCCGAGGTTTTCCGCTGAACCAGACAGACTTCTCGCTGCGGCGCAGGTTTGGTCTGAGCGAGCGGGTCAGTCTGCTGTTCCGCGCTGACGTCTTCAATCTGTTCAACCATCCCAATTTTGCTGACCCGGTAAATCTGCTCAGCTCGGCTAGTTTCGGACAATCAACGCAAACGTTTGGCAAAGGGTTGGGGAGTGGAATGTTCGGGTCGGGGCTGAGTCCGCTGTATCAGATCGGCGGTGCGCGCTCCGTCCAATTTTCTTTCAAGGCGCAGTTCTAAACCGCGATGACCATGATCAAACGAGCATCGTGGTGTGTGTTGTCGATATTGTGCAGCTTGCTGTGCGTCACGCAAGCGACAACTGGTCTGGTGGTTCTAAGGCACGGCGATACAGTCGCGAGCCATAGAAGCAAGCTCTTTAAACACGATCGTATGCGACTAATTGAAGCGCTGGCGCAGAACAAGTCTCAGGTTATTGTTTTGCTTGCCGCCAGACCGGGAATGAACGACGCGGTAGTCGCGCAGGTTCTCAAGCTCAACGGTACCGTGCAATCGCGAGACGATGATGTTGATTACCTCCGAGTTGCGATCGAGCCGCAACGCGTCCCGGAGCTCGCCAGTTCATCTGCGATTGAGTCACTCAATCTCGCGGGCAACGTTGACTATCTGAGTCTTTCGGACGACGAAGCACAAACAACGAGGCCGGAGGCGACAACACAGACGGGAGCGGCTGTTACTCGAGTCGGTCCGCCTGATCGAAACACGCCTCCAATCAATCCCTATCTGCCGGCTGGCGCGATCGGAGCGCCTCAATTCATCGCTGCGCACCCGACCTTTGACGGTCGTGGCGTGGTGGTCGCAGTCGTCGATACGAACATCGATTTTTTATTGCCGGAGCTGCGCACAGCGAAGGCGCTTGACGGTACGACGCTACCGAAGTTTGCCGACATCTACAGTGCGGCGCCGAAGGCCCTGGTTCCGATGGACGGCGACAGTCATATCGGCGGCTACATGCGAGTGGCGATGGATGCAAAACTTCAGGCGAGTGCAGGGAAGCTGATTTACCAGAACCACACTTATTCCGTTCCGCGCGATACTGAATACCGCCTCGGACTACTCAACGAACGCATCGCTGGTCCGAACGGAGATCTGAACCGCGATGGCAATCCGCCCGGCAGCAATGAGTTCTTCGCGGTGCTGTGGGACGACAGGACCAATACGATCTGGGTCGATACCAATCAGAATTACGATTTCACCGATGAGAAGCCGATGACCGATTACCGTCTCCAGCACGACGTCGGCACGTTTGGCGTTGACGATCCGAAAACGGAAGTGCGCGAGACGGTGGGCTTCGTCGTACAAACGGACACGCGACACCAGGCGGTGTTTGTTATTCCCGGGTACGGGCCGCATGGAACGGGAGTTACGGGATGTGCTTTCGGCGTCGGGTTCTTTGGCGGCAAGCTCGACGGGGTCGCGCCCGGTGCACAGATCATTTCTGTTACACCGGGAAGAGGTCCCCACATCACGCCCGGATATATCGAAGCCGTAATCGCGGCGATGAAAGACCCGCGCGTCGATATCGTCACGATCGAGTTTGGAAATTTCGCACCGCTCAATGACGGCCGCTCGACGTTCTCCACGATTGCTAACCGGCTCACAAGGAAATATGGAAAGCTGCTGTTCGCCGGGGCCGGAAACGGCAACGACGGTTTGAATGGAATAATCTCGCCCGCCGACGCGGAGGAGGTCATCGCGGTCGGTTCTTACATGACCAGGGAAACGAGCCGCGTTAATTACGGCGTCGTGCTTGCCGATGCCGACAACATGAACGGTTACACGTCGCATGGGCCAACCAAGGAAGGCGGCCTGAAACCAAACCTGCTGGCCCCGACGACTAGTCTCACGACGAAGCCGGGGTTTTGCCGGGCGAGAATCGGCACGGAACCTATCCGTTACCTACCGGCTATCAGGTCTACAGCGGCACGTCGACCTCTACGCCTTTCGCGGCGGCCGGCGCAGCGCTGCTAATCAGCGCGGCGAAGCAGAGCGGCGTGAAGTACGATGCCGGGCGCTTGCGGTGGGCCATAACGAGTAGTGCGCGTTTCATCGGCAAATACAGTCCGGAACAGCAAGGCGTCGGGTTATTGCAAGTGCCGGCGGCTTGGGAAGCGCTGAAGAATGCACCGGAGCCCATCGACATAGTTAGTCGAGCGCCAGTGAGAGCTGTGTTGTCCGAGTATTTACAACAGCCGAATCAGGGGACGGGGATCTTTGAACGTGAGGGCTGGACCGCCGGTCAGTCCGGTCAACGGATCATTAGCTTCACGCGTACCTCGGGCGCTCTCGGACCGATGAAATTCCAACTTCGCTGGACCGGCAATGATGAAACATTCACGGCGCCTGGTGAGATCACGCTGCCCCTCAACAGGGCCGTCGACGTAACAATCTCGATCGCGCCGAAAACAAATGGGGTACACAGTGCGCTACTGAATCTTGTCTCCGCCAACGGCGCGGTTGTTCATCAGGTGCTGAACACGATCGTCGCCGCCGAGCAACTCGACAGGAAAAATTCATTCACGATCACGCGCAACGGTCACGCGGAATGGCTTCACAGCCAGTCTTACTTTGTCCATGTTCCCGCCGGCACGGCCGCGTTGAAAGTCGACATGCAGATCAGCGCCGGGAACGTGATGCCTTCGCTGACCAAGCCGAACGGCAGGTTCTACTACCTGCTGCCGCCGACTCAATCACCGCTCAATTACACACGCTATCAAAACGCCGGCTCGTGGAGCCGCGTAATCTCCAATCCTGATCCCGGCGTTTGGCAGATCACCATTGATAACACCAACGTGCTCGAGGCCGGAGTGAGCCGCCAACGGGCTTCGTTTCAGGTGACGGCTTCACTGCTCGGCGTCAGCTTTTCATCGCCACCCTCGACTGATGCAGCTATGCGATCGGAAATCACGTACCTCAATACACACGCGAAGTTCGCTGGCGGCATAGCTACGACCGCGCTCGCGAGCACATACTCGGCGACCCGCACGATCAAAGCCGGCGAGCAGGTGACCTTTGAGATAGATGTCGCACCCGACGCCTCCCGAGTCGGAGCGACACTTGCAGTTAATGAAAACAATCCCGCGGATCTCGATCTGTACTTGTTCGATTGTACGGGCGCGCAGTGCGTGTTGCGCGACTTCTCCACCGGAAACGGTTCGAGCGAACAAGTGGCCGTCGACTCACCCGCAGCCGGCAAATGGAAGGTGGTGATAGATGCTTTCGCTGTCGCGGCTCAGGGCGTCACCTACCAATACAAAGACTATTTTCTGCACCGCGCGTTTGGACAAATTGAGACGCCGAATGGTCCACGGGAAATCGAGCCTGACGCGGTCGTTACCCAAGCTGTAACCTTAAACGTGACCGCGATTCCAGCGGGTGAGCGCCGGCTTGAGGCGATACTCTTTGTTTCCACGGAGGTTTCCACGTCACAGGCCGTCGACACGGGTTCGCAGAAGATCGCCGATCAGTCTGAACTCTACTACCCCAACAAAGGCATTCTCGGAACTGCGACGCTCCGTCTGAACCCGGTGGCGTCTCGTACCCCCGAAAATAGTTTAGGCCCGACATTGCTGCCGGGCCCGTGTCGTGCGCCTACTCTGCGTCCGCAACGTAGGTCGCTGAGGGGTTTTTGACTTTGGATGGCATTGCGCTCTCCGTCGTGTCGAGACTGAAATCATCCTGAATCAGCTCTTCCGCCGGTCCCAATTCCACCACCTCGGGATTGTCGAAGTTCATTCGTGTGTTTCTCCTTCCTTTGGGTGAAGGGGGAGGCCCGGATCTTACAACCCAAGCCTCCGGTAATGCGCCTACTCCGCGTCAGCAGCATAGACGCTAAACGGGGATCGGATTCTGGAAGGCACTGGTCCTTCAGAATTTTCCAGGTCGACCTCATCCTTGATGAGGTCCTCCGCTGGACCCAATTCGACTATCTCAACTTCGTCAAAATACATTGGCCTGTTCTCCTTTCTTCTGAATTCGCCTTCATCGATGAGGCCGAATTGATCTTGTGCTCCAACGAACGCAGCCACACTTCCAGAGCAAGCGCCTGCAAAAGACTGCTAATGTTGAACTCGATGCCATGCCGCGCGCGGTCGAGTGCCTGGACCAATGCCCGGCCGTCTAAATAACCGCGCCGCACCAACCGAGAATCGTCGAGCAGTGGTCTAATACGTGGCCATTCGTTAGCGAGCCCGCGACAGAGCGCTTCACCCGTGGTCCCTTTACTTCGCCGTTCGAGAATCCTCGTCGGCAGCAGATCTTTCAGCGCCCTCCGCATCAACGACCGCGTGTCATCGGGCCGCAGTTTCTGCTGCATCGGCACGTTCATCAGAAACTCGACGAGTGGGCGGTGCAGAAAGGGATAGGTCTTTTCGTAAGCGGCATGCTCCCAGTACTCGCCGCGCGCAATGTTCATGACGATGTACCAGATGCGGCTCGACTGGATTCGCCGGCTCGGTAATTTGAAAGCAAAGGGATCTCGCGGCAACACGAGCCGCTCTTCGATTCGCGTACGCTTCACGAAGTCGCGGTCGAGCCACGAGCTGAGTTGAATCTGGTTCTGGAATCGCGCCCTTACAGACACCGGGAGGAACGGCAAAGCGACTTCTTGCCACAAGAGTTGAGCGTAAGGAACGTGAGTCGCTTCGCTCCAGACCTGGAGCCGGCGATGAAGTGAGATTGGTTTACGCGCGACCAGCAGATCGCAAAGCTCAGGACCCGCTTCGAGGTTGCTCCACGTGACTTGATCGCCACCGAGTCCACTCAGCAGCACGCGCGCGCCCGCGTCTCTCATGCTTTGCCACACGCGTTGATGAAGCTCGGCGACGCATAGACTCGTGAGCGGAGTCGCGATGAAACAGTCTTCCGGATCTGCAAGACTGATCCAATGACCGCCGCCGTCAACGTGTAGTCCCTGACGTCCGCGTGCCCTTTCAACCACTTCGATGAAACGATGATCGAAGAAGGTGACGGACGGATTGTCTACGAACGAGAGAGTCTTGACCGGCGTCGCCGCAGTTCGCTGCTCTGCTTGAATCCGATCGGCCATCAGAACGATCGACGAGGAATCGAGTCCGCCGCTCAGCTCCGACCAGATGGGCCGATCCGAGCGCAGCCGGCACGAAACTGCTTCGCGAAAGAGTTGTCTAAAATGTTCTTCGTAATCTTCGTCTTTCGCATAACGAATCTCATCGTTCTCGGCCGGACGCCAGAAGCGACGCATCTGGATCTGGCCTTCTCTAACTGTCACCACCTGACCGGGCTCGACGGCAGTTATGTATTTATAAGGAGTGCTCGCCAGTTCCGGATAAAGCGCGAGGCAGCCGGCTACATATTCATCGTCGACGTCGGCCTCAATCGCGGGTAGCGCGAGTAAGCTGGTGAGCATCGAAGACCAGATGAATTCGTCGTTGTTGTGAAAGTAATAGAGCGGACGAACGCCGAATGGATCGCGCGCCAGCAGCAAAATCTTCTCGAACGGATCCCACAGCGACAGCGCAAAATCGCCGATAACGCGTGAAAGAAAGTCTGTGCCCCATCGCTGATAGGCGGCGAGAACTATGCTGACGTCCGTTCGCTCTCCGCGAAGTTCGTTTGCAACCAGCGGCAGCAGCTCGTCGCGGTTATCGAGGCGTCCATCCCAGCACAACAGGTGTCCCGACCGGGAAAGCAATGGTTGTCGCTCGCGGCGTGATTCGGCGTTGGTGTGGAACTCGCGATAGACCATTCCAACCGCGCCATCGATGAGGCCATCACCGCCGTCGGGGCCGCGCTCAGTTAACGCGTTGCCGAGAACGAGCAACGGCGCGGGATCAACCGCTCGCGTATCGAAGTTATAAACTCCGCCGATGCCGCTCATGACGCCTCCTCGTCAACAACGATTCAGCACATGAAAGAACTTCTGTGCGTTGGCGTGATCGTTGACAACCTTGCCGTCGACTTCGGCCCACGCGTGTCCGTAGAACGGCATCTTGTGCACACCGATGACCATCTGCGCCGGAAATCCCAGACTGCGCAGCAAGCAGACAAGCACGCTTGCACGTTGCAGACACAGCGAGCGTTTTGGATGCCAGGTGCACGCACGATTCACCGCGGCACACGCATTTGCGAGAGTCGTTTCGTCGGCTTGAGCTTGGCCGGTGATATCCCAATGAGCCACGCTGTCGTGGATCGCGCGGAAGCCTCCGAGTTTGCGAAGCACCTCGGTAGTGGCGAGCAGCACCAGAGCTGCGATCGTATACGCCTTGGCGTGCAGCAACGGTCGCAACAGGTATCTGACCCAGCGCGATAATCTCGACGCGATCTCCGCTCTCACATCGCGATGCCTAACCGCCGCGACGTTCTGTTCCACTTGTATAGTTCCCGTTTCCTTGAGCCGTGCTAAAAGATCGTCAACTACGCTTTCGATCCGAATCGTCTCAACGTCTGTGAACTCACGCGTGACGATCTCCACAAACTCATCGCGCCTCAACCCATTTCCTGCTTGGGCCAGCTTCGAAAACAAGAAGGCGGCGATCTGATTCAGACTAAGAACGCTGTTCCGCTGGAGGTTGAGCACAATGCAGCCCTGCTCCGTCGCGGGTGAGAAGTACACATCGCGAGCAATGCTGACTCGACGGTCTGCCACCGTAGTTCTCCGATCTTCTCGTGGGCGAGGTTTAAGAATGGGCGACGTGCGTTAGTGAGAAAAACGCGATCCTAGCTTAAAAAGAAATCTTTGGGGAGATAGGAAATTCCTGAGGGGAGAGACAGGAAATTCCTGAGGGCGAGATAGGGAATTCCTGATGGGGAGACAGGGTATACCTGAGGGGGGAAAACCCTGAGCTGTCCCTATTTACCTCACGGGGTGCACACGAGGAACGCCGAAGGCGTTAACTAATGCCAGCCCACGGGTTGGAGCTAGCGACAACCCTGGGAAACTAATCAAGCAGAGCGTGCAAACGCTGAAAGCGTTGGCTAACGATCCCTTGCCAACGCCTTCAGCGTTCGCAGGTGTTCTCTGGTTCGTACCCAGGGTTGCGGCAACCCTGGGCTCGAATTTGCGAACTCCTTCGGAGTTCAATCCCAAAAGCGGCGTGGAGCGGTAAGAAGTCATTTTCGCGACCAAACTCGTATCGCGCCAAAACTATTGGGCGCCGCTGCTATTTGCCTTTCCACCGCCGGTCAGCACGTATTGCTTCACGTAGCGGCGCAGGGTTTCGAGGTTCGTGCGGCGATACTCGCGGTAGTCCTGCGCGATGCCTTCGTCCGGCAGCGCCAATAAAATAAAAGACTCCAAAAATCCTTCCTTGTCGAGTTTCGTGAGGATCTCTAAAGAGGAATCGGGAGTGCTCTTCGCAGCGTTCTTCTTCTGCTGCGCTTCGTACGCTTTGATCGCCGCGCGCAACGCGTCAGCTTCTTCCTTCAAACTATGCCGATACTTCTTCTCGTTCGGATACTGCTTGGCGAAGTTTGCGCTGCCCCAACCACCACGAATCAATCCGTACAGGAACCACGCCGAGCCCGCGCCGCTCTTGTCGTTTTTCTTCAACGACTCCGGATCGATATTGATCATCACCTGTCCCTGCTGTTGCGAAGTAACGTTGGTCGGTATCTCCACCGCGGGATGATTGAGCTCAATGTGAACTTTCTCGCCCCAACTCAAAAACGCAGATCGCGTCAACCGATCGTAAGGCTCGGCCAGATACGCTTCGACAAACTTGTCGCCCGCTTCCGTAACATGTCCCTGCTTCATCAACGCATCGCCCCAATAGCGATAGGCGGTCTCGCGATCCGGATCGATCGCGGCCGCGCGCGCGAACCATTCGCCCGCTTTCTTCTGTTCGGCCGTGGCGTAGTAAACGTCGCCGGTGAAGAGCGCCGCCTCGTAAAGCTTCGGGTCCAGCAACAACGCGAGTTGATACATCTCGAGCGCGCGACTGAAATCCTTCTTCGCAAACGCCGCCTCACCTTCGCGCATCGCGTCTTCGGCTTCTTTCTTGGTCGACAGTTTGGCGTCGTCGCCGCCGTCCGCGGGAATTGCCTCCAGCATCGAGCGCAACAACGCGTCTTCAGCGCCGAGCTTCTGCGCTTTCAAAAGGAGCTCGCGTCCGATCCGGCGCGCCTCTCTGCGCGCGTTCGCATCTTTCAAATAAGCGCCCTGGCCGATCATGAGGAAGCCGTAAGTCTTCAACACATCGCGATCTTCTGAATACTTCGCCGCCAGTTTTTCAAAGGCCGGCAACGCTTCCGCGTACTTCGCTTCTTCGTAAAGCTGAAAAGCGCGCGTGCGCTCCGGATCGTCCTGCGCATTAGAAACAGTCCACGAACAACAGATGACAAGAAGCAGCGTGATAAGTGAGACGTAGAGTCTCTGGCGTCGAGCTGAAGTGTGCATACATTCCCCTTGCTGGTCTGGGCGGAATTAGAGGAGAACGCGGGGAGTCTAGGGATTAAGACGTGAGCAAGTCAATGGTCAAACGTACGAAAAAATGCGCGAGCCTCGAAGCGAGACTCGCGCGGGAAGGAGTTAGGAAATGGCTCAACTCAGCCTTGATTGCGTTCCAGCGCCGGTTGATAACTCGAGCCCGATCCCGAATGCGCGCGATCGGATTCAGGCCTCATGCTGGACGCGCCCGACGATTGCGCCGTCGTGTCCGTGCGTGTACTCGGCAAATACTCGCCGATGAAATTGCGCAGCGAGGTCATCAACGCAGGCAAGACTACTGTCTTAGCTGTTTTTGAAACTTCCTGAACGAGTGCATCACCGAAATGGCTCGCCTCTTCTTTCACCTTGTGATAGGCCTGCGTGGACGTGAGCTTCTCAAAAAATCCCGGTCCTTCATCTTCCTTGCCATTGGTCTGATTAAGATCAACTGCGGAAGCTTCGCCACGCATCACTGGCTGCGCCGCGTAACGCGTGGGCGTTTCCGCGTAATAACGATCGTAGGACGAGGCATACTCGTCATCACCACCGCCTTTGGCCATCGCCGCCAGACCGTAACCGACGAGAAAACCCACACCCAACGCTCCAGCGCTCCAGGCCACCGGGCGTTTCTTAAACTGCTCGCGCCAATCTAATGTTTCTTTCACTGCTTGCACCTGACTTGCTACTGACTCTTTTATTTCCGTTACCGTGTGTGAAATCGAATCCCGAGCCTCATCGAGACGGCGCTGAAGTTCCTGTTTGGAAGGCTCCTCGCCGCTGTGTTCTTGTGCTCGAGCCAGTCCTAAAGTTCGCTCTTCAGCCATTGCTTGTCCTTTCTCAGTTCCTCAACTGTTCTGGGAGGCATGACCGGCTGTTTCGCCAGACGGTTCTTCATCACCAGCACGAGAATTCCACCGACGATCAGGTAGAAAAGACCGGTCACAACGAACCCGAGCGCGTAGCTCGCCGGCTGGCTGAAATTCGCCTTGGCGAACAAGGTCGATACGGCAAAGGCAATCGCCACGTTGAGTAGTGCGAAGCCGATGACAGTGATTACACCGCCCACCGCGATCATCGCTGCGTGGCGCGCGTAAACGCTGGCTTCTTCCTTCAACTCGACCTTGAACAACGCGAGCTGCGAGTTGATCAACTGCATCACGTCGTCGCCCAATCGACTCAGTAGACCGGGAAGACTTTCCGCTCCGTTACGAGCCATCGCTGCCTCGTCAGGAGTGGTCAAACCCTGTTTTGGTGTCGCCATGTCGGTTTCCCCCTGTGCCTAAAATTAAAATGGCGCTTGTTAACGTCTGCCACCGCGTAGAACCAAGCCAAGCAGTAGTCCGACGCCGGCTGAGATCAGCAACGCCTGTCCCGGGTTTCGGCGCGCATACTCTTTCGCGTTCTCGGCGAGCTCGCCCAAGTCTGCGTTCTGCAAGTCTTTGATCTTGTCGCCGACGACAGAAACTTTGTCGCTCACGTAGTCTTTCGCTTGCGACGCGACTTCGGAAATCTTCTGGCCGTACTGTTGAGCTGTTTGCGACAGAGCAGCGGCTGTGCCCGTGCCGGTGTTGCCACCCATGCCGCCGCCGGTTCCGGTGCTTCCGCCCATGCTCCCTGTGCTCATTGATCCGCCCGTTCCACTCGATCCGCCCGTTCCACTTGAGCCGGTCGATCCGCTTGAGCCGGTTGACCCAGTTGAGCCGGTTGATCCAGTTGTGCCGGGGGTGCCAGTGCTGCCACCAGTGTTGCGCGCGCCGCCGATACCCTCGTTCATTCCATTGTCTGGCATTTCAGTGTCTCCTTCGCTGGAATTCAAAATTGGTTAGCGAGTGCTTCGAGCAAGATTTATGCCGACGTATTTGCGCGGTAACACGCGCTGGTCTTGTTGTGAATCTGTACACCCGCGAAGGGCAAGATCGGGATCAATACAACGCTCCGACAACCCGCTTGACAGAGCTTGAATCTGAATGGTAAGTAAGTACTTACTTTGCCGCTCAGGGCAGAGAGGTGAGCAGGTAAAACAAAGAGTGAGTAAACCAATCAGTACCCCTAACGAGACTTCGTTTGTCGCCAACACGCGCATGGCCGGAGAAGAGCGGCGCGACCAGCTTCTGCGCGTCGCCATGACCCTTTTCTCAAACCACGGTTTTCGCGGCACGACTACCAAAGAGATCGCCCACGCGGCGGGTGTCTCCGAGGCCATGGTCTTCCGGCACTTCGCCACCAAGGAGGATCTCTACGCCGCGATTCTCGATCACAAAGCGTGCGCCGGCGGCGGCTCGTTCGATCCCTCAGTGATGGCGGCCGACGCGATCAAGGCGAAAGACGATCGCCGCGTCTTCGAGTCGCTGGCTTTGGGCGCGCTCGACTACCACGACCACGATCCGGAGTTTCAGCGGCTGCTGCTTCACTCCGCGCTAGAGAAACATAAGCTCGCGCAGATGTTCTTCGACGAGTTTGTGCTCAAGGTTTACCAGTTTCTCGGCGGCTACATTCGCGAGCGGCAGCGCGATGGCGCGCTCATCGATATCGATCCGGCGATCGTGGTGCGTTGCTTCATCGGCATGGTCATGCACCACTCGCTGAATAACAACCTTTGGGACCCGAAACACCGGCTGCTCGACATCTCGAATGAAGCCGCAGCCAAACACTTTACCGACATTCTCTTAAATGGAATTACGACCAGTTCTGCCAAACGAAACGGAAAGCGGACCCGCCACGAGAACTCAAAACAGGAGGGTTCAAAAGATGAGTAAGACGATGTTCTCTCCACGAAATTTAAAACTCGCAGTGCTCATGTTGCTGCTGATTGTTGCCGGCGTGTTTGTGACGTCGTGCCGCGGTTCGAAAGCGAATGTGCGCACTGAAGAGACCGCTTCAACCGCTCCGCCCGCGGTCGAGGTCACGACTGCCGCGGCAATCAAACGCGATCTACCGCGGTTCTTCGAAGCGACTGGCAGTCTCGCAGGCGACGAACAGACAGACGTCGCGCCGCAAACAGCCGGCAAAGTCGTGGCGGTCGGCGTCGATATCGGCAGCTTTGTTCGACGCGGGCAGATGCTCGTGCAGCTCGACGCTGATGAGCTGAAGTTGCGCGTCGATCAAGCGGCAGCGCAGGTCGAACAGGCAAAAGCCGCGGTGCGTCAGGCCGAAGAGAAGATCGGTTTGCGTCCCGGCCAGGCGTTCGATCCGAATCGCGTGGCGGACGTGGCGGCCGCGAAAGTGACGCTGGATTTGGCAGAGAAGAATTTGCAGCGCGCCGACAAGCTGATCGAGTCAGGCGACGTTTCGCGATCCTATTACGACGAGCAGCGCGCGCGTCGCGATCAGTTGAAGGAGCAGTATGAAGTCGCGCTCGCGCAGGCGCGGCAGAACTACGCCGCGGTTGACGTCTCGCGAACCAACGTCGCGAATGCGCAAGCTCAACTCGCGCTCGCGCGCAAGGCTCTTTCGTACGCGGTGATTCCCGCGCCGATCGATGGCTTTGTTACCGAACGAATCGCGGATGTCGGCGAGTACGTGTCGCCGCAGCAGAAGGTCGCGACGATCGTGCGCACGAACCCGTTGCGCATTCGTATCGACGTTCCCGAGCAGTCGATTCCGGAAGTGAAAGTGGGCCAATCGGTGTCGGTGACGACGAGCGCGTGGCCTGACAAGAACTTCGCCGGCCGCATCGCGCGCATCGCGCCGAACGTTTCCGCGACCTCGCGCACGTTGACGGTCGAAGCGGAGATCGAGAACAGCGGCAACGCGCTGAAACCCGGACAATTTGCGACCGTGCGGATCCTGCAGGAGCGTTCTGCGCCGGCAGTGCTCGTGCCCTCGCGTGCGGTCGTGACGGAAGCGGGCGTGAGTCGCGTCTTCGTGATCAAGAACGGACACGCCGAGCAGCGTCTCGTGCAGACCGGCCAAACCGAAGGCGACTTGATCGAAGTAAAGAACGGCATCGCCGCTGACGAACAGGTCGCCACCAGCGGCCTCGAACGCTTGAGCGACGGCATCGCCGTGAAGCAGTAGTCAAAAGAGGCAGCCACGAAGAGGCACAAAAGTCACAAAGATCAAGCCCTGGGTAGCACCGAAGGTGCGGCCATAGGGTAGCCAGGGGCGAGCGCGAAGCGCGCTGCCCCTGGGACAAAAAGACAGATGTGAAGGCCCGAAGGGCCGACAGAAAACGATATGCAAAAACTTGCTGAGATATGTGTACGTCGTCCGGTGTTCGCGACGATGTTGATTCTGAGCCTGACGGTCGTCGGCTTGTTCTCCTACAAATCGCTCGGCGTCGATCTGTTCCCCAAGATTGACCTGCCGACGATCACGGTGACCGTCGTGAACCCTGGCGCGTCGCCGCAGGAGATCGAGACCGAGATCACCGACAAGGTGGAAGGCGCGGTCAACACGATTTCCGGCATCGACGAGTTGCGTTCGACGTCGGTCGAAGGCGTGTCGCAGGTCTTCATCACGTTCCTGCTCGAGAAGAACCCCGACATCGCAGCCCAGGAAGTGCGCAACAAGATCGATCTGATCCTCAACGATCTTCCGCTCACGGCCGAACAACCGATCGTGCAGAAACTCGACACCGACGCCGCGCCGGTCGTGCGCATCGCCGTCTCTGCGCCGCGCTCGTTGCGCGAAGTCACAGACGTCGCCGACAAACAGATCAAGCAACAGATCGAATCGATCAACGGCGTCGGCGACGTGCAGATCGTCGGCGGACGACGCCGGGAGATCGAGATCTGGGTCGACCCCGACAAGATGCGCGCTTTCAACGTGACGGTGGCGCAGGTCGCGGATGCAGTGCGCGCGCAAAACATGGAAGTGCCCGGTGGCCGCGTCGACGAAGGCGCGCGCGAGCTCACGGTGCGCACGATGGGCCGCATCGTCGATCCCACACAGTTCAACGATCTGATCGTCGCGAACCGCGGCACGTATTCAGTCAAACTCAGCGACATCGGTTACGCCGAAGACGGCGCCGAAGAACCGCGCACCGAAGCGCGTTTGAACGGTCAACCAGCGGTGACGCTGATCGTTTCGAAGCAGTCGGGACAGAACACAGTCGCGGTCGCCGACGAAGTCAAAGCGCGTCTCAAAGAGATCAGCAAAACACTGCCGCCGGGTTTCAAAACCGAAGTAGTCGGCGATCAATCGATCTTCATCAAGGCTTCAATCGAAGCGATCCAAACACACTTGATCGAAGGCAGCATTCTCGCCGCGATCGTCGTGTTCGTATTCTTGTGGAGTTTCCGTTCCACCGTGATCGCGGGTCTCGCGATTCCGACTTCGCTCATCGCGACGTTCGGCCTGATGGCGGCGATGGGTTTCACGCTCAACCAGATCACGATGCTAGCGCTGACGCTGATGGTCGGAATTGTGATCGACGACGCGATCGTCGTACTCGAAAACATCTTTCGTTTCATCGAAGAGAAAGGCGTGCCTCCGTTCCAGGCGGCAATCGACGGCACGAAGGAAATCGGTCTCGCCGTCATGGCAACGACGCTCTCGCTGCTCGCAGTGTTTCTGCCGGTAGGTTTCATGGGCGGCATCGTCGGCCGGTTCATGTCGTCGTTTGGTTTGACTTCGTCTTTCGCGATCGCCGTGTCGTTGCTGGTTTCGTTCACGCTCACGCCGATGCTCGCGGCGCGTTTGATTAAACGCAGCGACGACGCGAAAGAACGTCCGCTCGAGCGGGCCACAGAGCCCGCCGATCACGGTTCGAAAGAATCGCGTTTCTATCGTCCGATCGATCGCGCTTACACGAAGATGTTGACGTGGTCCATGGCGCATCGCTGGGCGGTGGTGGTGGCGTGCGCGCTCGTGATCCTGAGCATCGTCCCGTTGTTTATGTTCGTCGGCAAAAATTTCCTGCCGGTCGACGATCAGTCGCAATTTGAAATCAACGTACGCGCGCCGGAAGGCTCCACGCTCGCGGCAACATCGACGATCGCGGAGCGCATCGCGACCGAGTTGCGCAAACTTCCCGGCGTTACCGACACGCTCACAACTCTCGGCGGCGGCCAGCAGGAGCAGGTGAACGTCGCTTCGATCTACGTGAAGCTGAAGCCGATCGAAGAGCGCAAGATCACGCAAAACGATCTGATGGTGCGCGCGCGTTCGGAAGTGCTCGCGAAGTTTCAGCAGCAGTATCCGGGACAACTGCGCACGAGCGTGCAGCAAGTCGCGGCGATCTCCGGCGGCGGTTTTCGTAACGCCGACATTCAATACGTGATCGGTGGTCCGGACCTGAAGAAGCTCACCGAGTACTCAGACAAGTTGCTTGCGAAAATGAAGACGATTCCGGACGTGGTGGATGCTGACTCGACCTTGATCAGCGGCAAGCCCGAAGTGCGCGTCATTATCGATCGCGATCGCGCGGCCGATCTCGGCGTGCGCGTCGGCGACATCGCGCAAGCGCTCAACTCGCTCGTCGCCGGACAGAAAGTCTCGACGTTCAACGCCGGCACCGATCAATACGACGTGCGCGTGCGCGCGGTCGGTGAGTACCGCGCCAGCACTGAAGGCCTGAAGCGCATGATTGTTTCGTCGACAAAAGTCGGCTGGGTCAGTCTCGATAACGTGGTCCACCTCGAAGAAGGCACTGGACCATCCGCGATCGATCGCCTGAATCGCCAGCGCCAGGTGATGTTGCTCGGCAACGTCAGGCCCGGCGGCTCGCAAGCGGCGGTGATTCAAAAGATGAACGAGTTTGCGAAAGAGATTCAGATCGATCCGGGGTACACGACCGGTCTCGCTGGCCGCTCGAAGGAGCTCGGCCGGGCGGCTTATTACTTCCTGCTCGCGTTCGTGCTGTCGTTTGTCTTCATGTACATGGTGCTCGCGGCGCAGTTCGAATCGTTTGTTCACCCGATCACGATTCTGTTGACGCTGCCGCTCGCGATTCCGTTCGGCATCGTCGCGCTGTTGGTGACGGGCCAAACCGTGAACATCTTCTCGGGCCTCGGCCTGCTGTTGTTGTTCGGCGTGGTGAAGAAGAACGCGATCCTGCAGATCGATCACACGAACCAACTGCGCGCCCGCGGCATGGAGCGGCTCGAAGCGATCATTCGCGCTAACCGCGATCGATTGCGGCCGATTCTGATGACGACAATCGCACTGGTCGCCGGCATGTTGCCGCTGACGATCGCGACTGGTCCGGGTTCGGGCACGAACAGATCGATCGGCGTACTCGTCGTCGGCGGACAGACACTCTGTTTGCTGCTCACGCTGCTCGCCGTGCCGGTTTTCTATTCACTGTTTGACGACCTCGCGCGCAGCCGCGTCTGGGGTCGGTTAAGAAATGGAGTGGAGATGATTTTTGGACGTGTGCGTCGCCGGGCAGCGAGTGCCACGACGTGGTTGTTTGGCTCGTTCCTCGTGTTGGCAATCGTGATCAGTCTGGCGTCGAGCACGCAGGCGCAGCAGCCCTCGCCAACGCCAACACCAACGGATTTGAATCGCGTCGGCGTTGACGCGACGCAGCAGCATCCGTTGTCGTTGCGCGAAGCGATCTCGATGGCGCTCGACAACAACAAGGACATCGAGGTCGCGCGCGAGAACGTGCGCATCGCGGAGTTTGACTTGCATGGCGCGCAGGGCGCTTACGATCCGCGACTAACGACGGGCGCGTTTTACGAGCGACTCGAGAACCCGATCTCGAGCTTTCTCGCGGGCGGCCAGAACGGCTCCACCATACAAAGCGATTTCACCGGCAATGCACGAATCGAAGGACAATCGCCCGTGCTCGGCGGCAGCTATCACTTCGACGTGTCGTCAGGAAGATTTGTTTCGAACAGTCAATTCACGGCGCTGAGCCCGCAGTATCCGGCGGCGTTTTCGTTTACTTACACGCAGCCGTTGTGGCGCGGGCTGAAGTTTGACAACAGCCGGCGGCAGATCGCGATCGCGCGCAAGAACCTTTCGCTGACGGACGCGCAGTTTCGCCAGCGCGCCATCGACACGATCACGAACGTGCAGCGCGCTTACTGGGATCTCGTGTTTGCGTTGCGCAATCTGCAAGTGCAACGCGATGCGGTCACCACCGCGCGCACGCAGCTCGAACACAACAAGCGTCTCGTCAACGAGGGCCAACTCGCGCCCATCGACGTCGTCGCTGCGGAAGCGCAGATCTCGACGTACGAACAAGGTGTGTTCAGCGCGCTCGAAGAAGTCTCCCGCACTGAGAATAATCTGAAAAACATGATCGCGCACAACAAGCAATCGACGCTTTGGACCGAGTCGGTGATGCCGGTCGATCCGGTCGATCTGGCCGTACCGAACGTCGCGCTGGCGGAAGCGTTGCAGATGGCGACGGAGAACCGGCCCGAGTTGCAGCAGTCGAGTGTTTTGAAGGAGATCAACCAGATCGATCAGCGGTACTACAAGGAGCAGACCAAGCCCGCGGTCGATCTCGTCGGCACGTACGGCAGCAGCGGTCTGGCCGGCACGATGAGCTCGGCGGGCGTGAATCCGTTCACGGCGTCGCAGTTGGAATTGCGCGCGCGCGTCGATGAACTCTCGAAGCTCGCATTGCTGGATCCATTGCCCGCCTTGCCCCAACAGACGCTCTCGCAGGATCTGATCGGCGGCTTTGGGCAGTCGGTTGAAAACCTGTTTACGAACCGCTTCAACACGGTCAAGGTCGGCGTGCAGATCACGTTGCCTTTGCGCAATCGCACTGCGGAAGCGCAACTCGGCCGTTCGCTGGTTGAAGGTGAACGCATCAAGACGCAGCGCGAACAACTCGAACAGTCGATTCAGGTCGAAGTGCGCAATGCGTTGCAGTCGATGCGCAGCGCCGAAGCGCGTTTACGTGCGGCCGTGGCTACGCGCGAAGCGAACGAGCAGCAGTTTGCGAGCGAGCAAAGAAAACTCGACGCGGGCCAATCGACTACGTTCCTGGTCCTCGAGCGACAGACGACGTTGACGACCGCGCGCAGCATGGAGTTGAAAGCGCAGACTGACTTGAACAAAGCGATCGCCGATCTCCAACGAGCCACCGGTAACTCTTTACGAGCGAACAGCGTAGTGGTTAACGTTCACTGATATGGCAAACGATCAACTCCTCGAAACCTGGCAGATCCACGACCGGATCAATTTGTACATGCTCGACGCCGTCGACGCCGCATCACTCGACAGTCACTCAGCTTCGAAAGGCAGAAGCGTCGGCGAGCAGTTCGCGCACATTCACAACGTGCGCTTGATGTGGTTGAAGTCAGCGGCGCCTGAGCTGTTGAAAGGTCTCGTCAAGATCGAGAACGAACAGGCAAACGACAAGAACCTGCTCGCGAAGTCGTTGACTGATTCAGGCAAAGCGATCGCCGCGCTGCTCGCGCAGAGTCTGGAAGCGGGCGGCAAGGTCAGAGGTTTCAAACCGCACGCGGCGGCGTTTCTCGGTTATCTGATTTCGCACGAGTCGCATCATCGCGGGCAGATCGCTTTGAGTTTGAAGCAGGCGGGAAAACCGCTCGACAAGAAGATCGGCTACGGACTTTGGGAGTGGGGCGTCAGGTAGTTAAAAGACCTTCTCGACGACGAGAAATCCCAGGCAGATAACGACCAGCACGCCCACAGTCGTCAGGACGTACCACGCCGGCAAGCGATGTTGACAAGCTCGGCAGCGTGCGCTGGACCATCTCGCATAGCGATCGCAGTTACGGCAAATCATCGCTTACTTTTGACACGACTAAGGGTCCAATTTCAAGTGCCATCGACGATTGTTGGGAGTTACTTTTTAGTTGCAAGCGCCACCGGCCTCACGATGGTCCATAACGGAAAGTGATCCGAGACTTCGATCTGGCGGTCCACACCGTGATTCGTCGCTTCCAGACCTCGCAACCAAACCCAATCAAGATGCAGCTCGATCGGCAGGAACAACACCCGGCGACGAAATGTCTTCTGCCCGTCGAACGGCGTTTTTAGTCCTGCGTTCGTAAACAGCTTAGCCGTCTTGCCGCCGGCGTTCGGCTCCCACGTGTTGAAGTCGCCCATTATGATCGCGGGCATGTCCGCGGGGAAGCGGCGCAAGTCTTCCAGGATTGCGTTGTACTGCTCCATTTTCTTGTCGAGCGGGATGCGCGTCTCCGCGTGAACGGAGTAGATGCGCCACTTGCGACCGTCGATTTCGATAGTTGCTCCGAGCGCGACGCGTCGCCTCTGACCTGGACCAGCATTTGGCAAGACGATTCGCTTCACCTCCGCGAGCGGATAGACACTCATGAGCGCGACGCCGGTTTCTTCTTCATCGCCTGCTTTCGCTGTGGGTGGCGCGGCCCACGCGTAATGCAGCCCGAGCGCATCGGCGAGTTCCCTCGCCGTGTTGTTGTTACCGGTCCGCTTCTTTTTGCGATCGACTTCCTGGAGGCAGAGGATCGAAGCGCCACCGATTTCCGGATCTTCGTGCAGCAGTTTCGCGAGACGCTTTAGTTCGTCGCCGCCACGCCAGCGGATGTTGTAGGAGACGATCTTGATCTCGTTCGTCGTTGAAGTGTGTTTCCGGAGCGTTGCGGCTCGCCCTGCTTCGAGCAGTTGATCACTCGTGGTCGGAAGCTGAAAGAAGAGCAGTAAGAGGAATAACATGGGTGTTTTCTCGTCAACTTGTGTGCCATTACAACAGCCATGACAAACGTGCGAGCACGCAGTAAGCTAACGCGTTATGAACTCGGACGCGGTCCAACTCGATGTGCTCGCGATTTTTTCGCATCCCGACGATGCGGAGTTGTCGGTCGCTGGGACACTTCTCAAACTGAAATCACGCGGTTATCACACCGGTGTGTGCGATATGACGCGGGGGGAGATGGGCACGCGCGGCACTCCCGAGATTCGCGCGCAGGAAGCGGAGGACGCGGCGCGCATTCTCGGTCTCGACGTGCGGCTGAACCTGGAGCAGCCGGACGGTCATGTTTCGCCGACAGAAGTCGCACGAATCGCGCTCGTGCGTGTGCTGCGAACGCACAAGCCGAAGGTCCTGTTGACGACGCACGAGGACGATCCACATCCCGATCACGCAAACACGTCCATCATTGTGCGGCAAGCCGCGCGGCTCGCTTCGATGGGCCGTTACGATGAAGAGTCGGGACTCGCGCCGGTGCCGATGCCCGCGATCATGCACTCGCTTTTTTCGCGGCGGATCGTGCCGTCGTTCGTGGTTGACGTGTCGGGATTTGTGGACGAGAAGATGGCGGCGATTCGCGCGCACTCGTCGCAGTTTTACAACCCGCAATCGGAAGAGCCGCAGACGCGCATCAGCGCGAGTGGTTTCTTAGCTGAAATCGAGGTGCGAATGCGTTACTTCGGCTCGCTGATCGGCGTCGAAGCGGGCGAGCCGTATTATGTGCGCGAGGCGCTGAACGTTGACGATCCGCTGGCGCTGCTCACGCGTCCGATGAACATTTATTCCTGATTCTTCGCGGCCGCTTGTTTAGCAGGGGCGGCTGGTTTTTTCGGCTCGAGAATGGCGCGCGCGATCGCGATCGTCGCGACGGCACGCGGACCTTCAGCCTCAAAACCGCGCGCTAGTTCCACCGCTCGATCGTAGTCCTGGTTCGCGAGCTCGCGAAAAATTCCTTCGAGATCAAATTCGTCAACGGTGCTGGTGCGAATCGAATTTTGGTTCTTGCTTTGAAATTTGATCGAAATGCGACCGTCTTCCCCCGTGAAATCCGTCGCCGAATTTGCGGCTTTCACCGCTTCGAAGGTAGCGTCCCACGCTTTCGCTCGATCGATTGCGTACAAAGCATTTGCGACCGCAATCAACGCCTGCGGCCGCGATGGATCAGAAACTTCGATCCGGCGCGCTTCCTGGGCCGCAGTTTCCACCAGCTCTGCGGCTTTGTCTTTGTCGGTTGGGGCAAGAATTTTCGCGACCTGAGTCAAAACCCACACCTTTTGCACGTGAGTTAACTCGCCTTTTTGGACCAGGTCCAGCGCCTGATCCGTCAGCTTCTTCCCGACAGCGTAAAATGCCAGCGACCCATCGAGATAGGACTGCGCTTCCTGGCGTACTTCCGAATCATCGATCTTGCTGACGTAGTCGCGCGCTTTCATGTCACCGCGATTAGCCAGCAATTGGGCCAACTCGACATAGAGCGCGTCGCGCTCCTCAGCCGTCTTCGCGCGTTCGATCCGATCGAGCAACGCCTGCTCGCGTTCGGCAGCCGGCTTTTCGGGACGCATACCGCGATTGACGTCGTCTTCATTGCGACGTGTTTCGTCAGAGACGAGCGTATTCAAGGTGTTCAGGTGCGCTCGCAGCGACTCCGCCATTCCTGACGGCGCTGACTGTTCGAACAACGGAAGCAAACGCTTGATGACCAGATACTTGCTCTCCAGACCCGCTAAATTTTGATCTGTTCCTGGTGGCGGTAAAGGCCGCAGCAAAATGCCGGCTGTTGCCTGGAAGAACGCGTTGCGCAATTCCGGCGACACTTCGATGGGCGCGGACTTCGAGGCCATCTGCGAAATGCTGACGTCGTTTCCCTGAAAAATCATGTACAGGTGCGGGGTGAAGAGATAGGACGAAAGCAGCGAGACGGTGTTTGCGTCAGCTTGTGAATTCGCCGTGGCCGCGCTTAACAAAGCCGCGTAACGTCCATCAGCGGCCGCGGCATTTTTTTCGCGCAGATTCGACAGGAAGTCGATTGAATCGATGCTCACGTTCGTCAGCGCGGGGTCGGCGAATTGCAGCGCCCGATCCATTTCCCCGGCCCGCAGTAAATCGCGCGCGACGCCCAATCTCTGAGTCATCGGATCATTCGCAGTGCCGCTTTGTGCAGTCGGCGTGTCGCTTTTTTGCGTCTTGAGTTTGTCGAGGAGCTCTTCGCCGAGGGCACGATCGTGAGTTGCCGCCAGTCTTAATACTTCACGACGCAGGTTCGGCGGTAAATGAACGGCGTAGCCGCCGGTCTTGCTCCGCTGTCGTTGGATATCTTCCTGAAACAGACGTTCGCTCTCCTGATCGGCGAGCTCGGCCGCTTCCCATGCTTTGCGAAACATCAGGCGAGCTTGCTCCGCGTCTACTTGCCAAAGCGCGTCGGCGATGCGGGCGAGCGATCGCGCGCGCAGCATTTGGTCTTTGAACATGCGCGCGTCGGTCGAGAGGGAAATCAACAGCGAGCGCGCCTGGGCGCGGCGGACTTTGAGTTGTTGCTCGGCGTCAGACGCTGGGGCTGCTTTCGGGGCCGCTGACTTTGGTGGCGTCGTCTGGGCGACCAGCGGAAACACAGATGAACATAAGAGGAGAGCAACGGGAGCAATGCGTGGCAGGGACAACATACAAAACTCCTGTGGGACGGACTGTGGGATGGTTATAACCGAACGTCTACACGACGTAAGTGACTATAAGTTCCAGAAGCGGTTCCGGAAAGTTTCGAACTAAACCGCGACGACTTCCAACTCGGGATCGACTTCCTGTTTGAGCATGCCCTCGATGGCCATCAACGTGCCGGTGAGCGAGCTCGGGCAACTGCCGCACGCGCCCTGGTAACGGATGCTCAACGTGTGTTCGTTCAGACCGAGAACTTCGAGATAGCCGCCGTCGCCCATCAACGCGGGTCTGACCTTCTCGTCCAGAATCTCGTTGATCTGCAACAGCCGCGGGTCGTCGCTCGTAACCGCCGCAATCGAACCGCCGACCGCCGCCCCCGCCGCAGCCGCGGAAACTGTGACCGCTTCGGCCGCGCGAATCGGAACCGCAAGCGCGGGCAGCAACTCGTCCCAGTCGCCCTCGTCGTCTTTCTCGATCGTGATCATGCGGTCCATGTAAAAAACGGAGACGACATGGCCCACGTCGAAGAGCGACTTCGCAAGCGGATCGTTTTCAGCCTGATCGGCCGAGCCATACTGCTTTGCAACGCCGTTGCTGACAGGTTCCCGTAAGATAAACTTCACGGCATTCGGATTTGGGGTCTCTTCAATATCGCTGATCTTCGGCATCGCAAAACCTCGTGTTCGACTTTGTTCTCGCCTTCATTATAGCGAGTTTGTTGAGGATTCGCAGGGCGCGAGGCCATGTGTAATTCCGCAGCCTAAATTTTTCAAAAATAAAAAGCTGAGCGACCTTGCAGGAGTTGTTGCTAAAAATCAAAAGCAGGAATATACTCCCGCCCTCACTTGCCCCCCCTCTCAGAAGGTGAGTCAAGTTGAGATAGAGGCAGGCGATAGCGAGGGTCGCCTGCCTCAACTATTTTCGGCGGCACTTTGTGCTAAGCTCGACGCCAGATGAACATCGGCATTACCGTATATCCGACCTACGGTGGCAGCGGCATCGTTGGTTCAGAACTCGGCAAAGAACTCGCTGCTCGCGGACATACAGTTCACTTCATCTCGTCTGCACTCCCAACTCGTCTCACCGAATTGAATGAACGCGTGCGTTTTCATGAAGTCGAGATGATGTCGTACCCGCTCTTCGAACATCAGCCTTACACGCTTGCGCTCGCGACTAAAATGGCCACCGTGGCCGAGGAAGAAAAGCTCGATTTGCTGCACGTTCATTACGCGATTCCGCATTCGATCAGCGCGATTCTCGCTCGTGAGTCGTTGAAGCCGCGGCGGCGTTTGCCCGTTGTCACGACGTTGCACGGCACGGACATCACGCTCGTCGGCGCGGACCGTTCGTACCTGCCGATCACGCGCTACGGCATTGTGCAGTCGGACGGTGTGACAGCGATTTCGCACTATTTGAAAGAAGCGACGCGCGAGATCTTTCACTTCGACGACATCCAGGTGATTCCGAACTTTGTTTGCCAGTACGACTATCGCCGCTTGGAAGTGAAAGGGCTGCGCGCGACACTCGCGCCGCACGATGAACCGTTGCTGGTCCACGTTTCAAACTTTCGTCCCGTAAAACGACCGGTGGATTGCGTCGAGATCTTCGCCCGAGTTCTGCAAAAGGGAATCAAAACGCGCCTCGTGATGGTCGGCGACGGCAGCGAGCGCACTAACGCCGAGCATCGCGCACGTTGTCTCGGCGTTTACGAACAGTGTTCGTTTGTCGGCAAACAGCCGCGCATCGTTGATTATCTTTCCGCGTCTGACGTTTTGCTGTTGCCGTCGGAACAGGAGTCTTTCGGCCTGGCGGCGTTGGAGGCGATGGCTTGCGAAGTTCCCGTGATCGCGTCGCGTGTCGGGGGGCTGCCGGAAGTAGTCAATGACGGCGAAACGGGATACTTGAGTCCGGTCGGCGACGTGGACAAAATGGCGGCGGACGCGGCGCGTTTGTTGAGCGACAACAAGCTGCGGCGCGAGATGGGCCAACGCGCGCGCGACTCGGCGATCTCTCGTTATCGCACCGACGTGGTGATTCCTCAGTACATCGACTTCTATGAACAGGTGCTGGCGAAACAAGCCGCGTAATCCGTGGCCATGACTTCACTGATTGTCGGCACCGCCGGTCATATAGACCACGGCAAGAGCGCTCTCGTACGTGCCCTCACCGGCACAGATCCCGATCGACTGCCTGAAGAAAAGCGACGCGGTATCACCATTGATTTGGGCTTTGCCGACGTCGCGATAGGCGATCTCAAGCTCGGCTTTGTTGACGTGCCGGGTCACGAACGTTTCGTCAAAAACATGCTCGCCGGAGCGCACGGGATCGATCTGCTCGCGCTCGTGATCGCCGCTGATGAAGGCGTGATGCCGCAAACGCGCGAACACTTCGACATCTGTCGTTTGCTCGGCGTGCAGAACGGTCTCGTCGTGATTACGAAAAGAGATCTCGTGGAAGCGGAGCTGTTGCCGCTCGTGGAAGACGAGGTGCGCAGTCTCGTGGCCGGATCGTTTTTGGCGGATGCACCGATAGTGGCGGTTAGCGCAAAGACGGGCGCTGGTCTCGACGATCTGAAGGGGCGCCTGACGGAAGTGGCCGCGCGTGTTCCCGCGCGTTCTTCCGACTTCATCACGCGACTGCCGATCGATCGCGCGTTTTCGATGAAAGGTTTCGGCGCGGTTGTTACGGGCACACTCATCGCTGGGCAGATCAGCGAAGGCGACGAGCTCGAGCTTTTGCCGCCCGGTATCAAGGTGCGCGTTCGCGGTCTGCAAGTTCACGGGCACGCCGTAAAACAAGCGCATGCGGGTCAAAGAACGGCGGTAAACCTTGCGGGCATCGACACCGCACAGATCGAGCGCGGCATGGTCCTCGCGCCTCCGGGACGTTTGCGGCCGACGCAGATACTCGATGTGTGGATTGACGTTCTGCCGGGAGCGCCGCGTCCGGTGCGGAGTCGTTCGCGCATTCGCTTTCACATCGGCGCGACGGAAGTCCTCGGACGGGTCACGGTGCTCGACGTGGTCTCGGAGGTTCCTCCCGGCGGCGGGGCGGTGGCCCAACTCAGGCTCGAATCACCGGTAGTTGCACTGCACGACGATCGGTTCGTGCTGCGTAGTTATTCACCCGCCGAAACCATCGGCGGCGGCAAGGTTATCAACCCGCTCGCTGCAAAACACCGGCGCAAGGAAACGAAGCAGACGATCGAGCTGCTACAGGCGTTGATGAATCCGGACCGGGCCACAAAATTTGCCGGCCTCGTTCGCTCGTCACGCAAACATGGAATCAGGTCTGCGGACATCGCGGCCGCCACTGGTTGGACCAACGAAGTCTTTACCCAGGTCGCCGCCGCGGCCACCAAGCAGGGCGCGACGATCGATGCTGGCGGCGTTTACCTCGCGAACGAAAGTTTCGACCAACTCAGTCGTGACGTGATCGCGGAGCTCGACCGCTATCACAAACGCGAACCACTCGCACGCGGCATGTTGCGGGAGACATTGCGCGAGAAACTGTTTGCGCGTGCATTGCCCGAAGTGTTCAGCGCCGTCATCGGCCGTTTGGAAGTGAAAGGCGAAGTGACGTCGGAAAAAGACGTGCTTCGTCTGAGCAGTCATCGCGTCGACCTGACGGATCAGGATGCAAGGCTGAGCGCGCAGATTGAGAAGATCTATCTCGATGCGGGCGTGGAAGCGCCGTCGCTCGACGAAGCGATGACGCGCGCCCATGTTGCTCCGGCGCAACGAGCGCAGGCGCGCAAGATCCTGCAACTCTTGATTGACAGTCGCAAGCTGATCCGCGTGCACGGCGACATGTTCATGCATGCGAAAGCCATCGAAGGTTTGAAGCAGAAGTTGCACGACTACGCCGCGCAACACGAACCCGACCGACTGATCGACGTGCCGACATTCAAGAACCTCGCAGGCGTTTCACGTAAATACGCCATCCCGTTGCTCGAATACTTCGATCGCGAACAACTTACCCGCCGCGCCGGCGACAAGAGACTCATTTTGCGCGCCAAATCGTGAAGATCTGAGGCTTGCATTCCCCCGGTTGCGGCGTTAACATGCAGCCATTATTTTGCGCGCAAATTAGCGGCTTTTTCCTTAACCTTCATAATTTTACTTACGAGGCCGGAGGTTCAAAATGAAAAGCCTGAAAGACATTCTCGCGGTGGTCGTGGGGATCCTGGCAGCCATCGGCGCGATCTATTATTTCTACAGGTTTGTGACTCACCCGGATGTTGTCGGCGGCGGTCACACAGAAGGCTGGATCGCGCTTGGGCTTGCTGCAGTTGCCTTTGTTTGTGGCCTGATTTATTTCCTCGGCCACGTTAACAAAGAAGAGGAGATCCACATCACGCAATAGGCGAGCGCTAGCTTGGGATCATAGTTGGAAGCCACTCGTTGACTTCCACTGTAAAAACTTGCGCCCCCCGTCACCCGATTCAACTGGACGCCGTTTGTGCACCTACCAAAGCGGCTCATGTGCGCAAACGGCGCTTGCTTTGTGTGAGTGAAAGCCTGCTTTTGTAAGTGAAATCATAGGCCGCGAAGGAGAGACTCTGAATCAATGTTCCCACTCCTGATGCTTTTCCAACAGCTTCGGGCCACCCAACCGGGCTACTTCTTCCTCGTCACTTTGCTGTTGTTGATCGCCGGCGGCATCGGCTGGTTGATCGCCGCCGTACTCGGTTTCGCGCGCTCGCCCGCGTTTGGTCCGTCGGCGCGCTGGTTTTCTTACGCCGCGGTTTGTTTGATCATTTATCACTTGCAGTTTTTGTTGTTTGGCGTGCTGGTGTTTCTCGGGATCAATCAGAACTCAGTAGACCTTTCGATGGCTTTGGGAGTCGGAGCGTTTTTCAACTTGTTCGTGGTGTTGGCTGCTGTGTGTGCGATTTTGGGCTTCGTCCGGATGACGAACCCGAGGTAGTTGTTTAGGATTAGCTGCTTGATGAGTAGGAGATTAATTGCTGTCGCCGCGCTTGTGTTGATTGCAAGCGCGGCGGTTCTCTTTTTGGTGGCTTCGCCGAATGTGCCGCCGAATCCCGCTACTGGTGCTTTTGTGCGGCAGCGTGGCGGACGCTTCTTTGTCGGCAATCGCCCGTTTCGGTTTGTCGGCGCAAACGTCGCGGTGATGTATCGCGACGAGGATCGCGCGGCGATGCCGGAAACCATGCGCCAGGCGGCGCAAGCGGGGATTAAAGTCGTGCGTGTTTGGGCTTTTGGCGAAGGTGGTCCAAACGACGTCAAGCCGATGACCGATTTTGCCGATTGGCCCCGCACTCATCCGTTTCGTTGGTCGCCCGGACAGTGGAACGAAGAAGCGTTCGTGCAGCTCGATAAAGTGATCGCCGAGGCTGCGAAGAACAAGATCTACGTGCAGCTTTGTTTGACCAACTGGTGGCGCGATACGGGCGGCGTCACGCAGTATCTGCGTTGGGCGGGTATCAACGACGCCGCTGACGATCGTTATCCGTTTGGCATCAACAACGAGAAAGCGATTCTCTTTTATTCGAATCCGGAAACGCGTCGACTCTATCGCGAACACCTCGAAAAACTCGCTAACCGGCGTAACACCGTCACCGGCGTTGCTTATCGCGATGACCCGACGATCTTCGGTTGGGAGTTGATGAATGAAGCGCAGGTGATCACAGGACGTTGGGCGGAAAGGCGCGCGTGGTTTGCGGAGATGAGCGCTTATTTGAAGTCGCTCGATCCGAATCATCTGATTGCGCCGGGGGCGTGGGGCTATCGTTCGTCGTCTGAACGGCGCGAGTGGCTCGCGGATCACGCGCTGCCGGCGATTGATTATCAGGCCGCCTTTGACGCCCAGACGCTCTGCTACATCAGCAATTTCGCCGTTGTCATCGGCAACATGCTCGCCGCGCGGCATCGCCTGTTCGTCCGCATGCTCGGGCTGCTCACCGAGCTCGCCGCGCAGGCACCGCTGGTGCTCG
>CAMLLD010000045.1 GCA_946480785.1 uncultured Blastocatellia bacterium | reverse complement strand
CTTTCTACAAATTGTTTCCTTCGCGCGTGCGGGCTTTGATTTTGGCCGACACGCGCGCGCAAGCCGACACGGAAGAAGGAAAGCAAACGCGGTTTCAACAAGCAGAGAAAGCGCTCGCTGAAGGGATGGCCGGGATTGCCGATTCGATGTTGCCGAAGTTGTTGACGCCGGAAACGGTGAGCAAACGGCCGGAGGTCGTGAAGCGCGTGCGCGACATGATGTTGAAAACGAAACCGGAAGGAGCGGCGGGTGCGCTGTTGGGAATGGCCGAGCGCGACGATCAAACGTCGCTTTTGTCGCAGATCACGTGTCCGGCGTTGATCCTCGTGGGCCGTGAAGATCCGATCACGCCGCTTCAGGATAGTGAGAAGATGCACCACGAGATCGCGGGCTCGCGGCTCGTGGTAATCGATCACGCCGCGCACGTTTCCAATCTCGAGCGGACCGAGCAGTTCAACAACGAGATGGTCCAGTTTCTCAATTCACTGAGCTAGATGGCCGAGCACAAGACGTTTACGATTGAAGAGCGTGTCCGCTGGGGCGATGTCGACGCGGCGCGCATTATTTTTTACGGCGCTTACATTCACTTCTTCGAGTTTGCCGAGACGGAGCTGTTTCGCGAAGTCGGCCTGGCTTACGGCAAGATGTTTGACGAGCTGAAGATCTGGCTGCCGCGCGTGCATCTCGAATGCGACTTTCGTCGCGTGGCGACGCTGGACGATCTTTTGGAAGTCGGTGTGTATGTCGGGCGATTTGGAACTAAGTCGATGAAGCTGAATTTTGAAGTGCGGCGGAAGGGTGAAGACGATTTGATCGCGACGGCGCATTTCGTGCTGGCCGCGGTCGATCAGGAGACGTTTGAAACGATTCCGCTGCCGGCCGAGATCCGCGAACGGCTCGCGCCTTATAACGCAAACGAAGAATGATGGAAGGCTTAAACGAGAACGAAATAGATCGCGACCCGATTCGGCAGTTTCAGGTCTGGTTTGACGAAGCGATCGCGGCGAAGCTGCCGATGCCCGACGCGATGAGTCTGGCGACCGTGACGCCCGATTGCCGCCCGACATCGCGCATGGTCCTGCTCAAACAGGTCGACGGATACGGCTTCGTGTTCTTCACAAACTACGAAAGCTCCAAGGCCAAACAACTCGAACTCAATCCATACGCGGCGCTCGTCTTTTACTGGCCGCAACTCGAGCGACAGGTGCGCGTCGAAGGAAAGGTGACGAAGACTTCGGCGGAAGAGTCGGCGGCGTACTTCAAGACACGGCCGCGCGAGAGCCAGATTGGCGCGTGGGCGTCGCCGCAGAGTGAAGTGATCGCGGCGCGCGAGGTGCTCGAACAGCGCGCGCATGAGTTGGCTGAGTTGTACTGCGATCGCGAGGTTGATTGTCCGGCGTACTGGGGTGGTTTTCGTTTGACGCCGGATCGAATTGAGTTTTGGAAAGGTCGTGTCGGACGTTTGCACGACCGCATTTTGTACGAGCTCCAGCCTGATGACAGTTGGACCATCAAGCGCCTCGCGCCGTGAACGTCAGAAGCGTATCGTGAAAAGCTGTACGCCGATAATTTTCATCTCACTACCTTCACGAACAACCGAGTAGTCCTGAATTTTATAGAACGGCTCGTTCGCTGGCAGCACTCGGCCTTTGCTGTAGTAAGTGATTGGTTTGACGACGTAGCTTGTCGGCACTTCAAGCGGTTTCGCCAGGAATTCCTTGAACTTTTGGAGACTCTCGGCAAAAGCGGGATTGCGTTCGGTGAGTTCCTTCAGGTGTGCTCGCAGAGTCGCGACGTCCTTCTTGAGTTGAACCGTGAATTCGAGAAACTCTTCAGTCGTGCGCGGTTTGCCGCGGTCAAAGATCGCGTTTATCTCCGGCGGCGCTGAGCGTTCATCCTCGACACCGATGAGCGGCAGCAGCAGAATCACCAACTGCATGCCATTCTTGTACGCGTCGATCAGAGTCGCATCATCGACTTTTGAAAGATCTGCCTCGCCGAAGTCGCTTTCCGCGATAGCGATCTCTCGCCGGCGCTTTTGATCTTTCGTGAACGTTGCTTCAAACGCGCGACTGAAGTCGAGATCCGGCGCGAGCACCCGCTGAAACTCGTTGCAGACGCGATAAGCTGCGATCACTTCGGGCGGCTGCCGGACCCGGCGCTGCTTTACTCGCTGCGCTGTAGCGCTCGTTGCGAACACCGCGAACATCGTCACGACGAACAGCGGCAACAGCGCGCTCTTCAAGAGTTTCTTCTTCAAGTTTGTGTAGCCTTGTTCGCCCGCCACTAGATCGCCTAACACGCGCCGCACGCCGCGATGGCCTTTCGCAAACTCGATCATGCGCTCGGTGAACGGAGCGCCCCAGAAGTTTCCGTAAAAGCGTCGCCGCATTTGGGCTGCCCGCCGCAACTCCGCGCCGAAGTCTTCGCGCCACGTCTTTTCGTATGACTGTAAATCTCCGCGCAAGTAAGCTTCGGCAAACAACTCCGCCGAACGTAACGCGTAATAGATGCCTTCGCCGGTTACCGGGTCCGCAAAGCCGGCCGCATCGCCGAGGAGCGCCCAATCGTTGCCGCAGGTGGTGCGCTTGTCCCAGGTGTTTGCGGCGAGACCAGGGATGCGCGCAGCGTAACGTTCGGCAGTGGATTCGAGTTCTTTGCGAATGGCCGTGGTCTCGCTCGTGTTCTGATCGTCTTTCCAGAAATTAACTGTGGCGCTCTCGCGCTGTTGGTAATAGCCGATCATGAAACGCCACAGCAGATCGTCGAGCGGCTGATGCTCGAAGGCATCCTGCGTGGTGGCGATGCCGAACGAGATGTGATCGGGACGCGGAAAGGCCCAGGCGTAACCGACCCAACGCGGCAGAAACGCAACGACGGTCGGGGCGGAGCCGTTCGCCGGCAGCGGCGCGCGATAGCCAAACGCGACTTCCATGTCCGATGGCGAAAGTGGACCGGCGAGCTTCTTCGCGATGCCGCTGTTGGCGCCGTCGGCGCCGGCGAGCACCGAGCCGGACCACTCGCCCGAATCGGTTTTAATGTGCCAGCCGTTGTCGGTTCGTTTGATTGCCCGGGCGGAAATCTTTTCGGCGAAGACTTGCGCGCCGGCGTCGCGAGCTCGGTCGCGTAAATAGCCGTCGAACGCAACGCGCGAATAAACCGCGAACGGCTTGTCGAGTTCCAGGTGCAGTCGTCTGCCCGCCGGCGAGTAAAGATCGAGCTCGTTGATGGTGCGGCCGACGGCGTTCAGCAACGTGGGCCACGCCTTCAACGCCTTCGCCGTCACGCCACCGCCGCAGGCCTTCGGCTCGCCGGGTGGACGCCCGTCAAACAGCGCGACTTTCACACCGCGGCGCGCGAGCAGCTCTGCCGCAAAGGAGCCCGCTGGGCCCGCGCCTACAATCAACACATCTACCTGAATCATCGAAATAATTGTGACACTCGTTTTTCGGCGCTAGAATACCAGCCGTTCCCCTCAAATCGCGAAAGCACGACGATGACCGAACAGCGCAGTCGCCTGGTCTTTTCCGGCCTTGCACCACATCCGCCGATCATGGTGCCGGAGGTGGGCCGCGAGTCGGTCGCTCCCGTGCGCCAGTCGATCGAAGCGATGGCCGAGTTGACGGAGCGACTCATCGCCAGCGGCGCCGAGACAGTCATTCTGATCTCGCCGCACGCGCCACTCGAGATCGACTCGTTTGTCGCTTACGAAGGACCACACGTTTACGGCGACTTCGCCAACTTTCGCGCGCCTGAGACGAGTGTGGCCGCGCCGGTAGACGAAGAGTTGTTGAGCGCGATTAGCAGTTCGGCCGCAGCCGACGGTTATCAAGTTTCGCTTTTGCCTGACAGCGATCTCGATCACGGCACGGCGGTGCCGCTCTACTTTCTGCTGCGCAATGGTTGGCACGGGAAGGTGGTCGCCCTCGGTTACAGCTTTCTCTCGAACGAAGATCATTTGCGCTTCGGGGCGTGTATTAAGCGCGCGATCGATGAAGTTGGCCGGCCGGTCGGGTTCATTGCGAGTGGAGATTTGAGTCACCGGCTCGCGCCACACGCGCCGGCAGGTTTCAATCCGAACGCGCACGTTTTCGATGAAGCGGTTGTCGATGCACTGCGCGCCAACAACACGCAAGCGATTGTCGAGATCGATCACAACCTCCGCAAGCTCGCGGGCGAATGTGGTTATCGATCGCTGCTTGTTGCGATCGGCGCCGGTGATGGTCTGCCGCCGTCATGCGAAGTGATGAATTACGAGGCGCCGTTCGGCGTTGGTTATCTCGTCGCGCAGTTGATCAATCAGCGCGAGGAATCTACCGGTGAAGAACTGCCGCGGCTCGCGCGAGCGGCAGTTGAGACGTTTATCCGCACAGGCGAAGTGATTCAGCCGCCTGAAGAAATGGGCGGGCTGTTGTCGGTGCGCACGCCGTGTTTCGTTTCTCTGAAGACACTCGACGGCGAGTTGCGCGGCTGCATCGGCACGATCGAACCGGCCAGAGAATCTCTGGCCCACGAGATCGTCGCCAACGCGATCAGCGCCGCCATCAACGATCCGCGCTTCTCGCCTGTGAGCGAAGACGAGTTGCCGAACCTGCGTTATTCAGTTGACGTGTTGATGCCCGCCGAAAAGACGACGCTTGAAGAACTCGATCCGAAAGTTTACGGCGTGATTGTCGAGGACGAGAGCAGCGCGCGGCGTGGATTGTTGCTGCCGGACATTCCGGGCGTCGAAAGCGCGGAACAACAGGTCGAAATCGCGGCGCGAAAGGCGGGCATACCGCAGAGTACACCCGTCAGGCTTTGGCGCTTCAAAGTGGATCGGTTTCGTGAAGGAGAACCGGGTTAGACGTCGAGGTTTCGCACGTCGAGCGCGTTGTCCTCGATGAACTTCCGCCGCGGCTCGACCGCGTCGCCCATCAACACGGTGAAAATCTCGTCGGTCTCGACCGCGTCGTCAATTCTTACCGCCAGCAACGTGCGCTTGTCGGGATTCATTGTCGTTTCCCAAAGCTGCTCGGGATTCATCTCGCCGAGACCTTTGTAACGCTGAATCGAGAGGTCCTTCTTGGCCGCAGCGAGCACCTTATCGAGCAACGCTTCGCGCGTCGGCACTTCCTCGCTGTTGCCGTTTTCACCCGAGATGAAAGGCGCCGCGAGCTCGTCTTCGAGATCCTTGTAGAGCTCGACTGCTTTTTGAAACTCGACGTAGCTGGCGAAGTTCCAGTCGACGATGATGTTCTGGCCGGAACTGGTGACAGTCTCAATCTCCCACAGGCCGTGCTCTTCGTCTGGCGTGAGTTCGGTTTTGTAGCCGGCTTTGTGCAGCGCGCCTTCGACCTTGGCCATCAGGTCGCCATCCTGGAAGATTTTGCGCAGCGTCAGTCCTTCTTTGCGCAGCACGCCTTTGCGCCCGCCCAGGGCTTCGAGCAACACGCTGAGCAAGTGCGAGTCGCCGCCGACTCTTCTCGCGGCGCGCTCGCAGTAACGTTTGAAATCAACCATTCGCTCGAGCGCGCGGGCGAGCTCGCGGCCTTCGATTGCCTGGTTCGCGCCGGCGGTTTTGACGCTCATGTCGCTCGTCGCCGCGCGCATCAGGTACCGAATCATCGAGCCTTCGTCCTTGATGTACTCCTCTTTCTTGCCCCGCTTTACTTTGAACAACGGCGGCTGCGCGATGTAGACGTAGCCGTTCTCAACGAGCGCCGGCATTTGGCGATAGAAGAAGGTCAGCAGCAGCGTGCGGATGTGCGAACCGTCGACGTCCGCGTCCGTCATCAGGATGATCTTGTGATAACGCAGCTTGCTGAGGTCGAAGTCGTCTTTGCCGATGCCGGTCCCGAGCGCGGTGATCAGCGATTTGATCTCGCTGTGACCGAGCATCTTGTCGAAGCGCGCCTTCTCCACGTTGAGGATCTTCCCCTTCAACGGCAGGATGGCCTGGTTCTTTCGGTCGCGGCCCTGCTTGGCGGAGCCGCCGGCCGAGTCGCCCTCGACGATGTAGATTTCGGAAAGCGCCGGATCGCGCTCCTGGCAGTCAGCCAGCTTGCCCGGCAACATGCTCGAGCCCATTGCGCCCTTGCGGACGATTTCGCGGGCCTTGCGCGCCGCTTCGCGAGCGCGGGCGGCATCGAGGGCCTTGCCGACAACCTTGCGCGCGACAGTCGGATTCTGCTCAAAGAACTCCGTCAGCCGCTCGTTAAGAAACGACTCAACCGCGCCTTTCACGTCCGAGTTCAGTTTCCCTTTGGTCTGGCCTTCGAACTGTGGCTGCGGCAGCTTCACCGAGATGACTGCGACGAGTCCTTCACGAACGTCGTCGCCCGTCAGCGAGCCTTTGAAGTTCTTCGCCAGGCCTGATGATTGAGCGTAAGCATTGATCGTCCGCGTGAACGAAGAACGAAAACCGGAAAGGTGCGTACCGCCGTCGACCGTATTGATGTTGTTGGCAAACGAGTAGACCTTCTCGTCGTAGCCGTCGTTGTATTGGATCGCGACCTCGATCGAGAGACTGTCTGACTCCCGCTCGAAGTAGATCGGTTTGTCGTGCAGCGTGGTCTTGTTCTTGTTCAGGTGCTTAACAAACTCGGCGATGCCGCCTTTGTAATAGAACTCGTGCGACCGCTCCGGCTCTTCGCGTTCGTCCTTGATGGTGATGCGAATGCCTTTGTTGAGAAACGCCTTCTCGCGCAGCCGCTCGGAAAGCTTGTCGAAACTAAAATTCGTCTCGGTGAAGATCTGCGAGTCGGGCTTGAACGTGATCTTGGTGCCGCGTTTGCGGGTCTTGCCGGTCGGTTGCAGCGGCGCTACCGGAATGCCGCGCGTGTATTCCTGTTCGTAAGTTCTGCCGTCGCGCCAAATCTCCAGATGCAGATTCTCGGAAAGGAAGTTGACGCACGACACACCGACGCCGTGCAATCCGCCGGAAACTTTATAAGCGTTTGAATCAAACTTGCCGCCGGCGTGAAGCTTGGTCATCACGACTTCGGCCGCGGATTTCTTTTCTTTCTTTATATCGTCGACGGGAATGCCACGTCCGTTGTCAATTACGGTGATCGAATTATCGAGATGGATGCTTACTTCAACTGTGTCGCAATAGCCGGCGAGTGCTTCGTCGATCGAATTGTCTACGACTTCATAAACAAGATGGTGCAGGCCCAACTCGCCGGTCGAGCCGATATACATCGCGGGCCGTTTCCGGACGGCTTCGCGGCCCTCCAAAATCGTGATCGAGGACGAATCGTAAGCTTGTCCTTTTTTGGTTTCTGTCGGTCCTACTGTTGACAAATATGTGCTCCTAACTGCCCAACTCTAATCTCGTCGTTCAAGCAAAAGTGGTTTTGGCCGAAACGTCAGTTGGGGCCTGACTGCTTCGGACTTTTCCATCCTCAATTTCATAAACATTCGCCCGGGAAAAGAAACCTTCAACATACTGCCGCTTTGAGGTTGTAATGAAGGTCTGGGTGCGATTTTCAAGGTATTCCAGAAGGTGTCTAATCCTCCCCTCATCCAGTTCCGCGTCGACATCATCGATTAGGAAAACCGGATGCTCATTAGCTCTGGAATTATACAATGAAATTGCTGCTAAGTCTAATAATAACAATGCGCTACGCTGCTGTCCGGAGCTTCCGTAGACGCGTATTTCACGGCCCTCCAATTGGATCTCCCAATCGTCGCGATGAGGGCCGATGAGAGCATGTCCGGCTGCCACTTCGGCACCGAGCCGGAGCGCGATTCTGGAGCGTAACAGCGACTCGTAATCGGCGAGATTGCCTTTGCCTTCGAGTGATGAGACGTAGCGCGTTTGAATGTCGCGACGATCGAAGAGTTGACGTTCGAGAACGGCGTTGAGACCGGCGACATACTGTTCGCGTTCGCGATGAATTTGTGTGGCGAGTTGGACCAGTTGTTCGTTCCACGGCGCGAGGAGATCTTCAGTTTTGTCTAAACTGAATTCGCCTTCGTTTGCGAGTTGCAGGACGCGATTCTTTTGCTTGAGCACTTTGCCGTAGTCGGCGATCGTTTTTAAGTAAGCTGGTCTGATCGACGAGATGCCGCGGTCCAAAAACCGCCGGCGCGCTTCCGGCACTCCACGCACCACTTCGAGATCCGCAGCCGTGAAAGAGAAGACTTGCAGTTGCGTAAGATAACGCGTGAGCGGTTCGCGCTTCGCGTTGACGAAGATGGTTTTGGAATTGTCCTGCAGCGTGACCTGGAGATCTCTTTCGAGATCCGCGCCGGTCGTGACGTGACCGCGAATTACAGCGAGGTGTTCGCCAAACTTGATCGCTTCCTGTAGACGCTGCGTGCGAAAGGATTTGGTGCGGGCCAGGACGTTGATCGCTTCGAGCCAATTCGTCTTCCCCTGGCCGTTGTCACCGTAGATGATATTGAGCCGCGGCCCCCACTCGATCTTCTCACTGAGGTTTCTGAAATTAGTCGCTTCAAGTGCAGCGAGCAGCATCCAGCGATATTAACTCAAATGCGCATCGGCATCACCACGTACTTGTAATCAACGTCGCCGTTTTCGGCTGGGTGCAATTGTGCTTGTGAGTTGCCGTCTTTGAACTCGAATGCGATTTTCGCGTCGCCGATGACGTTGAGAAACTCTTGCAGGTATTGCGCGTTGAAGCCGATGTCGGTTGACTCGCCGGCGTAGTCGGTTTGCAAGGTTTCGTTTGCTTCACCTTCTTCAGCGTTTTGCGAGCTGATGACGAGTTGATTCGGCTCGAGATGAAAGCGAATCGCATGCGACCTCTCGTCAGCCATCAGAGCGACGCGTCTAATCGCGAGATTCAACAAACTGCTATTGAACTCGACTGCTTTGTCGTTGTTCTTCGGCATGACCATTTCGTAGTTCGGAAACTGGCCGTAGAGCATGCGCGAGATGAGCAGTCGTGGTCCAACTTCGAAATAGATGTGGTTTTCGTCCATTCCGAGGCTGATTTCATCATCGAAGCCGGCGGTTAATTTCGTTAACTCAGCAAGCGTTTTGCGTGGGATGAGCGTGTCGATCTTTTCTTTCGAACCGTTTCGCGCGATGTTCTTCTTTTCGACGTAAGCCAATCGATGCCCGTCAGTGGTAACCATCTTCGCGCCTGTTTCATCCAGTACAAACTTCGCGCCGGAAAGTGTGTAGCGCGATTCTTCCTGAGTGATCGCAAAAATTGTGCGATCGATGAACGTCTTGATCACGCCGGCGGCGAGTTTGGTCGGCGCCGACTTGAACGACGGCACTTCGGGAAACGCATCGCGCGAGACGCCCACCATCTTGAAGCGCGCGCGATCGCATTTGACCGTGACCCAGTCGTTGTCTTCTTTTTTGAAACTCACGGGCGCGTCGGGAAGCAAACGAGCGATCTCGAAAAGTTTTCGCGCCTGCACACACATCGATCCCGGCGTTGCGATCTCTTCCGCATCCAGCTCGCAACGAATAGTCACGTCGAGGTCAGTTCCGGTGATGCGAATCGTGCTCTCACCGACCGATTCGATCAGGATGTTTGAAAGCACCGGAATCGTATTCTTCTTTTCGACGACGCCTTGAACGAATCCGAGTTCTTTTTGCAGGTTCTGTTTGCTTACGACGAATTGCATTGCTGTCACTCCTTCACGCGAATCGCGAGCGCGATTCTGTAGCTACTATCTAAAACTAATTATAAAGATCTCTAGTAGCAGTAGTAGGGCCTGTGGAAATGTGGAAAACCGTCTAAACCCTTTTCGACTGCCTGCTTAGTACCGATCAAGCCCTGTGGAAACCTGTTGAAATTTAGGCTTGAGTTTCGGAAAAAATCTGCGGTGGCGAAACATTAACACATTTCCACAGGCGGATCGCTGTGGGGATCTGTGAAAATGTGGAAAACTATTTCTGCAACGACTCCGAAAGTTCAGAAATCAGGCGCTGAAGCGTTGAATCCGTGCCTACGAGCGCTTCGATTTTTTCCACAGAATGAATCACAGTCGTGTGATGTTTGCCGCCGAACGCCCGACCGATCTCCGGATAGCTGTGCTTCGTTAAGTGCTTGCAGAGATACATCGCCACTTGCCGCGGATGAGAAATATTTCGCGCGTTGTTCTTCGAAACTAACTCGTCGATCGTGAGCTTGTACGTTGAAGCCACGAGCTTCTGAATCTGTTGAATCGTAATTACACCGGCTTCATCTTCCTTTGCGATATTGCGAATCGCGTCCTGGGCCAGAGTCTTCGAAATCGGCTCGCCGCGCAGTGAAGAGATCGCAATCAAACGGACCAGCGATCCTTCGAGCTCGCGGATATTACTCTTTACTCGACCGGCGATAAAAATCGCGACGTCATCGGGAATCGCGACGCCGATCAAATCGCCTTTGCGTTTCAGAATCGCGATCTTCGTTTCCAGGTCCGGCGGCTCTATGTCGGCGATCAAGCCCCACTCGAAACGCGAATGCAGACGCTCCTCGAGCGTTGGTATTTCCCGCGGCGGACAATCAGAACTAATCACGATCTGTTTTTGCTGATCGTAAAGCGCATTGAAAGTGTGGAAAAATTCCTCCTGCGTTCGCTCTTTTCCCGCCATGAACTGCACGTCGTCGATCAGCAGGACGTCGACCGAGCGATACTTTTCGCGAAAGCTCTGCGTCTTGTCGTAACGAATCGCATTGATCAAGTCGTTCATGAACCGTTCCGACGAGATGTAGCAAAGTTTGAGATGTTGATTGCGTGACTTGATGGCGTGACCACACGCGTGCATCAGGTGAGTCTTGCCCAGACCCACACCGCCGTAAAGATAGAGCGGGTTGTACGTTCGTCCCGGCGCCTCAGCAACCGCGAGCGACGCTGCGTGCGCAAACTGATTACACGAGCCAACAACAAAACTCTCGTACGTGTATTTGGAACTTAGCGAGGGCTCGAAGGGAGCAGCTAGTGAAGTCGAACTAACAGCACTCGTAATTTCGAGAGCCGGCGCAACAGCCATCCCGAGCGCTCCGTCACCAGGCGTCTGAGGTTCGGAAACCGTTACTGATTCTGAAATCGGCGGAGAAACTTTTCCGATGACCCAACCTACAGAGTAACCCGTAAGACATTGTTCGCTCAATGACTCGTCGAGGGCATCGGCATAGTTGCTGATAACCCAATCGCGAACAATCTGGTTCGGGGCGCGGAGATGAAGCACCTGCTGCGAGTTGTCGAGCCGCTCAAACTGAATCGGTCGAAACCAGGTTTCTAAAGCTTGCTGATTTAATCTGCCCTGAAGGGAATGAAGTATGCGGCCCCAAACATTGCTCTCAACAGAAGTGTTCATCGAAAAAACGTGAAGGGAAACCCAGCCCCGACCAAAAAGCCTGCGCAACAGAATAGTACGCCGCACGACAGCAGAGCCGCCCGCAGACCTATCCCTGAACCCGGTCCCAAAACTCCTCGCCCGCTTGTCGTATGGACGTCCCGAAAAGATTTCCACAACGTTTTCCACAGCTAGTGGAAAAAGTCCTGTGGCTTAAAGTAAAGCTTTAAAGTCTTGTGAAATCAACTGTTTACGGGTAGTCGTCCGCAAAGACAGCGGAGACTAACATAGAACTTTCGAATCGATCAAGGCGCTCCAAATGAATAAAACAGGACCAGTTCAACAAAATTCAACGAGCCTCCTGGAGGGTATCGTTCGCGTACAGAGGCCCGCTTGTCGACTTCGAAAAGCCTGTCGTTTTCTTGACATAACTCCTGACCACGATTAGTCTTAGCGTTTTCGTTTTGGAGGAGATTCATCACTATGTCGAAGCGCACTTTTCAACCAAACAACAGACGCCGGGCGAAGACCCACGGTTTTCGCGCGCGCATGGCCAGCAAGAACGGCCGCCTCGTCCTGAAGAGACGACGTGCGAAAGGTCGTAAGCGGCTGACTCCGGCACATTACTGAGATCGGTGTTGCGTCGTTATGCATGCGGAAGAACTTGCGAGACTCGGGAGAATTTCAGCACGTCTACAAGAACGGCAAAAGGTACGACGGCGTATTCATCACCGTGTTCGTGATCGAGAACGACGCAACGAATCATCGCCTGGGTGTAACTGCATCAAAGAAGGCGCTCGGTAAAGCCGTACAGCGAAATCGAGCGAAACGCCTACTGCGAGAAACTTTTCGATCGAATGAACCGTCTTTAAGTGCGCTGACGAAGAATTACGATTGGGTTTTGAACGCGAAGCCGGCAGTGCTCAGTCAAAAGATGAATGCGCCGCGGCAGGAGTTAGAGGGAATCATTGAGAAGGTTGGCAGACTGGAACAGCGGGAACCGATTTAGGTAAGTGATGGTTGTGTGAAGCGGGTTCTGATTTCATTTCTTAAAGTTTATAAGCTGGCGATATCACCACTGCTACCTCCCTCGTGTAGATTCGTTCCCACGTGTTCTGAATATGCGGTTGACGCGATTTCCCGGTATGGCGCTGCGCGGGGAACTGTGTTGGCTATCCGGCGACTGCTTCGTTGCCATCCCTTCAATCCCGGAGGCTACGATCCGGTTAAGTAGCCGGTTAGTTACGACTACCACCAAATGCAACAACGACGACTTCTACTCGCGCTAATACTCTCCTCAGCCATTTTGTTTCTGTGGACGTTTCTTTATCCCGCTCCCAAGAATCCACAACAAGGAGCGGCTGCTACGCCTTCGCCGACTGCGGCTCCAACTGCGTCGCAACAAGCGCCGGTGGCAAATTCTTCGCCTTCGACATCGACGCCGAGCACGGCCATCAATCAGGCTCCGCAACGAACGATCACCGTCAGGACAGATCTGTACGAGGTGAAGTTTGATACGCGCGGCGCCGAACCGATCAGTTGGATCATTAAGAAAAACAGGTACAGCAACACTGAGATCTATTCAGTTGCGGGTAAGAAGAGCGAGCGGATCCCGCTCCAACTGATCTCGCCCGAAGGGCTGAACCGTCAACCGCGGCAAGTGCCTTTTCAACTGCAGACTGGCGATCCCGCGCTCGACTCGGTGCTCGCCTCGTCGACTTATCGAGTCGAAGGCGTCGACGCTACGGGCGATGTGGACCTGAATCTCGGCGCGAGCGAGAAGAAGCAGATCACTTTCGTGCTCGAAGATGCAAACGGACTTCAGGTCAGAAAGACGATCGCTTTCGACGCCGAGAAATATGAGACGGATCTTTCGCTTTCAGTGAAACGTGGTGATGCGTTCGTGCCGCAAGTGAAGGTGACGATCGGGCCGAGTATTGGTGACCAGGGCGTCAATCATCACACGTTTTATTCTGTAGCTCCGGAGGGAGTTGCTTACGCGGGTGACAAGCTCGAACGTCACACAGCGGCGTCTATCAATACCAACAAGAGCGGTCCGGATCACCTGGTGCTGAATGGCGCAGTCGATTGGGCAGGCGTCGCGGACACGTACTTTGCGATGGTGGCGATTCCACCCGAGAAAATGACCGGTCTCGAGTATCGCACCGTTGCTTACGAGTACAAGCCGACCAACGGCGGCGCCGCAGAGAAACGATATTTGATTACCGCGTTGATGCCCCTGCCTTCGGACGGCTCGCGCACGATGGTCTATGCTGGACCAAAGGATCATTACTTACTCACAAATGCGAGTAAGGAGATTAGCGCGGGCATTAATCGTCCGATCGATCTCGATGGTCTGATTGACTACGGTTATCTGGGTTGGATTTCGCGGCCGATCGCGATTCCGATCCTGCAAGCGATCACTTTTCTTTACGAACTGACCAGCAGTTACGGTTTGGCGATCATTCTCTTTACGATCGTCATTTACTCTCTCTTCTTTCCGTTGAAGTGGCGCTCTTCGAAAGCGATGAAGAAGGCGCAAGCCCTCGCGCCGCGCATGAAGGAGATTCAGGAAAAGATCAAAGGGCTGAAGCAGAGCGATCCGCGTCTGAAAGAACTGCAGATGGAGCAACTGCGCCTGATGCGGGAAGGCAATCCGCTCGGCGGCTGTTTGCCGTTGCTCATTCAGATGCCTTTCCTGTTTGCGCTGTATCGCGCAATCACGATCTCGCTCGACTTTCGCCAAGCGAGCTTCCTGTGGATTCCCGATCTGTCGGCCGCCGAGCCGTACATGATTCACATGCTGCCGATTCTGATGACGGGCACGATGGTGGTGCTACAATTGGTGACCCCGGCGCCGTCTGCGGATCCCGTGCAAAGAAAAATGATGGCGGTCGGCATGCCGCTCTTCATGCTTTATATCTTGTGGAGCGCGCCGTCGGGTTTGGTTTTGTACTGGCTGGTGGGCAATATCGTTGGGTTTGCGCAGCAGTTTCTGATCAACCATTGGACCAAGTCGGAAGATGACAAGGTAGAGACGCCGCCGGCGAAGAAACCGCCGCCGCCGCGAAAGAAGCAGGTTGATTCCGCGACCGCGCGTACGTGAGGATCGAGAGTGATGACGGAAGTTTCGCAACAGGCAGCTCAGTATCTCGAGGACGTGTTCGACACGACCGGTCTGCAATTGCGTGTTTCAGTTAAGCAAGGTGTCGCCGGCGAAGTACTGGACATTGAAGGCAAAGATTCCGAGCTGCTGCAAGCGCAAACCGGAGAGCTGCTCGAGGCGTTGCAGCATTTGATCAACCAGGTGTTCGGCCGCGGTCTTGGCCCAGGTGAACGCCTGGTCTGTGACGTCAATGGCTTTCGCGCCACGCGTGAGGCGGAACTCCAGGCGATGGCGAATCTGGCTGCGAATCGCGTGCGCCAAACCGGTATGGCGTTTACGTTTGAGCCGATGAGTGCGAACGAGCGTCGCATTATTCATTTGACGTTGGCTGATAGTCCGGACCTGTCCACCGAGTCGATTGGTGAAGGTTCGGATCGCAAGTTGAGAATCGTTCGCAAGAGTTCTTCGCCCAAGAATTCTTAAAAGAGCCGACCCACCAGCTCGCAGTTTTGCTCCCCTACAATTTGTGATGAGTACTGTCGTTGCACTATCCACTCCGAGGGGCCGCGGCGCTCTTGCCGTCGTTCGTATGAGTGGACCACGAGCGATCGCAATCGCGCAGGAGTTGGCGCGCGTCGATTCGTTTGAGCCACGTCACGCAACGCTCTTGACGTTAAGGGCTGGGAATGAAGTGTTGGATCAGGTGCTGCTTACTTCGTTTCCTGCGCCGCACTCGTTGACCGGTGAAGACGTCGTCGAGATCAGTTGTCATGGATCGCCGGCGATCGTGCGTCGCATCATCGACGCGACGCTCGAATTGGGAGCGGTGCTCGCTGGTCCAGGTGAGTTCACGTTGCGCGCGTTGAGTAACGGAAAGATCAATCTCGCGCAAGCGGAAGCGATTCGCGATCTGATCGCAGCGCAGACTGACGCCGCCGTGAAGCAAGCATCACGACAGTTGAACGGAGAATTGTCGCACGCGCTCGATCCGTTCAAAGAGAAACTGATCGAAGTGATCGTGTTGCTTGAGTCGGCGCTGGAGTTCGTTGAGGATGATCTTCCTTTGGTGCAGGTGAATAAGATCGAGGAGACACTGGATTCGGTTATTGCGGGCGTCGATCGTTTGAGTGAGAGTTACAGTGCGGGACGTTTGCTGCGGGACGGTGCGCGAGTGGCGATTGCAGGTCGCCCGAACGTAGGTAAGTCCAGTCTTTTCAATAGCTTAGTACGGAATGAGCGAGCGATTGTTACTGACGTTCCAGGCACGACCAGAGACACCTTGTCAGAGGCAATCGACATCGGTGGCGTGCCGGTCCTGCTCACCGATACTGCCGGATTGCGCGAGACAACTGACGATGTCGAAACGCTTGGAATTGAACGAACACATCGCGCGATGGGTGATGCGGATCTGGTGCTGTTGGTGCTTGATGGTTCGAGCAAAGTTGGACCAGAGGACTGTGAGCTCTTACAACGCACTGGCGATGCGCAGCGCATCGTGGTAATGAACAAGTCTGACTTACCGGGTTTTGAGCCGCTGGCTCGTTGTGCTCCCGACGTTGACGCGATTAATGTATCGGCACGAACCGGCGCTGGTCTCTCTGCTCTTCATGACGCGATCGTCGCGAAGTTGAACAGCACCGGAACTGAAGACGGAAGTTTATTGATCACAAATGCGCGGCATTACGATCTACTTTGCAATGCTAGTCGAGAACTAAGGACCGCGTCCGAGTGCTTTCGTGATCGTCACAGTGAAGAGTTGGTGTTGGCCCCGCTGCACAATGCGTTGAAGTTGTTGGGCCAGATCACCGGCGAGACGACGACTGAGGATATACTGTCGGAAATCTTCGCGACGTTTTGTATTGGGAAGTAGTGATGTCGTTTGATGAACGGTTCGATGTGATTGTGATTGGCGCCGGCCACGCTGGGTGCGAGGCGGCCTCAGCCGCCGCGCGTCTAGGCGCTGAAACCGGTCTCATCACTCTCAATCTGGATCTCGTCGGCCAGATGTCATGTAACCCGGCCATCGGCGGCATCGCCAAGGGACATCTCGTGCGTGAGATCGACGCGCTCGGCGGCATCATGGGTCGGGTGATCGATCGCACCGGAATTCAGTTTCGTTTGTTGAATCGTTCGCGCGGGCCCGCTGTGCAGTCGCCGCGCGCGCAGGCTGATCGTTCGCGCTATCGCAGCGAGATGCGCCGAACGCTCGAGGTCATATCCAATCTCCATTTGCGTCAGGGGAAAGTGGTCGACTTCGTGCTGGATCATGGGAAGCTCGCGGGAGTCGAGCTTGAGGATGGACGACGTTTTGGGGCGAACGCCGTTGTCGTTGCCACAGGCACATTCCTGAATGGACTGATACATACGGGCCGCCGCACGTATCGCGGTGGACGTGCAGGGGAACCTGCGGCGGTTGAATTGTCCGAGGCCCTCAAGCGGCTCGGATTTCCCGTGGGTCGATTGAAGACTGGCACGCCTCCAAGGCTCGACGGTCGAACTATCGATTGGGAAGCGTTCGAACCACAGCCGGGGGACAAGGTTCCGGTGCCGTTTTCCTTCGCCACCGATCGTGTCGAGCAGAAACAGATCAATTGTTATATCGGCTACACGACGCCGGAAGTCCACGACTCGATCCGGCAGAATCTGACGGAGTCACCGCTATACTCCGGAACAATCAAAGGCGTCGGCCCGCGTTATTGCCCTTCGATTGAAGACAAGGTCGTTAAGTTTTCGGATAAGTCGCGGCATCAACTCTTCCTCGAACCGGAAGGGCACGACACGAATGAAGTCTATTTAAATGGCTTTTCGACTTCGCTGCCGGCTGAGTTACAGCAAGATCTCGTGAGGATGATACCCGGGCTAGACGAAGCTCGCGTGATCCGGCCGGGCTATGCAATCGAGTATGACTTTGTCGATCCGCGAGAGCTTGGTCCGGATCTGCAAACGGGTCGTTTGCCCGGGCTATTTCATGCCGGCCAGATCAACGGTACAACGGGTTATGAGGAGGCCGCGTGTCAGGGACTCATGGCGGGGATAAACGCTGCGCTCTACACGCAGCAGCGCCGGTCGATTCGGCTTCGGCGCGAGGAATCGTATATTGGCGTTCTTATCGAGGATTTAATCAAACAAGGCGTGGATGAACCATACCGAATTTTTACGTCGCGAGCGGAGTACCGCTTGGCGCTGCGTTACGACAACGCAGACGAAAGGCTAGAACGGTATGGTAGGGAATTGGGACTGGTCGGCGATTCCGATTGGGAGCGTTTCAACGCTCGACAGGCGCGGCTCGCGCGATTGCGAACAGCGCTCAATGAAACGCGTCTCCGTCGTTCGGACGCGCAACACGCGGCGGTAAGCGCCCTGCTCGGATCTGACCTCGGCGACACGATTTCGCTGGCTCAACTCGCGAAGCGGCCCCGCGTAACCACAGATTTAGTAATGTCGCTGTTGCCTGGCGAGTTGAAGCCTATAAGCGAGTCGGACCTGAACTCCGTGTTGGCGGATTCCCTGTACGACGGCTATTTGCAATCTCAGAAAGCGACGGTAGCCAAGCTATACCAACACGATACTCTGAAAATTCCGGGAGACATGTTCTTTGGTGGAATTAGCGGACTTTCGAACGAGGTCGTAGAGCGCCTCGATCGGGCGCGGCCGGAAACGTTTGGAGAAGCGCGGCGGCTTCCTGGACTCACCCCGGCAGCGCTGTCGACATTGCTCGTGTTCTTGTCCTTACAACAAAAGGCAATTTAGGGGAGTTGCTGACGTTTCACGTGAAACATAGCCACTCAATAAAACGAGTGAGCGGGTTTAGTGTGTAGCCCGTTCACGGAGTCTGTGTTAGGTTACGCGGAGATAAATGGCCAAAATAATCGCTGTCGCAAACCAGAAAGGCGGAGTGGGAAAGACTACGACGGCAGTCAATTTGGCGGCGGTTATAGCCAATTGGGGCCACAAAGTTCTCCTTGTAGATGCAGACCCGCAAGGAAACGCCACCTCTGGCATCGGAATTCAGCGCGGCAGCTTCCGCAAGAATCTCTACCATAGTCTTATTCTGGATGAGCCGGTTACCGCGATAACGGTACCGTCGACGACAATCCCTTCGCTAGCCGTTATTCCCGCGAGCAAAGATCTGGCAGGCGCAGAGATCGAGCTGGTAGAAGTCGAACAGCGGGAGTTTCGCCTGCGACGAGCCCTCACGGCGGCAGAACAGAATTACGAATACATCATTATCGACTGTCCGCCGTCGCTTGGGCTTTTAACTCTCAACGCCTTGACGGCGGCGAAGTCGCTGCTGGTTCCGATTCAGTGTGAATACTACGCGCTCGAAGGTGTCACTGAACTCTTCGACACGCTCGCGCGGATCCGCCGCCTTCATAACCCGGGTTTAATGATCGAAGGCCTCCTCCTCACGATGTATGACGAGCGCACCAACTTGTCGGCCGCTGTGGCTGCGGACCTACGCGACTTTTACGGCCTACAGGTTTTTCAGACGGTTATTCCGCGCAACGTCAGACTTGCCGAAGCCCCAAGCTATGGCAAACCAATTATCACTTATGACGCCCACTCAAAAGGCGCCGAAGCTTACTCACAGCTAGCCAGGGAGATTGTTTATGAATCGAAAAGCACTGGGTCGGGGTCTGGGGGCTCTGCTGTCGTCTGACACGACGGTCGATCTCGGCTCCGAACCAACCGAAGTGGACGTGGACGCCATCGTCCCCGGGCCGATGCAGCCGCGCACACATTTCGACGAGGGTGCCTTGGAAGGACTGGCGGATTCGATTCGTGCTCAGGGAATCATCCAGCCTTTGCTGGTACGTCGCGTTGCGGACCGTTATGAGCTGATTGCCGGCGAACGTCGCTGGCGTGCGGCGAAGCTCGCCGGACTTTCAAAGGTGCCGGTGGTCATCAAGGACGTACCGGACAAGGATCTTCTTGAGATCGCGCTCATCGAAAACATTCAGCGTGAGAACCTCAACCCGATTGAAGAAGCCCAAGCTTACCAGCGACTAATCGAGACTGTCGGTCTGACTCAGGAATCACTGGCCGTACGCATCGGTCGCGATCGGTCGTACATAACGAACTACCTCCGGCTGCTGAAGCTTCCCGATGATTTACAGAAGCTCGTTGTGGAGGGTCGACTGTCCACCGGCCACGCCCGTGCGATCCTCGGCGTGCCAGAAGTAGACCAGCAGCGGAAACTCGCGCGACAGATTATCGACGGCGGCCTCTCGGTTCGTGCAACGGAACACCTTGTTCGTAAAGCCGTGGACGGGAACGCGCCTCCCAAAGCCGCTAGCGCCGCTGACCCGAACATTCGCGCGGCCGAAACGAAGCTGAGGCGAGCGCTCGGCACTCAAGTGAGAATCGTGCAGCTCCGCGGTGAGGGGCAGGGGAAGGTCGAGATCAGCTTTTTCAGTAACCAGGATCTCGACCGCATCTACAACCTGCTTCTTTCGGCCACTGCGCAGGTGTAAAGTTTAAAGTAGCCAAATAATACAAAGTAAAATAGCCATAACCGAAGAGGGAGATTGCGAATAAGTGGGAGTCGTTTGGCGGAATTGCGGGGCGCATGTTAGACTCGCCCGCTTTTCAGTAGGCATCACCAATCATCAATCAGAGGAATCGGATGTTTCTCGCAGAGACCTCAATACAGTTGGTTCCTGATGGTACGTTACTGCTCCATCTACTCATGGTCGCGGTGATGGTTTTCATCCTGAACCGAACATTATTGAAGCCAATCAATCAGATACTAGCCGAGCGTGAGAAGCAAATCTCCGGTCGTCTGAAAGAAGCAGAGGCAATGGCGGCTGAAACCGAGGAGAAGCTTCGGCGCTACAACGGCACGTTGCGCGAGGCGCGCGCCGAAGGTTACCGGTTATTAGAGAAGGAGCGCGCTGCGGCGCTTAAGGAAAAGGAAGAGAAGGTTCGTCTCCAGCGAGAGGAACTTTCGAAAACTGTGGCCGCGCAAGTCGAGCAGACGCGCCAGCAGGAACAAAAGGTGCGCGCCGAGCTGGAGTCGCAGGCAGTAACGGTTGGCGACTTGATCAGTTCGCAGATATTGCGCCGGTAGAAACCGAACCTGAACACACAGCGTTAATTTATACGAATGATTGCACTCGCTTTTTTAGAATGGAAAGACTGGTTTAACTATCCGGGTCTCGAGCTCTGGAAGTTTCTCAATCTCGCCATATTCCTGGCGGCGGGTATTTACATTTTGCGGCGGCCGATCAGCGAAGCTCTCGGTGCGCGCCGCGAAGCGATCAAGCAGGAGTTGGTCCAAGCCCAGCAGCAGCGGGCCCAAGCGGAAGCAAAGATTGCGGAGGCCGACTCCCTGTTGAGCAGACTCGACGCCGATGTGCGCGCAGTGAAGGAACAAGCCGCACAGGAAGCCGAGTCTGAGCGGCAACGTCTCGCCGCTTCGACTCAACGCGAAATCGAGAAACTGAAACAACAGGCAGAGCGCGAAATAGAAACTGCCGACAAAGTCGCGCGCAAATCGCTGCGCCAGTTTTTCGCAAAGAGAAGCGTCGACTACGCGCGCGAGACCGTGCGCACCAAAATGCGCCCGGAAGACGATCGCCACTTGATCGAAGAGAGCATCGGTGAACTGAGGAGGGCCAGAGTTTGAGTTTGCAGACGGTCGCGCGCCGCTACGCGTCAGCCCTCGCGGATGTAGTCATCGAACGACGGGAAGAGCGGGAGGTCCAGAACGAGATCCAAAGCTGGGCCTCGATGATCGCCAACAATCCCCAGTTGAGAGAAGTCTTTGCGAATCCCACCATCGCTTATGATCACAAACGCGCCGTACTCGAAGATCTGCTCACGCGCAGTCGCGTCCGCGAAACAAGCGCGAGTTTCCTGCGCGTGTTACTGAAGAACCAGCGACTCGCACAGTTGCCCGAAATCGTAGAACGCTTCGGTCAGGTCCTCGACGAGCGTGGCGGCGTGGTCGCGGCGGAGATTACAACCGCGCGCCCGATTCCCGAAGAGTTAAAGAAGGCGCTACACGACACACTAACGTCGGCGACCGGGCGTACCGTGCGACTGACTTTCGCTACCGACGAAGCAATCATCGGCGGCCTTGTCGCGCGCATCGGCTCCACGATCTTCGACGGATCCGTCGAGAGCAATCTCGAGCGACTCGCCGCGGGCCTGACCGGTCAATAGTGTTACGACAGAGGAAATTATGGAACCAATAAGAGCCAGCGAAATCAACGACATCATCCGCAAGCAGATCGAAAACTTCGACACCGGCGTGACCGTCACCGAAGTCGGCACTGTGATCAAGATCGGCGACGGCATCGCCGAGATTCACGGTCTCGAGAAAGTCATGGCCGGCGAGCTGCTCGAGTTTCCGCACGACGTTCGCGGCCTCGCGCTCAACCTCGAAGAAGACAAAGTCGGCGCGGTGTTGTTCGGCGAGTTCCAGGCGATCCGCGAAGGCGACCTGGTCAAACGCACCGGCCGCATCATGCAGGTGCCGGTCGGCGAGGCGTTGGTCGGCCGCGTGGTCGACGTGCTCGGCAATCCGATCGACGATGCTGGTCCAATCGTCACCGATCACTACTACCCGGTCGAGCGCATCGCTCCCGGAGTGGTCGACCGGCAACCGGTGAAAGAGCCGCTGCAAACCGGTCTGAAAGCGCTCGACGCGATGGTGCCGATCGGTCGCGGCCAGCGCGAACTGATCATCGGCGATCGACAAACAGGCAAAACCGCCGTCGCGGTCGACACGATCATCAATCAAAGAGGCAAGGACGTAATCTGCATCTATGTCGCGATCGGCCAAAAGGCGTCCACCGTGGCCCAGGTCGTCAAAACGCTTCAGGACTACGGCGCGATGGACTATACGATCGTCATCAAAGCCACCGCTTCCGATCCCGCGGCGATGCAGTTTCTTGCGCCGTACTCCGGCGCGGCGATGGGCGAATACTTCCGCGATAATGGCAAGCACGCGCTCACGATTTACGACGATCTTTCAAAACAGGCAGCCGCGTATCGCGAGATTTCGCTGCTGCTGCGCCGGCCGCCGGGTCGCGAGGCTTACCCGGGCGACGTTTTCTATCTGCACTCGCGCTTGCTGGAACGCGCGGCCAAACTTTCCGACGCGAAAGGCGGCGGTTCGTTGACGAGTTTGCCGATTATCGAAACCCAGGCGGGCGATATTTCGGCGTACATTCCGACCAACGTGATCTCGATCACCGACGGTCAGATCTTTCTCGAAGCGGATCTCTTCAATAGCGGTTTCCGTCCCGCCATCAACGTCGGCAACAGCGTGTCGCGCGTGGGTGGTTCCGCGCAGATCAAAGCGATGCGCCAAGTGGCTGGAACACTTCGGCTCGACCTGGCGCAGTTTCGCGAGTTGCAGGCGTTTGCGCAGTTCGGTTCCGACCTCGACAAAGCGACGCAAGCGCAGCTCGCGCGCGGTCAGCGTCTCACGGAGATCTTGAAGCAGCCGCAGTATCAACCGATGGACGTCGAGAAACAGGTCCTCGTGATCTGGGCCGCGACGAATGGTTATACCGACGACATTCCCGTCGAAGATGTGCGGCGCTTCGAGTCGACCTTGCTCAAATTCGTTGAGAGTTCAAGTCCTGGTGTACTCGCGGCGATTGCGGACAAGAAAACGATTACCGATGAGATCAAGGCCGATCTCAAACAGGTGCTCGAAGACTTCAAGCATGAATGGAAGAAGCAATCGACGGACGGTGCGGGTGACTTCGCGGTCGCTGCTTCAGCAACGCCGGCAACTGCGACCGCGGCGCCGCAACCGGCTTAATTAATAAACGATGCCTAATCTTCTCGACATCCGCCGGCGCATCAAGTCGGTCAAAAACACGCAGCAGATCACGAAAGCCATGAAGATGGTTTCGGCTGCGAAGCTCAAACGCGCGCAGGATCGCGTCGTCACCGCGCGTCCGTTTGCGAACAAGATGGCGGAGGTTTTGGGCGAGCTCGCGAAGCGCACCGATGAAGACTTTCATCATCCGTTGCTCGACCTGCGCGGAGACGAGCGTTACCTGCTGGTCCTAATTACGGCTGATAAAGGTCTGTGCGGCGCTTTCAACACGAACCTGACGAAAGCCGCGCAAGCGTTCATTCGCGAGAATTCCGGTAAGACGATCGAGCTGTTCGCGATCGGACGTAAGGGCCGCGACTTCTTTCGCAATCGTCACGCGACGATCGTTTCGGAGTACATCGGTCTGACAGGCAAAGGACGCGTCGAATTTTCGGAAGCGCTGGAAGTTGCGCGCGCGATCATCAAGCTCTACAGCGAAGACGAGAGCATTGATAAAGTGTTCGTCGTTTACAACGAGTTCAAGTCGGTGCTGTCGCAGCGCGTCGTGCTCGAGCAGTTGTTGCCGGTGGCGCGTCCGAAAGAAGCGGAGGCGGAAACGAAGTCGCAACAGGCGGTGACGCTAGTCGATTACATTTACGAGCAGCCGCCGCAGGAAATGTTTGGGCGTTTGTTGCCGCGTTTGGTTGAGACGCAGATCTTTCGCGCGTTGCTTGAGTCGGTCGCGTCCGAGCACGGTGCGCGGATGACGGCAATGGATTCAGCGTCGAAGAACGCGAGCGAGTTGATCGACAGCTTGACGCTGAACATGAACCGCATCCGCCAAGCCGCGATCACCAACGAGATCATCGAAGTCGTCTCCGGCGCCGCCGCCCTGTAGGAAACCCCTTCAGGGTTGAAGAGCTTTCTTTTGCGTTCCCAGGGTTGCAACAACCCTGGGCTCAAATTCGCTAACGCCTTCGGCGTACACGGGCAAGTTGGCGGTCCGGCGTACACGCTCGGGCCAAAGAATCTGTGGCCAGACTTCTCAGCCGTTACTTACCACTCGTCGCCTGGCTGGTCTTCATCTCCTACGCTTCGTCTGACAGTTTCTCCGCCGAGAACACGTCGCGCATTATCGGTCCGCTCGTCCTGTGGCTCCATCCCAACACGAGCCCGGAAACTCTGGCCTTAATCCATTTCATCGTCAGAAAAGTCGCACACTTCACTGAGTACGCGATTCTCGCTTACCTCGCTGCGCGCGCCTTTAGCACCTCACAAAAACCGGCACTCGCAACACGCTGGTTTCTCGCCGCACTCGCCGTTGTCGTCATTTACGCCCTTTTCGACGAGTATCACCAGAGCTACGTCCCGTCGCGCACGGCCTCGATTTACGACAGCCTGATCGACATGTCCGGCGGGCTCGTTATGCTCCTTATTCTTACCCGCTACTACAAAAACCGCCTCCGTCGCTTCAAACATTCCCGGTCTCTCAGCGTATAATCCGCTTTGTTTGAATCCTTGCAAGAGTGAGGTCTAAATGGGAATACTCGATCGTCTCAGCCCAAGCGCGCAGTTCATCGAAGTAATCGAGTGGCTCGACGACACCGGCAACACGCTCGTCTATCGCTTTCCGGTGCGCGACCAGGAGATCAAAAACGGAGCACAACTGATCGTGCGCGAGTCGCAATCGGCGGTGTTCGTCCACGAGGGCCAGATTGCCGATCAGTTTCCCCCGGGCCGCTACACCATCGACGGCGGCAACACGCCGATTCTTTCAAAACTCGGCGCCTGGAAATACGGCTTCAACTCACCTTTCAAATCCGAGGTCTACTTCGTCAGCACGAAACAGTTTCAGGACCTCAAGTGGGGCACGCCGAATCCCGTGATGTTGCGCGACCCCGACTTCGGCATGGTCCGTCTGCGCGCCTTCGGCATCTACTCGATCCGTGTTGCCGATCCGCAAGCGTTCATCAAAGAGATCGCCGGAACGAACGCGCGCTTCGTCACCGAAGACGTTGAAGGCCAACTCAAACGCACGCTCGTAAGCAGCTTCACAGACGCACTCGGCGAAGCCAAAATCGCCGCTCTCGATCTTGCTTCAAATTACGACGAGCTCGGCAAGTTCATGCGCGGCAAGATGAGCGACGACTTCAAAGCCTGGGGCCTCGAGCTGACGAAGTTCGTTATCGAAAACATCTCGCTCCCACCGGAAGTCGAAGCCGCGATGGACAAGCGCACTTCGATGGGCGTGATCGGCGACGTCGGCCGTTACACGCAATTCCAGGCCGCTGACGCTATGCGCGACGCAGCGCAGAATCCTTCCGGTGGCGCGGGCACCGGCGCCGGTCTCGGCGCGGGTTTCGCACTCGGCAACGCGATGGCCGGCGCGATGAGCGACGCCCTCCGGCAATCAAAAGAAGGCCCAACCTCGACCGCGCAAAACTCAGCCGGAGCAGCGGCCGCAACTGTGAAGTGTCCCAACTGTGGCCACGAAAACAATCCGGCAGCGAAGTTCTGTAATGAGTGCGGCACGAAGCTTGGACCAGCAACGTGCCCCAACTGCCAATCCGAGCTACCGAGCGGCGCCAAGTTCTGCAACGAGTGCGGCCACAAAATCTAACCCGAGGTTCAGTACATGCTAGGAGGCTTCACCCATCCACGCCGCGTAGTAATCACCGGAATGGGGTGTGTGACGCCCTTGGGCATCGGGCGCGAGGCCTATTGGAAGGCGCTGGTCGAGGGCAAGAGTGGCGTGCGTCGCATCCAAACGTTCGACCCTTCCGATTTTCCGGTCCAGATCGCCGCCGAAGTTCCTTCCTTCGATTGGGAAGCTCAGCTCAACCCGAAAGATCGCAAACACGTGCCACGCACGGTGCCGTTGGCGCTTGCTGCCGCGCGTGAAGCAGTCGAAGACGCGAACCTCTCGCCAAACGACATGTCGCTCGAAGAGCGACGCGCTTTCGGCGTCGTGCTAGGTACCGGCGGCGGCGGTCTCGCGTTCACCGAGCAGCAGTATGAATACTGGTACGTTGGACCAACCACCAAAGCGAGCGTTTACACGATTCCGTCGTCGACTCATGGTGGTCTATCGAGCGAGTTGTCGATGGCGTTTGGTCTGCGTGGTCTATCGCACATCGTTTCGACCGGCTGCACGAGTTCCACCGACGCGATCGCCTACGCCGCGCAACACATCGCACTCAGCCGTCAGGACATGATGCTCGCCGGTGGCGTCGACGCGCCGATCGCGCCCGGAATCCTCGCGGGCTTCAACCTGATGACCGTGTTGACGAACGATTGGAACCACGAACCTCAGCGCGCGTCGCGCCCGTTCTCGCGCAATCGTTCGGGCATGGTGCTCGGTGAAGGCTCGTGGATTTACGTGCTCGAAGAACTGAAGCACGCGCGCAAACGCGGCGCGCAGATCTACGCGGAGATCCTCGGTTATGGCGCGACGTGCGACGCGTATCATCGTGTGCGTCTCGCCGAAGACGGCGACGAACCCGCGCGCGCGATGCGTCTCGCGCTCAGCGACGCCGGCGTTGAAACTAAAGACATCGATTACGTGAACCTGCACGGCACCTCGACTGTGCTGAACGACCGCATCGAAACGAGCGCGTTGAAACGCGCGTTCGACGGCCACGCGAAACGCATTCCGATGTCCGGCACGAAGTCCCAGATTGGCCATCCGCAAGGCGCGAGTGGCGCAGCCGGACTCGGCGCGGCGCTCTGCGCGATGCACACGAACAGAATTCCCCCCACGATCAATCTTGAGGAACCCGATCCCGATTGCGACCTCGACTACGTCCCCAACGAAGCACGCGAGGCAAACGTCAAGACAGCGCTCTGCAACTGTATTGGCTTTGGTTCGAAAAACAGCGCCCTCGTGGTCCAGAAATTAACGGAATCGTAGATCGATGTTCGAGCGGTTCAAGCAGCGCAGTTCCGAGCTGGAATATCTCGACACCGGCGACTACACGCCGGACGAATACGAACACTGTATCTCCGAGCTGCAATTCATAAATCACTGGATGGGTGATGCGCACGCGCTGAAACAAACGCTGCTCAAAGACGTCGAGCGAAACTCGCTGCATGAGTTTTCCGTGCTCGACGTCGGCGCGGGTTCGGGCGAGCTTTTGCGTGTCGGAGCAACTTGGGCCAGGGAAACTGGGCGTCGCTTCAGAGGCGTCGGGCTCGAGTTGAACGAACGATCGGCGCAGGCAATTTTGGAAGACTCGAAAGCGTTTCCCGAGATAAGTTCAGTACGAGCGAACGCGCTAAAAATGCCGTTTGACGACGCGGAGTTTGATTACGTGATGTGCTCGCTGTTCACGCACCACTTTCCTGATGAAGGGGTCGTGCACCTCTTGCGCGAGATGAGTCGCGTGGCACGGCGGCGCATCTTCGTGATCGATCTGCATCGCGATCCCGTGCCGTACTTCTTCTACACGACACTCGGCAAGCTCGTGCTGAAGAACCGTTTGATTCGTCACGATGGCGCGGTCTCGATCCTGCGTAGTTTTAAGCCGCGCGAGTTGTTGAACCTCGCCCGCGCTGCGGGCCTGCGCAACGTTGCTGTCGAACATCACTTTCCCGCACGGCTGGTGCTGACCGGATGAGAAACGATTACGACGTCATCATCGCCGGCGCTGGTCCAGCCGGCAGCAGCGCCGCGATTCACCTCGCGACGAACGGCCTCAAGGTGTTGCTCGTCGAGCAGAAAAAGTTTCCGCGCGCGAAGCTGTGTGGCGAGTTCATCTCGCCCGAGTGTCAGCAACACTTTCAAAAACTCGGCGTCGCCCGCGAGATAGTTTTTTCCGATCCGGCGTCGATCTCGGAGACGGTTTTCTATTCGAGTCGCGGGCATCACGTAAGCGTGCCGAGCAGTTGGTTTGGTGAACGAATGGCGCTCGGGTTGAGTCGCGCGGTGATGGACGACGTGTTGTTGAGGCGTGCGGCGCAAGTTGGGGTGGAAGTTATCGAAGGCGCGAGCGTAGTTGGGCCACAGATAAACACAAACTCCGTACACGGATTAAAGCTCAAGATTGGAGCTGAAGAGAAAGAGTTTCACGCGCCGCTAACGATCGATGCGACTGGCCGCGCCCGCATCCTCGCGCGCAAGACAAACCACTCGCACAAAAACAAACCAAAGCTCATCGCCTTCAAAGCGCACTTGCAAAACACGCGCGTCGCGCCGGGCGCGTGTGAGATCTATTTCTACCGCGGCGGCTACGGCGGACTCAACAGTATCGAAGCGGGCACGAGCAATCTCTGTTTCATCATCAGCGCCGAGCAGGTGAAGCGCTGCCACTCCGATCCCGATCGCGTCATGCGCGAGATGGTGATGCAAAACCCGCGCGCGCATTACGCGCTCGAGTCCGCGCAAACTACTTCCGAATGGCTCAGCGCGAGCTGGGAACAATTCGGCCGGCAGAGTCCTGCGCCGGCGAAAGGTTTACTCGCGATCGGCGACGCCGCGGCATTCATCGATCCGTTCACGGGCAGCGGTATGTTGATGGCGCTCGAAAGCGGTGAGCTCGCGGCCGAAGTGATCGTTCGTCACCGCGAACAACTCACCTCCGCGCCCCTCGCCGCCGACTACACCGATCGCTATCGGAAAAAATTCGACTCGCGCCTGAAAATCTGCAGTCTGTTGCGGCGTGCGGCATTCAGCCCACGTCTCACCGAGTTAGGCGTGACCCTCTTCGGCGCGAGCGAACGCTTCCGCAATCGCGTCGCGCGCGCCACTCGCTCGCCCATCAACGCGAAGCGTCGTTCCGTTTGAACAACGGTAAAGCACTGCCAAAATTATAATTGTTGCCACGCCCACTCTTTTTAGAGTAAAAAGGCGAGGTAGTACCGTCTCTCGTCATCTCCCGTCCCAGGGTAAACGAACGTAATCACAAGAAAGCTTGAGCGCGAGTTCCAGAGCCGCAACTAGTGAAGGAGAAAAACGGATGTTTCTATCGTTGAGGTCCCGACTGTCCGGATCGATTCAACTCATCTCTCTGCTAGCGATCTTTTTGTTGTCCGCACACGTGGCATTGGGACAGGCGCAGGCAAACGCCGCCGACCTGCAAGGAACCGTGAAGGATGCGACCGGTGCTGTTGTCCCGAATGCGACCGTCACCGCGCGCAATCCGGCCAGAAACATTTCGCGCGACGCGACCACAAACGATCAGGGTCTTTATCGCATCGTCGCCGTGCCGCCCGGCGATTACGAGGTCACCGTCGAGGCGCCGAATTTCAAAAAGGCTGTGCTGACGAAGGTCACGGTCACTGTGGGCCAGCGCGCCGATGTGGATGTGACACTCGAGCCCGGCGAGATTAGTGAAAGCATCACGATTTCCGGCGCCACGTCAGACATAGTCGAAACATCGAAGACTGCCGTCGCGACGACCATCGATCAGCAACGGATCAACAATCTGCCGATCAACGAACGTAATTACATTCAGTTTTCACTCACTAACTCGACTGTTAGTCGTGACAACGGCCGCCCGATTGGACCAGCGCCGACGACGGGCTTGAACTTCGGCGGCCAGCGCGGCCGTTCCAACCTGGTCCAGGTCGATGGCGCGGACAACACCGACAACTCCGTGAACGCTTCGCGCTCGACCGTGAGTCAGGAAGCGGTGCAGGAGTTTCAGGTGGTGACCAACTCGTTTGCGCCGGAGTTTGGCCGCTCATCGGGCGGCGTCGTGAACGTCGTCACCAAGTCAGGCACGAAGGAGTTTCACGGAAACGTATTCGGCTTTCTGCGGCATCGCAGTTTTCAGGCGCGCAACGCTTTTGCGCCGATCGAGGACCCGCCGTTTACGCGCACTCAATACGGTTTCACGCTCGGTGGTCCACTCGATCCCGAACGCACGTTTTTCTTCTTTGCCTTCGAACAGCGTCGCCGTAACGAGTCAGGTTTCTTCACGAGCGACGTTGGCGCGGGCCTGACCGGTTCAGTGACTTTGCCGCCACTCGCGCCGGGGTTCCCCGCGCAAACGTTGCGGAACATCACACCCGCGCAGGCGAGTTACATCAATAGTCTGCTCGCGCTCGGTGGTTCGGCCGCGCAGCTCGGCATTGGTTACGCGTATCTCGCTTCGGGCGGTGGCAGCACCGCGCTCAACGGCTTCAATCCGCTGCTCGCGACCGCCGCGCCGTTTACGCCGGGCACAGTGATCGGCAGTAGGTTCTTCCTGACCGGCGCGCCGATTCCGCTCGGCACAGTGAACAGCCTCGGCCAGCCGATTGCTTTTCGTCCTTTGAACAGTTTGCAAAAGATCTTCCCGATCACCGACCGCACGACGTTCAACTCGTTTCGTCTCGATCATCTGATCACTTCCAAACACCAGTTCACGTTCCGCTTCGGTTACAACCCGAGCGAGATCACCGGCATTCAAGTCGAATCGCAAAACCAGTCGCTGGGCCAGAACGACTTCTCGCGCACCGGCATTCAAACGCTGCGTGACACCTCCGTAGTGACGACACTGACTTCGACACTTTCGAATCGCATCGTCAACGAAGCGCGTTTCAACTTCGGCGAGCGCCGTGCGACCTTCAAATCACAAAACGGCGACGCGGTCGCATTCAACATCTCCGGAACGGCGTTCATCGGCCGCGAGTTGTTCTCGCCCGTGCTGCGCACCGAGACGCGTTATGAATTCACCGACAACGTGAATTTCGTCGCGGGCAATCACAACTTCAAATTCGGTGGCGACGCCGCGTTCGTCCGCATTCCGCAAGCGATCTTCGAACTGAACTTCGCGGGCCTGTTCAACTTCGGCGGTCTCGGCGCGTGCACACTCGTCGCGCAACTCTGTTCGCCCGGTCTGCCGGCCGCGCCCGATTTCACTTCGGTGCAGCAATACGGCCTCGGCTTTCCGGCCAATTTCATTCAGGGCTTCGGCAATCCGGTCAGCAGCATCAGCAACAAGCCGCTGGCGTTCTTCGCGCAGGATTCGTGGAAGGTGCGGCCAAACATCACGCTCAATTACGGCGTGCGTTACGACTACGAAATCACCGAACAAGTGCCGACGCTGCCGTTGCGCGATCCGTTGTCGGGCATCAACCTTTCGGCGGCTGACATCCTCGCCGCCCAGGACGCGATGGGCGTGCAACAGGGATTCCCGCGCGACAAGAACAACTGGGCGCCGCGCTTCGCCATTGCGTGGGATCCGAAGAATGACAACAAGACCGTCATCCGCGCGGCGTTCGGAATGTTCTACGATCACCCGCTGCTCGCGATCGCGTTCAACTCGGACATCGCCGACGCGGTCCAACAACAGCAAGGTATCCTGACGCCGGGCAGTCCGACGCCCACGGCGCTGTTGAATGCCGTGCAGGTCTTTCAGGGAACTGTTTGTCCTCCGGGCGGCGGCAATCCGCTTTGTCCGCCGGGCGTGGTCACGCCGGGTGTTGCGGCCGGCGCGCAGTATCAATTCGGCCGTCAACGTTTCAACGATCAGACGTTCCCGGGATTTGGACCAGTGCTGCCGTTCACGCTGCACGTGCAGAAGAACTTTGAATACGCCTACGCGAACCAGGGCAACTTCACGATCGAGCGCGAACTGACGAAGAACATGACGCTCTCGACGAGTTACATCTTCGTCGGCGCGCATCATCTGCCGCACCCGCTCGACATCAACGCGCCGCGCACCGATCTACAAATCCAGAACTTCTTCCGCTTCGCGGGACGCAATCCCGTTAGCACGACTGAAGCGGTCGCGTTCTCGATTCCGACCAGTGGTTTTGCTTGTCCGGGCGGTGTGCCGTTGCAGTGTTTCACGATGACGACGCCCGCAGGCGCGCCGGCTTATGCGACGGCCGGTCAAACGTTCGCGATCATCATTCCGGGAATGATCGCGGCGCCGATCACGAACCTCGGCAGTCGCATCGTGAACGCCGGTATCGCAAACTTCTTCCGGCCGAACGCGCCAAACTATTTCCTGGCCCAGGCGCTCTCGGGTGGTCTCGTGACGCCCGCTGTTTTGAACAGCGCGCTGCCCGGTTCGTTGCGCACGCCCGGAACGATTTCGCCGTTTGGTTCGATCAACGCGCAAACTTCAGACGGCAACTCGACCTACAATGCGCTCAACGTCGACGTGAAGAAACGTTTCTCGCATCACGTCGAGTTTCTCGCGTCTTACACGTGGTCCCACTCGATCGACGACTCGTCCGACCTGCAAACGCTCTTGCTGCCGCAGGACAACCGCAACTTCGGCGCTGAACGTGCCGACTCGCTTTTCGATCAGCGGCATCGCTTTGTGTTCAGCGCCGTGATTGCTTCGCCGAGCACGTGGGCCCGCGGCGACAGCGGTTTTCATCGCGCGCTGTCAAACTTCACGCTCGCGCCGATCTTCGAGATCTCGTCGGGCCGTCCGTTCAACATCCTGAGCAATCAGGACACGAACAACGACCAGTCGAACCAGACAGACCGTCCCACGGTACTTTCTGACGGCACGTTGTGCGTTGCCGGAACGGCGGGCTGCGCCGGGTTGATTACGAACGGCGTGTTCACGAGCGGATCGCTGGGCCGCAACTTCGGTCTCACGCACAGCTACATGTCGCTCGACATGCGTTTGGCGAAGCTGGTGCCGATTGGCGAGCACGTTCGTTTGGAATTGATCGCCGAAGGCTTCAACCTTTTCAACCGCTTCAACGAGGCGGCGGCTTCGCCGTTTATCGACGACGTGCGGGCGTTCAATCAGCGCGCGGGCAATGGCCGTTATTACAGCCGTCCGACCGCGGCGTTCGATCCGCGCCAATTCCAGTTTGGGTTGAAACTAAACTTCTAAGCGTTCTTCGGCCACGGACTAACACGGACCCACACTGACTCCGTGTTAGTCCGTGAAAATCCGTGGCGACAACCAACGGAACCGGCCCCTCCCGGCATCCGAAGGTCTGTTCCAACGAACACTTGGGATCTGAGCTTTCAACCTATCCCTCTCCCGCAATACAATCGTTCGCACTATGAGTAGATCTACGACTATCGTCCGACTTTTCGCCCTCGGCTTTGTTTTCATATTCTTCGTGGCGCAGGCTGAAGCGCAGACGAGCCGTCCGCGGCGCGTCTCCCGGCCGGCGCAAAGAGGCACTACTTCGACCGACAAGTCCGCGTCGGACCCGTTGCTCCGGCCGGAACCGACCAGCTCGCCCACCGCGAAGAAGACGAGCCCGAACGATCCGCTGCTCGACGTGCAGCCGGTGAAGCCAGTGGCCAACACGGTCGCTCCTGCCGACACGAAGCATGCGTATCTCCTGCTCGAGCAAAAGCAGTTTGCGGAGGCGGCGAAGGAGGCGAAGGGTCTCGCGGAGTTGCATCCGAATGATTCCGAGGCGTGGAAGATCGCCGGCTTCGCGGAGTTGAATCTGAAGCAGTACGCGGAGGCCGCGAAGGATCTGCAGAAGGCGGTCGAGTTGCAGCGCAGCTCGAAGCAGGAGGATCCGAACACTGAAGGCGCGCTCGCACAGGCTTACGTTCTTTCCGAAAAGTATCAGGAAGCGTTGCCGCTGCTCGTTACGGCCACGACGCGAAACGCGAGCCAGCCCGATCCGCTGATGGTCTACTACCGCGGTGTCGCCGAGTATAAAACCGGAAAGACTGCCGACGCCGAGAAGAGCTTCAACTCGGTCATCAAACTCAATCCCAAAGATCCGTTATCGCCGTTTTACCTGGCCCAGATCGCGCTCGCGAAGAATGACATCGACGGCGCCATCACTTCGTTGAATCGCGCGACTGTAAACGATCCGCGCATGACCGCCGCGTGGACGTTGTTGACGTCGTCGTACTTGCGACGCGCAGCGACGACTCAGGATCAGGCGAAAGCGGATGCCGATTACCTCAACGCCGTGCGCTCCGGAGAAGCATTGATCAAACTGCGCACTGACGCCGAAGCGATCACTCTCTTCGGACAAGCGTTGATCGGTTCGAAGCAGTATGCGCGAGCAGCAGCGGCACTCGACAAGGCGTCGACCGCACCGGACGCCACCCCGATCACGTTCTACCTGCTCGGCGTCGCATACTCGCGCGCCACAAACTTCCCCAAAGCGATCGCCGCGCTCGAGACAGCGGCGAAAAAATCACCGGACGATGTGAACGTTTATCGTGAACTCGGCTATGCGTATGAAGTATCGAAGCAATATGCGAAGGCGTTGGCGGCTTATCAAAAAGGCGCGGCGCTCGCGCCCAACGATCCGGATTTCAAAGAGTCAATCGAACGCGTGAAACCGTTTGCCAAAGCGTAATCATGCTCGATGAACAATCGAATGGATTGGCCGCGACGGCGCGTGCATTTGCGACCTACTCACTGGTGCCGTATCTCGGTATCCTGTTTTGTCCGGGCGCGGTAGTCGTCGGCACGGTTGGAGTTTTCAGATCTTACAGTTCGCCGCAAATGGCCGCGGCGCGCACGGCTTGTTACCTGAGCACAGCGATTGGCGTGGTTGTTACGATAGCGCAGTTGTTGCTCTGGTGGATTCTTTACCGGGTTCCCGCCTGGGCGATGAATCAGTAATTCAGTTCGGCTAAAGGAGACTAACATGCGAATCATCTTTACTCTGCTCCTGCTCGGAGCGTTGCTCACCGGCGCATTTGCGCAACGTCCCCGGTCCGCGGAGCCAGAGCCACAGAAGACTCCCGCGGCCAAACCAGCGCCGAAAACCGTCAAAGCGAAATACGAGGGCGGCGTCTTCGGCTACCGGAAAACTATGGACGGCACTCTCACCTTCGACGACGACAACAACCGTCTGATCTTCAAAGACAAGAAGTCGCCAAAAGAAATTTCAATTCCCTACGACTCGATCACTTCCGCGTTTGTCGATTCGCACAAGGTACGGCCGGCAGCCGCAACGGTAGCCAGTAACGTACCAACGATCTACTCGCTGCCCGCGCACTTCATTAGGACCAAGGTGCGTTACCTGACGCTGCAATACGACGATCCCGATTCGCACGTCGGCGGCACCACGAGCTTCAAACTGCAAGACAAAGAGCTGCTCGAATCAGTGCTCCAAACGCTCGCGCAAAAAGCCAACATGACGCTGCGCGGCGACGTTTACATTAAGAAGCGAGACGTCTCGACGAAGCTGGATCATTAATCGGTCCCAAGCACTACTACTCCGGGAACGATTCCCCGGCTCGTGCGTCTAATAGAGAACCTTTGTCGCGATCGAGGAGGTTCTCATGAATTCCCTGCCCGTCAGAATCCTGGCCGCCGTCCTGACCTTCACGCTCGGCGTCGGCCTCGCAAATCTTTGGCTGACAACCCCAAGCATTAATCCGATTGCTTGCCGCTTTCCCGTCGGAACCCGTCCGGCTCAGCTCGAAATGGTTTTCGTGATCGACACGACGGGTTCGATGGGCGGACTGCTCAACGCCGCCAAACAACGGATCTGGGGCATCGTCAACGGCGTCATTCGCGAACAGCATTCGTCTGTCCGCATCGGCCTGGTTGCGTATCGCGATCGCGGTGATGCTTACGTCACGCAGATACTGCCGCTGACCGAGGACCTCGATAAGGTCTACATGACGTTGATGGATTACCAGGCCGCGGGCGGTGGCGATGCTCCCGAAGACGTGCGGACCGCGCTGGCCGAGAGTCTCTACAAGATTCCCTGGTCAGAAGCCGGGCTCGGTGTCTCGCGCATCATTTTTCTCGTGGGCGATGCTCCGCCGCAGGACTATCCCGATGTGCCCGACACGCTCACTACGGCGGGGAAGGCGGTGCAGAAGGGCATCATCGTCAACACGATTCAGTGTGGAGCTTCCGGTGAGACGACGCGCGCGTGGCAAGCCATCGCTGACCGCGGCCACGGACAATACTTCGCGATCCCGGCCGATGGCGGCGTGCAGGCGATCGAGACGCCTTACGACGATCAGTTGAGCGAGTTGGCGCGAAAGCTCGGTGCGACTATCCTGCCTTACGGCTTCGGCGTTGGCGCTGAAGGTGAGGCGAAACGAACTGAAGTGGCCGCGTGGGCGGAGACACTCGAATTGCGGGTGGCGAGGACGGCTCCGTCTGCCGCAAAAGCAGAACGCGCAATCAACAAAGCGATCAGCTCCGACGCATACGTCGGCGATCTCTTGCAGCAACTCGAGAACGGATCAGTGACGTTTGAAACAATCGATCAGGCTCAATTGCCGGCAAACTTGCGCGAGATGACGCCTTCCGAACAGCTACAGGAGATCGAGCGACGGCTCGCAGTTCGCAGTGACCTGCGCCATCAGATTCTTGTGCTGTCAAAACAGCGCGATGCTTTTATTGATGCAGAGCGCAAGAAGAGCGCCAACGACGGGTTTGATGTGGTTGTTGCGAAAGCGTTGAAGGAGCAGATGGCGCGCCGGGCGATCAAATAACCGCGTCTCAAACGATCGAATAACCGCGAGTCCGAAGCGATCAAATAACCCACTTCGCGAAGAACTCGTGCAAGCTTTTTCCGTTTGCTTCTTCCATCGCGGCGATGAAATCGCTCGTGACGACTGACTTTCCGAAGTGACGCTGCGTAAAGATCTGCAAGCCACGCCAGAACGCCGCTTCACCCATCTCTTCGCGCAACAGATGCAGCACGTAAGCTCCCTTGTCGTAAACGAGCGTGCGATCTTCTGACGTCGGATGTAGCCAGTCAGGAAAGACGAGCGGTTTGTCCTTGCCCGCGGAGCGCACCTTTTCGTAATTCGCGCGATAAGTTTCGATCTCACGCAGGTAAACCGCGCGGCCGAAGCGATGTTCCAGGTACGCAGCGGCCATGAAGGTCGCGACGCCCTCGTTCAGCCAGAAGTGGTTCCAGTCGCGGCAGGTCACCATGTTTCCCCACCACTGATGCGCAAACTCGTGCGCGGCGAGCCAAAGATCCTGTTCGTTGGCGAGCACATCTTTTCCGTACGACTCTTTCAAAGCCGTGAAGCTGCTCATCTCCTGTTCGACGCCGCCCGCGGCGAGCACTTGGGTGTAAGTTTTATCGGCGTACTTCACGCCGGCGTGAGCTTCGAAGAAGTCGAGCATGTCAGGCGTGGCGCCGAAGATTCGGCGCACGTCGGGTTCGGAGTGATTCGTGGCGAGGTATTGCAGCGTAACGTTGTTGTGTTTCTCTTTAACGACCTTGAAAGGACCAGCGGCAAAACCGAAGATGTAAGTCGGGATTGGGGAACGTTGACGCCACTCGTAAATGCGTTTGCCGTTTTGTTGTTCGTGTTGGGAAATGAGTTCGCCGTTTCCTACGGCAGTTAAGCTTGAGGGCAGCACCAGCTTCAGCGTAAAGGTCGCTTTGTCGGCAGGATCGTCATTGCAGACCATCCACTGGCTGGTGGAGAAGATTGTGTAGACCTGATTTCGATCCGGGTAAAAACGAATGCCGCGACGAGGCGTACCGTGATATTGGATCTGAAAATCGGTTTTAGATTTCCTTCCCCTTTGGCCTCCCGCTAGCGAAACCTTCAACTTGTGGTCGTTCACCGCAAACACCAGCGGCTTTCCATTCTCCGTAACCGAGTCAACGATCAAGTCACCGCAGTCAAACACGACCTCGCGCGAGTCCGTACGAACACGGATTAACACAGATCCTTTCAACGATTTACTTGCGATGTCGGGTTCGAGTGTTGCCGAGTAGTGCAACACGTCCGTTGATCCGAAGGCCGTCAGTCTCAAAGAAATAATCAGCGCAAGACACAGCAAAGTCTTTTCTGACATACTCAGCATTCTATGACAGTTCTCCAAACCGAACGCCTGATTTTGCGCCACTTCAACCCCGACGACGCCCCATTCATTCTCGCGCTACTAAACGAGCCATCATTCCTGCGCTACATCGGCGACAAAAAAGTACGCACGCTCGACGACGCACGACAATACATCCTCAATGGACCAGTCGCGACCTACGCGCAACACAACTTCGGTCTCTACCAGGTCGAACTCAAAGAAGCACACACGCCAATCGGCATGTGCGGCCTGCTCAAACGCGAAGAACTCTCGCACCCCGACATCGGTTTCGCTTTCCTGCCTGACTTCTGGAACAAAGGATTCGCCTACGAAGCCGCAGCCGCCGTTTTGAAAGACGCCCGCGAACGATTACAACTCGATCGCATTCTCGCGATCGTCAACCCCGACAACGAAGCATCGATCAGATTACTGGAAAAGCTCGGCTTCAACTTCGAGCAGATGAAAGGCGACGTTAAGTTATACGCCCTGCCACACCAACCGGTGGAATAGCTGGTCCATTTCCGCGGGCGACGGCTTCATACCGCGATCGATCCACCACTCGAGCAACGACAACAAAGCCCCCGCGTGTGCAAACGCGATCGCCGGCCGCTCGTGAGCCGAAATGCTTTGCGCGCGCGGCAACTCCGCAAGCCGCCGCTCGATCCCGCGTGCAAACTGTCCGCGCGCCAGCTCCAAGTTGTCTTTAAACTTCCCTGATGACACCAACGCATCGACAAACTGTTTCGCCTCGATGATGTGACTGAAAAATTCCTGCACTGGAAACACGCGCTCCGACTTGTCGCCCTTCAGCGAAAGCAACATCGAGACCGACTCGAAAAACTCTTCCGCGTCGCTCATCAACAAATCGTCCTTGTCGCTGTAGTGCGAATAAAAAGTCGAGCGCCCCACCTTCGCGCGGTCCAACACGTCCTGCACCGTGATCGTTTCGAACGGCTTTTCCTGCATCAACGCCACGAGCGCGTCGCCGAGCGCATCGCGCGTTCGCCGCACGCGAGCATCGGTCTTTTTTCCCGACGCGACAAGATGCAGACGATCGTTTTCGGACATTGAATACCTCTTTGTTCAGTTACGCGCGGTTTGGCGTTTGCGGCGCTGGACAGTCTCGCGAACGGCCCATAGAGTAGCGCACCCTATGATCTCTCTACACCAGGTCAGTAAGAAATACGAAACGCCCGCAGGCGCGTTTGCCGCGTTGCGCGACGTCGACGTCGACATCAGCGCGGGCGAGTTTGTCGGCGTCGTCGGCAAGTCGGGCAGTGGAAAGTCGACGCTGCTGAACATGATCGCGGGCATCGATCGTCCTTCGTCCGGCAGCGTCACGGTTGCTAACACGACGATCGACACGCTGCCGGAAAACAAACTCGCCGCGTGGCGCGGCCGCAACGTCGGCTTCGTCTTTCAATTCTTCCAACTGCTGCCGACGCTCACCGCGATCGAGAACGTAATGCTGCCGATGGATTTTTGCAAAACGTTTCCCGCGCGCGAGCGCCGCCGGCGCGCGCTCGCGTTGCTCGAGCGCGTCGGTGTTGGCCCACAAGCCGACAAACTGCCGAGCACGCTTTCCGGCGGCGAGCAGCAGCGTGTCGCGATCGCCCGCGCGCTCGCAAACAATCCACCGCTCGTCATCGCCGATGAACCGACCGGCAATCTGGATTCGATCACCGCGCGCGGAATACTCGATCTGTTTCGCGAGTTAGCGAACCAGGGCACAACCGTCGTCATTGCCACCCACGAACCGGACATCGTTCGCGTGAGCGATCGAAAACTGCAAATCGCCGACGGCGTGATCACCACGGACGCACGCGAATGACAACGCCCTGGCGCAAAGCTGTTCGCGATTTCTGGCACGAACGCGCGCGCACGCTGCTCGTCGTGCTCGCGATCGCGCTCGGCATCTCGGCGTTTGCGGCGGTGATGTCGTCGTACGCGATACTCACGCGCGAGCTCGACCGCGGTTATCTCGACACCAATCCTGCTTCCGCAATTCTGCGCGTCGATGCGATCGACGACGCACTCATCGCGGAGATCTTGAAGGACCGCGAAGTCAGCGACGCCGAGCCACGACGCGTCGTGAGCGGCCAGATTAAGTCGGGACCGATGCGCTGGCGCAACCTGGTGCTGTTTGTCGTGAAGGACTACGGCAACATTCGCGTCAGCAAGCTCACGCCCGAACACGGCGCGTGGCCCCCCGCGACCGGTGAGATCCTGATCGAACGCGACGCGTTTCAAGTCGCGGGTGCAAAGATCGGCGGTACGGTGATCGTCCAAACGGCAAACGGTGTCGAGCAGCCGCTCGTCGTCAGCGGCAGCGTTCACGACGTGGGCCAGGCGCAGGCGCGCATGGAGAACATCGTCTACGGCTACATCAATCTCGCCACGCTGGCCCAACTCGGCGAGAAGCCGTATCTCGATCGGCTCAACATCCTCGTGGCCGAAAACAGGTTTGACGAAAACCACATTCGCAAAGTCGCGGGCGAGGTGAAGTCGCTGATCGAAGCGCGCGGCCACGATGTGTCGCGCGTGGACGTGCCCGCGCCCGGCAAGCATCCGCACTCGGTAATCATGGGCGTGTTGCTGCTGGCGATGTCGAGCTTTGGTCTATTCGTCCTCGTGTTGAGCGGAATTCTCGTCATCAATCTGCTAACGGCGCTGATGGCGTCACAGGTGCGGCAGATCGGCGTGATGAAAGCGATTGGCGGCACGCGCCGGCAGATCGCGCGCATCTATTTCAGCCAGGCGCTGTTTCTCGGGCTCGCGGCGGTGATCGTGTCGCTGCCGTTGGGCGTGCTCGGCAGCCGCGCGTTGTGCCGCTACATGGCCGTGTTTCTGAATTTCGACATCAACAGTTTTGCTGTGCCGCTGTGGGTATACCTGCTCGTTGTGATCGTTGGCGTCGCGGCGCCGCTCGTGGCCGCGGCGTATCCGGTGTGGAGAGGTTCGAGCGTTCCGGTGCGCGTGGCCGTAGGCGATTTCGGCACGACGCAGACGAGCTTCGGCACCACTCGTTTGGATCGTCTGTTGGCGCGAGTTGGCGGTTCGCTTCGACCGTTGTTGCTCGCGCTGCGAAATAGTTTTCGACGACGGGTGCGGTTGGTGTTGACGGTCGTGACGCTCGCAGCGGGCGGACTGTTCTTCATGTCGGCGCTGAACGTGCGCGCGTCGATGATGAATACGCTCGATCGTTTGTTTGCGACGAAGAAGTTTGATCTCAGTGTGCCGCTGCGCGAAGAGTACGACGAGGAGCAAGTACTGCGTTCTATTGCTAACACGCCGGGCGTGAGACGTGCCGAAGCGTGGCTCGCGGCGGAAGCTGTGCTTGGCGGCGACAGTTTTACGGTGATCGGATTGCCCGCTGATAGTCAGTTACTCGAGCCGCAGATCCTCGCGGGCCGCAATCTATTGCCGAGCGACAGCGATGCGCTCGTGGTTAACAACGAACTCGCCGGCAGGTTTCCGCAGATGCGTGTCGGGCAGACGGTGAACGTGCGGGTCGACGGAGTCGAACACGAGTTTCACGTGCTCGGTGTGGCGCGTGAGGAGTTCTCGCCGGCGATCGGTTACGTGCGGTTGAATGCGATTCAAGCTCCGCGCGTCGTTAACAGTTTGCGGTTTGCGTTGGACCACACGGACGAAGACTCGATTGCGGCCGTGAAAGCGGACATCGAGCACCGGCTCGAGCAAAACGGAATGCGGGCGCGCAGTAGTAGCAGCAAGGCCGAGAGTCGCTACGGCTTCGATCAGCACATGTTGATGATCTACGTGTTTCTGATCCTGACGTCGACGATCATCGGCGGCGTTGGCGGCTTGGGTTTGATGACTACGATGAGTCTCAACGTGCTTGAGCGGCGGCGCGAGATGGGGCTGCTGCGGGCGATTGGCGCCACGCCGCGAATGGTGTGGGTGATGGTCGTCGCTGAGGGAATTGTGATTGGCGTGTTGAGTTGGATCCTCGCGGCGCTGCTTGCGTGGCCGGTGAGCAAGCTAGTCGGTGACGGACTGGTCGGGGCGATGTTTCAGAGTGGATTGGATTTCACGTTTGAAGCGCGAGGATTGGTTATTTGGCTCGTTGTTTCGGTGGCGTTGAGTGCGGTGGCGAGTTTTGTGCCTGCGTGGCGAGCGTCGCGTGCGACCGTGCGGGAGGCGCTGGCGTACGAGTGAGGCCACGGATTACACGGATGAACACGGATCTTTCACCCGGTGCGGTGCAAGATGAAATCGACGATGCGGTGGAGCACTTCGGTCGGGCGATCGAGTTGTTCGAGTGATTCACATGCGGCGCGGTGAGCGTTGACAGCTTTCTCGCGCGACTCCTCGATGCCATACAACGCGGGATATGTCGCTTTGCGCGATTGTACGTCTTTGCCAGGAGTCTTGCCGAGGTCTGCGGCGGTGGCGGTTACGTCGAGCAAGTCGTCGGTGATCTGAAACAACAAGCCGAGGTGAGCACCGTAGGCAGTTATAGCTTTCAATTCGTGTTCATCTGCGGCGCCGATGATCGCGCCGCAACGCGCTGCGCCGACGATCAGCGCGCCCGTCTTCAGCCGGTGAATCTCTTCGAGTTCTGAGCCGTTCACCTGCCGCGCTTCGGCTTCCATGTCGAGCGCTTGTCCCGCGACCATGCCTTCCGGCGTTCCCGCGCCGCGCGCGAGTTCGGAGATCAAAGCAATGCGCGTCGTCGCATCGAGCCGGTCGTCATCAGCGATCGTTTGAAACGCGATCGTCTGCAACGCGTCGCCCGCGAGAATCGCAGTCGCTTCGTCGAAGCGAACGTGACACGTCGGACGTCCGCGTCGCAGATCGTCATCGTCCATCGCCGGCAGATCGTCGTGAATCAACGAGTACGTGTGAATCATTTCAAACGCACACGCGGTGCGGATCAGTTGTTGGACCTCCGCGCCGAACGCCTGTCCCACAGCAAGCAGCAACGCCGGCCGAAAACGTTTGCCGCCGGCAAAGACGCTCCAGCGAATCGCCTGGTGAACTTTCTCCGGCAGCGCGCCCGACGGCGGCAACAACTTGTTTAGCTCAACTTCTACGAGCGCGCGACTCGCAGCCAGCAGGCTGTCGAGCTCGAGCGTGTTTTGGACCAGCGCCTCAGTTTTCATCCTTTGCTATTTGAACGAGCGTTCTCCTCTTCTCCGATCTGATTATCACTCTGAGGCGCGGTGTAAGTCGTAACGACGGTTCGTCCCTGATTGTCGCGCAGCAGCACCTCGATGCGGCGTTCGGCCTGGCTCAGACGTTCCTGACATTCGCGCGAAAGCCGGATTCCCTGCTCGAAAAGTTCGAGACTTTTTTCGAGCGGCAAGTCGCCGCTTTCGAGTTGCCGCACGATTTGTTCGAGCGCCTCGAGCGAAGCTTCAAACGAGCGCGCCTGTTCCGGGCCGTTTGTCATCTGTTTCTTTTCCTGGGCCTGCCGAGATTTTTGAACAACGGACTGTTCGCGTCAAAGCCGCCGGTGGGCGGCAGATCTTTCATTATGCTATCGGCGACGCGTTGGACCAGCGCGTCGTCGTTCACGCCGACAAGCTTCCAGCGATCCGCGTCACGATGCAGCGTGAAGTCGAAGTTGCGATCGCTCACCGACGCGGTCGCTTTTGCCGTATCGCCTTCGGTCGTGATCTTCACCATTGAAGGCACCGTGAGGAGTAGAAAGATAAAGGGCTTGTCTTCGGACTTCACAGCAAAACTGGCGATCTCCTTCGCGACTTCGTTATGGATCGTCTGTTTCACCTGCGGCATCAGCTTGTCGAGCTGCTGCTGCGTGGTGGCGTTGATCGTGCCACCGTAACGCTCGACAGCTTTCTGGTTGACGCCGGCGATCATGTTTTTCGCGATCGCATCATCGTCGATGAGCTTTGCGAGTTGCTCCTGGTCGTTGCGCTGCGCTGCGTCGACAAGCAACGCCAGCGAGTACTCCGGACTCGCTTGAAAACGTCGCCACGAGAAGAAGCCGGCGATCGCGACGACGACGATGCACGCAACAACGACTAGCGCGAGCACGCCAAGTATTCTCAGCCAGCGGCGGCCACGCTTCGGTGCGCGCGCTGCTGAAGCCTTACCGGGTTCGATGTTGACGACTATACGGCCCACAAATTTACACGAGTAAACACGGATCAGGTCTGGTCAAGTGTCTCGACGCGCGTGTTGAGTTTACCTTTCGCAAGGCGAACGGTGACTTCATCACCGGCTGAGACGGTCGCGGCGTCGCGCAACGGTCGCCCCGACGCATCCTGCGCGATCGCGTACCCACGCTGCAACACCGCCAGCGGCGAAAGCGCGTCGAGCGAAGCCGCCGCAAGCCCGAGCCGTTCGCGCGCTTCCTGCAGCCGAGTTTCCGTCGCGTCGATACAGGACGTTGACGCGAGATCAAAGCGCCGGCGCGCATTGCGCAAGCGTGACTTCACTTCATCAAACGCCGGCGACAACGCTTGCTTCTGCACGCGGCTGCGCAGCTCGACCACACGATAGCGCATGGTGCGCGTGAGCTGCCGCCCAAGTTGGTCCAACGCCGAACAAAGCTCGTCTTCGTGTTTCGCAACGAGCTCAGCCGCCGCAGACGGCGTCGGCGCACGCAGGTCAGCCACGAAATCCGCGATCGTGAAATCGGTTTCATGGCCCACCGCGGAGATCACCGGAATGATCGACTTACGAATCGCGCGCGCAACCTCTTCCTGATTGAACGCCCAAAGATCTTCAGTCGAACCGCCACCGCGGCCCACGATCAAAACATCTACGAGATCCGCCGTGCGTCCGTCCTGCAGCGCGCGCTCATGATACTGGTTGATAAAGCGAATGGCGCGCGCGATATCCGGCCCCGCGCTGTCGCCCTGCACCTTCGCCGGCGAAAACAGCACGTGCACGGTGCGCGTGCGACGCGAGATCACGTTGAGGATGTCGCGAATCGCAGCGCCGGTCGGCGAAGTAACGACGCCTACACGACGCGGAAACACAGGCAACGGCCGCTTCAATTCCTGCGCGAACAAACCTTCCGCTTGCAAACGCGCGCGCATCTGCTCGAACGCAACCTGCAACGCACCAGCGCCCACTGGATCGAGCGCGTCGACAACCAATTCATACTCACCGCGCGGCGCGTACACCGACAGCTTGCCGCGCGCACGCACGTGCAGCCCATTCGCCGGACGAAAACGAATCCGCACATTCGTCGAGCGAAAGCACTTCGCGCGCAGTTGCGCGTTCTGATCTTTGAGCGTGAAGTACCAGTGGCCTGATGAATGGTCCTTGAAGTTCGAGATCTCGCCTTCAACCCACACCGAAGGAAAGCGCGACTCGAGCGAGATGCGAATCGAGTTCGTGAGCTCAGAGACAGTCAGCGGCTTGCGTTCGTCTTTGTCGAAAAGCGCGTTGAAGAGTGGTTGGTTCATCGAAGAAATTACGGCGTGTTCAGGCCGACCACCGGACTCAAACGCACCGACGCGCCGTCGCGATTCGTGCGCACGCGCACGCGCGGCGTGGCCGACGCCGAGTTCGACGCGTAAGTAATCGTGTAAGCCGAGCGCAACTGCGCGACCACGTCGTCATACGCCTTCTGCAAATCCTCGAGCCGGTGAATCGGATAGTAAACGCCGCCCGAGGCCGCCGCGAGCTTGCGCCCTTCTTCCTCCGCGCGCGTCGTCAACGTCAGGTAACGAGTGCGCAAAGGATCGATCGTGATCTCCGGCTTCGGCACACTCCCTTCGGGAATCAAACCCGACGGCACGTACAACGGATACACAAGCGCTCCCGACTCGGACAGCGCTTCGAGAATTGCCGGAAACGGCAGAAACGATTTGTTGTCGTCGCCGTCAGACATCACCACGATCGCCGTCCGCTCGCCGCGCAAACGTTTCACCGGCTCACTCAAAACGTAACCGAGCGCGTCGTAAAGCGCGGTGCCGCCGCCCGCGTCGATCTCGTCCAGCTTGCGCGAGAGCATCTGCCGGTCGGTGCTGAAATCCGAAATCACCTGGATGTCGTCGCGGAAGCTGATGATCGAGATGCGATCCTGCGGGCTCGCCGTGCGCAAAAAGTCGCGCGCAGCTTTGCGAATAAAATCCATGCGCTCTTCGACACTGCCGGACACGTCGAGCAGCAGCACGAGATTGAAAGGTTCGTTCGCCGGGGAAACGTTCGTCACGCGACGCTCGATTCCGTTTTCAAACACGATGAAGTCCGACTCGCGCATGCCGCTAATCGCGCGTCCATTGCGATCCGTGACGCTCGCGTTGAAACGCAGCAGTTGCGGCGCGACCGCGCTCACGATGTGACCGGGCGCGCTGCGACTCACGAGCTCCGGCTCCTTCTCCGGCGGCGGCAAAGTCTTCGCGTAGTCGCCAAACATCTTCGGCGACACTTTGCGAATCGCGGCGACGAGTTCGCTGTCGCCGCTGCGCACGATCGCCCGCGCCGCTTCCGTCAACGGACGTTCGCGCAGATCGGCAGGCGCCATTTCCGGATCGACATTCAACAGCACCACGCCGCGCTGCGTGCGAAAGTTGAGCGCGACCAGCTTTTCCTTGTTCGCTTTCTCCTTCTCTTTGTCCTTCTCGCCGTTCTCGTCTTTATCGCCGAGACGGCCGGAAAGCTTGAACGAGCCGCCGGCCTTCTCTTTCACCGCTTCCAGCTCGACGTCGCTCATGTAACGCGGCCGGCTCGCTTCCCAAACAAAGTCATACTTCAACGCGTCGAGGGGAACGTCGGCGTGAATCGTTCCGGTATCGGTTTTGACAACCGCCGTTTCGACGTTGCCAACGACGTCAACCGCGCCGGCTTTTCCGTCGACATTGACTTTCGAACGCACGGGGATCGTGACGACCACGTCGATGCGATTCTTTTCACCGCGCGGCCGCACGTCGACGAGAATGTTGCTGCCTTTGGCTTCGACCTTCACATCGCCCGGCTCGATCGGAGCGCCCGCTGATTTCGCGTCGACGGTGACCTTCTTTTGTTGTGTGTCAGACGCGACAACACTGACGCGCCCGTCGAGATTACGAACAGTTAACTCGACCTTCTCCGGAGTATCGAGTTCCTGTTTGAAACCTTGAGCGAGTGCCGGACAGGAGAAAAATGCGAGCAGTAAAACGCAGGATAACGCCTGGAACAATTGCCTGAAAAACATCGCGACCGATCTTGCCCGCCGCGCGCTTAGTGGTCAAGCGCGGATTCGGGCTATTATACGCGCCGAGGAACCCGCTTTTGTCGAGGACGGAACCTGCCCAGGATCAACGTCTCTACATTCACAATTTGGTGAAGCGCGACCCGCTTACCGGACTCGCGGAAGACGTGCGCAAAGGCCTCACTGCCGAGCCGAAACGATTTTTGCCGAAGTACTTCTACGACGAGCTCGGCTCGCAACTCTTCGAAGCCATCTGTCTGCTGCCCGAATACTATTTGACGCGCGCTGAGAACGAGATTCTTCAGCATTACGCCGATGCGATCGCCGCGTCTGTTGACGGCGAGATCACGCTCGTCGAGATGGGCAGCGGCAGTGCGTCGAAGACGCGTTTAATCATCGAGGCGTTGTTGCGGCGGCAGTCGCGGTTGTTATTCATGCCGGTCGATATTTCGGCGTCGGCGCTCGAAAGCAGCTCGCGGATCTTGTTGCAGTCGTATCCGCGGCTCGCGATCGAAGCTTACGCGGCGGATTATTTCGCGGGCCTCGCGGAGCTCGGAAAGAAGCCACGCAAACGGACGCTCGCGCTGTTTCTCGGTTCGAACATCAGCAACTTCGATCGTGACGAAGCGTTGCGATTTCTGCGTGCGATGCGGAGCGTGCTGAACAAAGGCGACGCGCTGTTGCTAGGCGCGGATTTGAAAAAAGATCCGGCGGTCCTCGAAGCGGCGTACAACGACGCGCTCGGTGTAACGTCGGCGTTCAATCTCAACGTGCTGGCCCGAATCAATCGCGAGCTCGGCGGCACGTTTGATCTGCGCGCGTTCAAGCATCGCGCGTTTTACAACGAAGCGATGGGCCGCATCGAGATCTACATCGAGAGCCTGTTCAATCAGCGCGTGCGCATCGAGAAGCTCGACCTCGAGGTCGACTTCGCGGTCGGCGAGCTCATTCACACCGAAAACTCTTACAAGTACGACATGGCGGGCATCGCGCAAATTGCCGCCGACACCGGCTTCGAGCGCTCGCACACGTGGTTCGATTCGCAGGAACGTTTCAGTAGTAACTTGCTTCTCGCCGCCTGAACCGCGCTGATGAACGACGCTGCCGCCAATCATCAGCTCGTTCAGTTTCACAACGTCAACTTCACGCTGCCAAACGCTGCGGCGCCGATCATTTCCGAACTCAATTTTTCTGTTGCGCGAGGCGAGACGCTGGTGTTGCTTGGTGAGTCGGGGTGTGGAAAGACGACGACCTTGAAGCTCGTGAACCGGTTGCTCGCGCCGACAGCGGGTGAGGTCGTGGTGGAGGGCAAGAGCACGGTTGAGTGGAATGCGATCGAGTTGCGGCGGCGGATTGGTTACGTGATTCAGGAAGGTGGGTTGTTTCCGCATTTCACGATCGGGCGGAATGTTGGGCTCGTGCCGGGTTTGTTGGGCTGGGATCAGGCGAGAATAGATGCGCGCGTTGAAGAGTTGTTGTCGTTGGTCGGGTTGGAGCCGGGGATTTACACGGATCGGTATCCGCGTGAGCTTAGCGGCGGGCAGAGGCAGCGCGCGGGAGTCGCGCGGGCGTTGGCGGCTGATCCGCCGTTGTTGTTGCTCGATGAGCCGTTCGGCGCGCTCGATCCGCTGACGCGTGCGAGTTTGCAGCGTGAGTTCGCTGACTTGTCACAACGATTAGGCAAGACTGCGATACTCGTGACGCACGACGTGCGTGAGGCGCTGCTGCTTGGGACGCGCATCGGCCTCATGCATCGCGGCCATTTGCTGCTGCTCGAAACACCCGATCGGTTTCTCAACTCTGATAACCCGCAAGCGCGCGCATATCTCGACACCCTCAGTCTGCCTCAAACTGCTTCTGAACCTGCCGGAGAACACAGATGAGTTTCTGGCACTTTCTCCAGCTCAACTGGCCGGAACTGCTCGGCCTCATCGCCGAGCACGTGAAGCTCGTGCTGATTGCGATCGTCGTCGCCGTCGCGATCGGCGTGCCGACCGGAATTTTGCTGACGCGTTATCGCGCGTGGCGTGGTCCAGTGCTCGGCATCGCGAACGTGATGCAGACGATCCCGAGTCTCGCGCTGTTTGGTTTCCTGATTCCCTTGCCGTTCATCGGCGGCATCGGCGCACGCACGGCGCTGGTCGCACTCGTCCTCTACTCGCTGCTACCGATCATTCGCAACACGATCACGGGCATCATGAGTGTCGAGCCGAGCGTTCGCGAAGCCGCGGTTGCAATGGGCATGACTGACGGCCAGATTCTGCGACAAGTCGAGCTGCCGCTAGCGATGGGTGTGATCGTCACCGGGATTCGTGTCGCGACAGTGATCGCCGTTGGCGTGACGACGATCGCAGCGGCGGTGGGCGCAGGCGGTTTGGGCGTCTACATTTTTCGCGGCTTGCGACAGTACGACAACAACCTGCTGCTCGCAGGCGCGGTGTCCTCGGCGTTGCTCGCGCTCGCCGCGGACTCTTTGTTAGGTTTGCTCGAGCGTCGATTTACGCGGCGTAAACCAGTTAGCTCCCGAATGGCCCAGCGGTTAGCAGTGGCGGCAGCGGTCGTCGTTGTTCTTGTGGGCGGAGTGGCGTTGTGGCGAAGTGCGAAAGGCAGAGACGCTAGCAAAGTCATCGTCGGCTCGAAAGATTTCACTGAATCCGCGTTGCTCGCCGAGATCGTCGCCCAAATGCTGGAAGCGCGCGGCGTCTCGGTCGAGCGTCGTTTCGAACTCGGCGGCAACCTGCCTCAGGACGCCCTCGTCAGCGGCACTCTCGATCTTTATCCCGAATACACCGGCACGTCTTACACCGCGATCCTCCACCACAAACCCATCAGCGATCCACGCGCCGTCTACGACCAGGTCAAACAGGAATACGCCGACAAGTTTCACGTCGAGGTCAGCCCGCCGCTCGGTTTCGAAAACACGTTTGCGATTTTGATACGCGGCGCGGACGCCCGCAAACTCAACCTGAAAACCATCTCCGACGCCGCCCCGCACACAAACACATGGCGCGCGGGCTTCGGCCAGGATTTCATGTCGCGTGACGACGGCTATCCCGGTTTCTCGAAAACGTACGGATTGAAATTTGCAGACGTGCGCGAGATGGATCTTTCACTGACTTACATCGCGCTCTCGTCGCGCCAGGTCGATCTGATCGCCGCCAACTCGACCGAAGGCCGCATCGCGACGATGGATCTGTTTCAGCTCGCCGATGACCGTCATTATTTTCCGCCGTACGAGGCGGTTTACCTCGTGCGGCAGGACACGCTCGCGCGCGTGCCCGCGTTGCGCGAGGTTTTGAACAAGCTCGCGAACGCGATCTCGACCGAGGAAATGCGGCGGCTCAATTACGAGGTTGACGGCAACCGGCGCGACCCGAAGGAAGTCGTACGTGAATGGATCGGAGGTAAACGATGACGCTGCTTCAACTCTTATTGCTATTGCTGATCGCGGGAATTTGCGGGTCGCTGGGGCAGGCAATCGCGGGCTATTCGCGTGGCGGCTGCCTCGTGTCGATTGCGTTGGGATTTATCGGCGCGCTACTCGGACTGTGGCTCGCGCGCCTTTTGGGACTGCCCGAACTGATCCCGGTTGTAATCGGAGGGACCAGTTTTCCGATCATCTGGTCGATTATCGGTTCGGCGCTGTTCGTGGCCCTGATCACACTCCTGACGCGTAATCGAGCGTGGTGAGCCACGAACGAGGCCGTTCTCGAAGTTGGTTACTGGGCGGTGCCGCCGTCGTTGTTCGGGGGATCAACGGGTCGGGCGGCCTCAATGGTTGCGGAGTCCAAAGCGCCGGCGGTTTTTGTCGTTGTAGTCGTGGTGCCGCCGTCGTTGTTTGGTGGGTCCACTGCTTGATCGAGTATTTCGTTATCTCTGTCGGACATTGTTCTGAGCTCCTTACTTCTTGGGAGTTAGAGAGGGTTTAATCCTCTTGATAGAAGGCCCGAATGTCGGGCCGTGACTTGTACTGCTTGAACGCTTCGGGTCCCCATTCTTGTTCCAGTTTCGCCCGGGCGTTCATGGCATTTGTTAACTGCTCCTGGGCCTTGGCTTTGTCGCCCAGCTTCTCGCTGGCGCGTGAGGCTATCAACCAGGCCCGCCATTCCGACTCATGCTGCTCGCCGCGTGCGAATCTTGCCTGAACGTCGCTGGCGAGGTTTAAGGCTGTCTTGGCGTCGTTAGCGAGTAACGCAGCCTCCGCCTTAACTAGTAACGCGTGAGATTGGAGCAAAAGGTCTCCCCCGTCGTTAGCCATTTTTATGGCCTCGTCACAGGACCTCAGCGCCTCGCTCCCGTTTCCCAACTGTGCCTTGGCCAGTCCGATCACCGATTTCGCCTCGCTCACCACGTCGTTGTTTTGCGTGCCCGCCGCGGTAATTGCCTCGTTTGCGAAGGCGATGGCGTCGGAGGACTTGCGTTGGCTCAAGCGCAATTGGGCCTGGTAGAGGCGCACGGTCGGGAGCAATTGCTGGTACTGGTCTTTCGCCTCGGTGACCGTCTTCCACATCTCATCGAGTAGCGCCTCTCCCTGATCGTAATGGCCCTGCCGCCATAGGACGTTTCCGAGGTTTACTTTGTTGTACGTCGTTTGGAGCGGGTTTTTCAGCTTTTGGTAGAGGTTCAGGGAGTCCTCATACTGCTTTTGTGACGCGGGAAGGTTTTCCTGGTCGAGCAGCACCGCGCCGAGCTCGACGTAGGCGGCCGCCATCCAGTTTTCATTTCCATTGTTTCGCGCCAGGTCGAGCTTTTCATTTGCGGCCCGAAGTGCGGCTGCGTAATCGCCCTTCCGGCGGAAGCCGCGGACCATGTTCGTCAAACAACTGAAAGCGCTAACCGGATAATTCTTTTCCTGGAAGAAACTCAAGGCTTGTTGTGCTACTTCCAGCCCTTGATCGACCCGCAGCGTCGAGATGTAGACGCCGGAGAGATTGGCCATCGCTTTCGCTTCGCCGACACGGCCTTTGTTGGCGCGCGCGAGGAGCATCGCCTGCGTGAAATACTGCTCGGCGTTTTTGAAATCCTGCTTGGCGGAGTAGGAATTGCCGACCTCGAGCAGTCCCAACGCAGCGAGATTTTCCAGGTGTTTCTGTTGCGCGATACTGACAGCCTGCTGCGCCTGGTTCTGGGCTTCTGAAGCATGCCCGATGGTCGAGTCGAGATAGCTCATTTGGATGAGGGCGGTGATCTGTTGCGCCTCCATGCCCATCGTGCGCGCGGCGTCGAGAGAATGCTGAAACTCGGCGCGGGCTTCGTCATAACGGCCGACGATGCGATAAAGCACACCGCGATGTTGCTGCACTTCGTTGATGCCTTCGTTGTTGCTGGCTGCGCGGTACAACTGTTCCGCCTTGTCGTACATTGCCAGCGCCTTGTCGCGATCGTTTTTGCGGCTGCTGTAGACGCTGCCCGCGCGTAAGTACGCAGTCGCATACTGGCCGTTGTTCAAGGAGATCGCCTTCAGATAATTCTCGAGCGCTTTGTCCGGCTTGCCGTCATTCTCGTAGGCATAACCGAGATCGACGTAGACCTGACTGTCGTCGGGCGACATCTCGGCGATATCGCTGTAGGCCTTGGTCGCTTCACGGAAATCCCGCAGAGCCATGGCCTTGATCGCATCGAGATAAAGCGAATCTCTCTTGGTGATCGCGGCGCCGTTTCGCGTGAGACTCTCGACGATCAGCAGTTCGTCTTTGGCGTTCTCGATGTAATCGAGCTCGGTCCAGGCCTGGGCCAGGCGCGCGCGTGCCAGCGCGTAATTGCTGTCGATCGCGATTGCCTGCTGGAGGGCTTTGCTCGCCTGGTGATACGCGCCGTTGCGCAGTGCTTCGTTGCCGATCTCGTACCACTCACGCGCGGCGGGAGACGGTTGATAGTAACTGCGCGGCCAGAAATAAATTCCCGCGCCGATGATCAGGCCGATCACGACGATCGCGCCGATAAACGAGACGAGCGAAAAACGTTGCCGGCGCAGTTGCATCGTGAGAGTCGCGAGCGCGCTGGTTGCGCGTTGCATTTCGCCCGGCGTCTTTTTGTTCGTCTTGGTGACGACGGGAACGCCATTGCCGCCCAAGCTGACCATTGCCGCTTGCAAGTCTTTGAGCATGTCGTCGGCCGACTGGTAACGATCTTCGACCTTCTTTTGCAGCGCCTTCATCGTGATGCGATCGAGCGCGGGGGTGATTTGCGGATTTACGTGCGAAGGCGGCGGTGGCGTCACGTGAATAATTGCC
>CAMLLD010000044.1 GCA_946480785.1 uncultured Blastocatellia bacterium | reverse complement strand
GACGAGACGGTTCGCTTCGCCGACATTTGCGTTTCGAGCTGCTGCATCTCCTGGCTGCCGGCGCCACTGCCAAGCACTTCGTTCTTTGTTTCACCGTGAGTGGCTTTTACTACGTTGCCATAGATCGTTACGGTCAAAGGGTCGTATGAGTAAGCGAGTTGGTTTGCCAGCAGCAGAGTTGTGTGCGGAGGATCGACCGGATGTTTGATGCGCCAGCCAAAGAGCTCTTGCTGCGATCCATTCGAAGAGGAGATAGCAGCCGGTACACTAAAAGTTTTCTTAAAGGCCGCAAAGGCTCCATCCTTTTCCTTTTTCGTCGGCACATAGGCATCCACTAACAGCCCCGGTGCGAGTTGGACGGGTTCGCAAAACTGTTGGTTCGGTACGGACGGCTCCGCCAGGTTGCTAAGCATCTCACGTCCCGCTTTGGAGAGTGTGCCCACTACCAGCCGATCATTTGCCGCGTTGGGATCGGTAATGAAGGCGACACTCTCAAACGGAACAATGTTCTTTGGGAAGGGCACGCACTGTTCTTTCGGTGTGCCTTGTGTAACTCCAGCCAACATCACGAGCTCGCTGGCGACGACTCCCGTAACGTTCGGAATATCGGTTCGCTCACCTGAGACGATGAGCCAGCGTCCCGAATTAAGACCGGCATAGAGTTCAGCGAGCTCGATACTATTGCCGGCAATGTCTCTGTCCAGCGGTTCTTCCGCCAGCTTCAACGGCTCGGCTTGAGCATAGACGAGAGTGGCACGAAGAATCTGCGGCGATCCCAGGACTGATTCAAGGGCCGAACTCGAGAGGTCGTTCAGCCAGTCCGGGGTTATGCGCAGTTGCGTGAGGCGGGCGGTGTAACTGCTACTCGTGGTCGAGCGCGCGCGAGTCTGAACGTCTACTACTTGATGATAGGTCACTACATGACTGTTCGGTGTAGCACCGGGACGATCGATCGCGATCCAACTGCCCGGCCGGATCTGGTCGTAAACACCGTCGAGTGCGATAGCGGTTGGTCGATGATTACTGGTGCGAATCAGATCGCCCCACGAGTTTAAAAGAGTAGGAGGGGTGAAGGTGGTTGTGACCTCGTTTCCTGACGTGACCTTCGCATCGCCGGGATAGGTTCCCGGGAACAGTCCTGCTTTGACACGAATCGCCGCCACCTCAATATCGCTGGCAGGCCCTTGCACATTGGACCAAGCCTGGTAGAGCGCCGGCGCGGCATCGGGTTTAAGCGCGGTTATTAGCTGCGGTGCGATGTCAGACTGTGCCGCAAATGTTTTTCCGCTGGTCCGGCCCAGTTGTAATGAGCTCGCCGGTTGTCTGGACGGGGTTATCGACAATGGTTCGAGCAGCGCAAACAGACTGCCAAAACCGGAGAGCTGCATGTCGCGGGTGGCGGAAACAGCGGTATCCCCGGCGCCTGTCGAAGCTGAAGTCTGGAGTGTCTCCACGACCTTGATTACTTCGTCGAGCCATGCTTCCACACGACTGGCTCTTCGTTTCTGAGCCACTTCATGCACTTCTTCCAACCGGCCCCTGGCGTCGTTCAATAACTCGATCGAGCGGCCCTGGGCCAGATCCTTCAGGATTGCGACGGCTTCGTCAGCGAGTTTGGTTCCAGGAAAACGATCGGCAGCGTCGTCAATGAACGACCGCAACCGATCGGCGATCGCATCTGACGCCTCAAACTGGACCAGCCTGACTTCAGTGCGGTTATCGCCGGCTTGAGGATCCACGGCTTCGATCAGACGCAGCACCAACTGGCCGGGTTCGTCACCGAGGCGAAAAAGAAGTGCGTCGCCAATGGTTAACTTTGTCGAAATCCCGTCAAAGTACACGACCTCGCGCGTGGCTGCGTCTGTGCCAAAGGCATTGTCTAACGTGATCACTTGAGCCTGAGTCAAACGAGGCTTAAGACTGTTCCACTCATATCTCGCCAGCAGTTTTTCGGAAGTCTCAAACGACTGCGGCAGCTCGCCCGGCCCAGGCACGCTGGCGGCGCGCGCGCCCGCAGGAATCTCAACGGCGGTATTCTTCTCGAGCGTATAGGCAAAAAAGACACTCGCTGCGACACCCGGACGGAGCCGGTAACCAACCAACCGGGCCAGTTCCAAAATCGAGCGCCGCTCGGTAGCGGTCGACAGGAAACCTTCGTTCGCTATTCGTTCCTGATAAAAAGTCAGCACGTCGGCGACGAGAGCCCACGCGTCCAGAAACGCGATGGAAGCATCAGACGACGCGCGGGTCGTCAGACTCAACAACGGACGTGCGCGAGCTGCACTTGCTTCAACCACTGCTTCGAATACCTCTGGTCCAAGTTCCAGGTTCGAAAGACGCGCCTTCATAGTCTCCAGAAAACTGGCGTGGGTACCCACGCGATAACTGAGCGCACTCAGGCCCGGCCGGTTGAGCGTGCTTACCGGTGTCAGCTTATGAATGCCTTCACAACAACCGCACTGTTCGTTCATCGCCCACCTCTTACATCCAGCCAAAGTGTGCCGTGTTCTGGGAAGTTACGATCATTGTCCAGACGCGCCACTTCCAACGGACTAAGCGGCAGCACCCCGTTCTCGATCTCGTTATTCGGTGATTCGTACAAACGCTGCAACCTCTTGACGACGACACTCTCCACGCCGGCGACGTCCTGAGCTGCAGCTACGAGCTTGCTGAGATAAATTCCTTCGCCGAAAGAAAGATTGTTCGGATGAAAGAAGCCGGATTTTCCAGCCGGCAGCAGGCGGTTGCTGAAGCGATCCAACAACTCGGCCTTGACGTGGGCTCGCTGGTAATGAGGCAGCACGCAGACCAACAACTTGATATCGAGAGGAACGTATTCGGCCGGCTGCACGCGCAGGTCGTGACCGATTCGTCGATAGCGATGGAGGCCAGCCTCGATCAATTCGCGCAGGTCCCGATCCAGCTCTTCGCTGTCGACAGGATCGATTGCGACCTCGACTTCATACCAACTTCCGGTCCAGCGCAATGGTGCTGCGGCCGCCTGCTGAACCTTGACCGGCGCGATCTGTTGCGCCAGTGCGGCGTAGTCGTCGCGCGTGATCGCTCGTTCTAGTTGGCCGCGAAAAGCCATCGGCGCAAACAACTTCGCTTCGGCCAAAGGTTCCGGATCGATTCCACCCGTGGCCGGCAGCGGATTCCGAACGGTCGCCTTGACGCCACTTACTCGCTGGCGAAACACAAGGTGTTTGATGGCCTCGGCGCCGACGTTACCGCGGGTCCCGTTTCCGACCCGGTAGCTCGCTGTCAACGTCGAATTGGGGACCGGTGCTCGTCCTCGATCGCCATCGCCAAACCGGAGTTGTGCTCGGTTATCGTTATCGATCTCGACCACAAAACCACGGTCCTGACCATTACTTTCCAACAAGTCTAATTGTGGAAACCAGGTGCGTGTTTGCTGCTGGGCGCCGTCATCGCTCTTTTGTTCGTGCAGAGTCACCGACGGCAGCGCTTCGCGGGGATCTTGAATCAGCGCGCGGCTGGCTGGTCCAAGCAATTGACTGCCGCGAATGCCGATTTGCTCAATCAGCGACAAACCAAACATTTCTATCAGCTCCGCTTCCTGAAACTCTTCCAGCACGTATCCGGCTCGAGTACGCGCGGCCAGAGTACGCACTCGTCTGGCTTTCTTGCTCAACAACTGTTCCTCGTGCTGGGGCAATTCCACCTGAGCGCGTACCTTCGTCATCAATTGCGAGAGCAGATGAAACTGCTGGCGCGCAACGACAGAAGGGGTGGGAAATGGAGCGGCATGAGTCAGCGGTTTGCGTTTGAGTTGCGGCTGAAATTTACCGGCGCGCAAAAGAGTTTCGGCTGGCTCTCCTTCAGCCAAACATCCGGCATCGTCCTGGTCCAATGCCGGCACTGTCCACCATTCGGGCGTTTCGATTCCGGTTGAACCGACACGCCGGCCATGGTCCACCAACAAAACGTTGCCGTGTGCGACGCTGATGTCGGTCAGGTAGAGACACTCAGGTGCTCGGCCGATCGCCGAAATACAAAGCGGGAAGGGAAGCGCATCCTCTTCCGACCATTCGATTTCCAAAATGGGCTGGTCGTAGAGTGGATCCACCCCAGGTTCAACTTTGGTAAGACGAACGACATGACGGTGAAGTGGATCGGCATCCGCGGGCTGTCCGGTGACCGGTCCAAACAGTTCTTCAAAAATCAGTACATCGCCCGGCTTTAAATGCAAGACCCTGGAAGGCGCTGGCACAGCGTATTGTTGGGCCACCTTTGAACCACCGGCGCTATTGTTGTCTGCCCACTCATCTATCAGAGTCGTTGAAGTTGCTCCGCGCTCGAGACAACACTCGCGATCGTGCCACGTATAAAACCTGATATTGTTGTGCTTCTCGTAGAACCGCAGCGGCTGGTTAGGTTGCTGGACGACCGGCTCAAACACTTCATAGTCGCTGAACGGGATGTCCCGTAGATCGTCACTCATTAGAACAGGGTCGAACGATCTACCGCTGCTGATGAAGTAAACATCTTCAATCTGGTCCAGCGGCGTGTCGCTCTCGACTGCCACGTGAACCCACGCGCGAGCGTTGCAGCCTTCGTGCAACTGGTAATCCACCAGCTTGGCGTGGCGACGAACAGAGATGCGTTGGCGCGCCGTCTCGAGATAAGCCTCGGTCGCGACCGCATCCTGGTAATAACTCAGGTAATCTCCGGTGTACGCGAGCAACTCAACGAGGGTAATGCCGAGATCCGGGACGTGACTCTCCTTCCAGTCAGGCATGATCAAAGAGAGGCGGTCGAGTATTAATTGGCGAAAACTGTTGTAGTCCTTGCTCAGGTAGTCGATCTCGGGTTCATCCATTAAAGGAGCAGCGCAAGTGCTCCCGGATACGCAATCGAGATCGGTGGGACAACTTGCTTTGAATGAGAAATCGAGCTGAGCGTAACGCGGATCGAAGCCTTCGAGCGGTTCATTTCCGGGACGGCCAAGCGCGTCCATCTTCACCAGGCGCAGCGTATAGGTGGAGAAGTCTCCCGGCCGATCTAGTTCTACCTGCAAGCAACCGTCTACGCGCGGGTCTTTAGGATCGCACCGGAAAATGCGAATAACGCTGATGTTGCGAATGCGAGTGCCGCCATCGATTCGAATATTGTTCTCGGAAATATTCGTGGGTGCTTCACCGATAAAATAGACCGTTAGCTTCGTCTGCTTCTGATCGACTTCCAGGTAGTCGATTCCGTTCAGGTCGTGCACGCCGGCCTGGTTGGTGTGTTTTCGAATCTGTTGCCGTCGTTCGTCTTTGTCGCGGCAAATTTCTGAAGTCTTCATCTGCTTATAACGCGCGATTGAATTGCGCCGTTTGACGCTCATTCGTGCGTCGGACGAGATACTGAATTGTGATTAACAGCCTCGCATCAATGCTCTGGACCTCGAGCGTTTGCAGTTCAATCAAATCGCCGAGCCACCTTTGCAATTCAGCCTGGAGGGAAAACTGCAATGCCGTAGCGACCTCCGGGCTGTTCGGTGCAAAAACCATCTGCATGAGACCGCTGCCGAAATCCGGCCGGTTGACACGCTCTCCACGATTGGTGAAGAGCAACTGCTCGATCATGTCGCGTATATGATCGCCATCATCGGTAGCGGCGGTGCGACCATCGGCGGCAATGTGAAATGGAAAGTCGATATTCATCAGGTCGCTTTAACTCGTAACTGTGTGTTGACGATATTCAAGCCGGTTCCGGTCGGCGCGCACAGAGCTTGACTGTCTTTCGTCAACACGGGAACACCGGCTGCTTTTACGCGCGTTGCCGCGCTGGTCCATTGCGCGCTTACGCAGGGACCGTTGCCTGCCGTTGGCGACGGCATGCTACAGCCGGCGACGGTGTAGCTGTTGCTCTGGGTGACGATCGGTTGGCCGCTCAGTTTCACCCGCGGATTGGTTCCGAGCGGTTGTGCCTGGCCCCCGTGCAGACACATTAGCGTTGAGGTCGAGTCGAGCATGTAATTGGCCATCAGGTGACCTCCAGGGCGCCGTCGTTGACGGAGACGCTTGACGACGAAATCATGATCTTTTGCGATCCGTTGCTGAGCTCGATCCCCTGCTGGTCCAGCTTGATCTTCAAGCTGTTGGTAGTTTCGATCGTGATGCTGTTGGAGCCCTGCGTATCGTCGAGCGTGATCGTTCCCGCGCCTGTTTTCAAAACCTTCTTGTCTGCCGATGCGGGCGACGCCGGCGCCTCGTTCTCGGCCCAGAAGCACCCGCTCCAGATCGGGTAGTCCGGATCGCCATGCTCAAACTCGATCCATACCGACGCATTGGTCGGAGGAATAAGAAACAGACCTACGCTGTTGCCGGCATAAGGAACCGACGGCATGGCCCAGCCGCTTTCCTCTTCGCCATACACGTCCGCTACCCGGGCGCGAATCCGCCCCAGGTTGCTGGGGTCGCCGTTGTCGGAAACAACCCCTCTGAATTTCCCGTAGAATTGACGTTCTCCATTCATGTCACGACCACCGGCAATAAAGCACCGCGACCTTCTCGCGAGAGCGAAAAGCTCTGCTTGTATTCACCGCGTTTCAGACGATGCGTAACTTGCTTGACGTAATACCGGCCGCTGTAACTGGCGCCTACGCCGCGCACGTCAATCAGACGCCTTGCACGCAACACCTGTCCGTAACGAACTGCGTCCAGTTGGCCCGAGCCGGTTACCGCATCAGCGGCCTCGCTCGAGGTGGCCAGTGCCTCGCGAACGGCCTGCGCCTGGTCCAGGTTGGCGGTAGTGCGAGGCCGAGTTTGGCGCATGGAAGCAGCAGGCTCACGGGAGAGCGGCGGACGTAACGCGTTCGGCACCGGAATCGGAATCGCGGTTCTGCTGCTTGGGTCGACAATGGTAATGCGGGGCGTTGTCGGGCCCAGGGCGTTGAAACTAAAGCTGAGTGATTCAACGTTTGTCTCCGGACCCATGTTCAGCGACAGAGCAGGTTGCAGGGGGCTGGAAAAATCCTGCAAGCCCCAGTAGGCAGTGTTGGCGCGAAACGCTCTTGGCTCAACATAAAAAACAAATCCGTTACGGCGCGCCAGCTCCTGGATAAAAGCGAGGTCCGTGCCTTGTTGACTCGGCACACGTTGATTTTGTTGGGGCCGATCGTCCGTCGCGCTGATCACGGGCACCAGATCGCAGTCCGGGTATTGGCGGAGAATCGCCTCCACGATGTCAGAGTCAGCCTGATCGGGATGCGTGTCGTTCTTATCTTCCAGATCGAGTTTCAGACTGATGTCTTCGCCGGTCACGACGAGCGTCGACGCGCCGGGCGTGTTGCTTGGCGCGATTTGATGGTTAGTAATGATTCCATCGATCAGCACTTCCGGCAGAGAGCCCATGATGACCATGATGATCACACGATTAGGCGGCTCGAAATATCTGTTTCGCAGCAGGCCATAATCGACGGGCAAGTCTTTTCCGAGGGTGAAGGTCATCTGGAAACCGTCGCGTCCGCTGTCGGTATTCGTGACCTCGAGGCTGCTGATCGCGTCGATCACATCAAACGGAGCCGGCTCGGGCACCGTTGGACCAACCCACAACTGGAGGCGAATGCGTGTATCCAACATCCGGATTCCTTACGTCGGCAGCGGTATGCTCAACCGTCGCCCGATTTCTCTGGTTAGTTCGTTTGCTTTCATTTCGAGGTTTGCATCGCCCACGCGCCAGAACTGTTCCGGATCGCCGAGATAACGAGCCGTAACATTGTCGAGACGATCGCCTTCAGTCACGCTGTGTTCCGCGACGACGATGATCGTGCTGAGATCCGGCAGTAAGCGGCGGCGCAGGTAAACGATCTCCCGTCCGGCGGCACTCACGTATTTGGTGGTCTCGATGCCGGCGTAACGGCTGGTCGGCAAAAACATGATCGGGTGTACTCCTAAAATATGTTGACTGTGACGCCGGTGCTCTGTGTTTTGTTGAAGACGTTTGTCGTCGACAACGCTTCTTTGGCGATTTGATGAGCGACGAACAGTGAGAAGCCTGGCGTTGTGGTTTTGAGATCGTAATAACTCAGCACTTGCAGGGTCAGATCGATTTTGGCGCGCATCGGATTGAGCAACGTGTCAAAGGCTTCTTCCGTAATGCTGAAGCTGGTGATGCGAACAGGCAGCACACGCGTCTGTCCCCAAACGAAAAGTGTCAGCGGTGCTTCCACCGGGACGATCTCGAGAAACCCGCCATTGGCTTGCGCGAGATTCGAGAGGACAGTGGTGCTCTTTGGATATAGCAACAGCTCGAGGGCGGCGAGAGTTGGACTAACTCCGGAAGCGACCGCCACCGGCTCGGCCTTTTCGAGTTGATCCGTAGCATCAACCTCAATGCTGAGCGTGATCGTTTCCTTAGGTGCGCTGGTCAGACGCAACGCTTCCGATCTATCCGCGCTCTCGCCACTGGACGTGCGCGCCTCCAGCCGCCGCGTCATCGTGTCAGGGTTGTATTGAAACACGATGACACTGGCGAGCGGATTGGCCTGGTCTGCGCCGATGATGGCGCCTTTAAGCAGGCGCGGCGATCCGGGAAAGGTAGTCATGAGTTATGGCGTTCCTCTCAAACTCAAGGGTTAGACCCTCGCACTATCGGTGTGCAGGCCGCACCTGCAGGGGCACACGCGGTGGGACAAGAACTGGCTCCCACCGTCGCTCCTAAGGCGGCACAGAGTCTCGAGTCAAAAAATAATGGGTTCGGCACTGAGAACCCTCCGAGACATAACGTGTTGCACGCGAAATGAGATATCGTCGGATTACAGCAATGAAATCTCAGCGCCTTGAATCCAACCAGACCAATTGCCAGTGGTACTGTGGAAGATGCCCAGGCCGTGAAATCCTGAGTTGGATGAACGGGACTACCACCGAAGAGTTTTATCAACCCGTTTTCGTATATGAAATGAGATGGATAAAGTGTGGCGGAGTTGAATTCGCTTTCCTTGGTCCCATCGGCAAAGAGGCGCATGGTGAAGGCGTTGCCGATCACGGGGATCAACGGATTCGTGCCCAATGGGCCACACGGTGAACCTGGCAATGTCGGTGGTACGGTAGCCCCGACACGAGAACTCAAAATGCTGGAGAATTGCACCCCTTCGCCATGGACGGGATGGCTGATCAAACTCGGGGCGCCTGGAGGACCGGAGCTTACAATATGGGCTCGGGCTCCCGAACCGCAGAAGTGACTTATTCCGACGTCCCGACCGGAACCTCCCAAACGCGCAGTACCAGGAGCAATCGTCCGGCCATTTTGAGTGCCTAATTCCGCCTCAACGAAATGCATCTGCCGAAAGGTAGAGCTGGTTGCCGGTTCGGTGACCGGTGGAGTCACGCCGAGAGTGCCGTCGTCGGTGAACGGATTACACTCGGCGCAGGACAAGAAGGACCAGGCCGCGGCTCGAAAGCGGTGTGTGGTCACTGTGGGCGCCGCCGCTACTGTGGCCGGCAAAATAACGACGCTCCGACGATCTACTACAGGACCGGGAGTGCCGCCGTGATGGAAGGTTCCCGTGATGCGAGAAGCAGATAAACCCCCTGGTCCAGTCAGTACACTGTGGGCCTTTAAAGCCCGCGCGCAAGACAAGTTTGTATTGAAACCCGGATCTCCGTCGTTACTGGCGAAACCATGTATTTCGACAGTCGCCGTCGGCGGCAACGTTGAGGGCAGCGCGGCTAAGGCTGTTTCCTCGGTGGCTGGTGCGAAGTCGTCGCAGTCCTTATGAAATTTGAAAAGAGAGCCGCCTGCGATAAAGGTAGGACTGCGGCGGACGCAACCCGGCGGTGTGCCAATACTTGCCGGCCCGCAAGCACGCTGCAACGCCGTAGGAGTTGAAAGCAATTGCGTCCCGCCCGCGCCGTTACTGCCCGACACAATCCGGTCGGCGTTTCGATCTGCTTCAAGTTCCAGAGCGTCATTAGCCTTCCCAAGGACAAGCTTCGACTGAACTCGGTGGCCGCTGTCCTCTTGTTGCACTACATGAGTCAACTCGTGGGCCATCAACCTACGACCCTCATTCGTCTGCGGTGAGTAACGCCCAATACCGAACACCACATCGTGTCCTACGGTGTAAGCCAAGGCATTAACTGCGCGCGCCGATTCGTTTGCTTGGGCATTTGTATGCACACGAACGCGTCCGAAATCACGCGCAAAGCGCATTTCCATAAAAGCGCGCGTGTCTGCGTCCAACGGTTGACCGGATGACTGTAAGACCGCGTTAACTATTGGAGGAACGGTATTGCCAGAACCAACTGCCGAGTCATTACTGATCGCAGAACGACGCAAGCCAACGGTTTCGTCCTGAGAGCACGAGCTGCATGCGCCGCCGGCAATCGTGTGCTGGCCGCAGGCGCACTTCCGTTGCAGGAGTTCTCCCTGCGCAGGAGCAGATGACGACGTCGGTGCAACCTTTGTTTGGGCTTGCAATCCTGAATTCATTGGATCAATCCTTCTCTAACACCTCACACCCGGCGCCCCTCGAGTCTCCCAGTGAGGCAATTGCAGACTTATAACGTTCGCGAAATCCGTTCCACCAGGACCGGCTGCCGCCACGTGACTGACGATGTTAGATTCGCCATTCTCCACCTGCTGTGCAATTTGCTCGGCTCCATACAAACCAAACCATCTGCCGGGGATGTAACAGTAAGCACTACCTCCAGCCGCTCCCGCGGCGGCTTGGCTCGCGAGGGAATTCACCATGTATTGCGCCGGGTTAGGATGGTGTTGAGATTGCCACGAGTGGGCAAGTTCATGGATTAATAGGTTACGGTCTGAGCCGGGCGTCGCATATGGACCTGGTCCAATGTTGATGACGGTGACTCCGGAAGTGAAGGGGAGCAGCGACGGAACATACAGAGTGAAAGGACGACCGCCGCCACCTAATGCATCACTCAGAAGAATTTGTCCATAGTTGAGGCTGCCGCCGTAAACACCGCGGGCCATTGTTTCCTCAACCGGATCTAACGCGCGTAGGCCAGTCGGAAGCTGGATGCCGAAAGGAAGGCGATGCAAGGTCGACGATCGGCTCGTGGCGATCGGTTGTTGAGCGATACCAGCCGCTATTACCTGCCGGGATAAAACCTCGGCATTTTGTTCGGCTTTGTCGCTCGGATCACTCACAGCTACGGGTGGGCCAGAGGCGGACGTTGCCTGCTGAACCACATGGACCAGCTCGTGCGCCAACAGCAATTGTCCTTCGTTCGTTGTCGGCGCGTATTGTTGGCTGCCGAATACTACGTCTTGTCCTACTGTGTACGCTCGTGCGTTCACCGCACTAGCAGACTCTGCCGCCTGCGAGTCCGTGTGCACGCGCACGCGGCTGAAGTCGTGCCCGAAACGGGACTCCATAAAACCTCGCGTTTCTGCATCGAGTGGCTGGCCAGACGATCGCAACACGTCGTTGACGATTGGTGGTACCGCATTGTCGTGAGCATTGACCGGCAGATGACTGAGAGCGGCACGCTGAATCGTGCCCTCGCGTTTCTTGTTACAGCCTGAACACTCACCGCCTGCGATCGTGTGCTGGCCGCAGTCACACTTACGTTGCAAGAGTTCTCCGCGCGCAGGAACAAGTGATGACGTAGCAGTCTTTGTTTGTGCTTGCAATTCTGAATTCATTGGATCGATCTCACAGCGATGCGTTGAAAATCTCACGGGCGAACTGCGCGAAGGAGTCGGCGTTGTCGATGGCGGTCGTCGTGTCTAATGACGAGCATTGCCCTTGGCCTTCGAAGCCGCAGTACATTTTGTCGCTGGTGTTATCCAGGCGATGACTCAATTCGTGGAGTAGCGCTGCTGATAGTCTCTGCATGTCCGAAGGCTTATTGAATGCTTCGGCGCAGACGTGGACGGTGCCGTAAGAAGACCCGCCTTTAGTATTGACGTACGCCAAGACGATTCCATTTTCATGAGGACATCCACCCTCTGTCTGACTCTCGCAGTCAAAGCGCGAGTCCCAATCCTTCCAATTACTCAGTATCTTTGAGAACCCGGCCCGGATCTCAGGGAGGTGGGACATGGCTTCGGCGCCGAAGTGCCGATGAAGCAGGAACTCTGTGACCGGCCCTTTGTCTGGGTTGGAGAGTGCGGCTTGGGCTCGTTGGGCCATGAGCTTCGCTACCGGAAAAGCGATCGCGAGCTGCCTGCGTTGGTCCTGCGAGCAGTTCAACGTGTCTGGTTCCTCCAGCTTGATGTTCACCTCGTGCTGTGGCTCTGGATGAGGAGGGGGTTTCTTGTTCGTGATAATTACGGAGCGATTGAGCGCCCGCCCGCGCTCCGATGTATTTGGAACGGGATACTCTCCTAACGGAACCGACTTTATCCACATGCCGGGCAGAAACCGAGCCACGGCCTGGGCCCGCTGTTCACGAAGTACCTGGTTGTGTTTTTCCCAACCCGTACAATCGGTGAACCCCGCGATTTCCAGCGAACCCGCGGCGCTCTTATTGAATGTGGGAAGCCAAAACTTCTTTAGATCGCTGGCAGTCGATGGTCTAAGCTGTCCCTCACCCACCTTGAAATCCGCAATCACTACCGCCTCGGGGGGAGCGATTCCCAGGAATTCTCCTTTCTCGATATCGTTCTCTAAAATCCCCTGCGGCGCATCAGACCTCGCTACTTCACCTTTTTGATATTCACAATTTGGATCGTTTGACTTGATGTCTATATCGCCGATCGTTATTCCTGAAGAAAGCGTGCCGCCTGCCGGAGCGCGCTGGATAATCGGCGGCGCTGATGCGGCGGCCCGCGCGTCGGAATGAATTCGCACGCGGCTGAAATCATGTCCAAAGCGCGTTTCCGAGAGAGAGCGCGTCTGGGTGTCAAGCCTTTGACCCGGCGATTGCAGCACTTCGTGAACTATCGGCGGTACAGTGTTGTCAGATCTCTCACCCTCATGACCACCTACGGCTGAGCGTTGCAAGGTGTCATGGGCTCGCTGGCTGCACGCACTACACTTGCCTCCGGATGTGTGCTGCCCGCAGTCACACTTGCGCTGCAAGAGGCCACTGAACGATAAGGCTGAGGCCGACTTTCCGACTGTTGTCTCAAGGCTCATTTTCAACCTTTGGCTCACTTCATCAGGTCTTGGTAACGTCCAGAAGAGTTACATTCTGTCGGTTGTAGACACTCTTGGTATAGGTTCTTGTAATCGTGTGGCGGCCGATAACGTTTCCGCCGCAACGGTATTCCTGATTGCAGCCGCACGCGTCACATTCACGGGCGATCTTGTGTTGCCCACAAGCACAGTTACGCTGCAAAGTGCCGGCGGAGAGCGGTGCCGGATTCGCTACTTCACTCGTGATGATTTTGTGCTGCATTGTAGCTTCGTGGTTGATCGCCAAGAGCCTGATGGACCGCGCGTCCGATCTGTTGGCCCAAATGAGTGGGGTTGCCGTCACGCGTGACGTGAATGGCGGGTGCCGCGGCGGAGGCCATTCTTCTCCCGGACGTGAGACCTTTTGCTCCATCAGCAGCCGTAAGCAATCGACTTAGCTCCGCCTCAACGGAAGCTTTGACTAACAGAGTTTGATGACGCTCAAGGACCAGATCGTCGAGCACCAATCGTTCGATGTGGAGATTGATGTTCATGCTACCGCCTCCATGATCGGCTTAATTCCTGTTAGTGATTCTTTCCACACAAAGTCGGCCTCATTGATGAAGCGACCCAACTTGCGAAACTCTGTGCGCGCCGCTTGCAAGAGCAACGACATGGTGATCGGCGAGTTTGTTTGTGCAGCCAGGAAGGCTGCGTTAAGGGCCACGCTGTGAATGTTGCCACCGGTTAGGTCCAGGCGGGCCAGGCGGTCTAAATCGAGGTTCTCAGTTTTTGTTTGCTCGGGAAAGATTCCTTTCCAGATCTCCTTGCGCTCTGCAGCTCCGGGATACGGAAAGTCGACGATGAAACGCAGCCGGCGAAGGAAGGCTGTATCGAGCGCGCTCTTCATATTCGTCGCGAGGATCGCTAAGCCGCGATACGCTTCGATTCGCTGCAAGAGATAATTGATCTCGATATTAGCGTAACGGTCGTGGCTATCTTTCACTTCGCTGCGTCTGCCAAAGAGAGCATCGGCCTCGTCAAAGAACAGAATCGCGCCGCCATCTTCGGCCGCATCGAAAACCCGGCGCAGATTCTTCTCGGTCTCGCCAATGTATTTGCTCACCACCGCTGAAAGATCGATCCGATAGAGATCGAGCTGCAGCTTGTTGGCGAGGCCCTCGGCCGCCATCGTTTTCCCGGTGCCGCTATCGCCCGCGAAAAGCACGCTGATGCCGAGACCGCGATTCATCTTGCCGGCAAATCCCCAATCCTCATACACCTGGGCGCGCCGGCCCACCTGATGCGAGATTTGCCGGAGCAACTCCGCTTCCGCTTCCGGGACCACAACGTCTTCGAGGGTGGCCTTCGGGATGAGGCGCTGGGCCAGGTTGTCCAACTGAGGCCGCGTGCTGGAGCGACAAGCATTCCAAAGTTGCCGGCTGATTTCAGTCTTATCGCTGGTGGGATTAATTTTGCCGGCAATTTGTCTGATCGTAGTCACATTCAGATTGAATTGACCGGCGAGCCGAGCGGGATCGTCTTCATTCGCGATCTGGCCCAGGGCCGCTGCCCAGGTCGTTCGCTGCTCGGCTGGCGTCGGCTTTTCTACTTCAACCGTGATTACTGTTTCACTCAAGGACGGACCGCGGTCTTGAGTACTGAGAAACACAACACCGCCCGTACGCGTGAGAAAACGATTGATAGGGGGAACAACAGCCGGACTCTCCTGGACTACACCGCCGGTGTTATGTCCGTCGAGATAGAGCGCGACGGGAAGCAGAATGCTTTCACGTTGCCACAACCTGGCCAGCGTTTCCAGATCGGCTGCGTGCGAAGGCAACAACTGGGCAGGCAGGCGATAGAGATGAATGTTTAATAGATCAGCAGCCCGCGCGGCGATCAATCGCTTACTGCTCTCATCAGCACCGAGCAGATGAAGAGTCGGAAAGTTGGCGCCTGGTCCTACGTGCTTCAGATTGAAAATGATCGATTGGACCATCTCTTCCTGTGAAGGCGGTAACCCGGACAGGTCTGCTTCGGTCCTGACCGGAAACAACAGTGAAGAGAGACGATCGTCGAGGTAGTTGAGTCCTTTTATATAGTTGACCAGACGCTCATCAGCTCGAATCGCGCTGGTGGTAAGTGGTTGGGCGCCGGGTTGGTTGATTTCAATAAGTCGCCAATAGCGCAAGGGGCGTTCGGGGGAGAGTGCGTCCCAGGCAGGTTCGTCAAAAATGGAAAGCGCCAGCGCGAAAGTCGGATACGCCTTGTTTGGATCGCCTTGGAAAATCGCGCACTGCGCCGCGATCCGGGTGTCGAGTTCCATCGCCGCGCACAACAGCAGCACTTCCTGCTCGAACTGCGAAAGGCCAAACTGTTGTGCGGCTATTATCAACAAGGGCGGCGGCTCCATTTTTCCCAGGACAGCCATCTGCTCTCTAGCCAGCTTTTCCTGTTGTTCGGTTACCACGTCAACGGGACCCCCTTGGCTCGATCGCAGAGTCAAACGCAGACGCAACCAGGCCAGTGCGGCGACGAGATATTCTTCGTTTCCTTTTTGCCACTGCGCGAGCTCGGTCATGTGATCGTCACCTTCTGATTGTTATCAAAAGTGAGCGGCGTCTGATCGTACTTAACGAGCAGACTGTCCACTCCATCCACACGCAGGCGAATAAAGTGCTCGCCTTTTGACGCGTCGTTGATGGGAATTTGAAAAGTGAGCGTGTTGGTTTTCGTAACGTGCGCGTCGGCGGGGATTTCATCGGCGCCAAAAAGCAGGAAAGCGCGCTGTTCAGGTAGAACGTCGGGGCTGCAAGTCAGCGTTAATGCGAAATCGCCGGCTGCGGCGGCGCGGGTCAGCGGCAAGCCGCTTAGAATCTGCGGCGCGAGTGCGAACGAGAGTTCATTCGTGGTCCTCACGTTGTTTGTCGGGCTGCTACTTCTCGTTACCACGATGCTGACTGTGTAATGACCAGTCACCCACGCTGCTCTACTGACGGCATCATCGGGCAGCGTCACTCTAATATCCGCCAACTCCGTGGACGGAGCCGGCGCTAATGGTCCAATCTCGATCGGTTGGCCCAGGCGCGGATTGAAAAAGCGTACGGTCAAGCTGTCACCATCCAGATGATGACCTCGCAGGGCAAGCTCATTTCCCAACAGAGCGCTCGGTTGATTCTCGAGCGGCAAGCTCATTTCGGTAAGGGTCGGAAAAGGTGCAATCAGATTTGCCTGCGCGTCGACGCCCTGATCTAGTTCGCCGCGCTTGAGTACCGGCAGGGGAGTGGTTGCTGGTCGTTGGCTATCTATCAGCACGACGGAGACCTCATAAGCAGTCGAGATTCGATACTTGGCCTGGAAGGCGGTCCAAAGTTTTGACATCTCATCCAAAGTCATCGGCTGATGGGTAATACGCACACGCTCGATTTGTTCGTGGAGATCGTTTCCCGAAAGCGCGCTCTCGATTTCCGCGAAGCTCAGCACCGGGTGATCGTGCAAAACTCTCATCGCCCGCCCCAGCAATCGATGACTGGTGAGGTCCGGCAAATCCGGCGCAGCATTGTTCTTCCCATAGGCCGTGAGTAAATAAAACAGATTCAAAGCAAGGGCGGGTTGTCCGGTCTCGCCCGGTTTTGTTTGGCGCCCTACATCTCTGTTGCTCCAAGCTGCATCGATCGTCGTTTGATAGAGAAAGACATTGATCAGATCGCCGGGAGTCTTCACCTCGTCGAGCGGCTGTGTGGTTACTAGTGCGCCCGGCACGTCGTTGTCGATACCTGCCTTGATCAGATTGCGCAGCGTCGCCGTCACTGCGGCGATAGCCAGCGAATTACTCATTCCTTACCTCCTCGAGCACGCTGGCGCAGATACTCGCTAAGACCCATCAGTTTCGGCGACTCGGAATTTTGGGCACTCGATCGTGAGGACGCCGGAAGCGAAGCGCGGACTTCGACACGGCCGATGGTTACATTGACGGTTGGTTGAGACTCGGGACGCGCGGGCTCTACGGCGTTACGAGGCGCCTCAATTCGGGAAACTCTACGAGAGTTAATCTCGACGATCGGCTTGCGCGTGTCTGTGTCCTGGAGCAGAGTAGTTTCGAGCGTTTTGGTCAACGGCTGCGAGACTCTCTCAGATCGAATAGTTTCGATCACCGCGCGCGGCACCACCAAAGTTGGTGATGGCGAAACGATGTGGTGGTGAATCGGCTCGGCGCGATGTTCTACATTTCCATCGGTTTGGTTGTCTGCGTTTTCTGGTTGTGTCATCCCGATTGTCCTGCTCGCGGCAGCGATGACGTTTTCAATAGCGTCTGAATGCTCGGGATAGGAAGTCTCCCGACTTTGGTGAAGATCACTGATAGGGACGACGGTTTTTGCGCTTATCGCTGATGAAGCTGGCGATAGAAGTGCAGTTTTCTCAGGGCGCCTGACACCCACTTCAGTTGGGATTGCCGGCAAGATCTTTTTCGCCTGGCTGCCATCATCGCGTTGAGACGTGTCAGTCTCACCACGCTCGTCGATCAGCGATAACAAAGTCAACGGCTGTGCTTCTGTTGAGAGTTGCTCGACTCGCTCGGCTTGCTCGACTTGATGGTCGACGTCAGTGTGTGTTGATTTTTCATGGTCGGTACGCTTAGTCGTCACCAGGTCCATTGGAGACGGTTCGCTCTCATGGTCTGAAATTGGAGCAAGTATCCGAGTGGCCTTTGAATCATGATGCTCGGCGACGTTCTCGAACTGTTCACCGGCTGGTGCGGGCGTGGGAAATATTGGTCCAAGCCCACTCAACGGTTCGAATAACGACATCAACCGGGGCTGAATCGCTGGAGTGGAATTCAGACTCCTGGCCGCCACATTGGTTAAGTAATCGCTCATTGACTAATCATTTCGAGATAAACTTGTCGTCGCAAAGCACTGAGCGCGAGGATGTCAGACTCACGCCAACCATACGCCTGGGCCAACTTATGAACGTCCCGCAGAATCCGCTGGGCCCACGCATTAATCTCCGTCCACAGAAATCGCGCGATATCGAAAGGTGCCTCCCAATGGTGTGCACACGCGGGACAGTCGAGTGCGAGTTGCAGATCTCCGAGTGGGTCGGCCTCACCCATTCTCTGCACGACTATTTCGATGACGTTGGCCGGAACTTCAGCAAGCGGTCTTGCTTCACCATTGTTTTCGACGCCGAGAATGCAGCGCTCGAGCAGTTGTATGCGGATCTCCTCGATCTCGCTGCCTTCGGGAATTCCGAGCAAGTCATTGCTGTTGGGAAGCCGAAATCCCAAGCGCCATTCGCCAATGCTGACAGAAGCAGCAAGCGCCGCCGCGTCCGAAGAATGTTGCAGATCCGAAGTGTGCAAATTGAATTCAAGTTGTTCGCGACATTGCGGACACTCCGTTACAGCCGACAAGTGCGAGCCGAATATCTGCTCGCGTAATGACAACAGACCAGCATCGCGCTGCCCGATGCTGAGTTGGGCGAGAGTGTCTCGGGAACTGTGAGGGCTACTCACGGCAAGCAGCGTCAGCGCGCGATGCATGACCCTTTGACTAAGACCACCCTCCCAGGCTGCCAACAATTCAGAAGCTGATAATGCGTTCATGGGTCTATTGCGGCGGCTCGGTGAATTGTGGTTCGGTTGGTTCGGTTACCTCGTAATCACGTTCCCAACCCTCGTTCTCGAGTTTGACGTGTTGGAGTGCAACGGCATTAGCATTGGCATCGAGATCGGGTGCTGCCTGCCATTCAGATACCCAGCAGCGGTAGACCTTGTAAGCAATGACGACCTGGCCTGCCTCGTTGTAAATCTCGATGATGATGTCTTTGCGAAAGTCCTTGAGAGAGACTTCCATGCCGAGACCGGAGCCCCAGTTCCAGACCTTGTTGGCCCACTTTTCAAACTCCGTGTCGTGGGTCACGCCTCGTTCGAGCGTAATGGGATCGTACTCAGTGCGTCCGGGGGATTTGCGGCTGCTGCTGGGATCGCCACCTTCGCGATGTTTGACCACTTCAGTGCTGCGCTTTAAGCCGCCGACCTTGCTCACGCCGGCGACATACTTGCCGTCCCACTTAACACGGAATTTGAAATTCTTATACGGATCGAACCGTTGAGGATTGGTGTTTACGCTGAATTGAGCCATTGTCTCTCTCCTTAGGTATCGATTTGGCCGGCCATCTGCTGCACGCTGATGATTACAAACTCGGCTGGTTTGAGTGGTGCAAAGCCGACGATGATGTTGACGATGCCTAGATTGATGTCGTTTTGCGTTGTCGTTTGCTTATCGCATTTCACGAAGTAAGCATCTTTCGGAGTCGCTCCTTGAAATGCGCCTTGCCGAAAGAGGTTGTGCATGAAGGCACCGACGTTGAGCCGAATCTGCGCCCAGAGCGGTTCGTCATTGGGTTCAAAAACCACCCATTGCGTTCCGCGAAACAGGCTCTCTTCGATATAGAGTGCTGTGCGACGAACAGGCACGTATTTCCATTCGGAAGCAAAGCGATCGTCGCCCTGCAAGGTGCGAGAACCCCAAATGATCCGGCCGGCTGGAACCATTGCCCGCAAACAGTTGATCCCGAGCGGATTCAATTCGCCGTTCTCATTGTCAGTGAGCGACACACTGAGCTGAGGCACACCAACCAACGTCGCATCCAATCCTGCGGGAGCTTTCCAGACTCCTCGAGTCGTGTCGGTGCGAGCGAAAACACCCGCCACCGCGCCGCAGGGAACGAAAGTATCCAATTGGTTATCTCTGAGCGGATTGAATTCCACCAGACGAGGAAAGAAAAGCGCTGCGTTCTTGCTGGTGGTTCCGAGACTGGAGAGATCGCTCTTGGCCCTGTCTTTAGTGGTCCATGTGCTGGGAGCGTCGACCAAAAACATCGCGCGACGCTGTTCGCAATAGGCAGCGGCTTCAGTAACCAGGCTGGTATCGATATCGCCTGTCGCGAGATAAGGAGGAATACAAAGCAAGTTGAACAGATCGGCTTTTCGTAATGCATACAAGCCCCGCTTTTGATCAAACAAACCCGTACCAGTGAAATCGCCAAGAGTCAGAGGGCTGCCATCGGATGCTTCATCAGCGGCAGCGACCTTACTGTTCGTCGGAGCTGCGTTGTCATCCCAAACAGTCTTGCCTGGATCCACTGTGCTTCCATTGGCGGCTGGCCTTGCGGACGGTAGGGGAGTCGCAACGCGAACAAGCGTTGATTCGTTTCCCAAAACTCTATCGACTCGTCGTGGAGCACCAGGCACAACCGATACATTCCGGAAAGTCTCGATCTGGCCGGACAGATCATTTCTAACGTAGAGATTGAATAGATTAGGTGCATCAGGACCGACAACATCGTGATCAACTCGCGCACGGAGGTTGTTTCCCCACGCGCCTTCACTGGCAGCCTCCAGCCTCAGCGTATCTACAACCACTGTTGCTTTGGTAATCGGAGCGGCGTCGTCAACGGCGTCCGTTGCTGCGGTCTTCACGGAATTTCGCGTCGCTCCCGGCTGGTTCCTCGCGGCAGCGGTTGCACTCGCCACACTCGTTGCTGCGCTCTTGCGGGGTTCCGCGTTGTTCGCTGGATCGGCCGCTGCCGTATTCGCCGCGTCTACGATCGCTTGCAAACTCGTGGGACTATCGTCCGGTGCAGCGGCGGCGTTGACAGCACTTAACACAAATTGGGCGCCCGTCAATGCGGCTGTGCGGTCCGTGGATGAACTAAAGAAGGGGTGAAAGATACGCACGATGATGGCTTGGCTGCCACCATTCAGATAGAAATCCCGCACGGCATAGCCAAGCGTACTGCCCACCCACAGTCCGCCAAAGATGCGCTCGAAGTCGCCGTAGCTGTTAATGCTAATTGCCTCATTCACCGGTCCGGTAAGCGCTCGACCAATGAAAGCAGTAATCGACGTGGCGACGCCGGTGATGGTCCTGACGCCACTCGGAATTTCCTGGATGTAGACCCCAGGATAGGTTGGTGCAACTGGCATGACGAGACCTCCAAAGTTAGAGAGATGTTTCTGAAGACCACCCGGGTTGAGCGTTGCCCGTAGCGACGCGCTTCTTCTATCGACAGACAGATTTACTTGCGCCGCCCGATATTTCGAGAGCGCATACTCGCTGCTGCATGACAGCGGAGACTGTTAAGTAAAAGTAGAACGCGGCACGTAGCGGCCGTTTCTAAATCAAGGTTGAGGCTCTGCCGCTTGTTGCGCTAAGATGAGTGCTGCGAAGAATGCATCCTTTGCACAACGCTTGCAGAGGCTGTGTTATTGAGTAGCTTCGCCGTCACCTCCAAGTGATGGCGGAGCTTTTATATTTCAGAATTCCGGACCCAGGGTCGAAAACAAAAGATCAGTAAGCCGTGTATGAAGCAAATGAAACAGGAAGCGTTGAAACGTGAGTTTCTGTCGGTGAGCGTTAGATAAGGAAGTGGGAGCCTCCGGCATGGGTCCTACAAGCCTTATTTAGAGTGCAAGGACACGTTACCTGTGGCGCAGACTCTACTCCTGCGTCCTATGTATGTCAATAGTCCGAATTGACTCACAAAAAACCCACTCCAAAGGTAATTCGTTGCCTCATATATAAACCCACTCGAAATAGAGTGTGTTTCCCTCCAGTGTCTAGCGACACTGGAGGTGCTGATGAGGCTGAGGATGAAAGCGAGACAGGAGCTTACAAAAGTGACCGCGGGTGAATACCGTGGTGCACGCAAGAAAGAGAAGACCCGGATTCTGGACCAGTTTGTGAGCAGCACCGGGTATAGTCGCTGGTATGCGCGTTGGTGTTGCGTCACGAAGGACGTCGCGTACAGGTCGACAAGCAAACAATCGTCGTAGGCGCGCGCTCAGGTTCAAGTAAGCGCTGCCGGAAGCGAGCGCACTTATACGATGACAACGTGCAAACGGCGCTGATCAAACTGTGGCGCATCATGGACTACATTTGCGGCAAGCGCTTACAGCCGCTGCTGCCCGAGCTGATCACGGTGCTCGAGCGTCACAATGAGTTAGTTGTGAGCAGGAGACCAGGGCAAAGCTGACGCGGATCAGTGCGGCTAGTATCGATCGGCTACTGAAACCGGAGCGACAGAAGCAGGCCTTGCGAGGCCGCGCCGGCACCAAACCCGGCACCCTGCTGAAGAAGCAAATACCGATTCGCACTTTTGCCGAATGGGATGAGCAATGCCCCGGCTTTGCCGAGATCGACCTGGTCGCTCATGATGGCGGCTTGGGCGCGGGAGACTACTGTCAAACGCTGGATCTCACTGATATTGCTACCACCTGGACCGAGACGATGGCCGCGCGCAACAAAGCCCCAAGCCTGGGTCTTCGGCGCTTTGAAAGAGATGCGCCAACACTTGCCCTTTCCGTTGTTGGGTATCGATAGTGACAATGGTTCGGAGTTCATCAACAAGCATCTGGTGGCTTACTGTCAGCAGCAACAGCTCAGCTTCACGCGTTCACGTCCATATCGTAAAAACGACAACTGTTTTGTGGACCAGAAGAACTATTCATTGGTGCGCCGCGCGGTCGGCTACCAACGTTACGACACGGAACTGCAGCTACAGTTACTGAATGAGCTCTATGCCACCTTGCGGCTGTACACGAACTTCTTTCAGCCCAGTATGAAATTGCAGTCGAAAGAACGGGTGGGCAGTAAAGTAAGCAAGCATTATGATCGCGCGCAGACCCCTTACCAGCGAGTGCTGACCGCTGCAACTGTAAGCAAGGCAGCCAAAGAACGGTTGCGGGCTAAATACGCGACGCTGAATCCGGCTGCGTTGAAAAGAACACTGATGCGTTTGCAAGATCGATTACGACACTCGACGCCCAGCACTAAACCGGTGCGCGTGCGGCGGCGACAGTGCAACAACGATCACTATTTCACTAAGCAGTCAACGGAGGCACAGCCGCGATGACGCGCCAATTTCTCACTCGCATTTCGAGTGGGTTCTTATATGAGGCAACAGGTAGTCTGAATTGCAGGAATCTTCTTCAACGTCGACGCATATGAAGGTACTGGTAATCGGCTCTGGAGATCTAGTAAGTCAACCTTCGCGAGGGCCTGGGTAAGCTCCTTGATATCGAAGTCAAGCACCTTGATAGCTCTACTGGCGCCCAGGTTGGACCAATCCGGCTGAAGCAGACTGGTTGCGAACTGGTGCCGATCTGGTCAATGGTGACATCCCTCGACGGCAACTTTGGCCAGACGCTTGAAACTCCGCGTCAACGTTGCGACACGATTGTGTCCCTAGATATGTCGCGTTTACTTTGTTCTGGCGCGTTGTGAAGCGACATCTGATCTATCGCAACCGATCGTGTTATCGAATGAACAGAACACATCGAAAGGGATTGTGACTACTACTCCGCATTTTGCGCCTGGTATCTGGAGCGATCCGTCGATCGTTTGGCACTCGTCTAGCCGAGGCCGGATGCGATGCGCTCACGATAGCTCAACTGTTGGGCCACTCCGATATTCGCGTAACTATGCGTTATGTAAGATCGGTTAAAGAAACGAAACGCGCGGCAGTGAAGCGATAAAACTGAGCGCCCGAAAGAGTGTCCACAAATTGGCCACAAATGAAATACGGCCGCCTGGTGCGGGCAACCGTAAATGATCGAAAACAAATGGTGGAGCAGAGGGGGGTCGAACCCCTGACCTCCGCATTGCGAACGCGGCGCTCTGCCAAACTGAGCTACTGCCCCACGCGGAGTGTCATATTAGAAAGCGGGGTGATCGGTGTCAAGCTGCGCCTCGTTCATACGTCAGCCGCACCCACGTCACGATTGCTGATCAAACCCGCCTTTTAACTCGAACCACTGCTGACAACCGCGACCGCGCGCGCAAGCGCGTCTTGAAGCTTCTCGATATCCTTCCCGCCGCCTTGCGCGAGATCGGGTCTGCCGCCGCCACGACCGTCGAGTAGCGCACAGGCTTCACGCATCAGTGCGTTCATGTCGCCGGACGCGTCGGCTGAGCGTGCGAAGACGAGGCGAGCGGTTTCTTTGTCTCTCGAACCGAGGAGTGCGATCGTTCGTGGCTGCGCGATCAAAGCGTGTGCGAGTTTTTTGAGGGATTCCGCATCATGGCCAGAGAACTTCGCATCATCCGCGAACTTCGCATCGTGACCAGCCATGCCCTCTTCTCCCTCACCAACGATATGCGCGACGACGCGCGTGCCGTCACTCAGCACATCCGCAGCCGCTAGTAACTTCGACGCCTCAACCTCCGCCGCCACTTCCTCCAACACCCGCACCTGCCGGCGCAACTCCTTACTCTCATCCACCAACTGCGCCGCGTGCTGCGCTACGTCATCACGCCCGCAACTGAACAACGCCGCCGCTTCACGCGCGCTCCTGTTTACCCGTCGATAATCCGCCAACGCGCGCATCCCTGCGACAAACTCAACTCGCGTCAATCCCTTCGCGCGTTCCCACGAACGCATCGCGATCATTCCGACTTCACCCGTGCGATACGCGTGCGTGCCGCCGCACGGCGTCAGATCAAAACCTTCAATCTCAATCAAACGCAGCTCGCCTTCGCGCGAAGGTTCCTTGCGCAACGGCAGCGCCGCGGCCTCCGCTGCGCTCACCACATGAATTGCTATCGCGCGGTCTTCCCACACCACATTGTTCGCGAGTTCAATCGCGCGCTCGATGATTTCAACAGTCGGATTCGCCAGGTCGATATCGATCTCACACGAGCTCTCCAACACGCGAAAACTCTTCGTCGGTGCATTGAAGAGCTGCACAAACGCCTGCGACAAAATGTGCTGGCCCGTGTGCTGTTGCATGTGGTCCAACCGCCGCGCCCAATCAACACGGCCAGCCACAATCGTGTCGCGCGCGGGCGCAAAGCCCTGGACGACGTGCAGCACGCCGCGCTCGCCATCATCGATGCATTCCACAACGCGCGACCCGTTGAGCGTGCCGGTGTCACTCGGCTGGCCGCCGCCGGTCGGATAGAACGCTGTGCGATCGAGCACGACCGCGGTCCAGCCGCTGACGCGCTCGGTCACGTCGACCACGCGCGCTTCAAACTCGATCAGGTGCGAATCGTTGTAGTAGAGCCGCTCGGTTAAAGACATCGGAAATATTTAGCCACAGACGACGCAGATTAACATAGAATCCGCGCATGAAAACTCGTCTACGCAGCGTCATCATTTTACTCGCGCTCATCGTAACACTGAGCAGCGCGGCCGCGGCCCAGGAGCCGCCGCTGAAAGCGATCGCCTACCGGCTCGCGATGTCGCGCCCGGTCTCGCATCTTTTCGAAGTCGCGATCGAGGTCGAACTTCCCGACGAACTCAAAGACAAACCGGTCCAGTTTCAAATGCCGCGATGGTCGCCAGGCCGCTACGCCGTTTTCGACTTCGCAAAAAACGTGCAGGAGTTTCACGCGATTGACGGCCGTTGCCCCACTGTCCTCGCGTGCGCAAACAAGCCAACTCGCCCGGTCACACGCGTAGACGATCAAACGTGGAGCGTCGCGCCCTCCGGCAGCAGCACCCTCACGATCACTTACAAAGTCTTCGCTAACGATCTCTCCGGAACGTTTTCGCAACTCGACGATCGTCACGGAAACTACAACGGCGGTTGCATCTTCATGTACGTCGTGGGCCATAAAGCCGATCCGGTAAAGCTCACAATCGCTCCGCCGAAAGATTGGAAGATCGTGAACGGCCGCATGGACCAGGCGAACCAGACCGAATGGAAGTTTCCCAACTGGGACATCATGATCGACACGCCGACCGAGATCGCGCCCGATTGGACGCGGGACGATTTCGAAGTCGACGGCAAGAAGTATCACGTGGTGGTCCATTCGTTTGGCGCGGAAGGCGGCAAGCGAGCGGCGCTAGTGAATGACATCGAGAAGATCGTGCGCGCGGAAGTCGCGATGTGGGGACCGCCGGAGTTCAATGAGTACACGTTCCTGCTTCACTTCGCGGCCGACGATCATTCCGGCGACGGCATGGAGCATCTCACTTCCACGCAGATCATCGAGCCCGGCGCGCTCGCGGAACCAGCCATTTACAACGACACGCTCGACGCTGTCTCGCACGAGTTCTTTCACGTGTGGAACGTGAAGCGACTGCGCCCGTTTGAGCTTGGACCATGGGACTTCACGCGGCCGGCCAACACGCGCGGGCTCTGGGTCGCGGAAGGGTTCACGAACTACTACGGCCGGCTCATGCTGCGGCGCGCCGGACTCTGGGACGATAAAAGGTTCTTCGGTCGCGAGGCGCAAACAATCAAAGGCATCGAGAGCGCGCAAGGCAGCCAGTTAATGAGCGCCGAGGAGTCATCTTTGTCGGCGCCATTCCTGGATGATGCGCCGCACTCACAACAAACGAATCTCGAGAACACGGCGGTCAGTTATTACCCGAAGGGCGAGTTGATCGGTCTCGTGATGGATTTGTTGATTCGCGGGCGCACGCAAGGGAAGTCGTCGCTGGATGAAGTCATGCGGCGCTTGTACGACGAGTTTTATGTCAAGAGTCCGAACAGCAGTTATTACTTGCGCGGGCGTGGTTATCACACAGACGATGTCGAGCGCGTCGTCGCGGAGTTGGGCGGCGCGGAGTTTCACGAGTTTTTCAATCGGTACATTCGAGACGTTCAGGTGTTGCCTTACGACGAGGCGTTTGCGTATGTCGGACTGCGGTTGGTGAAAGCGCAGGCGAAGGAGCCGTACAATGCGGGGCTCTCGCTTAATTTCGACGAGCAAGGGGCGACGATTCAGAACGTGCGCAACTACTCGCCCGCTGAGAATGCGGGGTTGCAGAAGAACGATGAGATCGTTTCGCTCGGCGGGAAGAAGCCGACGCGCGACGTTTGGTTGAAGACCTTGGCGGGTTATAAGAAAGGCGACACGGTTCCGGTAGTCGTGAAGCGCGATCGGCGTACGATCAAGGCGGAGATTATCCTTGGCGATCCAGAGCGCTTCGATTACCGGATTGAAGAAAGATCGGACGCCACCCCTCAACAACTCGCATTGAGAGCCGCCTGGTTATCTACGGCACGATGACTTCCAGCGAGTGGGGCGCGATCTCGAAGCGCATCGGTAACTGACCGAGTAACTCACCATCGATCTGCACCGGCGCATCGCCCGTCGCGCGCACGCGCGTCGCATTCACGAACCGCACGCCCGCTTTGTTGCGCGGCATCCCGCTGCGCACTGCGTACGCAAGCAAACGCAGATAACTAAAACGACTCATCGTCTCGATGATGCAGATCTCAAACTCCGGCTGTTCGAGACGCGCGCCGGGCGTGATCAAAAGATCGCCGCCATAACGCGCGGCCTTACCGATCGCCGCAAACGTCCCCGTGTATTCACTACCATCGATCTCGAGGGTGAAAAGCGATGGTCTCCAATCCGCGAGATGACTGAAACCCGAAATCCAAAACGCGCCTCTGCCGATACGCTTCTTCAACCGCGGCGGCGTTCGTTGGACCACTGACGCGTCAAGACCAATCCCCGCCATCAGCACGAAGAGCCGGCTCGTTCCGGTCGCTTCCTCAGTGGCGAGTCCGAGATGTATCCGGCGCGCATTCCCACGCGCCGCGACCGCGGTTGCTTGTTCGTCGTCCAGCGGCAGCTTTAGTTCACGAGCGAGCACGTTGCCGGTGCCGCGCGGAATAATCGCGAGTCTCGCATCAGTGCCTGCCAGCCCCTGAATCGCTTCGTTGATGGTCCCATCGCCGCCGGCGACGATCACATCAGACGAGCCGTTGCGAGCCGTGCGCGCCGCGATCTCAGTCGCGTCACCGGGAGCTTTCGTTAATTCCAGATCGACGTCGACGCCTGAAGAGCGCAGTTGTGAGGCGACATTCTCGATTGGTCTAAGCCGGCGCGCACCATAGCGGCCGGTTTTAGGATTGGCGATGAGAGTTGCGTGACGAGTTGGCACACGGATAAAACCGATTACTCCAGACGATAGTTCGGCGCTTCTTTCGTAATGATAACGTCGTGCACGTGCGATTCTTTCAAACCGGCCGACGTGATGCGCAGGAAACGCGTCTTCTCCTGAAACTCGTTGATGTTGCGGCAGCCGGTGTAACCCATGCCCGCGCGCAAGCCGCCGACGAGCTGCGTGACCATGTCGGCGAGAGTTCCTTTGTAAGGCACGCGGCCTTCGATGCCCTCGGGCACGAGCTTCGACTCCGTCACGCCCATGTCCTGCGCGTAACGATCGCGCGAGCCTTCGCGCATCGCACCGATAGATCCCATGCCGCGATAAGTCTTGAACGAACGGCCCTGAAAGAGAATCACTTCACCCGGCGCTTCCTCCGTGCCAGCAAACAGCGATCCGATCATCACAACATCGGCCCCGGCCGCAATCGCCTTCGCGACATCGCCAGAAAACTTCACCCCACCGTCGGAAATAACCGGCACCTTGCCGCGCGCGGCCTTCACTGAATTCGCGATGGCCGTGATCTGCGGCACGCCCGCGCCGGTCACGACACGCGTCGTGCAGATCGATCCCGGTCCGATACCGACTTTGATCGCATCGACGCCGGCGTCGATCAGTTCCTGTGCGCCCGCGGTCGTACCGACATTGCCCGCGATCACATCCGTTTCGGCATGCAGTCGTTTGATTTCTTTCACTGCCTCAATCACTCGCGACGAATGACCGTGTGCCGTGTCGATCACTAAACAATCGACCCGTGCTCGCACCAACTCATCAGCGCGCTCGCGATAATCGCCGGTCGCGCCGATCGCCGCTGCCACGCGCAACCGGCCCAAGTTATCTTTCGCCGCTGACGGATACTTGATCGCTTTCTGAATGTCTTTGACGGTGATCAGTCCTTTTATATGTTTGTCGTCATCGACGACGAGCAACTTCTCGATCCGGTGTTTTTGCAACACCGCTTTCGCCTGTTCCAACGTCGTGCCGACGGGAACCGTGACGAGCGGTTGCGGCGTCATGATTTCGGAAACCGGAATATCGAAGCGCGTTTCGAAACGAAGATCGCGATTGGTGATGATGCCGACCAGATGACCCGTTTCATCGACCACGGGAACGCCGCTAATATGAAAGCGCTCCATTACCTGGAGCGCTTCGCGTACCGGCCGGTCCGGTCTGATCGTCACGGGATCGACGATCATGCCCGACTCGGATCGTTTTACTTTGTCGACCTCCTCCGCCTGCCGCTCGATGCTCATGTTCTTGTGAATCACACCGATGCCGCCCTGCTGCGCGAGCGCAATTGCCAGCGACGCCTCGGTCACGGTGTCCATCGCGGCCGAGCACAACGGAATTTGCAGCCGGATGTTTCGCGTGAACTGTGTGCCGGTGTCAGTCTCGTAAGGCAATACGTCGGAGCGATCGGGAACGAGAAGTACGTCGTCGAAAGTAAGTCCTTCAAAAATATCTGCTGTGATCATGTGTGCGTAAATCGGTCGTTACTGGTGTGAGGTCATTATACATAGGAGAGTGAGTTTGACTCAGTGCGAAAAACACGTCGCTTGTGGGAGGCGTGACTTCCGCGCGTTTTTGAAACCAGTGCAGGGCGGCGAGCGCAGCCGCCGTCAGAATCGCGAGGATCAGGATCGCCAGCACAACCGTCAACACGGGCGAGCGCGTCGCGGGCGTGTCGGTGTAAACCTTCGAATGCATCGGATGAGTGTTCACTTCATCCGCTGACTCGCCGCCGTGCTCGCGCAGATAGCGCGTGTAGCCTTCGATCGCCTCGCGTTCGTCGTAGCCGACACACTTCGCGTAGGCCTTTATAAAACTGCGATTGAAAACACCTCCGGGCAGACGCTTGTAGTCGTTTGCTTCGATTGCTTCGAGGTAGTGGACGGAGATCCTGGTTTGATCGCAGATTTCGCGCAGACCAATACCACGTGCCTCGCGCGCGAGTCGCAATTGTTCGCCGATACTCGCTGCCATCTCCAGTCGTTCGTTTGCTGACCTGGGTGGACTGCCTCGGACCGCACAACTCCCACTTTTTCTGCACTATAGCTTGGCCTGCTAAACGGTGTCAAACTTTTGGGCCGTAACGTCATTGACTCAGGAGTTATCGGGGAGTAGCCTACGCGGCGGTTCGCCCTTGCCATATCAAATCTCACGAGGGAGCGAAACTGACATGCCAAAATTTCTTAAGCACCTGGGTCAATTCCTCAAAGACAACTGGAAAACCTTTGTTCCACTAATCCTGTTGGGTGTTGGCGCCAGTATTGGCGCCGTCCTGCTGGAAGAGCGTTTTCATCGGGCTGGCGAATTACCGGTCGGAGCCGCGATCGGCGTCAAAGTGCTGGATCACCTCGGCCTCGGACTCATCGCTGCAGGAATACTCGGGATAGGCATCGAGTTGCAGCACATGCACGAGTATTTCCAAAAACGTATCCAGGACACCATGATTGACAGAAAGTTCATCAAGCAACTAAACCGTACGGAGAAAGAGAAGCTTCAGGAGCAGGCGCTCGCGGCTTTTTTTGGTGTCGATGAACTCAGCGCGGAAGAAGGGTTCTACAAGTTTTACCGTGAGAAAATTCGAGATCACATTGCCGGGCCATTCAGAAAAGGCACCACATTCAAAACCGTAGTTGTTCGCGAAGGAGATGAGCTCTTCAAAGTTACCGACGCAATCTCATTTACGTGCAAGCGAGGTGGCAAAAGTATACTGCCGAAGATCGAGTGGACGACCGAAAGGGACGAAATTACCGAAGTCCTGGAACTGTGTATCGAGACCACAAAACCGGGCCAGGACCCCATGCCCTACCGCTATGACGGGGCGACCAAAACTTATCCCCCACCGTTGCAGGAATATAAGTCTGGACACGGTTGTGACCTTTTGCTCACGGATTATGCAGGCTGCGATGGCTTAGAGATTGCGCTAGAGGTGACTTACCTGGTCTCCCGTGAGCGGTCCTTTTCATGGACAATGCCCTACCTGTCCGATGGATTCACAGGAGAGATCCACTTTCCAGATGACTTGCGAATTTACGTGGATCTGTTTGGTGTCAGTAAAGATGCAGTGCCGAAAGACAAACTGAATCTACCGTCTGACAAGGGCGTTACTGTGTGTAAGGTCAATCACACAACGTGGTTATTGCCTGATGACGGTTTCAGTTTTTCATTTGGTCAGAAACCGAAGCCGCCGGTAACGCCCTCCACTGCGCCAGTTATTTCTGCCACCCGAGAATCTGATCCAGTTTCTTGACTACGATCGGATTGTAACCGGGGCGGGCTTTCTCATAGACGCCTCGAGCCCACGTCTTGCCTTTGTCTGACTTTGATAATTCTTCGTAAAGAGGCTTTATGAGTCTCTCCCGCCCAACCGACATGAGGAACTCTTCCAAGCGCTTGGCTGCCGGACCATACTCCGCACGAATCGACAGCAGCAGCCATTGATGAGCAATCTCGCTGTTCTTTGAAGACGTGAACGCAAACTGCCGATCAAGCTCAGCCAGTTTGTCTGCGCTGAGTTCGGCCGGAAGGGAGTTGAGGAAATGTAACCGTTCCTGCGCGGTCCAGGAGGCAATGCTCAGTTCAGCGCCCGGCTTCTTTCCTTCTACCCACGCGCCTGCTTCGCCTTCTATTTCCTTGAAAGCTGGAGATGAAGGAAGGAAAGCTGACGACGGAATCCCGGGTTCATCAAGCCACTCGTGAATGGGAATCGACTCTGCAAGCGCCGGCTGCCGTTGCAGTAAGTTCTCGTTCAGGTACTCGATAAAATCACTTGTCGTAATACTCTGAAAAGCAAAACGATCGAAGTATTCGCGCAGGAAGCGATCAAAATTTGCGCGGCCAAAAACCTTTTCCAATTGCAGCAGGAAGAGTGCGCCCTTCTCGTAAGGGGTCTTCGTAATGCAGTCTTCCGGATCGCCTTGACTACAACTTCCGTGGAGAAGCTCATCTTTATGCTCCAACTTAGCGATCTCTTCCTTCAGTTCCGCTAAGCCGAGTGACGCTTCCATCTCCGCTCGCTCTTTCCCATAGAGCTCTTCAACTATTCTTCGCTCGACGTAGACGGAAAAGCCTTCGTTGAGCCAGAAGTCGTTCCAGGTTGCATTCGTAACCAGATTCCCCGCCCATGAATGAGCCAATTCATGCGCTATTACCGCGACGAGACTCTTATCGCCCGCGAGGATTGTCGGCGTCGCAAACGTCAACCGGGGATTTTCCATTCCTCCCAGAGGAAAACTGGGCGGCAAAACCAGAACATCGTAGCGTTCCCAACGGTAAGGCCCGTATAGCCTCTCAATCTTCGCGAGCATCACCTCGAGATCCGAGAACTCTGCGGCGGCCGTTTCAACTACTGATTCCTCGGCATAAACGCCGGTTCTTGGTCCAATCGATTTGAAAGTCAGCTTCCCCACGGCCAGTGCGAGTAGATAAGCCGGAATCGGCTGGGGCATCTCGAAGACATACTCGCCCCGATCGACAACTTGTGGGTTGTTGGCCGCGCCCATCACGGCCATCAGGTTTTCGGGACAAGTGATCTTCGCCCGAAACGTCATTCGCACTTGTGGCGAATCCTGAAGCGGCACCCAACTGCGGGCATTGATTGCCTGAGATTGAGTCAGTAGAAAAGGATCCTGTTTTCCGGCGGTGTGTCGTGGTTCGAGCCACTGGAGTCCGCGCGCTTCCGGGCTGGTCGAATATTCGATTCGTACGCGATCCGCGCCTTCGGGTAATTCAATTCGTAGCGCAGCTCCGAGAACCGGATTGGCTGGGTCAATCTGAAATTCGGCACGTTGATAGGCGTCATCGCCGGACGCGCACTGCACTTCCAGAATATTCAGGTCGAGCGTGTCGAGGACGACATGCGACGCGCTGCTATTAAGCCGTTCTAGAAACAGGACGGCCGTGCCTTGCAACGTTCTGTCCGCGAACGAGACCCGTAAGTTAAGTTCGAGGTGACTGACCTTGATGTCCTGCGGGTTGGAAAACGAATGCGGATCTCTCGACGGAGTGTCGACAAGCTTACTCTCAACGTTTGGAGTGAACCCGATCGTGTCGACTGGAAGCGATTGCGACGACATATTCGATAATCTAAGGCGAGTGGCGTAATTGATCAAGAAGCCCCACCGAAAGACGTATTCGACTCACTGGTCGCGAGCGTCAGATCTCGCTCTCTTGCTCTTTGCCGCTCGCAGTGATAGGTTGACGCCAACGGTGACCCGGTAAAGTCGTTTTAATCTCTACAATTGGAAAAGTGAGGAGAAAGAGATGCCCCTGGAAGCACTCGGAATGGTTGAGACCAAAGGATTCGTGGGCGCAGTCGAAGCCGCCGACGCGATGGTCAAAGCGGCGAATGTGCAACTGCTCGGCAAGGAGTACATCGGCGCGGGCTACGTGACGATCTTCGTGCGCGGCGACGTCGGCGCGGTGAAGGCTGCGACTGACGCGGGCGCGGCAGCGGCGCGCAGAGTCGGCGAATTGATCAGTGTCCACGTGATTCCGAGACCTCACGCTGAAGTCGAGCGCGTTTTGCCGGTGAACGGACGCACGGGTTTGAGTCCGGACGAACAGGCTTTGCAGGGTGGCGGCGCGCGCGGGCAGTTGGGCCAGGGCGATCAGGGCCGCTCGCTCGGGGCCGGCACGCGCGACGCGAATAAAGAGCGCACCCGCTAAGTAATCACTGGCCACGGTCAGTGTTGGAGGCGTGATGTCAGTCGATAAGGATTTGGTTTCGGTACAACAGGCGCGCGATTTAGTCGAGGCGGCGCATCGCGCCCAAGCCGAGGTCGCTGGGTTCGATCAGGAGAAGATCGATCGCATTTGCGAGGCGATGGCGAAGGCGGCGCTGCGCGAGGCCGCCCGACTCGGCGCGATGGCTGTTGAAGAAACCGGGTACGGAGTTGCCGACGACAAGCGGGAGAAGAACCGTTTCGCCGCCGAAGACGTCTGGAACTACTTTCGCGGCCTGCGCACGAAGGGCATAGTTTCGGAGTCGAAAGATGTTGTAGAGATTGCCAGCCCGCGTGGCGTTGTCGCCGGAATCATTCCGTCCACTAATCCAACCTCGACGGCGATTTTCAAGATCCTGATCTCGATCAAGTCGCGGAACACGGTGGTGCTGTCGCCGCATCCTTCCGCCGCGAAGTGTATCAACGAAACCGCGCGCGTCATGCGGGAAGCTGGCGTTAAAGAAGGACTGCCGGCGGACGCGATCAGTTGCATGACAACGGCGACGATCGAAGGCACCGAGAGTTTGATGAAGCACAAGCAGACGGCCGTGATTCTCGCAACCGGCGGTATCGGACTTGTGCGCGCGGCGTATTCGTCGGGCAAGCCGGCGTTCGGTGTTGGCCCAGGCAATGTTCCGGTCTGTATTGAACGCTCGGCGGACGTGCCGAAAGCAGTGCAGGATATTTTGACCGGCAAGTGTTTTGACAACGGTACGATCTGCGCTTCGGAGCAGGCGGTTGTTTGTGATGCGCCGATCGAGCAGGCCGTGCGCGAACAGTTCAGACTGCAAGGCGCGCATTTTCTTTCCGCCGCGGAAGCGGATCAACTCGGGAAAGTCGTGGCGACGCCGCAGCGTTCGTTGAATCCGGCGATCGTCGGCAAGTCGGTGGAAGTGATCGCGAAGATGGCGGGTCTGAACGTGCCGCCGGGCGCGCGCTGTTTGCTTGCCGATGTCGGCGGTGTCGGACGTGATTTTCCGTTGTCGATGGAGAAGCTCTCGCCGATTCTCGCGTTTTATGTAGTGGATGGGTTAGCGCAGGCGGCGAAGCGCGCTCAGGAAGTTTTGCGTTTTGGCGGCATGGGCCACACGGCCGGGATTCACACGCGCTCGCGTGAAGCGGCGGTGCAGTTTGGCGCGGAAATGCCGGCGTCGCGCATCACTGTGAACACGCCGACGACGCATGGCGCGATCGGGTTTTCGACTGCGTTGCCGCCGTCGATGACGCTCGGTTGTGGTTCGTGGGGCGGCAACGTGACGTCTGACAACGTCTCGCCGTTGCACTTGATGGATATTAAGAGAGTTGCGTTTGAGACGCGGCCGGTGAAGAGTGCGCGTCCGGCAGTTGGTGTGCAGACGAGTGCGCCGCAAGCGCAGCCTGCGGTTTCAACGCCTGCTGCGCCTTCGATCGCTGGTGGCAAGATCGACCGGCAGGAGATCGCGGCGATAGTTGATCGTTTCCTCGCGGGCAAACGAATCGAGGCGCCCGCTGCTCCTGTTTCGTCGCCGTTACCGAAGCCGGAACCGGAGATCGAGCCTGAAGCGGGAAGCATGTACACGGCGCCGGTTGCGCCGCCGCCAGCGCCGAAGATTGTCGAACCGGTCAGTAAGCCTGCAGCGACTGTCTCGAGCAACGGCAACAAAGCGGCAGTCGACTTTGTCAGCGAAGACGACGTGCGCCGCGCCCTTCAAAAGGGCGACAAGATCTACATCAACGCGAAAACCATAATCACCCCCGCTGCGCGTGACATAGGTGAGCCCGCGGAGATTTTTGCGAAGGTCTGAGTACAAATTCGAAGGTCACAGTACAACGTTTAGACGTTCATGTTCCTGGCGAAAGTAGTAGGCACCGTCTGGTCTACCAAGAAGACACCCGATCTCGAAGGTGTCCGGTTCCTCATCGTTCACCCTTACGATCTCGATAAAGAACCGACGCGAAACATCGTCGTCGTCGCCGATCGGCTCGGCGCCGGCACCGGTGAGATGGTGATGTGCGCTTTCGGCAAAGCGGCGCGCTCCGCGATCGGAAACCAGGACATGTCGATCGAGGCGGCGGTCGTCGGCATCGTCGATCGCGTGGACATCAACGAAACTCTTTCAGACGAGATGCGCGAAGCCGCGCGCAGACTTGCACCAGAGAACGGCCGACCTTAACAACGCACATCTCCCATGGCCAATGAGGATCTGATCTATCGCATCACGCGCGCGGTTTACGAGCGTTTAGGACCAGCCGCGGATGAACAGATGGTTGAGCAGTTGGTCACCGATATTTATCGTGAAGTGAATGCGTCTAATCCCCTTTCGACCAACGCTTCAGCGACAGGTTCTTCCGAACGCATCATCATCTCCGTCTTCGGTATGGATCACCCGGGTATCGTGGCGGGTGTTTCGCAGATCCTCGCCGAGGCGAGTTGCAGTATCATCGACATCAACCAGACCGTGGTGCAGGGCAAGTTTGCCATGGTGATCATCGGCGATACTTCGCGCGCGCGTGAGAGCACGGCAGAGTTGAAAGAGCGGTTGCGGCGCGCGGGTGAGCAACTCGGCGTGCGCATCTACGCGCAACGCGAAGACCTTTTCAACGCGATGCATCGAGTATAAAAACTCAAACGCGCGCGCATTCAGTGTAGAATCTCGCAGTCGTCTATGTCTGAGCCCGAAATTGCCCGACGCTGTTCTCATTGTGGAGTCTCGCTCCGCCAAAACGCGTCGTTTTGTCCGCAGTGCGGCGAACAGATCGGCGACGCGAAGGTCACTGAAGCCGTTGCCATGAGCGACAGCCGAACTACTGTGACCCCGCTCCCTGAAAATCCCACTCCGGTCCAAACTCCCGTCGCGCATCCCTCGAATCCAACGGGGGTCGCCGGCAACGTACGCGAGCGCGTCGAAAAAATTCGCCACGTCTCGAGCGTCGTGATCGATCAAGCTGCGTACGACCCGAGCCTGCGCTTCATCCTCGTCGCCGCCGTGGTCTTTGTGCTGTTCCTCGTCCTGCTGATCCTGAGCAAAGTCATCGGCTAAACGGATGGAATACACTCAGGCCGAAATCCTGCAAACCGTCGCCATGACCGAGATGGAACATCTCGACGTGCGCACGGTCACGCTCGGTCTCAGTCTCCTCGATTGCAGCAGCGACTCCATCTCCGCCATCGCGCAGAAAGCGAGCGAGAAGATTCGTCGCGTGGCAGCGCGCCTCGTCCCGACAGTCGACGAGATCGGCGACGAATTCGGCATTCGCGTCGCCAACAAACGCATCGCGATCACCCCCGTTTCACTCCTCACTGAAGGCGCGAAAGGCGACGCCGTCGAGCTCGCGCGCGCGATCGACGACGCAGCCGGCGCGGTTGGTGTCGACTTCATCGGCGGTTACTCGGCCCTGGTCCAAAAAGGCGCGACGCCCTCGGAGATACGCCTTCTCGATTCGATTCCCGAAGCCTTGTCGAGCACGACGCGTTTGTGTTCGTCAGTCAACGCGGCCACAACGCGCGCGGGCATCAACATGGACGTCGTGGCCCATGTCGGCCGCCTCCTCAAAGACGCCGCCGAGCGCACGCGCGATCAGGGCGGACTCGCCTGCGCGAAGTTTGTCTGTTTCGCGAATGCGGTTGAAGACAATCCGTTCATGGCCGGCGCATTTCACGGCGTGAGCGAAGCGGAAGCGGTGATCAATGTGGGCGTGTCGGGCCCGGGCGTGGTCAATCACGCGGTGCGTCACGCCGAACGCAATCTGCCGTTGCAGGAACTCGCCGAAACGATCAAGAAACTCTCGTTCAAACTCTCGCGCGCCGGCGAGCTGGTCGGCCGCGAAGCAGCGCGCCGGCTCGGCCTTCCGTTCGGCATCATCGATCTCTCACTCGCGCCGACTCCGGTTGTCGGCGACTCAGTCGCCAACATCATCGAAGCGATGGGTTTCGAACGCGCGGGCACACACGGCACGACCGCGGCGCTCGCGCTGTTGACTGACGCGGTGAAAAAAGGCGGCGCGATGGCGAGTGGCTCGGTCGGCGGCATGAGCGGCGCGTTCATTCCCGTTTCGGAAGACGCGGGCATGATCGAAGCGGCCCAACTCGGTGCGCTGTCACTCGACAAACTCGAAGCATGGACCAGCGTCTGCTCGGTCGGCATCGACATGGTAGCTGTTCCCGGTTCGACTTCAGCCGAAACGATCGCCGCGATCATCGCCGACGAACTCGCGATCGGAGTCATGAATAACAAGACCACGGCAGTGCGCATCATCCCGGTGCCCGGCCGTGGCGTTGGAGAGATCGTAGAGTTCGGCGGACTGTTGGGTAGCGCGCCGATCATGCCGGTGAACGCCTTCTCGTCCGCTGAGTTCATTCGGCGCGGTGGTCACATTCCCGCGCCCATTCATTCACTACGCAACTGAGAACTAAAAATCCGTGTTAATCTTGGGCCGGAGACTGATATGCCTGAAGCACTCGGAATGATTGAATGCCGTGGACTCGTCGCGATGATCGAAGCGGCGGATGCGATGGTGAAGGCTGCGAACGTGCGGTTAGTCGGTTGGGAAAAGATCGACGCCGGCCTCGTAACCGCGATCGTGCGCGGCGACGTTGCCGCAGTGCGCAGTGCAGTTGACGCCGGCGCGGCGGCGGGCCGGAGAGTCGGCGAAGTCGTGGCTACGCACGTGATCCCTCAACCCCATTCAGACGTCGATGAAGGTTTGCCGGTCTTGCACACGGGCGAGACCACGCGCAAAAAGATCAGCGGCTCGGTTAGACCTAAATCCTGAAGCCCCCTCCTTTGTCACACGAATCCTTTAGGAGGATTGATGGCTCAAAAAAATCAAAACTCGATTTCCAGAGCTTTGGAGCAGCTCTCGTATCAGGCGACCAAAGCCACCGGTACCTCGCTGGCTTTCATGTTGGCCCTTGCGGCCGTGCTCATCTGGCTCGCCACTGGTCCGATTTTTCATTATTCCGATACCTGGCAGTTAGTAATTAATACCGGCACCACGATCATTACTTTTCTGATGGTGTTCCTGATTCAACGCGCGCAGAACAAAGACGCACTCGCGATACATCTCAAGCTCAACGAGATCGTCGCGGCAATGGAAGGCGCGAGTAACCGCTTGATCGACGTCGAAGACCTGAGCGAAGCCGAGATTCAGGCGCTGCGGAAATACTACCGGCGGCTAATCGAGCTCGCGCGGAAGGACGACGTGCTGACGAACACGCACTCGATCGAAGAGGCCGCCTCGCGTCACGGCACGAAATACAAGGCGCGCACCAAGTAATCGCTTCGTGGTCCAACCTAACCCTGAGGAGGTGACGTGGCTGAAGATCCCCTGTCTGACGATCAATCCCTGAGCGATCAACCCCTGAGCGAACAAGGCATGAGTGATGAGGCTCAAAGTCTTGCTCGTGTTTCTCTTTTTAGACGGTTGGAAAGTGACGAACTCGAACGGCTCGCAGAGAGGGTCGAGCAGGTCGAGTATCCGGCCGGTGAAACGATCTTCAACGAGAACGACAAAGGCGACGCGCTCTACGTCGTCGATAATGGTTCGGTGCGTATCTGGGTGCTCGATGAAGACGCGGAGCCAGTGACGCTGGCTGAACTAAAACCCGGCGACTTCTTCGGCGAGCTGGCGGTGCTCGATCGTGGTCCAAGATCGTCGAATGCCACCGCGATCACCGACATCACGTTGCATCGTTTGAGCAGCGACCACTTCCAGGAGTTCCTACTACAACATCCCGAAGCATCGATCGACGTCATTTGCGAGATCGGCGCGCGCATGCGTCAGACCAATGCACTCGTCACGACGCGAGTCACGCGCAACATCAACGTCGTCATGGAAGAGAAGGCGACGGTGGGCCAACGCATCGCGGACAAGGTGGCGTCGTTTGGCGGTTCGTGGACCTTTATAATTATCTATGTCATTTTCCTGGCCGTGTGGATGGGTCTCAACTCCTTCATCCTGATCTACCGCAAGGCCGACTTCGATCCGTATCCTTACATCCTGCTGAATCTCATGCTCTCGATGACCGCGGCGTTGCAAGCGCCGATCATCATGATGTCGCAGAACCGCGCGGCCGAGAAGGACCGGCTCGCGGCGGAGCAGGATTTCAAAGTGAACCTAAAGAGCGAACTGCTGCTGGAAGAATTGATGCGGCGCACGAAGGCGCGTGAGACGCAGATGCAGGAGATCGTCGACGGCATCCGCCGGCTCAGAGAATAAAGTTAAGGTTTCTTGGGTGCCGCGTTGGTAGTAGCAGGTAAGCGAACGCTCGGTGGTTTCGGCGTGCTGCCGCCCGGACCTTCGCGTCGCGCCAGTCGTCCGGTACGCGTTAACGCGATGCGTTTGTCGCCGCTGCTCGGCTGGTCCACCGTCACCTTGATCGCCCGATAAGATCCGTCCTGAGATTTGTTGGTGGGGTTGTAGGCAATCACGTACTGCGTGCGCAGGTCGCGAATGATCTCGTTGGCAATCTGCGGCAGGTCCGCAATCGAATCCGGAAAGAACGCGCGCCCGCCGGTTTCCGTTGCCAGTCTATTGATCAAACCAACCGCTTTGTCTTTCGGGCTCTTGCGAATCAAACCCGCATCTTTGTCGAGCTCGTTAACGAAACCGATCACGAAGATCTGCACGTCCTCTTCACGCAAACGCGCGAACAACTGTTCCTGCTTGTAGAAGCTGTTGCGATCCTCGCCGTCAGTGATCACGATCAACGCGCGGCGGCGCCGGTCATCGCCATTCTTGTATTCGGAAACGTGTTCGGCCGAAAGATAGACGGCGTCGATGACGGCTGTCTGTCCGCCTTCAACGTAGAAGCTGTCGAGTCCGTCGAGCAACGATTCTTTGTTGGCGGTGAAATCCTGGACGGTTTCGATCTTGTCGCTGCTGATGAAGCGTACGAGAAAAGTTTCGTCGCCCGGCTTGTTGCTGTTGATGATCGTCTTGCCCGCGTCGATGACGCTCTGCAACTGCGAGCGTAACGAACCTGAAGTATCGACTGCGAGGCCGTAGCTGATCGGAACTTCTTCACGCGAGAAGTCTTCGATCGGTTGCGGCACGCCGTCTTCAAACACGTGAAATGCGGTTTCCGGTACGTCGTTGATCGGTTTGTTGTTGCGATCGATGACGCGAACGTGAAGCTGGACCAGATCGGTATTGACGCGGACGATGCTTTCCGGATCGAGCACTTCCGGCGGCGTGGGCGTTGGAGTTGGCTTTAACTTCGGCACTGGCGGAGGCTCGCCGAGTTTTGGCGGCGCGCCCGCAGCAGGTCGTTGAGCCGGCGTGGGCGTTGGCGATGGACTCGGCGTCACCGGCTGCGTGTTGCGCGGCCGGTTCTGGCTCAGGCCAACGGCGATCAAGCCACAGATTAAAAGCAGAACTCCAAAAATTCTTTTCATATCAGACAAAGCGCTCCACGGCCCTTAATTGGGGACGGGAGCGCTGGGGCAAACAGTGTCGCATGCGGGCGACTCCACGCACAGCTAAACAGATGCCGAGTTTCCAATGATTCGTTGCCGAAAGCCTGAACCTATCTGGCGCCGGCCGTGGCGTAGTAGCCTTCCTTGGAACGAACATACAGCCGAGGCAAGCCACGCGGCGGTGTAACTTTAACCTTCACCCGGTGCCACTTGCCATCGTTCACAAACTGGTCGGGTTTGTAGCCGATCGAATACTGGTGCCGCAACTCGAGCGCGATCTGCTCGAAGATATCGTCCATTTCCGCCGCCGATCGCGGGAAGAACGCTTTGCCACCCGACACGCCCGAGAGCTCGTCGAGCACGCCCTGGCCTTCCATGCCGAGCGCGCTGCCCGCGTCGTTACCGCTCAAAATTCCAATCGCGTAAAGCGTCACGTCCGACTCTTTCAACAGCTTGCGCACTTCATTGAACGTGTAGCGCGAGTCGTTGTCCTGGCCGTCGCTGATCAGCAGCAACGCGCGTTTCGGATGCGCGCCGCGCTGCACCTTTTCCACGCCGAGGTAACACGCGTCGTAGAGCGCGGTCTGGTTCTTCGTCTCCACGAACGTCAGCTTGTTGAGGACCGAGTCGCCGTCGCGCGTGCGGTCGAGCAACAACTGCGCGCGCGAGTTGAAAGCGATCAGGAAATACTCGTCCGAGTCGTGACTCGTCTGGATAAACTTGCTCAGCGCGTCGCGGGCCCGCTTCACTTTGTCGCCGCTCATCGAGCCCGAAACGTCGAAGATCACGCCGACGGAAACAGGCGAGTCGTCGTCGCTGAAAAACGTAATCTCCTGTTGTTGCTTGTTATCGAAAACGGCGAACGCGTTCTTGCTTAGTCCGGAGACGTACCGTCCGTACGTGTCGGTGACGGTGACGGTGAGCGTGATCAGATCGGTGTTGGTGATTAGCGAACGATCGTCGAGCTCGGAGCCCATTTTCTGTTTGGGCGCGGCGGTTTTGTTCGCCGGATCTTTTGTTTCGTTTGTCGCCGGAGTTGGGGACGCCGCTGGCGCCGGCGTTTGCGGTTTCTCCTGGTTCGTCGGTTCCTGGCTTCTTACCGAGAACGAAAAAGCAAACGCAGCGAGTAGTGATACAGAAGCCGCCGTGATCTTGGTGGCGTAACGAGTCGGTAAATGCATGTCACCCCCGGCTACGATTTCCGCGATTCAATTTTTACATCCGGTCAGGGCTCGTAGGGAACTGTCAACACAGATGCTCGTCAGGGGAGCGAGTGATGCCCGACACTTCAAACTCTGAGCTGAAAAGGTTGCGGGGAGACGGCCGCGCGCGTTTCATTGGGCTGTGTTGGCGAGGTCATTCTAGGACAGCCATCATGACGCGCGCAAGCCTTTGAAATTTCCTTGGAGTGCGGCGGCTTGACGCCGCTTTATCCCCCTCGACGCCGCAGCGAGGTGAAAGCGGCGTCAAGCCGCCGCACTCCAAGAAGGCACGCAACTTAGATCGGTTGAGCCTCGACGATGCACGTCGGCACGTCGGTGGGAATCACGCGCAGCAGCTTGAAGCCGGCGGCCGCGAGTAGCTCGCGAAACTCCGCCGCAGTCCTCTCTTTACCACCAGTCATGACCATCATGTTGAGGTCGAAAGTCTTCGAGAAGTCGGGCTCGTCGTTTTCCGGCACGACGCAATCGACGACGATGAGCCGGTTGTTTGGCTGCATGTGCTCGCGGCAATTCTTCAAAATCCGGATCGCTTTTTCGTCTTCCCAGTCGTGGATGATCCACTTCATGACGTAAGCGTCGCCGCCTGCCGGCACTGCCTGGAAGAAGTCACCCGGCACGGTCTCACAACGATCCGCGACGCCCGCGCTCTCGAGTTTCGGTTGCGCGCCTTCGATGACAACGGGCGCATCAAAGAGCACGCCTTTCGTTTGCGGGTTCTTTTGCAGAATCGACGTGATCAGTCCGCCGTGGCCGCCGCCGATATCGATCACTTTGCCAAACTGCGAGAAGTCGTAAACGGACGTGATTGCTTCGTTCGCGGCGGCCGTCATTCCGCTCATCGAATCGTTGAAAACCGCGGCGTCTTCGGGATTCTGGGCGAAATACTTCCAGACGTCCATGCCGAAGAAGTTGTCGAAGGCGATCTCGCCGGTCTTAACGCTGTGCAGCAAATTCCCCCAGGCCGGATAGTGTTCCTGGCCGAGTTCGGAGATGATGAACCAGCGCACGGAGCCGGGTACGCCCGTGACGAGCGTCTCGGAAAGCGGCGTCAAAGCAAAGCGATCGTCGTTCTCACGTTTGAAAAGACCGGCGCTCGTCAGCGCGCGCATGATGCGATACAACGAGGGCGCGTGCGTGTTCGTGGCTTCGGCGAGCTCCTGAGCGGTTTTCGGTCCGGACTGGAGCAGGTCGGCAATGCCGAGCTTGGCCGCGACGTAAACGGCGCGCGATGTCCAGAACCCGGTGACGAATTGGATCATCTGAATTTGGGGAGGCAGTACGTTCTCTGGTTGGGTTGTCGGTGCAGTCAATGCTTGTTCTCCTCGATGAATACTAGGGAAACTTTCCCTTGAGATACGCGTGATATACTCGCGTTTCGGTTCTACCCGATTTAACAGCACGAATCAATAATGGCTGAATTCATTTGTCGATTGGGCACGCCGGCGGGCGAAGTCGTGACGCGCACGGTTGAAGCGCCCGGCGTTCACGAAGCACGCGCGCGCCTCGAACGCGAGGGTTTTCGCGTCTTTAACGTCACGCCTCCGAAGACCTCGGGCGTCGCTTCGTTGACGCGCTTTGGCCGTCCGGGCGCGCATCCGCGGGTCAAAGCCAACGACTTTCTGCTCTTCAACCAACAGCTCGCCGCGCTCGTGCGTGCGGGCATTCCGATCCTGCAAGCGATCTCGATGTTGCGGAAACGAGCAGCGTCGCCGCGGCTGCGGGCGGTGCTGGGCGACGTCGAAGAACAGATTCGCGGCGGCGCTGCGTTGTCGCAGGCGTTTGCTTCGCAGGGCACGATCTTTCCGCGCATCTACACCGCTTCGATCCTGGCGGGGGAACGATCGGGCGCGCTCGACGACGTGTTGAGTCGCTACGTCAGCTACATGAGGCGCAACGTCGCGTTGCGACGAAAGATTCGCGGCGCGCTCGCGTATCCGACGTTTCTGTTGTTTGCCTCGGCGTGTATGGTCACGTTTCTGACGATCTACGTGGTGCCGCGCATGTCGGAGTTGTTTGCGGGTTTTGGTAACGAACTGCCGACGGTCACACAGATCGTCGTCGGTATTTCCCACTGGCTTTCGTCAAACATCTTCTGGTTTGGACCACTCGTCATCGTCGGCGCGATTCTCCTTTCGATCTGGTCGCGCACACCGAGCGGCAAGCTGCAAATCAGCGCGCTGCTTCTGAAGATCCCGCTGGCCGGAAGTTTGGCAGTGCAACTCTCGGTCGCGCAGGCGACACGCTCGCTGGCGACGCTGCTTGCGGGCGGCATCACGCTGGTCGAGTCGTGGGAAATCGCGTCGGAGTCGATCACGAACCTCGAACTAAGACGTCGCAGTTCGTCGATCCTGCCGATGATTCGCGAGGGACGTTCGTTCACGGAGAGTTTGGAAACCGCGGACTGGATGCCGGCGCTGGCGATCGACATGATCGGTATCGGCGAACGTTCGGGCAGTTTGCGCGAGATGCTCGACGAAGTCGCGGTTTTCTACGACGCGGAATCGGAAGTGCGGTTGGAGCAGTTGACGACCACGCTTGAGCCTGCGATTCTTGTCGTGATGGGCGGCGTGGTAGTAACGATTCTCCTCGCGATCTATCTTCCAATTATTCAATCCATTTCCAGCGGCGCGGGAGTTACAGGCGTTCACTAATGGAGCAAGTTTCAGAAACCAAAAATCCGACGATCCAGGCGGTTTCGCCGGCTGGTCAGAACGGCGCCGAGCATGTGCCACCCGAAATGAAGGCCGCGAAAGAACTCGCGCTTCGTTACCGGTTGCCGTTTGTCGACCTGCTGCCGCCCGATCGCGAATCGCCGATTGACTACAATCTCTTCACTGAAGTGCCCGTCGATCTCATGGTGCGGCACCAGTTCGTTCCGCTGAAACGCGACGAAAAAGGTCTGCACATCGCGATGGCGGATCCAACCGATCTCGAGCGCCTGGACGAGCTCTCGAGCACGTTGCGCACGCGCATCATCCCGCACGTCGCGACCGCCGGCGCGGTCGAAGTCGTGCTGCGCAAAGGCGACACGACGCAACGCGTCTTGCAGGAAGCCGCTTCGGGTTTTCGCATCTCGCTGGTCAAGGAAACTGAGCACGGCGAAGAAGTGCTCGATCTCGATCGTCTCGCGACAGACGCCGAGATGTCGCCGATCATCAAGCTCGTCGACACGATCATCTACAACGCGATGGAGTCGCGCGCGTCTGACATTCACATCGAAACGCGCGACACGGAAGTGCAGGTCAAGTACCGCATCGATGGCGCGCTCTACGCGAAAGTCGATCCGATCGATCTCGCTTATCACCAGACTCTGATCTCGCGTATCAAAGTCATGTCCGAGCTCGATATCGCCGAGCGCCGCGTGCCGCAGGACGGTCGTTTCCGCGTTCGTTATAAAGGACGCAACGTCGACTTCCGCGTCTCGATCATGCCGACGATTCACGGCGAGGACGCGGTCGTTCGTATTCTCGACAAAGAACAGATCAACGAAGAGTTTCGCAATCTCAATCTCAACGTCGTCGGGTTTGCTGAAGAAGACTTAAGAAAGTTTCGCCGCTACATTGCCGAGCCTTACGGCATGGTGCTGGTCACTGGACCAACCGGCTCCGGCAAGACCACCACGCTCTATGCCGCGCTGAACGAAATCAGAAACGAAGAAGACAAGATCGTCACGATCGAAGACCCGGTCGAGTATCAGTTGCACGGCATTACGCAGATTCCGGTCAACGAAAAGAAAGGACTGACGTTCGATCGCGGGCTGCGCTCGATCCTGCGTCACGACCCTGACAAGATCATGGTCGGCGAGATCCGCGACACCGAAACCGCGCAGATCGCGATTCAATCGGCGTTGACGGGCCATCTCGTGTTCACCACCGTTCACGCCAACAACGTCATCGACGTGATCGGACGTTTTCTGAACATGGGCGTCGAGCCTTACAACTTCGTCTCGTCGTTGAACTGCGTGCTGGCCCAACGGCTCATCCGCATGTTGTGTCCGTATTGCAAGCGGCAGTATCACCCGAATGAGACCGACCTCTGGGAAGCCGGGTTGCGGCCTGAGCTACATCGCGATCGGGCGTTCTACATGAACGTCGGCTGTGATGCCTGTAATCACACCGGTTATCGAGGCCGCACCGCCATTCACGAGTTGCTGGACTTGTCGGATAATATCCGCGAAATGATTGTCGAACGGCGGCCGGGTTCGGAAGTGCGCCGCGCCGCTGAGGCCGAGGGATTGAGGAGTTTGCGGGAATCGGCCTTGCAGAAGGTTTTCAGCGGGACTTCAACCCTGCATGAAATAAATCGCGTGACGTTTGTGGAAGAACTCGACGCGAACAAATAGCATCATAAGCCCCGGCCGCAACTCCCCCAATCCGAAACCATAATTCTGAGCAGTTTATGGGGAACCGAAATAAACTGCTCGCGTGTAAGGGAATTGGCCGTCCCGACCTTGCGGTTAATCGTCAACGGCGGCATTATTAGGCGTCGCTTTAACTTTCCACCTCTCGAGTAAGAAAGCCATGAGAAACAACATCAGAAGTCGCACACTCATCTCCCTGATTTTGGCCCTGAGCCTCCTGTCAATGCCGTTGACGGCCTTCGCCAAGAAGGGCGACAAGAACTTCAAACGCGGTATGGATTACGAGCGCGCCCAGCAATGGGACAAGGCCGCCCAGGAATACACCCTCGCCGTGGCTGCGGACCCCTCGAATATGGAGTATCAGCTCCACTTCCGCCGCGCGAGTTTCAACGCCTCGCAGACGTACATGCAGCAGGGACGATCGCTCGCCGAGCGCGGCGATTACGTGGGCGCGTACAACGCCTTCCGCCAGGCTTATGGTTACGACTCGGTGAACGAGCTCGCTGTATCGGAGATGGAGCGAATGCTGCGCCTCCAGGCAGTCAAGGAAGGGAAGGCTCCAGCTAGTAGTAGCAGCAACGGTAGCAATGGCTACAGCCTGAGAGGTAACGAAGTTCCCGAAAGCGGCACCATGACGCCGGTGAACGGCCAGACGCCAGATGTCTCAGCCAGCAACGTTCAACTTCGCGTCATCAATTACACCGGCGATCTCAAAGCACTCATTCGCAGTCTTGCCGAACAACTGAATCTCAACGTCATCTTCGACCGGCAATCGTTCACACAGTCACGCCAAATCGACATCAACCTGAAAGACGTGACCACCGCGCAGGCGTTGGACTACGTGTTCCTTCAGGAAGGACTCTTCTTTCAGAAGCTGAGCCGGCGCACCATCCTCGTAGCGGACCAGGCGCGACGGCCGCAGTATCAACAGCTCGTCCTGCGCACGTTCTATCTCTCGAACATGAAACCGGCCGACGCGCGCCAGCTCGTGCAACAGGCGATTCCGCCGTCAGTGGGCCGTCCGCAAACCATCGTCGTGCCTGACGATGCGACGAACAGTTTGACTGTGCGCGATACGGCTGAGAACGTGCGGCTGATCGGCGAGTTGCTGCAAAGCGTCGATAAAGATCGTGCGGAAGTCGTGATGGACGTCAACATCTACGAAGTGTCGAAGAACGACATGCTGCAGTTCGGTAATCAGATCGCCACGACGGTCGATACGGGTCTCGGTGGTTCGCCGGGCTTCTCTTTGTTGACCGACAATGGCGTCGTCAACAATCTCGGTCGTGGTGTTAACCTTGGCGCGCTTGTTGGTGGTGTTCCGACTTCGCTGGCCGCGGCACTCGTGATTCCGCCGTCGGCGTTGCGTGCTTTCATGAGCAAGGACAACACGAAGTTGATCGCTTCGACTCAGGTGCATGCGTTCAATGGTGAGGAATCGCAGGCGCGTATCGGACAGCGCGTGCCGGTGCAAACCGCGCAAGCGTATCCGTTCGGTGTGCAAACCGGAACGCCGGTCACGGGCACGGGAGGTGGGACGCTGTTCCCGAGCGGTGGTTTCCCCGTTATCAACTACGAACCGACTGGTCTAACGCTTAAATTCACGCCGCAGGTTTATCCGAATCTCGACGTGCAAGTGAAGATGAACATCGAGCAGAAGGACGTGCTCGGAGCGAGTACGCTGACGCCGACATTCACTGAACGCACGATGTCCGGTACGGCGCGCATTCAGAACAATCGCACGATGATGCTGGCGAGTGTTTCGACGGACGTCGAAGCGCGCGGCCGCAAGGGTATTGCTTATCTCAGCGGCATACCGATCCTCGGCCGTCTGTTCACTTCGCCGACACGCGATCTGCGCCAGGTAGACATCGTGATCAGCGTGACGCCGCGCGTGCTGCGCGCGCCGAACGTGACGCCGCGTGACGAAGAGATGCGTCCGAGTGGTACGTTGCAATCGCCGACGACGGGCTCGCTCGCGGAGATGATTCGTGAGGCGGACCGTGAAGATCAGATCGCGGCAGCGCGTGCGATTCCACGCAATGCGGAGATTAAACTGCCGGATGCGCCGGTCGAAGTTGCGAAGCCGGTTAGCGCGACGCAGACCTCCGCGCAAAACAACAGCACGACGAATACGCCAGTAACGAACACGACCGCTGTGGCGAACACGCCTGCTGCGGTACCAAACACGACTGCCGCGAATACGACTGCCACAAACACGACTGCGCCGCCGGCTCCAATTACGGTTGCGCAGCAATCCCAACCGGCTTCGATCCCGGCAACCAACACTACACAGCCAGCGACAGCTTCGGTCCAACCGAAGCCAGTCGTCGAAGAGCTGCCGTCCTTCGTTCCGGCGCCGAAGTCGTTGATTAGCGATCGCGCGGCGGAGCAGGTTGCGACAGTGAATCCGGGCGGCGCTACTAATCAAACCGCGGTGCTGACCTCGTTGCCGAAAGCGACCGACGCGTCGCTGAGTCCGAAAGCGCTCGATACAAAATTGGACGCGAGTCGAGTAGCGCAACTCAGCATGCTCGAAGGCGACGCCGTGATGAAGATCGGCGAGAAACGTCGTTACGCAGTGCAGTTGAATTCCGACGTGCCGCTGAGTGTCGCTTTGCTCGCGTTGAAGTTCGATCCGAAGGTCGTGAAAGTAAATGCGGTGACTGCCGGCACGCTATTGAGTTCTTCGCCGGACACGGCCCCGTTATTCACACCGCAGATCGATGCGAACGGCATCTGCATGATCTCGATCTCTTCCTTGAACGGTAAAGGCGTGTTCAAGGGATCGGGGCCGCTGCTCTTCCTCGATCTCGAAGCGGTCGGTCCAGGTGATGCTGCGCTCACGTTTGTAAAAGAGACGCTGCATCTGATCGCGACCGACGCTCGCGACGTGACCTCGGAGGTCGTTCAGGGCACGGCAACAGTAAAACAATGACGTCTCTGTTATAGGGCAGGGGACGACAAAACGCGGCGACTGGCTGAGTGGAGTTAAGTACCGGTCGCCGCATATTTCTGAAAGCTTAGGCTTATGAAGTACGAGCGCGGATTTTCGCTGATCGAATTGATGATCACCGTCACGGTGTTGACCATCATGACGCTTGGTGTGCTGCCGCTGGTGAAGGTGGCCGTCAGGCGACAGAAGGAACAGGAACTGCGCGACGACCTGCGGCATATTCGCATGGCGATTGACGAGTTTCACCGCGACACGGTCGGTATGAATTGTTCAGCGGCGGCGCTACAGGGCGGCGGCGGGCTGGCGGGTAGCAATCCCAACGGAGGTCAATTCGTTCCGCAACAGGGCCAGAATTTGATCGATCCGCGCAGCCAGGTCGTGATCAGCGACTGCACGATCTTCGGCGTTGATAATCCGGACCGCTATCCGCCGGATCTCGAAACGCTCGTGAATGGCGTTAACGTGATATCGCGAACGAATGGAACCGGAGCGGGGCAGCAGGGAATAGCTGCAACACAGGTTGGTCAGTTGTCGACGAAGCAGAAAGTTTACCTGCGGAAGTTGCCGATCGATCCGATGACGGGCAAGGCTGATTGGGAAATGCGTTCCAGTTTCGATCCGGCTGACTCGAATTCGTGGGGCGGTGAGAACGTGTTCGACGTGCGCTCGAAATCGAAGGCCACGGCGTTGAATGGAGAGAAGTACAGTGACTGGTAGTTTGCAACAGGCACGACGCAGATGGCAGGCGGGATTCACGCTGCTCGAGTTGATGATCGTGATCTCGATCATCATCATCCTCGCGGCGATCACGCTGCCGCAGTATCAGAAGACCATCATGCACACGCGCGAGGCGGTGCTGCGCGACGACCTGCGCAAGATGCGCTCGCTGATCGATCAATTCGCCGCCGACAAGGGTCGCTTGCCGCAGTCGCTCGACGAGCTCGTCAGTGAAGGATACATGCGCGAAGTGCCGCTCGATCCGTTCACGAACCAGAAAGACTGGGCCATCTCGACCGGCGAAGATCCGAACTCGCTCACCGGCGAACAGGGTATGACCGACGTGCACAGTAGTTCCACCGAAACATCCAGCGAGGGTACGCCTTACAGCGAGTGGTAGCTCGCCTCGATTTCGCATGGCCAATCTGATTTCACGCATCGTCGAGCCGTGGTATCCAGCCAGCGCTATCGGTCTCGAAGAAAATCTCGCTTCCGTCGTTCAACTCGAACGCGTCAAAGGCAACGTTTGTCGTTTGAAACGCGCCGCGACTGCGAGCATCGACCGCGCGTTGTTGCAACCGAGCTTCGACGAACCGAACGTTCAGAATGGTCCACAACTGGCGGCGGTGTTGAAAGACCTCGCCGTGGGCGCCGGCTTGATGCGGCAGAAGCGCTGGTCGTTGACGTTGCCTGAGACGACGGCGCGTACAATTGTCTTCACGATGGAGACGCAGCCGCACTCAGGCGCCGAACTTCAGGACGTGTTGAAATGGAAGATCGAACGTGGTTTTGGCGCGCCGATCGAGGAGCTTTCGATTTCGCGCGAGCGTTTGCAGAAAGATGCCCAGGGACGAGATCGTTATCTTGCAGTGGCTGTGAAGAAGTCGGTGGTGGCGGAGTATGAAGCGGTGCTCGAGTCGTTGGGTTGGCGCGCGGGGTTGATCCTGCCGCGACATTTGGGTGAAGCGCAGTGGCTCGTACGCAACGGCGCGGCGGGAGATTCGTTGTTGCTCAGTGGTTCGAGTCAGGGATTTACGGGCGTGATCTTTCGCGACAAGCATCCGTTGATCGTGCGCACCGTGAATTGCGCCGAGGGTGAGTTTGAAGACGAGTTTTATCGGTTCCTGCTGTTCTATCGCGACCGCAACATTCCGGAGAGGGCTGGTGATTTGCCGTTGCGGCGGTTGATGGTGATCGGCGAGGGCATCACGAAGCAACGCGCCGGCGAGATCGTCAACGAGACGACGGGCGGCGATCTTCGACCGCTTGCAGCCGAAGACCTCGGCCTCCAATTACCGAGCCGCGACTTCAGCTTCGACTCCATCGCCGCCCCCGCCGGCTTGGCCACGTTATCCTGGTAACTCGTCAACGCTCTTGTTGGTAGCCCGTCACGCTGGTGGTAGCTCGTCACGCTGGTGGTAGCTCGTCACGCTCGTGGTAACGCCGAAGGCGTTTTCCAATGTCAGCCCAGGGGTTGGTACAACCCTGGGTTCACGAAAAAAGAGAAAGTTTCCAACGCTGAAAGCGTTGGCTACGCCGCCGCTCGGCTTAGCCAACGCCTTCGGCGTTGGATCTCCTCTCTTGAGGGTTCCACCCAGGGTTGTCGAAGACTCCAACCACTGGGCTGAAAATTAGCAAACGCCTTCGGCGTTAGATCTCCTTTTTGGGGTTTCCGCCCAAGGTTGTCGAAGACTCCAACCGCTGGGCTGAAATTAGCGAACGCCTTCGGCGTTGCTGTTAAAACAAGGGCCTTCGGTGTTCCCGTTGAAACAATCGCGGATTTCGGAACGTAACACCCCGGTATTATGAAAGCTTCCGCCTCCTCCGTTTCCCCTGTGTTTTCGCGTGATCTGAGCGCGGTGAACGACCGCGAACTCGTCGCTATCGCCATTACCGGTTTTGACGGCAGCTTCGAGGAACTCGTCCGCCGTTACCAGCGCCCGATCTCGGCTTACGTCTACCGCATGGTCGGCAACTACGAGTCGGCTCTCGACCTGACCCAGGAAATCTTCATCAAGGTCTACAACTCCCTCAAACGCTATCGCGCGGAGTTCAAGTTCTCGACCTGGATCTACAAGATCGCTCACAACGCCGCGGTCGATCACCTGCGCCGCAGCGCGACCCGCGAACAGTCACTCGTCGCCGGCCCGGAAGGCGACAGCTTCGACCTCCCGATTGAAAGCGCGCGCCTGAGCCCCGAACAGGAAAGCGAACGCCGCGAACGAACAGTCGAGATCGAATCGGTAGTCAGAGCCCTCCCGGCAAACTACCGCGAGTTGATCATCCTGCGCCACTCGCAGGATCTGAGTTACGAAGAGATTGTCGAAGTCACCGGCCTCCCACTCGGCACCGTCAAGAACCGTCTCTTCCGCGCGCGCGAAATGATGCGCCAGCAGTTTGTCGACAGAGGAATCACCGGCATTTAATGACCAGGGTCCAACAAAAGATCTGCCAGAAGAACCTGATCGCCGCTTACGTCGACGGTGAATTGAGCGACGTCGCCACCGCGATCTTCGAGCAACACGTCGAAGACTGCACGGAATGTCGCAACGAGCTCAGAGCGCATCGTGTTTTCGTTTGCGAGCTCGACGCAGCGCTCACCGGCAATGTAGACATCCCCGTCCCGGCGGATTTTCCGAAAGTGATCGCGACGCACGCGCGCAGCGACATGCGCGGCGTTCGCACCGCCGCCGAACACCGTAAAGCGATCGCGATCTGCTTGATCCTTGCGCTGGCCGGTTTCGGACTACTCAGCGCCACCGCGCGCGACAACGTCTTCATCGTTGTGGGACGCTCAATCAGCAGCGTGTTTCGCCTCGTAGGTTTTGTCGGCGGCGTGGTTTACGACGCAGTCGCCGGACTCGTCGTGATCTCGCGCGTCGTGGGCCACAAGATCGTCAACGAAAGCGGTTCGTTCGCCGTGGTCCTGGTGGTCCTCGGCGCCGGCGTTGTGCTGCTCTCGCGCTTGATCCACGATTACCATCGCACGGGCGCAACCGAATAAGGGGGCTGCTCGTGTCAACCGCTGTTCTTCACTCACCAGCCGCTTTCAATTCGTGGAACCAACGACCTTCCTGCGATCGCAAACGTCTCACCGGCGTTTCGCGGATCGTGGTGCTACTCGGATCGATCCTATTGTTAGTAACCGCCGTCTACGCGCAACAATCAACCACCACTACGCCCGACGAAAAAGTCGTACTTGTGAACAGCGTGACTGACAGCACGGTCTTCGGCGTGGGCAACTCGGTCAGAATCACCGGCACCGTAAAACAGGGTGCGATGTCACTCGGCGGCGACGTGATCGTCGAAGGCGTGGTCGA